>NZ_JBKBHV010000021.1:0-44198 GCF_046299635.1 Thermosynechococcus sp. | reverse complement strand
CTGTCACGTTTGAGCCAGTCGTCGAGGATGTCGAACCATCCCCGTTCTGCTGGCGCTCGTCCAATCGCGATCGTCATAAAACTCAACTCCGAAAGGAAGTCATAAGGGCAGATTCGTGAGGTAGCTCAAAGAGATAATAAGAGCCAAGTTTACGAATCTTAATAACGACTCTAATCTAGCAAAGACGTTTTGTGAATTTCAACAAGGCATATCCCGTGGAATCACCTTCGTATATGCGATATAGCCCTGTTCCAAGCAATAGAGGGACATACCTGAAGCGTTCTCCTGCTGATCACGCTGTTTTCCTCAGGGTGTTCACTTGCTGTGAAAAGGGCTGTAAGATACTGCATGTTTATTAATCACACGTCTTTCCCATGGGTCACCCAATTGTGATGCCCGCCATTCCCGCAAAGGTTTCAGTCTTTGGTTTCCCCCTTCACTTAGTGGACAATGCCCCGGCGTGGCTGCTAATGCAACAGCGGGATGGTCATGGTCAACACGTGATCACGCTCAATTCAGAGATGGTCATGTTGGCGGAGCGAACCCCAGAGTTTGCCGATGTTTTACACCGTGCTGATTTGGTGATTCCCGATGGATCAGGAGTGATTCTCTACCTCAAGTTGCATGGCCTCTCTGTGCGCCGTCTGCCAGGGATTGAATTTGCGGAAGCACTCTTGAGACTGGCGAATGAGGCGCCCCAGCCCAAGCGGGTCTTTTTCTATGGGGCAGCACCGGGCGTAGCAGAAAAAGTTGCTGAGCGCTGGCATCGAGAGTTGCCGAACTTAAAGATTGTTGGTGTGCAATCTGGCTACCACGATGCGGACACTGAAACTATCCTCATTGAAAAGCTAAACGAGGAGCAGCCCGACATTATCCTTGTGGCATTGGGGGTGCCACGGCAGGAATACTGGATCGATCGCCATCGTCATATTTGTCCGAAGGCAATTTGGGTGGGCGTCGGCGGCAGTTTTGACGTTTGGGCCGGAGTGAAAAAACGAGCACCCAAGTTACTGCAAAAACTCCATTTGGAGTGGCTTTACCGCCTATATCAGGAACCGTGGCGATGGCGACGGATGCTGGCTTTGCCCCAATTTGCATGGAAGACCCTTCTCAGTCGTTTGTATGGGCGACGGCGTTTCTCCTCCCGATGACAGCAGTGACTCCGATGGTAAACCCCTGTGAACGCACCTCCGAGGGGGTAATCATTGCGGAACTGTGCCAAGTGACAAAGTCCTTTGGTGGCGGGTTGCCCTGCTTACATGGCGTTAGTTTGCAACTGCGACGGGGAGAGTTTTGCTTTCTCACCGGGGCGTCGGGATCTGGGAAATCCACCCTGCTGAAGCTACTTTGGGGGCAGTTCCGTCCCGATGGGGGGACGGTTCACCTGTTTGGGGAGGAAGTTAATCTCCACCAAGACCGACAAATGGCGCGGTTGCGGCGGCGCATGGGGATGATTTTTCAGGACTTTAAGCTTTTGGGCGATCGCTCCGTGGCAGAGAACGTGGCTTTTGCCCTGCTGGTGCGCGGCCTGCCCAAGGCGGAAATTCAACAGCGGGTACGCACTGCCCTGAAACTGGTGGGACTGAGCCACAAAGCCGATGCCAATCCCCAAGCGCTATCGGGGGGAGAGCAGCAGCGGGTGAGCATTGCGCGGGCGATCGTCGGTGGCCCTGAACTCTTGCTGGCAGATGAACCCACCGGCAATCTCGACCCCCAAACCAGTCAACAAATTCTTGCCCTGCTTCATCGCCTCCACCAGCAGGGGTTAACCGTTCTCTTTGCCACCCATGACTTGGCCTTAACCCGCTTGGTTTCGCATCGGATTCTCCACTTGCACCATGGCAAACTCAAGTCCCTTTCCCACCCTTGATTTTCTCATTCCGGAAGTGCGCCGCAGCCTTTGGCGCGGTGGTTGGCTCAACGGCGCAGCCGTCATTGCCGTGGCCGTAACCCTGTTTATTTTTGGTTGGGGCTGGCAAGTCTCACAGCTTGTGGGGGCCGGTGTCGAGTCCTTGGGCAATCGGTTGGAAATTACCGCCTATGTGGCGCCCGATCTTCCCGCAGTGAAGGTGGCAAGCCTGAAAGAGCAACTGGCAGCGCTGCCGGGTGTCGCCGATGTCACTTGGATTGATCGCGATCGCGCTTGGGCAGAATTGCAAGCAGATTTAGGTCTCAAAAGCGAACAGGGTGGGCTAGACCTCTTTGACACCAATCCCCTCAGTGATGAAGTCAAGATCCGCGCCCAAAGCCTCGAACAGGTGGCTTCCTTGGCTAACCAAATTGCCCAAAAGGACGGCATTGAGTCTGTGCAGTACCTTGAGCGCGCCCTCAGTGGTCTGCAAAGTGTGCAGCGCGTCGTGCGGGGAGTCACGTTTGTTTTAGTGCTGCTCCTCAGTTTAACGGTGATTGCGCTGGTGAGCGCCATTTTGCGGTTGATTATCCTTGTGCGCCAACCGGAAATCGAGATCATGACCCTGGTGGGTGCCACCCAAACTTGGATTTATACCCCCCTCTTCATTCAAGCGGCGAGTCTAGGTGGGAGCGGCGGTTTGCTGGCGTGGCTTGCCGGTCGGCTTAGCAGTCAACAACTTCAACGGTGGTTAGCCCAACAGGTCGGCTTTCGCGCCCTTGGGAGCAATGTCTCCGTGGAATGGCCGGTCGGCTTGGGGGTATTCCTGATCATCGTGGGAGTGATTTTGGGGTTGTTGAGTAGCCGACTGGCACTGCAAACCACCGCCCCTATGCCAAAATAGTCTTGATCTTCCTCGACTTACTAGGACTGTCAAAGTAGCCTCTAAATGAATCCTACTGGACAGCCACTGGCAGAGGTGTTTGGCTATTTGGTAACCGACCATACAGATGCAGCTCAACGCTACCGTTCGCGACGGCTTTGCCCTTTTAACAACAAAGTCCCCAATTGCACCAAAGATAAAGCCCAAAATCCCCTTGGCGTCTGCAGTATTTACCATGAAGGGACACCCGTCATTACCTGCCCCATTCGCTTTCGTCAAGATTGGCTCATTCTTGATGATGCTGCTAATTTCTTCTTTGAACAGGGAACCCAGTGGACTTCGCTAATGGAAGTCCGTCTAAACGATGCCTATGGCAAGTCTGCCGGAAACATTGACGTTGTTCTTGTTGCCTATGATGAGAGGGGTAGAGTCACTGATTTTGGTGCTCTTGAGATTCAGGCTGTTTATATTTCTGGCAATATCCGTGAGCCGTTTGATTACTACATGGCCGATCCCCACAACAGAGCTTCCATGGGTTGGTCTCAGAAGGCAAATTATCCCCATCCTGATTATCTTTCCTCCTCTCGCAAAAGACTTTTGCCGCAACTGGTTTACAAAGGTGGAATCTTGCATTCATGGAAAAAGAAAATTGCTGTTGCTTTGCATAAAAGCCTCTTTGCAACGCTTCCTCCCCTCAAGCCAGTAGCAAAAGATAAAGCAGAGATAGCATGGCTTATCTATGACCTAGAGTTAAAAAAAAGAGTAAGGAGCTGAGTCGGGGCGATATTATCTGACGAAGGTAGATGAGATTTTGACCGAATTTCAACCGGCATTACTTGCTATGACCACCCCATCTTCCGGTAGCGTGGAACATTTCCTCAAGCTACTGCAAGAAAAGCTTGATGAGCAATTGGAAACACCCCCAATCAATCAAAGCATTGAGGATGTGTTTTAGTTGCTTTAATTAAATACAATGATTGAAAAACAGCTTTCACTGTTTTCTGATGATATGCCTTTGCCACGGCCGGTTAATGTAGCATCGGTGCCGCAGCGGAGTCCTTTTCGCTATCCCGGTGGAAAGACATGGTTTGTACCAACCTTTCGCAATTGGATGGCCAGCCTGAAAGAAAAGCCGCGACTCCTCGTTGAGCCATTTGCTGGTGGTGGGATTATTAGTCTTACTGCCCTCTTTGAGAATTTGGTCGATCAAGTCGTTATGGTTGAGTTAGATGAAGAGGTGGCAGCGGTTTGGGAAACAATTCTAAATGGTGAAACCGAGTGGCTTGCAGATCGTATCCTAAACTTTACAATAACAAGGGAAAACATCGAAAAAGAACTGCAAAAAACACCAAGTAGTAAAAGAGAGAGGGCATTTCAGACAATTCTCAAGAATCGTACACTACACGGCGGCATTCTTGCCGAAGGTTCGCGGTTTGTCAGGTACGGTGAGAAGGGAAAAGGAATCAGCTCCCGCTGGTATCCAAAGACGCTTGCCCAGAGACTGAGGAACCTCAATCACATTGCCAGCCGTATAGATTTCCGCTGTGATGATGGCCTAAATGTCCTCGTCGAGTTTGCCGATCGCAAAGATGCTATCTACTTTATTGATCCTCCCTATACGGCAGGGGGTAAGAACGCCGGTAGGCGGCTTTACAAATATCATCAAGTTGATCACGACTATCTCTTTAGAATTTGTAGCTTGCTTTCGGGAGACTTTCTCATGACATATAGTGATGCCAAAGAAGTTCAAGAGATGGCACGGCAGCATCGGTTTCAGGTACGCTCAATTTTGATGAAAAATACCCACCATGCTACGATGAGGGAGTTGGTGATCGGACGAGATTTACGATGGTTAGATCCTGAGGCTTGTCTGCGGCAGTCTTGATGCTCCGAGGATATTTTCCTGAAAAAGACTGGAATCTGCCTCTCTTTTTTGATCAAAAGCTAATGCCCATATAAGTCAAAAAACGTTCAAGGAATAGCCCAACCGATGAGCGAGATGATGCAGCCTACGCTTGACGAAAAAGCAATTGTCCAACACTACTTCAACACCACCGGGTTCGATCGCTGGCGGCGCATCTACGGCACAGAGCAGGTCAGCAAGGTGCAAGCGGATATCCGCAGGGGGCACCAACAAACGATTGATACGGTACTTGCATGGCTAAAAGCCGATGGCTCCCTCAAGGGCAAACTCGTCTGTGATGCCGGCTGTGGAGTTGGCAGTCTAAGCATTCCCCTTGCGGCATTGGAGGCACGGGTCTATGCCAGTGATATTTCTGAGAAGATGGTGGCCGAAGCCCGCGATCGCGCCGCTGCTCAGTTGAATGGCCACCATGAACTCATCCTCAATGTAAGTGATCTTGAAGCCCTGCGGGGACAATATCACATTGTGATCTGCCTTGATGTCCTCATCCACTATCCCGACAGTCAAATGGCGCGGATGCTAACCCACCTGAGTTCTCTGGCAATGGAGCGCCTAATTGTCAGCTTTGCTCCCAAGACTCCCCGATATACCCTCCTAAAGAAAATTGGCGAATTCTTCCCCGGCGCCAGCAAGACTACCCGTGCCTATCTGCACAGCGAGGAATTGATGGTCGGGATTTTGCAGAACTTGGGTTGGCAGATTGAGCGCAATGCCATGATTAAAACTCGCTTTTACTTTTCGCGCCTCCTCGAAGCCGTGCGATCCTAGATGACGAGCCTCAACCTCAGCTTGGCGGAGCTGCAAGCCTTGGGGCGCCGGTGGGGAACATGGCTGCCGCCGGGGACGGTGCTCTTGTTAGTTGGGGAACTCGGAGCCGGCAAGACAACGTTTGTCCAAGCCTTGGGGGCGGGATTGAGAATTGCCGATGTCATCCAAAGTCCCACCTTCACGCTGATTCAGGAATATCCCGAAGGACGTGTTCCCCTTTATCATTTTGATCTTTACCGTCTGACGCCTGCAGAAGTGGCGGAGTTGGCACCAGAACGCTATTGGCTGGGGGAAGAAATTGAGCTGGGGATTGTTGCCATTGAGTGGCCCGATCGCCTGCCCACCCTACCCCCAGACTACCTTAGGCTCCAGCTTCAACGGCAGCAGGATCGCACCCATCTAACTCTAGAGGCTGTAGGGGCAGCGACATCGCTGTTGCCCAAGTGCTTAAATCCCTAAGGGCGCGATCGCGATAGGCCGCATAGCGCAGCGCCTTTTGGCGCACTTTTTGCTCTAAGGGTGGCAAAATACCAAAGTTGGGGGGCATGGGCTGGAAGGTTTTGCTCTCAGCCGTACTGATGTAGTGAAAGAGGGCACCGGCCATCGTGGTTGGCGGCAATACCAAGGGGGGGAGTCCCCGGACGAGGCGAGCGGCATTGGTTCCCGCTAACCAGCCACCGGCCACTGCCGCGCTGTATCCCTCGGTACCCGTAATTTGACCGGCGGCCAACAGGGTGGGGCGATCGCGAAACTGAAGCGTGGCATTCAACAGCTTCGGCGCATTTAGGAAGGTATTGCGGTGCATCACCCCCATGCGCACAAACTCCGCCTGCTCTAAAGCGGGGATCATCCGAAAGACCCGCTGCTGTTCGCCCCAGCGCAGATTCGTTTGAAAACCCACCAAGTTCCACAGTTGCCCGTGGCGATCCTCTTGGCGCAGTTGGGCCACCGCATAGGGACGCTCCCCGGTGCGCGGATCCCGCAAGCCCACGGGTTTCAAAGGGCCAAAGCGCAACGTATCTACCCCCCGCCGCGCCAACTCCTCAATGGGTAAGCAGGCTTCAAAAAATTGGGCACGCTCACGCTCAAAGTCCTTGAGAGGGGTCTGTTCCGCTGCACAGAGGGCCTGCCAAAACCGCCGATATTCCTCGGCAGTGAAGGGACAATTGAGATAGGCGGCTTCCCCGCGGTCATAGCGCGAGGCCAGAAAGGCCACCTCACGGTTAATGGACTCCCCCACCACAATGGGGCTGGCAGCATCGAAAAAACTCAGGTAGTCCAGTCCCGTAAAGCGCTGGAGATCGGCACTGAGTGCCTCACTGGTGAGCGGTCCGGTGGCCAAGACCACAATGCCGTGCTCCGGCAGGCGGGTCAGCTCTTCGCACCGCAACGTAATCAGGGGATGGGCGGCAAGGGTTTCGGTTAGCTCACGACTAAACTGGGTGCGATCCACTGCCAAGGCGCCCCCGGCGGGCACTTGATGGCGATCGGCAGTCGCCATAATCAACGACCCAAGAGCCCGCAGTTCATGGTGCAATAACCCCGTGGCGCGATCGCTCGCCTTGGCCCCAAAGGAATTACTGCACACCAACTCCGCCAATTCTGCCGTGTGGTGGGCTGGACTGGCCACCTGGGGGCGCATTTCATACAACACCACCGGCAACCCCGCCCGGGCAATTTGCCAAGCCGCTTCTGTACCGGCTAAACCACCACCAATGACCGTAATCGGTTCCATCGCTATCCTTCTGGAGGAGACTCCACCGCTACATCTGAGGTGGGTAAGGCCGCTGTGGCCGCGGTTGCTGACTTAAAGACCCAACGCAGCAGGGGCGGTGCCACGAATGTGGTCACAATTACCATCACGATAATACCGGCATCTAAAGCCTTCGAGAGCACCCCGCTGGCAGACCCCACCGCCGCAAAGATCAACCCCACTTCCCCCCGCGGTACCATCCCAATACCGACGGCCCACCGATTAATTCCCGGTTGACCAAAGACTATTGCTCCTGTGACTACTTTACCAACAATGGCCACGACTACCAAGAACGAAGCAATAATCAGACCTGCGCGATTGGCCGGTTCCAAAGGATTGAGAACGCTAATATCGGTGCGGGCACCCACACAGACAAAGAACACCGGTACCAGCATATCGGCAATGGGCAAAATCTGCTCCTCGAGTTCCCGCCGTTTCTCGGTTTCCCCCAAGACCAAGCCGGCGGTAAAAGCACCGAGAATTGCTTCCAGTTGCAGCATCACGGCCACATACCCCAGAACAAAAGCAAAGATCAAGGAGGGAATCAGCAAGTTACCGCGCGTCGTCAGGCGATCCACCATCCCTAGGAAAAAAGGACTCAACAACCGCCCCACCACGACAGACCCCACCAAAAAGACAACGGAGCTGAGGATCAAATAGACCACATTGCCGATCTCAACCGTGCCCGTTTTCGCCAAACTGGCCACCACCGCCAACACAATAATGCCGAGAATATCATCGAGAACGGCTGCCCCAATGATGATTTGACCTTCCGGGGAAGTGAGGCGTTGAATTTCTGCAAGCACTTTGGCCGTGATGCCGATGCTCGTTGCCGTGAGCGCTGCCCCGGCAAAGATAGCCGGTACCAAGTCCACATGAAAGAGCGTCACCAGCCCAAGGGTTCCTGCCACAAAGGGTGCCACTACCCCAGTTATGGCAACGGCAGCCGCTTGGGGGCCCACCTTGAGTAAGCCCTCTAAATCCGACTCTAAGCCAATCTCAAACAGCAGGATCATGACGCCAATCTCGGAGAGCACGGAGATAACCTCACTGGCGGTATTGGCAACCACAGAGGCAACGGTGCTCTCCATGCCGGCAGTTTGTTGAATAAAGGTCGTCAGTACTGAGGGTTCCGTTGAACCTGCCTCGGAAAAGACCAACAGGTGCAAGACGGAAATACCCACCACCACGCCGCCGACCAGTTCCCCCAGTACCGGTGGGAAGTTAATGCGGGCACAAGTCTCACCGCCCACTTTGCTTGCCAAATAGATCACCACCAGACTCAGCAAAACAGCCGCCAAGATCAATGGATCGACTTCGGTCAAGTTGACCGATTCTGCGGGCGTATCGGCAAGCAAAGGCCAAAGAAATAGCGTTGTCAAGGGCATAAGAAGACATCTGAAAACTCTTTACTAAGTTAACCACGCCTTCCCCTTCCCCTCAACCGAACGGCCGTTTTCTAAACTTAGGACATGGTGCTATTTAGACCTTGGACTGCCATTGAGTTGAGTGTGTTCAATCCTTACCAAAAGGGGGAGCAGCACATTCTAATTCTTGGGTTGAGGCATGAGTTTTTCTAAACTTTCCGCGACAAGATTCTTGGTATAGTAGAAGCGTGAATGAATGACTGTCCCCTTGTGAGTGAGTCAATTCCCCTATGCTACTAAAGTCCACCACACGCCACGTTCATATCTATGCCGGCTATGTGGTTAACGGTGAAGTTCATCCCGATACGGAAACGCTGACGCTGAATGTCGATCCCGATAACGAGCTGGAGTGGAATGAGGCTGCCCTCGCAAAGGTGGAAGCCAAATTTCAAGAGTTGGTGGCCAATGCCGCAGGCGAGGACTTGACGGAATACAATCTGCGGCGGATTGGCTCGGACTTGGAGCACTTTATTCGCTCGTTGTTGATGCAGGGGGAAATTGGCTATAACCTCAACAGCCGTGTGCGCAACTACAGCTTAGGGATTCCCCGCGTCAATCACGCCTAGATTCGTTCATTCGCAACCGCGATTCAACAGGCACTTTCCCGCTACAGTCTTTTGGTTTCCTAAAGGGAGCGCAATCCGCTCTGAAGCGTGGCTTTCATCGTTTTGAGTCTCTTCCCTCCCTGTGAAAAGGGCGATGTTTGCCTTCGGCCAGCTGTCAATTGGCCAAAAAAAAAGAGGCCATTACTGACCTCAAAATGACACTTTGACCGCTGAAAATTGGGAGAGAGTTAAGGTCTAGAGGAGACCCCAGAAGTGAAGCACGCCTTGTTTGGTGATCAGTTCTGTGAGTAGCGCCGCCACAAAGCCGATCATGGCGAGGCGACCGTTCCAAATTTCAGCTTGAGGGGTAAACCCAAACACCCATGCATTGCGATCTTCGGCTTTGATGGTTTTGGTATCTTCCATGGTTTTGACTCCTGATCGAACCCTGTATCCTCACTGTAACAATTCTTTACCAATTGCGCAACAACTCTTAATATATTTTTCTCTATTGCTGCCCTAGAGGGCGATCGCGGTATCTCTAATCAATAACTGTAGCCATCTTCACGTTCTCTAACTTGGCAAGGATTTGCGGCTTGTAGTTTTCAAACTCTGCTTTGAGGAGGTTGCGGCTAACAATCGCGGGGGCTGAACTGGGCAAGCTTTTACTGGTTTGCAGCCAATCCCGTAGCAGTTGCCGCTGGAAGGTGGCGATCGTAAACGTGCGGACATTGATGCAGTGTTGCGGATCCTCAAGGGAGAAAAAGAGCAGCGGATAGTAGCCGGTCTCTGAGAGCAAAAGGCAAAGCTCTTGGTTGCGTGGCAGTTTCATATCAAGATAACAAGGCAGCCAACGTGGACCCTGCTTGGGATCGTAGATAGCGGTAATCCAAAGGATCATCGGATGGGGGCTGGTGGTGAAGAGAAACTGGTTGTAGCGGATATTAAGCATGCGGCGATCGATCTCTGCCCGAGGCAACATCACCCACAGTGACGCCGCTGATTCCCGCTGCGCATATAGAGGCATGGGAAAGACAATTTCCGCCACCGGTTTATCGGCAGGCCAAACACTCTGCCAGCAGACTTCTTCAACCGTAGCAAGGGCAACAGGCGGTTGGGATTGGTGTTCTGGCGGCTGAGAGACTTTTGCCGCAGTAACCTCTACCCCTGGCTGAGTCACTCGACCAATGCCAAACTGCTCCTCAAGGGCAACGAGGACTTTAATAATTTCACCCATGTTTTGGGGGCGATCGGCGGGGGATTTGGCCATACAGGCCATGATCAATTCCTCAAGGGCAGGAGGGAGATTTAGCCCCGGACTCGCGACACTGAAGGGCATGGGTTTTTGAAAATGGTGTGCCTTAAACCAACTGCCAATGGAGTGGGTTTCTGCCTGAATGGGCATCTTGCCTGTGAGTAGCTCATACATTGTGATGCCAAGACTGTAGATGTCAGAGCGGTGATCCAATTCCCGTCCTTCAATCTGCTCTGGTGAACAGTAGGCCAGAGTGCCCATAAATGAAGAGGTTTGCCCCTTTTCAGAGGCATCCCCCAAAAATTTGGCAATCCCAAAATCCAACACCTTGGCGAGTTCCCCTAGGGTATTGTCCTGAATCACAAGGACATTGCTGGGTTTGATGTCACGGTGAATGATGGGACATTTTTGGCCTTCGATAATAATTCCCTCATGAGCAACCTGAAGACCAAGGCACATATGGCGGGCAATTCGCAGAAATCGGCTTAAGGGTAGGGGTTCTTCTAGAAGCAAATCACTGAGGTTTTCCCCTTGCAAAAATTCCATGACGTAGAAGGGAATTTCCTCATTATTCATGCCGTAATCAAGCACCCGCACCACGTGCATACTTTTCTGGCCGAGGAGGGCACCCGCTCGCGCTTCTTGGGCAAAACGGGTTTTCATGCGATCGTTGAGCAGGGTTTGCGAAAGGAATTTAACGGCAACTGGAACGCCGCCAAGGAGAATATCCTCTGCGCGATATACCCGCCCCATTGAGCCTTTGCCAATCAGCTCCGTCAGCCGATACCGATTCATGAGAACTTGGCCAATATTGGTGTCGCGGGACGGGTCTGACATAGATGCCTCGAAGAAAAAAGGGAAATCGGCTCACGAGATCGCAAACAGGTCGATCGTCCGTTCTCGGATTACTTCAGACGCTATAGTTATGGTTATATGTCTATTATCCTTTAGAGTCTTGACGTTGTGCCTGAATTCATTAGAGCGATCGCTCCCCCTAACCCATAGTTTCTTAAGTATTTTTAGGGTTCTCAGCGTTGGCAACTCCTAACCAAGACATCAGTGAGGAACCCGTAATCTGGATCTCCTTATTGAGATCGGGAACAGGGATAAAGACGACACCGCCACTACAGGAAATCTCTCCCACCGATCGCCAGTGATTCGCGGTATAGATATGCACATGATCAACAACTCTCCGTCGCCAACTGCGCCACATTTCACTGGCAGCACAATCATAGAGTTGATAGCCATTCGGGAATGGCGGCACGGGTAAAGGGCACCAGTTGTGCCTTATTTTGAGCAAGATCTGGGAAAAATGAACCATAGGTCAATGCTTGTCGCAAAGATTCCCACGCATCGCAGTAACGCTTCACTATGATCTGCGGTTGACCATTTTCACTTTTGACCGTGGCAATAACCCCCCCTTTGTTGTCCACCAGTTGCAAAGTGCCTAAGACGGATTCAATGCGATAGTTGGGATTCGAGGCAAGGCTCTCAGCACCATTGACAACATCGGCAACAAAAACAGCAAACAACTCGCTGTCATCCATGAATCCACTCCCGATCCTGCTTTTTTACTAGTTTACTTTGCGGCTCCATTCGAAGAGAGACCAGTACCAGTTTTTACTCTTGTGAAATTAAAATATCTGCGAAAATTTCCTTTCTGAGGCGATCGCAAACCTCCGTATAATCATGGATTGATAAGGTAGTCGCACGGCTGCCTTTACTGGACTCTTACGCAGGGGTATCTCCCACACTCTGACTGCTTTGAGATGCTTTGACTTCTGAGGTTAACCATGAAATATCGCATTTTAATGGCGACTCTGCTGGCGGTATGTCTAGGAATTTTTTCCTTGAGTGCCCCCGCCTTTGCCGCAAAACAGACTTTAACCTATGACGATATTGTCGGTACAGGCCTGGCCAACAAGTGCCCCACCCTTGATGATACGGCGCGTGGTGCCTACCCCATTGATAGTTCTCAAACCTATCGCATTGCCCAACTGTGCTTGCAGCCGACGACATTTTTGGTCAAGGAAGAGCCGAAGAACAAACGCCAAGAGGCCGAATTTGTTCCCACAAAATTGGTGACCCGCGAAACCACAAGCTTGGATCAAATTCAAGGGGAACTCAAGGTCAACAGCGATGGCAGCCTCACCTTTGTAGAAGAGGATGGGATTGATTTCCAACCAGTGACAGTGCAAATGCCCGGTGGCGAGCGCATCCCACTGCTGTTTACGGTGAAAAACTTGGTGGCGAGTACTCAGCCCAACATTACCAGCATCACCACGTCAACCGATTTCAAGGGGGAATTCAACGTTCCTTCCTATCGCACCGCTAATTTCTTGGATCCCAAAGGACGGGGCTTGGCCTCTGGTTATGACTCAGCGATCGCCATTCCCCAGGGCAAAGAAGAAGAACTGGCTCGCGCCAATGTGAAGCGCTTCTCGCTTACCAAGGGTGAAATTTCTCTGAATGTGGCGAAAGTGGATGGCCGCACGGGTGAAATTGCTGGCACCTTTGAAAGTGAGCAACTCTCCGATGATGATATGGGTGCCCATGACCCCCACGAGGTGAAAATTCAAGGGGTCTTCTACGCCCGCATTGAGCCTGCCTAGGATCGAAAAAACAAATGGCGACTCTCTTAGAACTCAGGGAACTGCGGGTCGCCTATCCCCCAACAGAGACATCATCTGCTGCAACAGTCGTGGTGGATGGTGTTTCTTTTTGCGTAGCTGCAGGGGAGCGGTTGGGCTTGGTGGGGGAGTCCGGTTGCGGTAAATCCACGATCGCCAAGGCCATTTTGCAGTTGTTGCCACCGGGGTCACAGGTTTCTGGAGCGATTACCCTTCAGGGGCAATCCCTCTTGGGGTTAACCTCTTCCCAGTTGCAGCGGCTGCGGGGTGAGCAAATCGGCTTGGTCTTTCAGGATCCGCTGAGCCGCCTCAATCCGCTAATGAGTGTCTATGACCACTGCGATGAGCTATTGCGGAGTCATCGGCCGGCTTTGGGTCGCTCCCAACGGCGGCAGCGCATTGTTGACGTGCTGGATCGGGTGAGAATTCCGGCCAATCGCCTTCACCAGTATCCCCATGAGTTGAGTGGCGGCATGCGTCAACGGGTGGCGATCGCCCTAGCGCTGCTGTTGCATCCGCCTTTGATCATTGCCGATGAACCCACCACAGCCCTAGATGTGACCGTTGCGGCGGAAATTCTCGCTGAACTCACGCGCCTGTGCCAAGAGGAGCAGCGGGGGCTGTTACTCATTTCCCACGATCTGGCTTTGATGGCCAAGTATTGCGATCGCCTTGCCGTGATGCACCAAGGCAAAATCGTTGAAGTGGGCACAGCTTGCCAAGTCCTGCAACGGCCGCAGCACCCCTATACCCAATCCCTCTTGGCGGCCGGCCAACTCCCCTGCCGACCGTCTCCGCCCTTGGACGCTACCCCGGCACTGCTGCAGGTGCGCAATTTACGGCGGCACTACCGCTTGGGGGGATGGCTACAGCCGCAGACAACCATCCGTGCTGTGGATGGCGTCAATTTGACATTGCACCGCGGCGAAACCCTTGGCCTGGTGGGGGAATCGGGCTGTGGCAAAAGTACCCTTTCCCGCTTGATTCTGCAACTGATTCCTGCCCATGCCGGGGAAGTGGTCTTTTTGGGGCGCAACTTAAGTCAGTTGCCCGCGGCTCAACTGCGCACCGCCCGCCGCGATCTGCAGATGATTTTCCAAGACCCCCACGCCTGCCTCAACCCAAAAATGACCGTGGAACAAAACTTGCTGGAACCCCTGCTGATTCACCGGCTAATGGCAAAAGAGGCCGCCCAAGAGCGGGTACGCCAGATGTTGACCCAGGTGGAATTAACCCCCGCCGCAGCCTACCTTCATCGCTATCCCCATGCCCTATCGGGGGGGCAACGCCAACGGGTGGCGATCGCCCGCGCCCTGATTACCCACCCCCAATTAGTGGTTTGTGATGAACCGGTGAGTATGCTCGATGCCCATATTCAACGGCAGGTGCTGGCGCTGATGCAGCAGTTAAAGGAGCAGTTGCAACTCACCTATCTCTTTATTACCCACGATCTGGCGGTGGCTCGCAGTTTTTGCGATCGCATTGCGGTGATGTACGCCGGCCAAATTGTCGAACTGGCCCCCACGGCGCAACTGTTTGCCTGCCCGCAACATCCCTACACGCAAAAGCTTCTTGCTGCCGCTTTGTAGCTGCATAGCTGCGCTGGGTCACCTTGGAGATAGAGCGATTTCTTTGCCAAACCTTTAACCGTCTTTAACGTTTGGTGTTTAACTTGAGGGCGTGAAGTTGTTTACAAGGCTACCGATCAAAGCGGTGAGGTTGACTAACAGTATGGGAGAGTACTTCGGTGACATTTTGCAGCGGACGCTGCGGCGGCGGGATTTTCTCAAAACGGCTCTGTGGGGAGCTGCCGGCTTTGCCCTCAGCGGACTGGAGGAGAAGGTCGCCGTCTCTTTATCCTCGCAGAGCTTTGCGACAATTTATCCCAACAGTGAAGACAAAGTGACTCTGCCGCCGGGATTTAACAATGGTCTGGTGATTGGTTGGGGCGATCCCCTTGATCAGGGTCTGCCGCTGGATTGGAACCGTTTGCACGAGCAGGTCACAGCCGCAATGGTGGAGCGGCAGAAGCGCTGCTTTGGCTACAATTGCGACTTTGTCGGCTATATGGAGGCTCCTCGAGGTCGGCGTCTCTTGGTTGTGAACCACGAATACACCAATCCCGAGCTGATGTTTCAAGGCTTTGAGGGGCGAGCCAACCGCTGGCAAGCTGCCCTGCAACGGGAAGCCCACGGTGTATCGGTGGTAGAAATTCAGCCCCACAGTCGGGGAGGGTGGCGCTATGTCAAGGGTTCCTCCTATAACCGTCGCATTACCGGCTCCACGCCCTGCGAAATCGGCGGCCCCCTGCAGGGACATCCCTTGATGTGCACCCAATATGATCCCCGGGGCAGACTGGTCTATGGCACCCTCAACAACTGCGCTGCCGGCAAGACGCCTTGGGGCACCATTCTCACCTGCGAGGAGAACTTTCACAGCTATTTTGGAGGCAGCGAGGCATCACTGAGCGGCCAGGTGCGGGAACTGCACAAGCGCTATGGGGTTCCCAGCGATCGCGCCGATCGCTATGGGTTTTATCTCTACGAAAATCGGTTCAATATTGAAAAAGAACCCAACGAGGCCTTTCGCTTTGGCTGGGTAGTGGAGGTCGATCCCCTCAATCCCAATCGTGCGGCGGTGAAGCGCACTGCCTTGGGTCGGTTTCGCCACGAGGCGGCCACAACGGTGGTTGCCCCAGACGGTCGGGTGGTGGTCTACATGGGGGATGATGCCCGCTTTGAGTACATCTATAAATTTGTTACCCAAGGCAAGTACAACCCCCGTCAGCGGGAGGCCAATTGGGGACTGCTGGATGAGGGCACCCTCTATGCGGCTCGCTTTAACGAGAACTTGGGGGGCGAGTGGCTGCAAATTGCTTCTATCCAAGGCAAGCAAATCATCCCTAACCCGGCATTGCCCGAGGTCTTCCAAGCCGATCCCGGTCTGTGCCTAATTAACAGCCGTGGTGCTGCCGATGCCTTGGGGGCAACCAAAATGGATCGCCCGGAAGATGTGGAGTGGAACCCGGTCACCAAAACCATTTGGGCGGCGCTAACCTACAATGAGCGGCGCACGGCTAGCGATCGCGCCAACCCCCGCACCGAGAACGTCATGGGTCATGTGCTGGAAATTGCCGAAGCCGGTGGCGACCCCACTGCTCTGCGCTTTCAGTGGCAGATTCCGCTGCTTTGTGGTGAACCGGCGGCCACTGTCCCTAATCGGCAACTTCTCCTCTACGGTCAAGCAGTGGACAAAACCGTGCCGGCCATCTCGGCACCCGATAACTTTGCCTTTGATAGACGGGGCAATGTCTGGATTGCAACCGATGGCAATCCCGGCTCAAGCCGCCTTCAGAAAAACGATGGCATCTACGTTCTCAATCCCTTCCGCCGTGAGTTCAAGATGTTCCTCTCAGGGGTGCCGGGCTGTGAAATCTGTGGCCCTGAGTTTAGCAGCGACTATCGGACTTTCTTTTGTGCCATTCAGCATCCGGGAGAAGGGGCAAAATCCACCGC
This sequence comes from Thermosynechococcus sp., assembly GCF_046299635.1. Classification (GTDB taxonomy): domain Bacteria; phylum Cyanobacteriota; class Cyanobacteriia; order Thermosynechococcales; family Thermosynechococcaceae; genus Thermosynechococcus. The sequence continues at coordinate 27,649 of NZ_JBKBHV010000021.1, read as the reverse complement.
CGAGCTGTCAACGCGCTGGCCCTATGGAGAGGGAGTGGTAGTGCCTCGGCCGTCTGTGATTGCCGTGTGGCGCTCCGATGGTCAGGAAATTTCAGCCTAGGGCCGCCGCGAAGAAGGGCGACCGATTCCATTGGGGCGTAAGGGAACGACCGGCGCAGCACGACGGCGGCGAGGGGGTTGAACTGGCGGAGGATTGGGAAAGGTAATTACCTCCGCCGGCTGCGCTTCACGGGCACAGCGAATCAACAGGCCGGCGATCGCCAGACTGGCCATAATTGAGCTACCCCCATAGCTAAAGAGGGGAAAGGGTAGCCCCGTTGTCGGTAGGATACCAATGGCTACCGCAATATTAATCAGGGCTTGTAGGAGCATGATCACCGTCGCTCCCAAGGCAATGAGTTGGACAAGGGGATCCCGTGCCTGATTCACCACCCGCATTCCCAGCCATCCGTAGGTCGCTAGTAGTGCCAGTAGCAACAGACACCCCAATAGCCCCATTTCCTCGGCATAAACCGCAAAAATAAAGTCCGTATGCTGGATGGGCAAGTAGGAAAGCTTTTGCTGTGAAAAGCCATAGCCCGTGCCAAAAATACCCCCTGAGGCAACGGCCAAAAGACTCTGCACCAGTTGGTAGCCATCTCCCATCGCATCGGCCCAAGGGTTGAGGAAGGACATGACCCGCCGCCGTTGATACTCGTTAATGCTGATACTGAGGACTGCCAAGCCCAAGCCACTCATGGCTGTGAACAGCAGGGGCACCAAGGGTAAACCTGCACCAAGGGCCATCAGCCATAACGTCATGCCACAGAGAGCCGTGGTACTGAGGTTGGGTTGAATTAAAATCCCCAGCAGGGTGAGGGCAAAGGCAGTGAGCCAAAAACAACGCGCCTTCAGGTGTAGCCGCCGCCAAGAACTGAACACCCAAGCCGCTTGCAGGACTAAAAAAGGCTTCATCATCTCCGAGGGCTGGAGTTGAAAAGAGCCAATACTAATCCAGCGGGTGGCGCCCATCACCGTGGTTCCGACCCCCGGTAGTCGTGTTGCCCAGATCAGCAGCAGAAACAAAAAGAAGCCCGGAATAGCCATCTGGAGCGATCGCCGCAGGGGTAGCTGCAAAAACAGTTGAAACCCCGCCCAGCCAAGGGCAAGCCACAACAACTGGCGCGTAAAGTAGTACAGCCCATCCCCTGTTTCAGCCAAGCCCACAGGAAAACTAGCAGAAAAGAGGACAACCAAACCGAGGCCAATCCAGACAAGGGTCAACCAGTGGAGCAAGCGGGCTTCCAGTGTCCACTGCTGCAGGCGATCGCCAAAGGGAAGAAAACGCCACCAACTCACGCTTAGATGACCCTCACCGGCACCTGCCACTATAAGAACAGCACAGCCCTTTGCACAAGGATGGCAAAAGCGCGAAATTTCACCAACCACAGCAGAGAAGAGTGTCTCCCCTGTATGTATCTCAGAAAAGGGCTGTATCTAATCTGGCACAATTATGATGCATCTTTTAGAGCCACTGCCCGTGACTGTGCCTACTATTTCTGAACGTTTTGCGCAATGTCGTGCCCACCAACGCTGTGCCCTCATTCCTTTTTTGACCGCCGGCGATCCTGATTTAGAGACGACGGTTGCCGCCCTCAAAGTCTTGGATGCCCATGGCGCAGATGTGATTGAACTGGGGATGCCCTATTCAGATCCCTTGGCCGATGGACCGATAATTCAGGCCGCCGCCACCCGCGCCCTGCAACGGGGAACTCGCCTCGAGGCGGTCTTAGAAATGACAACGGACTTGCACCGTCAACTCAGGGCACCACTGATTTTATTTACCTACTACAATCCCATCTATCATCGGGGGGTCTCTTCATTTCTTAAAGCCGTTGCCCAAGCCGGAATCAAGGGGTTAGTGATTCCTGATCTGCCCCTTGAGGAAGCGGAACCCCTACTCGCCGAGACAGCGAATTTGGGCTTGGAATTGACACTACTGATTGCGCCCACCACCTCAGCGGAACGGATGCAGGCGATCGCCACCGCTTCCCAAGGATTTATTTACCTAGTCAGCACCACCGGCGTCACGGGCATGCGCCAAGAAATGGCCAGTCGCGTTCAGGAACTGTTGCACACCCTACGGCAGATCACCCCCAAGCCCATTGGGGTGGGGTTCGGCATTGCCAGTCCCGAGCATGCCCGCCAAGTTCGCGATTGGGGCGCCGATGCCGCCATTGTCGGCAGTGCCTTTGTCAAACGTCTGGCAGAACCCGATCAGGGGGTCGCCGCCGTGGCCGAGTTTTGTCAGTCACTGCGCACCGCCCTTGATACGCCCTAGGGACGCACCGTCAACGAAAAGTAAATGCCATCGGATTGTAAGCTGCGGGTCTGACCAGGCAGATCAATCAGTGGCGCCGCGTACTGGAACTGAATGTCCAAGTTCGGGGTCGGTTGCACCAACAGTCCCATGCCTAGACCGGCAATCACATTATTGGGCACTGCACCCGCAGGATTACGGCTATTGTTCCAGACCACCCCCAGATCAAAGAGGGGAGCAAGGGAAATGAGGGGGCGACGATTGGCGGTGCGCAGTACGGGAAAACGAGCTTCGCTGGAGAACCGCAGGCCATTATCCCCGGAAAGGGCATTGGTCGAGTAACCCCGCACCGACAGAGGCCCGCCGATCACAAACTGGTGAAACGGGAGCAGGCTATTGGGACTAAGCTGGACATCGGTGCGCAAAATCAAGAAATTATCTGCCCAGAGGCGTTGTAGCCGCTGCCCCTGTCCCAGCCAGCTAAAGAAGGTACCATCCGGCGTCGGACTAGGGTTTTCTGTGGCGCCAAAGATGGGCAGGCCAAAGTTGAACTGCGAGCGAAAGACCCATGCCCCTTGGGGATCCCGGCGGGTATATTCTTGGCTGAGTTCAAGAACTCGGGTGGCACTATAGCCCGATCGGTCAGACCCAATGGAAATGACAGCCGGCACCCCACCGACAAATGTCTGGGCTGACTGCATGAGGAAGCCAATGCCAAAGGCCAGTTCCTCGCGGATATTGCGAATCACCGGTTGACGGAAGCTCGCTTGGTAAATCGAGGATTCACTGCGAATATTGAAGGCGGCAAGGGCGGGGGGGCGGGTAATTTCGCTGTCTGCTTGCACTGTGCGAATGGTGAAGGTGCCATTCATGGCATTGAGGGGTAGGCTATAGCCAAACTCCACGGCGTTGGACGCTCCCCAGTCAAACGTGCCGAGGTTATTACCAATCGCATAGGAGCCGTAAATACTGTCCCCACGACCACTGAGGTTGTTGTATCCCAAAAAGGCCGTGGCGCGATTGGGAGCGATCGCCGGTGGTGTGTTGTTATCCAGACCAAAGGCGGCATTAAACCAGCGGGCAGGAACCACCCGTACCAGCAAGAGACTGTCCTGGGGCGTCGTACCGGGTCGCAGACTAGCAGACAGATTGGCAAAGAGGGGATCTGTCCGCAAGAGGCGCAACTGCTCTTCTAGGCGATTGGAGTTGAGGGGCACGCCCGCACCGAGAGCAATACGACTGCGAATATAGCGCTGGATAATCCCTTTATTGCCTTCAATACGAATGTCCTCTAGACGGCCTTCAAGCACTTGAATCGTGATCACCCCATCCCGTGCCACCTGCTCACCTAAAATGGCGCGAGAAGTCAAATAGCCTCCCTCTAGATAGAGTTTTGTAATTGCATCGGCTGCACCCTGTAGTTCTGCAAGCGTCACCTGTCGCCCTTCAAGGGGCTTGATAATTGGATCAAATTCTGCTGGGCCAAATATAGTGCTACCTTCAACAACAATTTTCTGTACAGGTATTAAAATACTTTCCGACTCGGAGGGCCGGCTAGGGGGTGAAGGAGGGGGTTCAAGAATTGGTGGTGAGGGGGCTGGTAGGGGGGGTGAATCTGGTAGGGGGGGCTGAATGTCTTGCTGGGTGGGGGTAATGATTGGAATTGCCAGAGCAGGTAACGTCGCGCCCGTACTGCCGAGAATTGAAAGAATGGCAACGGGTGTAAATAAGTTTCTTTTCACGTCCTCAACCCCAATGTTTAATAATTTGGTTTTACATCAAGCAGCAGAATAGATGCTAAGATTTGTGCTCTTCTTCCTGTGGGGACAACCCAAGGATGCATTGGTGTGAGGAGTTATCGGTTCTTGCCTTCAGATTTTAGCGGATTATTTGTGGTTGTTGACAAGGTGGGGCGATCGCCCTTATCCCTCTGTAAACGCGATCAAGCTGGGGGAAGCGCCGTTTGGGCAGTACCATCAGGGCTATCAACAAGGGCAGATTCATCAATGGCCAAATCAAACCAAAAGGTACTGCCGACCCCCAATTCACTAATTAAATGAATTTGGGTATTGTGCTTGTGGATAATATCTTGGACAATCGCTAGCCCCAGCCCGGTTCCCTCTAGGGTATGCACGCGATTCTCGACGCGGAAAAACCGTTCAAAAACGCGGGGTTGATCCTCTGGGGCAATGCCCATACCCGTGTCGGCCACCTCAACCCGCACCCGTTCCTGCTCTGGATCGCTGGGGGGATGCCAGACATAGGCACGAATCGTCACTCGTCCATTTTCGGGCGTAAACTTCAGGGCATTACCCACCAAGTTAGTAAGCGCACCAATCAGCAGATCGTAGTTGCCCCAAACCGGTGGCAGTGGGTTTTCCACCTCAGCAGTCAGGGTAATGGACTTATTGGCAGCATTGAGTTGGTAGGTGCGCATGATCTGATCAATCACCTGCGCCATCTGCACGGAACCAAACTGATAGGGGCGACCCGATTCGAGGCGGGAAATATCGAGAAAATCATTGACAAGACGAGTCAGGCGATCGGTCTCGTGGTTAGCGGTTTCTAAGAATTCCTGCTGCTCTTTTTCACTGAGGCTGCTGCCGTACTCTTGAATGGTTTCGATGATCGATTTGATATTGAACAGAGGTGTGCGTAACTCATGGGAGACATTGCTAATCAGTTGCGCTTTGGCTTCGTTGAGTTCCACCTCACGGGTAATGTCTTGAATCGTAATCGCAATGCCCTTGGGGTTTTCCCGCTGCACATCCATGACTGTTGTCAGCAGAATCCGTACCGATCGCGAGCTAGGCTCTTGCAGCGTCACCCGAAATTCTCCCCCCTCTGACTCCCCACGAGACGCTTTGTAGAGGGGACAAGTGAGTTTTTCGCACACAGGTGCTGGAAAGCAGTTGAGGGCATTCTGGCCAATGACGTTCATGCCCTCCCAATTGAAGAGGCGCTGAGCTGTGGGGTTCACGAGAATAATCCGCATGTCTGTATCCAGCAAAATTGCCCCATCGGCAATGGTGGACACCAAGGTATCCAGTTTGGCTTTCTCGGCTTGGAGTTCCTCAATGTTTTGGGCTTCGTAGGAGGCAAGACGCTCGGCCATGTCATTAAAGCTGGTGATCAACTCCCCCAATTCACCGCCAAAGGGCAGGTCAATCCGTTGCTTAAAATTCCCGGCTGCAATGTTTTTTACCCCCTGCACCAATTCTTTGATGGGTTGGGTAATGGTGAGGGCATTGAAGACGCCCCCCAAAATCACCATGATCCACAGCGAAACAAAGACAGCGATCGTCAAATCGCGGGTAAGATTGGCAGAGGTAATAAACGCTTGGTTCGGGTTAATCCCCAAGGCAACAACCCCTAAGTTTTCACCATTAAAGGTCAGGGGGACAAAAACATCAGCAACTAGGCCATCAGGGGTTTGGTGTTGGCGCACCAAGGGTTCTTGGCTAGCACGATAGGTCTCTGGCAGTTGAATACGGCGGCGGAGCGTCAGGGCACTTTCCACTTGAGGGGCAGAGTAGGGCAGGCCATAGTAAATTTCCCCTTCGGGATCCGCATAGAGAATATAGCGAATGCTAGCACTGCGCTCATAGAACTTACGGGAAAATTCAGCGACGGCAGCGGTATCCCCTTTGGCCACGAGGGGTGCTACATCAGCGGCTAGGAGTAACCCTAAATCGCGGCCATAGCGGGTGTCATTGAGGTGGGCATTGGTTTGAATGGTGTTTACCGCCCAAAAGGTGAGGCCACTCATGATGATCGAGACCACAAGGGTTGCTGTGGCCATGAGGCGGGTTTGAATCTTGAATTCTGACCACCAACGGGCAATTTCCCGTAATTTATCGCTCCAGTTCCCTTGGGTTTTCTCCGTTTTCAAAACCACCATTGCGCCTAATGTACGAAAAATTTTCCCTGATTCTACGGGATTTTGGTTACATCTTTATTGTGGCATCTGAGAGGGGTTCCAAACGGGCAAACTCTTCAATGCGGCGGCTATAGCGTTGTAGCATCTGCTCACTCCATGTGGCATCGGGGCTGTTGACATACAGGTGTACCAATGGCTCACTGGCATCGGGTAGAATCAGCACCCAGTGGTCAGTATTGGGTTCACCAATTTTGACGCCGTCAATGAGACTTAAATGGTTGCGGGGATGGGTTTCCACTAAGTGGCGCATCAATGACCCTTTGGCAATCCAAGGACAGCGAATCGTACGGTGATAGTAGTGGACGCGGGGCAGTTCTTGGCGCATCCCGGTGAGGGGCTTACCAATCAGTGCCAGCAGTTCGATCAAGGTGGCGATTGTAAACATGGCGTCAAATCCCGGATGCAGTTGCGGGAAGATAAAACCCGTTTCTGCGGCACCCCCAAGGACAACGCCACTGTGGTGCTGGCAGGCTTCCATGAGATCGGTCGGGTTGGTGCGACTGCGGATAATTTGTCCGTCTTGCTGACGGGCGATCGCCTCCACGGCACTAGAGGTTGTAACCGGCACTACTACTGTCCCTCCCGGATGGGTCAAGAGGGTCAAGTAGGTCATTAGAGCTGTGAGTTCTTGGTCACTAAACACTTGACCGGCATTGTCCACCAAGGTCAACCGTTCGCCATTGGCCGAGACTTGGACTCCTAAACTGGCAGAAAGTGCTGTCACCACCTGTCCCAGTTCCCGCAGCAGCCGCTGGCGCTCGAGAATATTTAGGGGCGTCGGGTGGAGAGTGGCATTGAGAACCACGGCATCACAGCCAAACTTACTGAGGATTTGCGGCAAGACAACCCCAGAAACGGCATAGGCATAGTCAATCACAATTTTGGCGGGGCTACCGTAAAATAGTTGTGTATTCAGCCACTTTTCAAAGCCCTGGGCATAGGCGGCCACACAGTTGTTGGGATGGGTCATGACACCGACATCCGTCAGCAGGGCACGGCGAATCTCTTCGCGGAAGTAGGCGGTTTCAATTTGCCGCTCTTTGGCTTTACTGAGGTTGATGCCCTTGTGGTCAAAAAACTCAATCAAGAGCTGATCGGCGCGATCGGGATGGGCACGCACATGAATCCCCCCACTGACTGAGAGGGTTTGGGCGGCAAAGCGGGCAATCGGCAGGGCGATCGCCTCCAAGTTGAGGACATGAATCCCCACCGACATCAACCCCGACATCAGGGCATGGGCCACCATCCGCGACACATTTCGCTGATCTCGCGACACCAGCACACTGGTTCCCGGCTCTAGGGTGGAGGCATAGGCTGCCGCCAGCCGCACGGCAAATTCCGGTGTAATGTCCACATTGGCCACACCGGCCACACCCCGCTGACCAAAGAGATAACGCTGCCCCGTTGTGCCCCAGATCAGGCTTTCATTCACAATGGCGCCTGCTTCAATGCGTTTTCCCGGCCAGAGCCGCACCCCCTGACTGAGGCTGGCTTCCTCGCCCACTACACAGCGACTGCCAATAATTACCCCTTCGTGTAGTGTCACATGGCGATCGACGTGGACATGACGCGCTAAAATGCAATGCTCCAATTCACTGTCATCCCCAATAAAACAGCCACTCCAAGCCACCACTGAGCGCAAGCGACTGCCATTGCCAACAATCACGTTATCCCCCAAGACCGTCCCTGCTCCAAGGGTGACCCCCGCACCGAAGCGGCAGTTATTTCCCAAGACCAGCGGCGCCTGTAGCTGAACCGTTTGGGCTAGGGTGGTGTTGTGCCCCACCCAAATTTGTGGCTGAATTTCGTGCCCCTGAATCTCCAAGTGGACACGGCCATAAAGGGCATCCTGTTGCACCTGTTGATAGGTTTGCAGACTACCGACATCGCACCAATAGGCATCGGTGATATAGCCATACATCGGCACATCCGCTTGCAACAGCAACGGGAACAAATCCCGCGAAAAATCTCGCTCGATACCGCTATTGAGATAATCCATCACAGTGGGGCTGAGGATGTAGATGCCCGTATTCACTGTATCTGTAAAGACTTCCCCTGCGGAGGGCTTCTCCAAAAACCGCCGCACCCGGCCATCGCTATCGGTAAAGACAATGCCAAACTCCTTGGGCTGAGGCACACGGGCAAGGATCAGAGTTACGGGAGCACCGTGCTGCTGGTGAAAACGCAGAGCATCGCTTAAATCCACATCGGTAATGCTATCGCCGCTGACCACTAAGAAGGGATCCGTCAAGAGAGTGGCAATGTTTTTTACCGAGCCTGCTGTGCCAAGGGGCTGCTCTTCCTCAACAACATAGCTCAGGTGCACACCAAACTCATTTCCATCGCCAAAATAGTCCCGCACGACATCGGGGAGATAGTGCAATGTCATGACTACATCATCAAGGCTATGGCGGCGCAGGAGATTGAGAATATGCTCGGCAATGGGACGATTGACCACTGGCACCATTGGTTTGGGTAGATCGCAGGTGAGGGGGCGCAGCCGAGTACCACTTCCCCCTGCCATAAGGACGACACGCACTGTTTTCTCCTTTGTCAAACCTCGCCCTAGGATTCCAGTGTAGGAGAGGACGGAAGGCTCAGGGGGTCGGGTCAGGGAAACTGCAATCATTTTTGACACTCCAGACCCTGCTGCCTACAAAAAAACCTACCCTTGTGGAGGGCAGGTTCAGACTGACGATAGGACGCGATCGCGCCTAGGCAGTAAAGCCAGCTTTATATTCGGCGATCGCCTCTTTTAGGAGGGCTTCAGCTTTTTCGTCCAGTTTTTGGGTGGTGCGGATAATCTCGCCGTATTCTGGCTTGCTCGTATGCAGGTAGTCCCGCAGACCGGCAACAAACTTGGCCACAGATTCAACGGGAATATCGTCAAGGTAGCCATTGGTACCGGCGTAAATGGTGGCCACTTGGTATTCCACCGGAATCGGCGAGTATTGGGGCTGCTTAAGAATTTCCCGCAGCCGTTGACCCCGCGCCAGTTGGTTCTGGGTGGCTTTATCCAAGTCGGAGGCAAACTGGGCAAAGGCTTGCAGTTCATCGAATTGCGCCAATTCCAGTTTCAGTTTCCCCGCCACCTGTTTCATGGCTTTGATTTGGGCAGCAGAGCCTACCCGCGACACAGAAATCCCGGCGTTAATGGCAGGACGCAAGCCGGCGTTAAAGAGGTCAGAGGAGAGGAAGATTTGACCGTCGGTAATGGAAATCACGTTGGTGGGAATGTAGGCAGACACGTCACCAGCTTGGGTTTCAACCACAGGAAGGGCCGTCATGCTGCCACCGCCGAGGGCATCGTTGAGTTTGGCAGCACGCTCCAGCAGGCGAGAGTGGAGATAAAACACATCCCCTGGATAGGCTTCACGACCGGGGGGACGACGCAGCAGCAGCGACATTTGCCGATAGGCTTGAGCCTGTTTGGAGAGGTCATCATAGATGACGAGGGTGTGCTTGCCTTGGTACATGAAGTACTCAGCAATGGTGGCACCTGTGTAGGGGGCAAGGTACTGCAAGGCGGCTGGATCACTGGCGTTGGCAGCAATCACAATCGTGTAGTCCAGCGCACCCCGCTCCCGCAGCACGTTCACCACTTGAGCCACACTGGAAGCTTTTTGACCAATGGCCACATAGACGCAAATCACGTCTTGGCCTTTCTGGTTCAGAATCGTGTCAATGGCAACAGCTGTTTTCCCCGTCTGGCGATCGCCAATGATCAGTTCCCGCTGACCACGACCAATGGGAATCATGGCGTCAATGGCGGTAATCCCCGTTTGCAGCGGCTCACACACGGATTTGCGCTGGACAATGCCGGGAGCGGGGGATTCAATCAGGCGAGTCGCCGTCGTGTGGATCTCTCCCTTGCCATCAATCGGGCGAACCAAGGCATCCACCACACGGCCAATCACTGCTTCTCCAACAGGCACTGAGGCAATTCTGCCGGTGGCGCGCACTGTACTGCCTTCTTCAATGCCAAGGCCATCACCCATCAGCACCACACCCACGTTATCTTCTTCGAGGTTAAGGGCAATCCCCACGGTGCCGTCTTCAAATTCCACCAATTCTGAGGCCATCACTTTGTCAAGGCCATAGACACGGGCAATACCATCGCCCACCTGCAAAACAGTACCGACATTATCGACTTTGATCGACTGTTCGTACTGCTCGATTTGTTGGCGAATAATGCTACTGATTTCGTCGGGTCGGATACTTACCATAGGAAGTCGCTCTCAAGGGTTGAACAGTTGACAAAGGAAACGTTAGGCGGATTGCGCCAAGGTGAGACTGAGGCGGCGGAGTTGACCCCGCAGGCTGGCATCAAAGATTTGGGAACCCACTTTAATCACCACGCCCCCAATCAGTTCGGGATCGCAGGCAGTGACAAGCTCCACATCGGCAGCACTGGTCATGGCTTTGACCTTTTCGACCACTGCACGGCGTTGATCGTCGTTGAGTTCGACGGCACTGGTGACTTCTGCCAAGACCACATTGCGGAGCTTGCGTACAAGAGCACGATACTGCTCACAAATAGGGCCAAGAAAGTTAATTCGCCGCCGATCCACAAGCAACATCAAGAAGTTGAGGAAGTAGCCGTGTACCTTATCCACGGTTAACTGCCGCAGCACATTCTTTTTGGCTTCAGCCTTGATCAGTGGATTCGCCAGAAACTGTTGCAGTTCACTGGAGTTGGCCAAAAGTTCCAGAATTAACTGCGTATCCTGCTGAAACTGATCAATGAGGTTATGGGCTTGTGCCAATGACAGGAGTGCCTCGGCATAGGGTTCAACAAGTTCACCACGGACAGTGGTCTGCATCATTTGCCTCCTAGTAGGGCAATACTGCGATCAACAAGGGTGCGTTGAAGGTCTGGATTTTGGCTCAAACGCGCTTTGAGTTGGTTTTCGGCCTCTGCAAGTGCCATAGCGGCAATCCGCTCACGAATTTCAGCGATCGCCCGCTCCGTAGCAGCGCTCGTATCTTGGGAAGCAGCCGCTTTCAGGCGCTCGATTTCCCGCTTAGCTTGGGCGATGAGTTCTTCTTTTGTAGCCTTGGCACGGGCAAGAGCCTCTTCGCGAATGCGTTGCGCTTCTTGTTTGGCCTGAGCCAGTTTTTGCTGCTCTTCAGCAAGGCGGGCAGCAGCCACTTTCTGGCGTTCTTCTGCGTCCGCAAGGGCAGCGGCAATCTGTTGCTGGCGATCGGCCAAGGTTTTGCCAAGGACACCTCGGCCAAAGTACACCAATACCCCAATCAGGATGGCAAGGTTGATCACATTGGTTTCGAGCAAGTTGGTGTTAAGACCAAAGTGCCCCGCCTCTTCCATTGCCAATAGAAATACTGCGTCCATGACCCACACTCCTAGGCCAGTAATTTTGATAGTAACTGCTCACTCAAGCTGGCAACTTGACCCTCAAGCGCTTGCAGTGTCGCTTGTTTTTGCTGATCAATCTCTGCTTGAATCTTGAGTAATTCTGCCTGCACGGCCTGCTGTGCTTCGGCAATTTCGGCAGTGGCAATTTTTTGTGCCTCGGCTCTGGCCTCTTCAATCAGGGCTTGGGCTTGACGACGGGTACTGGCCAATTCCTGCTCATACTGCTGAGCCAGTTCAGTGGCCTGTTGCAACCGCTCCTTAGCTTGCTGCAAATTGGTTCGGATATACTCATCCCGACTGTCCAATGCCTGACCCAAGGGCTTGTACAGCAGCGCATTCAGAATGACGGTCAAGATTAGGAATTGCACAGCCATCAGGGGTAGGGTGGCATCAAAATCAAACATCAGCCTCTCCAGAATGGGGGACCGGGGGAAAGCTCATCCAAGCCTCCCCCACTGGGGTTAATTAGGATGCAAAGGGGTTGGCAAACAGGAGCACCAACGCAATCACCAGACCATAGATGGTCAGGGACTCCATGAACGCAAGGGTCAGCAGCAAGGTACCGCGAATTTTACCTTCCGCTTCGGGTTGCCGCGCAATCCCTTCTAGAGCTTGACCAGAAGCATTCCCTTGAGCTAGGCCGGGTCCTAGAGAAGCCAAGCCAACAGCCAGAGCAGCAGCCAAAACAGAAGCAGAAGCGACTAACGGATCCATAGTTGATTTCCTCGAGACGTAGTAGGACGAAACAAAATTTCCAGAGATAACAATAGCAGGGTATGTACCCCTTTTAGGAGTGAGCCTCTTCGTGCTCGCTGCCATGTCCCTCCATGGCCTCCCCAATATAGGTGGCTGCGAGGGTGGCAAACACAAGGGCTTGAATGGCACTGGTAAAGAGTCCCAAGGCCATCACGGGCAAGGGCACAAACAAGGGTACCAGCAACACCAAGACCCCCACCACCAATTCATCCGCTAGGATGTTGCCAAAAAGACGGAAGCTCAGGGAAAGGGGTTTTGTAAAATCTTCCAAGATGGCAATCGGAAGCAATACCGGCGTTGGCTCAATGTACTTGGTGAAATACTTCAGCCCTCGCTTGCGTAGCCCAGCATAGAAATAGGCCAAGGAGACCAGCAAAGCCAAGGCTACAGTGGTATTGATGTCGTTGGTGGGGGCTGCTAGCTCCCCTTCTGGCAGTTCAATGAGTTTCCACGGTACCAGTGCGCCTGACCAGTTACACACAAAAATGAACAGGAACAGTGTTCCCACAAAAGGAACCCAAGCTCGGTACTCGTGCTCACCCATTTGGCTCTTGGTCAAGTCACGGATGAATTCCAGCGCATATTCCATTAGGTTTTGAATACCACTGGGCACCTGTTGAATCTTCCGCGAGGCGGCAAAGGCCGCCGCAATTAAGATGACCATCACAAACCAAGTGGCAATGAACACTTGACCGTGAACTCTCAAGTTGCCAATGTGCCAATAAAAATGGTGCCCTACCTCTAACTTGGCAAAGGGAAGAGCTGTCCAAAGGTGTATCAAAGGCATCATGCCTCCGCGCTCGGTTGTCTAAGCACTACAGTGAACCAGTGTTAAGGGGACGGCAAAACCGTACGAAACATATAGACCAGAATGGCCGCTTTGTAGGTTAAGAACCCCAAGAACACTGGAATAATATGTAGCTCTTGCCAGCGGGCTGCCAAAGTAATCACAACCACAACGACAAGAAGCTGTGTTTTTGCCAGCTTTTTTTGGTCATTTCCTAGGCGCTCCACACTGCGGGCGAGGAGCCGCAGATAAATTAGGCTCGCACTTGCCCCTAAAAGGTAATTCAGGGCTGTGTTAAGGCCGTAAATGAGCCAAACTGTTCCAAAGGCGATCGCCATCAGCACGAGGCTTGTCGTGAATAATTCGCGACAGATTTGATAAAACTCGGCCATCGAGCCACCCTTCTTTGGGGAATTGGCAACGGTTGATGGGGCAGAGGGTGCTGAAGCAGAATCGGGAACGGTCACAGCAGGATACGGAGCATCCGAGGATGCCTTGAACTGGCCACTAAGCATCCTATCACGCAGTGGTTACATTTCATTACATGATGCTCCTGCATCTATATCGCTGTTCATTTCTCTGCGAATGTGCCGCTCAAGCAGTTGAAAAATTTCCCGTAAGCGTTGAGGATTAGTGAGGTAAAGGTATCCCAGTAGGGCTTCAAAGCCGGTGGCTTGGCGGTAAATTTTTGCAGCGACCCGTTTGGGGCCATCGGTAGCGGCATTGCGACCCTGACGAACAATAGAGCGTTCAGTTTCGGTGCAATGTTCCCAAAGGAAGTCCATGTAACGGGCTTGGCTTTCAGCCCGGACATGTGCCACCACTTGGCGGTGGTAAGCATTAATGCGTTGAGGTGGGGTTAAAAAAAGCCAACGGATAAACAGTTCATAGACGGCGTCACCAAAGTAGGCCAACGCCGCTGGCGGCAGTTGATGAGCGGGAATTTTGGGGGGCGCAAGGGGCAATAGTTCCGCAGAGTCAAGCATGACGTTTCAGCAAAGGCACCCCCCTTGGTTGTACCATCCAAAGAACTGAAGTGTTTAAGAATGAGTCTCCCCTGTAATTTGGGCGATCGCCGTCGCCAGATCCGGCTGAAGGGGCAAAAAGTTTTCTAGACGAACAAGTTTGACGGTTTGGGTAACGCGGGGGTTAGTGACGATTTGCAGTTGTCCGTGATGCTCCTGGGCTTTTTTGGCCAGTTGTACCAAAATGCCGAGGCCAGAGCTGTCAATAAACTCAATTTTTGAAAGATCTAGGATAACGTTGGCAGGCCCATCGTCAAAACACTTGCTAATAACCTTGCGAAAGGCCGACTCGGAAAATGCATCAATGAGACCCGTTAGGCGAAACACTTGATAGTTATCGCGAATCTCACGGGTACCCCTTAGGCTTTGGGTGAGGGCAAGTGGTTCAGAAATGAGAGCCTCCTTTGCCGATAACTGGACACACAAAACGGTAGAAGATAAGTATAAGTAAACGCGGCATGCTTGTCTATTGCCTGATGAGCAACTCAACAAAAGTTTGGAAGTTTGGCGGCGCAAGCCCCTGCGGGTTTTGGCGATCGCTATTGCACTTGCCTGATTAACCGCTCCCAAAAAAAAATGAGCAAAGATTAGTCCCGACGATGAACTGCCGCAAGTTAAGGCCGCAACCAACGCATGTATTTGGTGTTATTTTCTAGTGTGTTTAGGATGGACGAGCAATGAGCTTGCGCCTCTTTTGGCATCGTCGCGATCTGCGCCTTAGCGACAGTGTGGGGTTAGCTGCTGCCACTGCCCAAACCCCCAAAGTGGTTGGTGTTTTCTGCTTTGACCCCGCAATTCTCAGAGCCTCGGATATTGCGGCGGTGCGGGTAACATACCTCATCGGCTGCCTCCAAGCTTTGCAGGAGAGCTATCAGCGGGCGGGAGGGAGCTTTTTGATTTTCCAAGGTGACCCGCGTCAAATCGTGCCCCAAGTGGCCAGTGGCCTAGGGGCAGTGGCGGTGCACTGGCATGAGGATGTGGAACCCTATGGTCGCGATCGCGATCGCGCCGTGGCTACCGCCCTCAAAGAAAAAGGAATTGCCGTGGAAACCGCCTGGGATCAACTCCTGCATCCCCCACAGGCCGTACAAACCCAACAGGGACAGCCCTACACCGTCTATTCCCCCTTTTGGCGCAATTGGTCAAGCTTGGCAAAACCGGCGCCTGTGCCTCCCCCCACCCACCTTGAACCCCTGACAGAAGCAGAACAAGCCACAGCAACGGCGCTAGGGGCTATACCTCTTCCCACCGCCAAGGACTTGGGATTTCACTGGTCGGGAGAATTGATCCTTGCTCCCGGCGAAGCCGCTGCCCAAGCGCAACTGGAGACATTTATTAACCAGCACATTCAAGACTATGGCGAGCAACGCAACTATCCGGCACAGCCCGGAACCTCCCTCTTAAGCCCTGCTCTGAAGTTAGGGATTCTTGGTATTCGCCATGTCTGGGCAGCCAGTCAGGCCGCTATGGCCACAGCCCGCAGTGAAGAGGCACAAACGAGTATTCGCACGTGGCAGCAGGAATTGGCTTGGCGGGAGTTCTATCAGCACGCCCTCTACTGGTTTCCCCACTTGGCGGAACATCCCCATCGCGAAGGATTTGCCACCTTCCCTTGGGTGAATAATGCAGAACACTTTGCTGCTTGGTGTGAAGGTCGCACGGGCTACCCGATTGTAGATGCAGCGATGCGCCAACTCAATGAAACCGGTTGGATGCACAACCGCTGTCGCATGATCGTGGCCAGTTTTCTCACCAAGGACTTGATCATCAATCCCCGCTGGGGCGAGCGGTACTTTATGCAAAAGCTCATTGATGGGGATCTGGCGGCCAATAATGGAGGGTGGCAGTGGAGTGCCTCTAGTGGTATGGATCCAAAGCCGCTGCGGATTTTTAACCCCGCCAGTCAAGCGCAAAAATTTGACCCAGAGGCGGAGTACATTCGCCGTTGGCTACCAGAATTGCAATCCCTTGACACCGCCGATCTGGTCACAGGCAACATTTCGCCTCTAGAGCGGCATCGCTGCGGTTATCCCCTACCAATTGTGGATCACAGGCAGCAACAGCAGCGATTTAAGCAACTCTATCAACAGCATTTTCGTTCACCCAGCGTTCAAGGATAAAATTGCCATTCCCCTGATCAGCGCAACAGCGTTATCCTGAAAAAGAACGATTTTTGCGGTTGCATCGCGCCCATGAATATCCTTGGTAGTCTGCTCACTCCCCCCCCCACCCCTGTCCAAACCCGTCCCCGCCGTGGCATTGAAATTAAGTCCAAGCGAGAAATTGAGATCATGCGCCAAGCCTCGCGAATTGTGGCGACGGTGCTCAAGGAAATTTCCCAGATGATTGAGCCGGGGATGACGACGGCGGATCTCGATGCTTATGCCGAAAAACGGATTCGGGAAATGGGGGCAACACCGAGCTTCAAAGGCTATCAGGGCTTTCCGGCCTCCATTTGCGCCTGCATCAACAACGAAGTGGTTCACGGCATCCCTAGCCCCCGCAAGGTGATTCGCAATGGCGACATCGTTAAGGTTGACACCGGTGCCTACTACAACGGCTTCCATGGGGACTCCTGCATCACGATTCCCGTCGGAGAGATTTCTGAGGAAGCTGCCAAGCTGGTAAAAGTGGCGGAAGAAGCCCTCTACCGAGGCATTGAGCAGGTCAAAGAAGGCAACTACCTCATGGATTTGGCCGGCGCCATTCAGGATTATGTGGAAGCCAATGGCTTTGTGGTGGTGGAAGACTTTACCGGCCATGGCGTGGGGCGTAACCTTCACGAAGAGCCTTCAGTGTTTAATTTCCGCACTAACGAACTGAAGAATGTGCGGCTGCGGGCAGGGATGACCTTGGCCATTGAACCGATTGTGAATGCGGGGTCAAAACAGGTGCGCATTTTGCGCGATCGCTGGACGGCGGTTACGGTGGACAATTCCCTCTCAGCCCAATTTGAGCACACGGTCTTGGTCACCAAAACGGGCTACGAAATCCTCACCGATCGCACCCTTGTTTAGCCCCCATGACTAAAATTCCCCCCGAAGTTCTCGAGCGCCACTGCTTTTGCCGCAGTCGCAAGTTCTTTTTTGAGGTCAATCAATACCGCCTGCCCCATGGTTCTGTATCGGTGTTGGGAACCGTGCGTCATCCGGGAGGGGCTTTGGCTGTCCCTGTGACCCCAGAGGGCAACCTGATTCTCGTCAAACAATACCGCTTTGCCACCGAGGAATACCTGCTAGAGTTTCCGGCGGGCACCGTTGAGGATTACGAAAACCCCTTTGCCACAATTGAGCGGGAGATTGAAGAGGAAACGGGCTACCGCGCCCACCACTGGCAAAAACTGGGGGAGTTCTACATTGCCCCCGGCTATTCCGACGAAGTGATCTATGCCTATTTGGCCACCGAACTGCAGAAATTAGACGCCCCTCCGCCCCAAGACGCTGATGAGCACATTGAAATTGTGCAATTTTCCCTCCCCGAATTGGCAGCCGCAATTCATAGCGGCCAAGTGAAAGATGCCAAAACTGTTACCAGCTTCTATCTGGCGTTGCCCTATCTTCAAGCTGCTTGCGCAATTCACTAGGCAATTAAATAGCTTCGTAAACGTTTGTAAGCATCCTGCCCCTCCCCCCGTCTTAACTCCTCAAGATGAGATAATGCGGAAATAATCCAAAGGTTGTCCGTGCTGATGCACAGCCCTTTGAAATCGGACATTAGTGAGTTTTTGATTGTCGAAGTATGGAGCTAACCCATCGGCCTCGCCGTTTACGCCGCACCGCTCAAATTCGTCGCTTGGTGCGCGAGCATACCCTGACCACGGCAGATTTGATCTATCCGGTCTTTGTGATGGAGGGGGAAGATCAGGTGCAGGAAGTCCCCTCGATGCCCGACTGCTATCGCTATACACTGGATCGCCTGATTTTGGAATTGAAGGAGGTCTATGCCTTGGGCATTGGGGCGATCGCCCTGTTTCCCTTGATTCCAGAGCACCTCAAGGACAATGCCGGTACCGAAAGCTACAATCCCGATGGCCTTGTCCAGCGATCGCTACGGGCAATTAAGGCCGTCTTACCCGACCTGCTGATCTTTACTGATGTTGCCCTTGATCCCTACAGCAGTGAAGGCCATGACGGCATTGTTAAAGATGGCGAAATTCTCAATGACGAAACCGTCGAAGTCCTCGTCAAACAGGCGGTGAGTCAAGCCGCTGCCGGTGCCGATTTTGTGGCTCCGTCGGATATGATGGACGGCCGGGTCGGTGCCATTCGGGTCGGTCTGGATGCCGCCGGCTATACCCACGTGGGGATTCTCGCCTACTCCGCTAAATACGCCTCCGCCTACTATGGCCCCTTTCGCGATGCCTTGGATTCAGCACCGAAGTTTGGCGACAAAAAAACCTACCAAATGGATCCTGCCAATATCCGTGAAGCGGTGCGGGAGGTCAGCTTGGATATCGAGGAGGGAGCCGATATCGTGATGGTCAAGCCAGCGCTTGCCTACATGGATGTGATTGCTCAATTAAAGCAGGTGAGCGATGTGCCGGTGGCGGCCTACAATGTTTCTGGGGAGTATGCAATGGTGAAAGCAGCTGCCCGCAATGGTTGGATTGATGAGAAAAAAGTGGTGCTAGAAACCCTCCTTGGCTTCAAGCGGGCAGGTGCCGATGTCATTCTCACCTACCATGCCAAGCAAGTAGCGCAGTGGCTGCAAGAGAGCGTAGATTAAGTACTCGCTTCTCGCAGTTGACGAGTCGTTTGAATCCAACGGGCAATCATTTTGTCCACTCGCTCATCGAGCTTGGGATCGCTCAATTGCCCCTCTGGTGTGAAGGCTTGCCATGCTTGACCAATGGCCACCTGTTCGGGAATCACCCAGGCATGTACCCAGCGCAGAATCACCCGTAGATCATTGAGGGCATTGCTGTTGGTTTGGCCACCAAGGACACTCATGATGGCGACTACTTTGCCGCTGAGATGTTCAAAGCTGAGGAGATCAAGGGAGTTCTTTAGCACACCGCTAACGCTGCCGTGGTACTCCGGGGTTACCAGCAGGATGCCGTCGGCTTCCTTGACTTTGGCTTGAAACGTGGCCACATCGGGATAGTCGGGGTAGCTTTCCGCACCGGTACAAAAGGGGAGCGTCATCTGCCGTAAATCAAGGCGTTCCACGCTGACACCTTGGGCGGCTGCTTTGGCAATGGCAACCTCTAATGCACTTTGGGAATAGGAGCCATCCCGCAGACTCCCTGCCCAACCAATGAATTTAAGCATAAACAAACTCGTAATGACTATGGCTTATTATACAAAATTTAGATTTGTAAAGACATCCTCTCTATGATGGGATCTCGCTAAGGGAAATGCAGCCACCCGTGGCCATTTGGGCGATAACTCGTTGTAACTGCGCTAGCGATCGCTCGGCCTCAGTATAGCGATCTTTCCAATGCTGGACAGCAGTTTCCTGCTCCCGTGCCTGTTGTGCTTGATGGAGAATTTGTTCTTGCAGTTCGGCAATTTGGGCTTCTAGGTGGTGTAGGCGTTCCTGTTGTTGGCTGGTGCGCGCCTCTAGTTCTTGATTGTAGTGCTGGGTAGTCATGTATTGCAGCCGCTGCTGCTGATAGTCCCGTTCTAATTGCTGTAACTTGGTTTGAGTTTTGAGCAGGGTTTTACTGAGTCCTTGAATGACGTTGTTTTTACTGGCTTCTGATCCTTGAGCCTGTTGCAGCGCACTAATGATCCGTTCTTGGGTTTCAATTAAATGATTGGCTTGGGTGAGGCGACGGTTGAGATCGTCTATTTGCATCTGGCGATCGCTCAACTCGAAGCGGGCTTGTTCAAGGCGGGTTTGCAGCAGACTTTTTTCTTCTTGGATTTGTCGCAGTTGGGATTCCAAGAGTTGGCATTCCTGTTCCCGTTGTCGCAGGAGGCGATGGCTATTCACCAATTTGGCTTCGAGGCCATCTTGCGCTTTTAGTAGCCGATCCACCTCCTGATGGAGGTGCTCAATTTCCGTTTGCGATTGCTGAAGAATCGTTTCCAAGGATTGACGATGGTGGCTCATTTCGGCCAACTCGTGGGCACAGGTGGCTTGGGAGCGCAATTGTTCTTGGAGAGCCACGATCGCCTGCTGCTGAATCTGAGCCATCTCCTCAGTACGCGCCAGTAAATCCTCAAGAAAGGCCTGATTGCGCAGTTGTTGCTTTAGTTCATTGATATAGTGCTGGCACTGATCAATGGCTTGCTCTAAATGCTGAATGCGCCGTTGGCTGTTCTCACCCTCTGCATCAGTTACTAGTGAGCTTTCCGCCGCAGGCTCAGAAATTATCGGATTCCATGGAAAACTAAGTTGCTTGGGGGGCTGTGTTTCCATTGCAGCGGGTGTGAGAATGATGCCACTCTTCCTTAGTTTAAGGGTACAGGGAATCGGGGCTAAACACGGGTCAACACGAAGAGGCTACCTTCATTGCCTCGGGCAATTCGCAAATCCTCATCGAGGTAGGTAATGTCCAGCCAGCCCTGTTGATCATTGCTGTTGAGGGGCACATCTAGGGCAAGCAGCGGCTGACGGCTGTGGAGTTGAGGAATGAATTGGGCGGGTGAGTAGTAGTTGAGCCACTGGCGCAGGCCGACAATGGAGCGTTCAAAGTACACCTGTACCCGCTGCTGGGTTAGGGGTTCAAACCGCGCCAACACGCTGATAATTCCCTCAAGGAAGGGCAGACCATAGAGTTCAGCAATATTGTAGATGCGCTGCTGTTGCGGACGAATGCACTGATAAATTTGCCCCAGCTTTACGACGGGAGAGCGATCTAAGGCAAGAAGGGCCTGACTGCTGGTGTAGATTAGTCGCCAATCCCCGGCCAGTTTTTCAGGGGCATTGAGGGGATCTGGGGTGGGATTCACGGCTTCAAGGGAGGCGGCAAGGGCGGCCACCTGTTGGCGATCGCGCGGTGTGGCTAAAATGCCTCGATTCAGGCCAGCGATCGCCATCAACAATTCTGTTTTTGGCATAATTCACCCCTCCTTGTGCAAGAAACTTTTTCACTCCAATGGGTTGCGTCAAGACCCCCCTGATTCGAGAATGGGAAAAATCCCTCTCCCATTCAGGTTAGCGAAATGCGGATCGCGCTATTTACTGAGACATTTTTGCCCAAAATTGATGGCATCGTTACCCGTCTGTGTCAAACCGTCCGACATCTGCAACGGAATGGCCATCAGGTGTTGGTAGTGGCTCCCGAGGGTGGGCTAGATCATTACGAAGGCGCGCAGATCTATGGCGTTTCCGGTTTTCCCCTCCCATTGTATCCTGAACTCAAATTAGCGCTGCCGCGACCCGCCATTGGTCAAGCTTTGGCTGCTTTTGAACCCGATCTGATCCATGTGGCGAACCCGGCAGTCTTGGGGTTAGCAGGTCTGTACTATGCAGAGAAATTCCGCTTGCCCTTGGTGGCCTCTTACCACACCCACCTGCCGCAATATCTGAAGTACTATGGCCTAGGGTTCCTAGAGGGGGTGCTCTGGTCGCTGCTGCGCTGGGGGCATAACCGCGCCCACTTGAATTTGTGTACTTCGACGGCAATGGTGGCAGAACTCAAGGCGCATGGCATTTGCCATCTCGAGCTCTGGCAGCGGGGGGTGGACGTGGAGTTGTTTCATCCGCAGTACCAAAGTCGAGAAATGCGCTACTTTCTCAGTCAAGGGCATCCGGAAGCGCCCCTGCTACTTTATGTCGGTCGCCTCTCCGCTGAAAAGGAAATTGAGCAAATCAAGCCTATTCTAGAGCAGATACCACAGGCACGACTGGCACTGGTGGGCAATGGCCCCCACCGCGAAGCGCTGGAAAAACACTTTGCCGGCACCCCTACCCATTTTGTCGGCTATCTGCGGGGGGAACGCCTAGCGGCTGCCTTCGCTTCAGCGGATGTCTTTGTCTTTCCCTCGCGCACGGAAACCCTTGGTTTGGTTCTTTTGGAGGCGATGGCGGCGGGCTGCCCCGTAGTGGCTGCCAATAGTGGCGGCATTCCCGATATTGTGACCGATGGGGTAAATGGGTTTTTGTTTGATCCGGCGGATCCCCAAGGGGCAATTAGGGCTTGTCAGCGTCTTTTTGATTCACCGGGCGATCGCGAGACTATTCGCCACCATGCCCGTCAAGAAGCGGAACGCTGGAGCTGGGCAGCGGCCACCCAGCAACTAGAGGAGTACTATCGGTCACTTTTGCCGGTTTCCCAACGGGATGTGGCTCTCAGTCGTTAACCCAACCCCTGATCCGCTTCTCTTAACTGCGGCAGCTCTAGGGTGGCCTGCTTCCCTTGGAGAACCACGTAAAAGCCCCCCAGCCCAAGGGGGTCAATGAGTTGGTGGAGCGATTGATGGCGGTTTAAGGCTTGGCGGAGATTGCCGTTCCGCTGTTGTTGGGCAAGGAGGCGATCGCCCAAACCCAAGGCCATGAGAAACAAACTCTGACGGGTGACATAGAGGGTTTCCAGACCGAATTGCTCACCGTAGCGGATCAGCGCCGTTATATCCACATGGGCGGTAATATCCTGCTCCCCCACAAAGCGATAGGGATTGGCGTGGCAGCGGTGGCGGTAGTAGCACTGCAAGGTGCCCTCACAGCGGGCGGGATGATAGTACTGCCGAGCGGGATACCCATAGTCAATAGTGAGGACAAAGCCCCGCTCGAGACGCTGACTCAGATCTCTTAACCACGGGATCAGGTGCAAATTCACCTCCGTGCGGTAGCCTTCCCCATAGCCCTGTTGCGACGGATCAATGCCCACCGTGGCAAAGTACTCATGGATGCGATTGTCCTTGAGGGGAGACAAAACCTCTTGAAATGCCCCTTGGCTATCAAGGGTCACATAGATTTCCTGCCAATTGCCCCCCTGCCATTGCAGCCGATGGACGGGAAAGGCATCCACCACTTCGTTGCTGAAGATGCAGCCGCTGATCGGTTCAGCAGCAGTCTCAGAGCCTTGCCAGCGCAGGCGATCGCCCCACCGTGCCAAGCGTTGCTGTTGGCGTTCCCGCAAACTGGGGGACTGCTCCTGAATTCGGTACTCCAAGGCAGCAAAGAAGTCGGGATAGGTGACTTGGCTATAGCCCAAGACCCCATCGGCAAACTCCCCTTCGCCGGCGCCCATCTCCAGTAGCGTGAACCGTTGGGGGCAATCCAAAGCATGCCACATCTGCACAAAGGCATCGGTGAGCAGCTCGGCAAAATCCCTTGTCAGACTACTGGAAGTAAGGAAGTCACCCCGCCGCCCAATCTGGATCTGGGGACGGTTGTAGTAGCCCCACTGTGGGGCGTACAGCGCCAAGGCCATAAACTCACAGAAGGAAATGGCACCGGCGGCTTGGATCCGTTCCTGAATGGCAGCAAATAGCGGATTGTCCATCAGCATTCCTCATCCACGCCGGCAATGGGGGCAAAGCCTTGACGTTGCCCATTCTCGGTCACCACCCGGGGTTCGAGGAATTGCAGCAGGTAAGCGTCCACCGGCTTTAGAGCCAATCCCCGACAGCTTAAAGCTCCCAAAGAGCCGCCGATCCACGATCGCTCCCGTAATGCCACGGTTAATGTAGAGGTTGTCCACGGCAAATCTATACGGTCAAGTCAAATAGACTCCATTCCATTGTTTAGATTTGCTGCTTATTTCCTGCTTCATCGAAGTCTCAAGAGCGACGCTCTCAAGGGGGATTATTTCTCTATAGGCTTCAAGACCCCCAGAGCTTGGGGTACTGAGCAAATTTTAACAGATGGAGCCTCCCACCGCCGCAGGGTTGGGGACACACCCTTTCATTTTGCCGCTTGAGAAGAGGATATCCATTGTTACCAGCATGCCCTGCTTGCGCAAACGGCCAACGGTTTTCGGCAGCTGCTCGGCGGTTTCACCGGCAATCTATTTGTGGGCAAGGGCTTGAACGGCGGTCATGAACGGGGTCGCCGCCGCTGGCGCCGGCAGGGAATCTGGTGGGGCAAAATTCAGGAGCTTTTTTAGCTGTTAGTCAACCCTTCCGGCAGTTCTACAGCGGGGTCACGGAGGTATTCTTGAAGGTGGCGGGCTACCTCGGTTTTACGGCGCAGACTGAGCAGGCAGTCAATGAGGCGAAAGAGCTGTACCCGCAGGCGTTCATCTTCGATGCGTATGTGCTCCCGCAGTTGACTGAAAAAGTTGCGGGATTCATGGCTAGCAGTCCACAGTTGACGGGCGATCGCAAGTGTCTCTGCTTCGTAGAGATCACTCATTGAGAAAAAAGGGAGTGGGGAGGCATTTCCTCTATTTCCCATGTTGCTCCGGCAAGATAACGGCCTAGGCACGCAACTGCTAGCGGGGACGAATAAAGCGGCGGTTGGCTCGCACCAAGCAAATCTGCTCGTCCTTTCCAAGAGCCACCTTTAGCCAAGGCAAACCACGATTATCCGGGATCATGGCAAAGCCTGCCGGGGCAAGATTTGCCCTCAACACCGTGCCGCGCGGAAAACGACGCACCACCGGCCAGTGCCGAATGTCTGTCGGCGGCCAGTGAGCCATAGGACTATACCACGCCTTTGGGGCTTGGGGGAACCAACGACAGTTGAGGCCTTTGACATCTGGATCCACCACCACCCAAGTGCGATGCCCGGTGCGTAAGGGGTAGTCTCCGTTGCGGTTGGGTTGGGGTAAAGTGGGGTGTTGGGCAAGGAGCGGCAGAAGTAGTAAGGTTGTCCAGACCCTTCGATTCATTCGTTCTTCTCCTATGAGCCATGGGGGTTCTACATCTGTGGTGGCACAATCGCCGACCTATGCCAGCGTGTTGGTGGACTGCGTGGGAGCCGCTGACGCCTACACCTACCGCATTCCCGACAATTGGGCGGTGCAGGGGGGGGACGTGGTGGAGGTGCCCTTTGGTGCCCAGGTGGTGCGGGGAATTGTGCTGGCGGTTCAAGAAGAGCGGCCACCGACCGTTGCGCCGGAGCAGGTGCGATCGCTCCTCGAAATTGTTGACCAACAGTTGTTCCCTAAGGCGTATTGGGCACTTCTTGAGCAGATGGCCACCTACTACTGCACGCCGTTGATCCAAGTGGTTCGCACCGCCCTGCCACCCGGTGTCTTGGGGCGATCGCAACGGCGGGTGCGCCTACGGCCACACCAAGGACTTCCCCCCCTTTCAGAACAAGGGCAACATCTGCTGCGCTTTCTCCAGAGCAAGGGCAGGGGGGACTACAGTGTGCGCTATCTTCAGCAACGATTTGCCAACCTCGGGCGTGCTCTTCGGGAGCTGGAACGCCTAGGTGTGGTGGAAACCTATCTGGCGGCGCCTACCCGTCAACAGGTCAAACAGCAGCAGGCGGTCGTTCTCCTGCGGAGTGAAGGGGAAGGCTTAACGCAGCGGCAGCGGCAAATCCTGCATTATTTACGGCAACAGGATCGCGATTGTTGGCTACAGGAGGTGCTTAAAGCCACGGGCAGCGGTGCCTCAACGCTGCGTCGTTTAGCCGAGAAAGGATACCTTGCCATTGTGGCACAGCCGTCCTACCGCTTAGCGCAAGGGGTAGAGGTGGCTGCAGATGCTCCCAAGACCTTAACCCCAGCTCAGACGGCGGCGCTCGGCGCGATTTCAGAGCAGTTTGAGAGGGCACAGACTTTTTTGCTGCATGGGGTGACCGGCTCCGGTAAAACGGAAGTCTATCTTCAGGCGATTGCGCGGTGTTTAGAGCGGGGGCGATCGGCGTTATTGCTGGTGCCGGAGATTGCCCTGACCCCCCAATTGACGGATCGGGTACGGGCGCGCTTTGGCGATCGCCTGCTGGTCTATCACAGCGGCCTCAGTGACGGCGAACGCTACGATACATGGCGGCTCACCCTCCAGCCGGAGCCACGGGTGGTGATTGGAACCCGTTCCGCAATTCTGCTGCCCTTAGTGGGGTTGGGGTTAATTATTCTAGACGAAGCGCACGACAGTAGCTACAAACAGGATTCGCCGCAGCCTTGCTACGATGCGCGTACCCTTGCGGAATGGCGATCGCACCAGCAGTTCTGTCCCTTAGTCTTGGGAACGGCGACGCCTTCCTTGGACATTTGGCAACGTACCTTCGGCAAAGCCGGCAACATTCGCTATCTGCCGTTGCCGCAACGGATTCATGGTGCCCCCTTGCCACCCATTACCGTTGTGGACATGCGCGAAGAATTTCGTCGCGGGAACCGTTCCATGTTGAGTCGGTTCTTACAGGAGGCATTGGCGGATTTGAAGGGGCAGCAAGCCATTTTATTTGTGCCACGGCGCGGTCATAACACCTTTGTGGCCTGCCGCAGTTGCGGGACGGCGCTCTATTGTCCCCATTGCAGTGTTTCTTTGACCGTCCACCTATTTGACGAACAGCAGACCACAAATGTCCTGCGCTGTCACTACTGCGGATATCAGCAGGCTTTTCCAGAGCGATGCCCTAAGTGTGATTCTCCCTACTTGAAACCCTTTGGGGGGGGTACCCAGCGAGTGGTGGCCGAACTGAACCGCCGTTTTCCGCAGTTGCGGGTGTTGCGCTTTGACAGTGATACCACCCGTGGTAAAGAGGGACATCGGCAACTCCTGAAGCAATTCGTGGCCGGTGAGGCGGATGTGATGGTGGGAACGCAAATGCTCACCAAAGGGATTGATATTCCCGAAGTGGCTTTAGTCGGGATTTTAGCCGCAGATAGTTTGCTGCACCTGCCCCAGTATCACGCGGGGGAGCGCGCCTTTCAATTACTCACCCAAGTGGCAGGACGTTGTGGCCGAGGAGAAGCGCCTGGGCGGGTAATCCTGCAAACCTATGTGCCCGAACATTCGGTGATTCAAGCGGTTAAACGCTATGACTGGGAGGGGTTTGCCGCAACGGAACAGCAGCAGCGGCAGTTACTGGGGTATCCCCCCTATGGTCGGTTGATCCTTTTGCGCTTGAGTGATCCCGATGCCGACAGTCTTGCAGCTACGGCGATGGCCATTGCCGACCGTTTACGAACCCTTGCTCCCGTTGGGGAAGGGCGATGGGAAGTGTTAGGTCCTATAGAAGCGGTCATTCATAAAATCGCCGACCGTTACCGTTGGCAAATTATACTCAAGGGCAATGTGGAAAACGACGTTGCAGAACTCAGCAAAGCCTTGGTTCAACTCAAAGAGCAATGTCCCCGCTCCACTTATCTAAGCATTGATGTTGATCCTCTCAATTTTCTGTAATCCCTCCCATAGATTGCGGGGCATTTTAGCGAGGCAAGGCAAAACCTAGGAAGCACAAGGACTAGGAGCGATCGCTAGCCATTTAGGGACTTCTCAGAAGCACAACTAATACCAATTCAATTTGAAGATAGTCCTAATATGAGGCTGAGTAATGAACGACCAAGCCGTCAGAGACTGAATGACCTGCGCCGCCATCTGTGACAATACATCTTGTAGCTTCTGCCGCAGCGCGTCAAGTGTCTCAAAGGACTACCATGCCAATGCCGCTC
>NZ_JBKBHV010000020.1:0-47102 GCF_046299635.1 Thermosynechococcus sp. | reverse complement strand
AAACCGATAGCCGGTCTGCCACTGTTCCTTCAAAATTTTCTGAATTTGCTCCTCGGTTAATAAGGCTGCCTCCTTGAGATAAAAGCCAATGGGGTGTCTTGCCCTACTTTGGATCAATTGCGGCCACTCTTCCACGAAAAAATCAACGGTTTGCTGTTGGAGCCAGCCGTGGAGAACCAAAATTTCTCCTAAGCGCAGGTGAGTGTAAAAGTCTTTCTCTCTTAAAGCCACCTGCAGCTGACTCGGATAAACCAGCGAGGCTTTCACCAACAGTTCCCCAATTCTCATGATGGTTACCACCGATAAGATTTGAACGTTAAGAACACGCACACCCTTACCCGGCAGCATAAAGGTGTAGGCTTGAAGGGGTTGCGGAGCTTGTGCCCAAGATTCCTATACGCGCTTTCCTTTAGATAAGGAAGTCTTGCTCTTGCCCAAACATCCCTGCCTTCTCTAAGAATACCCGCGCTCGGCCTTGAAGTTGCGAGAAATTCCGCCGGTTAGAGCATGAATTCAGAAATGGTGACCAATAGTGTGGCATCCTTCGCCACGATTGTCAAGCCCATTCTCAACCCTTGCGACTCTTCCATCCCCGCCGGTTGTTCTCTAAAAACGGGGTGCAAGCTTTGTTTTATCGCCAACTAAAGCTCGGTTGCCGGCGTTTGAGTCTCCATTGCCACTTTGATGGGCAGCCGAAGCTACTGCTCTCCTAGGATATTAAATTTTGTTGCAAAATTTAGCATTTTTGCTGTCCATTATAATTGCTTATGTCAATCTATAATCCTCTTTTGGATATTTTGTACAAAATCCACGTCTAGAATTTACGACAATATCGAGCGCCCCATCCTGCCTGAGTTACAGCACTACTTGAAGCAGGCTTACCGCACTGATTTTTGTGTGGGCTATTTCAACTTGCGGGGATGGCTTGATGCCGATATTGAGCGGTTTGAGGGGGGTGAGGGGAAGTGTTGTCGGCTGCTGGTGGGCATGTCTCGTTTGCCGAAGGAGGAATTACGGCAAGCGTTAGCGATCGGGGTTGAGCCAGAGCGGATGGATCAGGGGCAGGCGGTTCGGTTACAAGCTTTGATGGCACAGGAGTTTTGTGAGCAGCTGACCTATGGTGCGCCCAGTGCTGATGATGAGGAGGGTTTGCAGCGGTTGAAATCGCAACTCCAGACTCAAAAGCTTCAGGTCAAGCTGTTTTTACGTCATCCCCTCCATGCCAAGTTGTATTTGATTTATCGCGACGATCGCGCCACGCCCATCATTAGTTATGTGGGGAGTAGCAACCTGACTCTAGCGGGATTAAGCTCTCAGGGGGAACTCAATGTGGAAGTGGTAGATTCGGATGACACCCAGAAGTTAGAGGAGTGGTTTGAAGATCGCTGGAACGATCGCCTTTGTCTGGATGTTACAGAGCAATTAGCGGAAATTATTGAGGAAAGTTGGGCAGGGAAACCGCTCAAACCCTACCTTATCTACTTAAAAATGGCCTATCATCTGTCTCAAGAAGCACGGGAGGGGTTAAGCCAATATCGTGCGCCTAGCCATTTTGGGCTCTTGCCTTTTCAGGAGGCGGCAGTGCGAATTGCGGCACACCATCTCGGTAAGCGTAACGGTGTCATTATCGGTGATGTGGTGGGGTTGGGCAAAACTTTAGTCGGAACGGCGATCGCCTATCTTTGTGAGGAAAAGTACAGCACCAGTACGCTGATCATTTGCCCGAAGAACCTACAAACAATATGGCAGGAGTACATCGAGCGCTATGGCTTGCGGGGCAAAGTGGTACCGATTAGCCAAGTGATTCAGGAGTTGCCCAATGTACCTGCACGGTTTCGATTGGTGCTGATTGACGAAAGTCACAACCTGCGCAACAAAGAGGGTAAGCGCTATAAAGCCATCAAGAATTACATTGAACAAAGTGGCAGTCGGTGTATTTTGTTGACCGCAACTCCTTATAACAAGAGCTATCTGGACTTATCGGCGCAGTTGGAGTTGTTTTTGAGTCCAGATGCCGATTTAGGAATTAAACCAGAAGCGTATATTCGCAGTATTGGCGGGGAGATGGAGTTTCGCCGCAGGTATAGCATTCCGGTGCGATCGCTCTTGGCCTTTGAACAAAGTCGAGAACCAGAGGATTGGCGACAGTTGATGAGTCGCTACATGGTGCGACGAACCCGTAGTTTTATTAAACTTACTGGCAAGGGGCACAGAGGAGGAAGCTTTGGAAAGGGCAATTGAGGAGATTAACCAATACCCCTTGAAGAAGGAGGCGATCGCCCGTCTAAGTCGAGAACTCAAAGCAGGCATCAGTGATGAGCAGTTGGCAAAACTGGTGACCTTCTTGCGAGAGCACGATGCCCTATGTGTGATTAACCCAGAGGAACAGCGACATGGAGCGCAGATTATTTGTTCGATGGGAATTTTTGCAGGTAAATAGCAAAAGGATTAAAGCACGATGGCCACGCGAGTTAAGAAAAAGAACTTTTCAAGTTTTACCTATGCGGAAGCATTTAAGTACTTAGGTATTGAAGAAATTATACCTTGGAAGTTTTCTGTGGAGCCGATCGCTTCTAGTGAATTTTTTCAAGAAAACCTTAGGCAGATTTCTGAAGTGTTTGATCTACAAAGTAGTGAAGAGTCTAAAAAACTCTTGATTGATGCTATTTGTCAGGAGTCAGTACGGCACTTTAAGCAGTTAAAAATTTGGAAAGCAGCCCCACTTTCCGATGAACGAACAACCGGCCATTTGGACTATCTTCTGGCCAAAAGACGTGCTTATCTCGAAGCACCATTACTTTGCATTGTCGAAGCGAAGAAAGATGATTTTGAACAGGGATTAGCCCAATGCTTACCTGCTATGAAAGCCTGTCAATATCAACTACTAGGTCAAAATTTGGACATTTACGGCATTGTCACCAATGGAGAGGGGTGGCGGTTCTACAAGCTAACTCCGGATGGATTAGTGTATGGCTCTGAGCTATATGCGATCGGAAATTTGCCTCAAGTTCTAGGCATTTTGAACATTATTTTTGAACAATGTGAACAGAATTTGTTAGCATCTTGAGAGGTGGGTTATGAATTCATTATATGAAACTGATTTTTATGCTTGGACATTAGAGCAGTCAAGGTTGCTCAGGGAGGGAGATTTTAAGCATTTGGATATTCCTAATCTAGTGGAGGAAATTGAGTCGTTGGGTAAGCAGGAGCGGCGAGAGCTAGAAAATCGTTTAGGAGTTTTAATTGGCCATTTGCTAAAATGGGATTACCAACCTGACAAACGCACCAAAAGCTGGCGAGCAACAATTCGTGAGCAACGACGAGCAGCACAAAAACTCATTGCCCAGAACCCCAGTCTCAAGTCCTATCTACCGGAGGCGATCGCTGATGCCTATGAAGCCGGACTAGATTTGGTAGTGAAGGAAACCCCTTTAGATTATTCAGACTTGCCCAAGGATTGCCCTTATACCTCCGAGCAACTGTTTGATCCTAACTTTCCCGCTGATCTGAACCCTGATTATGCCAATCCATCGCCAACGTGCCCAAAAGTATCGCCGGACATTTGATTTTAAGTTCCTGTTTATTAAAGAACGGGGCTGGGATACAGTCGATCGCGTCACACCGTCCTTTGAGATTAACGGTCATTTTTTCTAGGTAGTGTCTATTGCCCAAAAGTGCGGCTTCATTGCATTCCGGTGCATCATGCTAGAAATTCCCACTCGCTCAATTCGGTTGAAGATCAATTGCCAACTGACGGGCTACAGCAAATCCCACCTGTTGGTGTTTAGGGATGCGGGTAAGACACAGCAGGAGTGGTTGTGGCTGAAGCTGGCGGTAAAAGGTTTAGGCCAAACCTGCGCTTCATTCCCAAACTCTAACCCAGAGACAAACACATGCTGGACTTTGTGAAGGTGGCCGCTCAGATGGAGGCGGTGGGGCAGAGGATCCGCCAAGGGGCGATCGCCGGTCAACAGAAACAAGCCCGTGCCCTCGAAGTCCTCACGGCAATGGCAGAGAACGTAGAACACTATCGCCAAGCCCTTCAAGCGTGGGGCGAGTCCTTTCCCTTCAATGCTGCCGAACCGGTTGAATCGCTGACGCTAAGGCGCACGGTGCCCCCTGCCCCCAAGGAACACATGATTTTGGCCACCGACGGCTCGCAAATTGCCCCCAGTCACCACGAAATTGCCTACTGCTATTTGATTAATGTGGGACGGGTAGCGATCGCCTACGGTCAAGGGCAACGCCCTCATTTAGATAGTCTGCCGCAGTTGGTTTACGACCCCGAGGAATTGGAGCGATCGCGGGGTTGGGGACTCCCCATCGAAGACTGGCTGCGCTACCGTCGCACCCAAGCGGAAATTCTTGCCTTGGTTGAACTCGTTCAAACTCAAAACCCGCAACTCCCCGCTGTGGCCCTGTTGGATGGCTCACTCATTTTCTGGGCGTGGGAACCCCTGCCAGCGGCGGTGCGCGAGGAATTGTTGACCCCTATTCTGGCCGCTTGGCATCAATTGCGGGCTAAAAGAATTCCCCTGGTAGGCTATGTCAGTGCCTCCCGCAGTCATGAAACGGTGAATTTTCTGCGCCTGGGGGTTTGTCCCTATAGGGAACCCAACTGTGCCCTCCACTGTGGTCAGACAAATCAGCCCGGCCTCGCGGCGACCCGCGATCGCCCCCCTTGTCAGGTCTTTGATCCCCTGCGGGATGTGCTCCTTTGGCAGGGGTACTTGGCACCGCAACAGTATAGTCCCCTCTGGCGCAGCCGCAGTCGGATTCTAGAGCACTACGGCGAACATCGTATCTACGTGGCCTATCTCCACGGGGGTTCGGAAGTGGTGCGCTTGGAGGTTCCTGAATGGGTCGCTGGCGATGCCGAGCTATGGCAGCAGGCGGTCTCGCTGACGGCAGCCCAAATTGAAAAAGGGCGGGGTTACCCGGTGGCCTTGGCGGAAGCCCACAATTTGGCCGTTGTGCGGGGCAGCGATCGCCAGCGCTTTTTTGCTTTACTGGAACGGGAACTGATTAAAGCAGGACACTGGCATGTGGCTCCTTCCCCCAAAGAGCAGCGCAAGCGCCAAAGTATTGCCTAGGTGGCTGCCGTTCATTGGTTTGGGGGTTGCAGGTTGGGGAATGCAGTTGGCGCTACCGCCCGTGGGGGGGTGGTTCTTGGCCTTCATAGGAATTGTGCCCCTGTGGTGGCAGTGTCAGGTTTTAGGGCCGCTGCGGGCAGGGATGGCAGGGCTGTGTTGGGGATTGGGGTTCTACGGCAGTAGCTTGGTCTGGGTGTGGGATCTGCATCCCCTGACGTGGATCGGCATTGCGCCGGTGCCCAGTTGGCTCATCTCACGGGGAATTTGGCTGTTCTTGAGCGTGTGGGGAGCCGTTCTCAGCGGTCTTTGGGCATTGGGGATGAGCCGCTATGGGGTGCGGCAATCCGCCCCTTGGCAACTGCTGTGGGGGGTGGCCCTTTGGTGTGCCCTTGAAGCCCTCTGGAGCTACTCGCCCCTGTGGTGGATTAGTTTATCCCTGAGCCAAAGCCCAAGGGGCATGGTGCAACTGGCTCGCCTGGCAGGGCCGACTACGATTACAGCGGTGGTGATGACGGTGAACGGCTTGATTACCCTCAGCCTGCGGCAACAAAAAGGGGCAAGCGCTTGGCTGACCATTTTCCTTGCGGGGGCGATCGCCCTCAATGGGGTTTTAGGCGCCGGTGTCCCGGCGGATCAAGGGAAACCCCTGCGGGTGGGCTTGATTCAGGGCAACATCCCGACACGGCAAAAGCTGACCCCAGAGGGTATCCGCCGCGCTTGGCAGGACTATTCCCGTGGCTATCGCCAACTGGTAACTTTGGGAGTGGATGCCGTCTTGACCCCGGAGGGGGCCCTGCCGCTTCTCTGGCAACCGCAGCAAATGAATCCCATTACCAAAGCCGTGGGCGAGGCGGGGGTGCCCCTCTGGTTAGGGACGTTTATGGAGACGGCGGGGGGACATCATCAGGTGCTTTTAACCCTCGCTGGCAACGGTGAGATTTACAGTCGCTACAGCAAAGTTAACCTTGTCCTGCTGGGGGAATACATTCCCGAGGGGCTGGCGGGGGTGGTGCAGCGGCTATCCACCCTGCGATCGCGCCTCCTGCCGGGGAACCCTGAGCAGGTATTTACCACCCCTTGGGGCAAGGCTGTTGTCCTCATTTGCTTTGAATCGGCCTTTTCCCACCGCAGTCGCCGGCAACTGGTTCAGGGGGGGCAGTTTATCCTCAGTGTTGCCAACAACGATCCCTATGGTCGCCAACTGATGACCCAGCACCACGGCCATGATGTGTTGCGTGCCGTTGAGGGCGATCGCTGGCTGGTGCGGGCCACCAATACCGGCCTGTCTGCGGTGATTGCGCCCAGCGGTGAAACCCTTTGGCTCTCAGACCCGAATAGATTTGTGATTCATACGGCAACGATTTTCCCTCGCCAGACCCAGACCCTCTACACCCGCTATGGGGATTGGCTCCTTCCCCTCTTGCTGGGGATGCTTAGTGGATCCGTTCTTCGACAACGAGTGTGGCACTGACCCACTCCCCGCGATCGCCATAGGTGCGGATCAGACGCTGCCGCTGTCCTTCTGCCCACAGCCAGCCCACCTCCACAAAGAAGGACTGGCGAAAGGACACTTGCAAAGGCGTCAGGCTAGAGGTGCCATCGGGGAGCAACACCAGTTGCTTGGGGGGATCCATATCCCTAAACAGAAGCCGGGAGCCGGCAATCTCAGCCGTTGTTTTCACCTCCTGTTCTGGGGTTTGCAGCCGTTGGTAGAGGCGATCGCCCTCCCGCCAAAGTTTAAGATAGGTCGGAGTTTCCGTGGGCGATCGCCAGTCGGCATAGACCGTGTAGGCGGTGCCACGCCATTCCCCTAGAAGTTGATCCACCGTGAGGGGAGGACGTTCAACGGCATTGCTACCGGCACGGAACTCGCGAATCAGGGTCATGGATTGGAGGTGTTGCGTCTTGTCAAAGAGTTGGACAAACCGCAGGCGGCGATCGCCCACAACAAAGCCGTACTCGGCGCCAAACTCGGCAAAGGGTGCCACCTGCAACGATCCCTTAGAAAAGGCGCCCGTTGCAAAAAAGACATTTTGGCGGCCAATGGTGGCATACTCCTGTACCGTTTCACTGGTGGGGGGGCGATCAAGGCCATTGCCAAAGCGGCGCAGTTCAAACCGCACCCGCTGTCCGTCTGCCGTATCGGCCAAGATTAAAATGGACGGCACCGATGCCCCCAATTCGCCGGTGGGACTGACCGCCGTAAACGAGCCATGCCATTCCCCAAGGTTTTTGCGAAAATTTTCCCAATTCGTTGTCATTGGATTGCCATCGTTCCTATTAGCCACCACCATCCTATCGGGAAACAATGGATTGGCGATCTGGTCAATTTGGAAGGGGCGGGCGATCGCCAGCCCTCAGAAAAAAATTTGATAGGATGGGGAGTGTCAGGGCGCTGACACACGATCGCCATTGGGAGACCCGTGCATGACCACCGACCTCTTTGACTCAGGGGCTGGTCGCATTTTAATCGTCGATGATACCCCCGAAAATGTTGAAGTTTTAACCACGCTGCTGCAACTGGAAGGCTACGATGTGCGCGGTGCCATCAGTGGCCAAATGGCGCTTATGGGCATCGAGGCCGAGCCGCCAGATGTCATTCTGCTGGACATCATGATGCCCGATATGAACGGCTATGAGGTCTGTCAAACCCTCAAGGAAAATCCCAAAACCAAGCATATCCCCATCATTTTCATTAGTGCCCTCGATGATGTGTCTGACAAGGTCAAGGCCTTCGAGATGGGAGGCGCCGACTACATCACCAAACCCTTTCAGCAGGCGGAAGTGCTGGCGCGGGTAAAAAATCAGTTAACAATCGCCCTCCTGCAGCGGAAACTGCGGCAAAAGAATGCCCTGCTGCAAAAGCAAAACCAACAGTTGCAGGAGATTGCCGAAGAACGGCGTGACTTGGTCTCCTCACTGCAAGCAGCGCAAGAACAGTATCGGCAAATGTTTGAGGAAGCGGTGGTCGGGATTTACCAAAGTTCCCCTGAGGGCGTTTACTTCAAAGTCAATAATGCCTTGGCACGCATCTATGGTTATGCCGATGCCGAGGACTGGCTAGCAGATATTGAGCACCACAACAAACGCCCCTACGTGGACGACAGCAGTTGGCAAAAATTTCAGCAACAAATTCAATCCCGCGGCTTTGTGCGCAACTTGGTCTCCAAGGTGTATCGCGCCGACCAAACAATCACGACCATTTGTGAGTGCGCCCGCCCGGTCAAAAGTGAGGACGGTCAACTTCTATACTACGAAGGGTTTGTCTTTGAGCTGCCCACCCGCAATCCATGAAACAAACGTTGACCGCCCTCTTGGGGGATGCAGCGGTTCACTCCCTTGCTGAATTGGGCGATCGCGCCCCCCACCTACGTCCCTATCTGCCTGAGCAGGCTCTCCTGGTGACTCCCCCCACCCCCGAAGCGGGAGCAGCCCTCATTGCCTGTGCGCGGCGGGAAGGGTGGCGGGTTTTGCCCATTGGGGCAGGCACCAAGCTCAACTGGCTGGGGAACACCCCCAAGGCAGATATTTTTCTACAGACAACGGCATGGCATAGGCTCATTGATCACGCCGCCGCCGATATGACCGTCACCACCCAAGTGGGCATTCCCTTTCAACACCTTCAGCGCCACTTGGCCAAGGCAGGGCAGTGGATTGCAGCGAATCCGCTTTTTGGGGAGACGGCCACCTTGGGCGGTTGCTTGGCCACCCAAAGCAATGGCACGTTGCGGCAGCGGTATGGCTCATGGCGCGATCAACTCTTGGGGGTCAAGTTCATTCGCAGTGATGGCCAAATCGTCAAAGCAGGGGGGCGGGTGGTTAAGAATGTTGCCGGCTATGACCTGATGAAACTGCTCATCGGTAGCTATGGCACGTTGGGCATTCTAACGGAGGTGACCTTGCGGGTCTATCCCCTACCCGATGCGGTGCAAATTTGGCAGTTGCGGGGAGAAGTGACTGCCCTAGGCAAGGGGTTGGCAACCATTCTAAGTAGTTCCCTTGCGCCGGCGCGGTGTGTGTTGCGCCTTGAACCGACGGGGGCACTGTTACTGGAGTTGGAGTTTCACACGCTGCGGGAAGTTCTTGCCTTGGGCACGTTGGGCGATCGCCTCCGTCACATTGCCCAGAGTCATGATCTCCAACTGGCGCCTCAAGACCCCCTAGGTATTACCTTCAATCCCACCCCCGATCAAGTGGTTCTCAAACTCGGCGTGCCGTTACAGGAGATGTTGCCTGCCCTCACCCAGCTTCGGCAGTTGGCAAAGGAGTTGGCCTGCGAATGCCGCGCGGAAATGAGCGCAGGGGTCGGTCATGCTTATCTCCACGGGGAGGAAGAGGCGCTCTGCCAACTCATTCTCAGGCTACGCCAAGGGCTGCCACGGGGCTATGTGACGGTCTTAGCGGCACCCCTGAGTCTCAAGCGGCAACTGGATCCTTGGGACTATCGCGGCAACGCCCTTGAATTAATGCGAAGGCTGAAGCAACAATTGGATGTAACGGGTGTCTTTGGCACTGGTGTTTTTGTTGGCCATCTCTAGGCAGGTTTGAATACGCCCCCATGACTGCAACTGATCCTGTGGCTCGCCCGCCCGCTCCTCAACTGATTGATGCCTGTGTCCACTGCGGGTTTTGCCTCTCCACCTGTCCCAGCTATCGGGTATTGGGGACTGAAATGGACTCCCCCCGTGGCCGCATCTATCTCATGGATGCTATTAACGAGGGGCGGGTGCAACTAACAGATGTCGTACAGCACTTTGATTCCTGCTTGGGTTGTCTTGCCTGTGTCACCACCTGTCCGTCGGGGGTGGAGTACGATAAATTAATTGCTGCCACCCGTGTTCAAGTGCAGCGTCATTATCCACGTCCGCCGGGCGATCGCCTCCTGCGCTGGCTGATTTTCCAAACGCTCCCCTATCCTCGGCGACTGCGCGCCCTCCTGTGGCCGCTTTGGCTCTATCAAAAACTGGGCTTGGCAGACCTAGAAAAGCGAGTGGGACTCCTGAAACGGTTGCTGCCCAAGCCCCTAGCGGCCATGTATCAACTGCTGCCGCCCCTTTCGGCAAAGACATTTCGCGATCGCTCTCCTGAGGTGGTGCCTGCCCAGGGCAAACAACGCGGACGGGTCGGCGTCATCCTCGGCTGTGTCCAACGGCTCTTTTTGCCGGAAGTGAATGAGGCCACAATTGCCGTTCTCAGTGCCAATGGTTTTGAGGTGGTGTTGCCGCCCCAACAGGGGTGCTGTGGTGCCCTGCCCCATCACCAAGGGGAAGAGGATCAGGCGCAAGGCCTTGCCCGCAAGATGATTGACTGTTTTACTGCCGCCGATGTGGAGGCCATTTTAATCAATGCCTCAGGGTGTGGCCATACCCTCAAGCAATACCTTCACCTTTTGGCGGCTGACCCCGACTATGGCGATCGCGCCCGTGACTTTGTACAAAAGGTGGAGGATGTACAGGTCTTTTTGCTCAAACAGGGCTTGGTAACCCCCCTGCATCCGCTGGGCGATCGCCCCCTTGCCTTGGTCTATCAAGATGCCTGCCACATGATCCACGGCCAAAAAATTCGCCTTGAACCGCGGCAACTGCTGCGGCAAATTCCCCACGTGCAACTGCGCGAACCCTTGGATGCGGCGCTCTGCTGTGGCAGCGCCGGCGTTTACAACATTCTGCAACCCGAGGTGGCAGCGGAACTGGGGCGCCAAAAGGTGCGCAACCTGCTGAATACTCGCCCTGATGTGATTGTCTCAGCCAATGTGGGCTGCATCCTGCAATTGCGGCAGTATCTTCAAGAACAGGGCAGCCCTGTTCCCATTTACCACCCGATGCAACTGCTAGACTTGGTGATTCGCGGTGAGAAACTGCTGTCCTAGGCGATATCGGGAGGGGCACTGAGGATTGAGCGGACTTGAGCCAGTAACCATTCCCGCCCCACTTCCCAGCCCCGCTCACCATCCGCTTCAAGGATCATTAGGCTATCCACTGGGTCGGCAGCCAAAAGTTGAAATAACAGGGGAATAATCGGCATTGGCACTGGGACAACTTGGTCATCACAGGCCTCTTGCGCCATCAGCTCGCTGCCGTAGGCGTGGATAACATTTTTTTGCCGGTGGGGGGGCTGCTGTTCCTCAAGGGTAATCACCTGCCACTGACCCTCGCGGGTTTGCAGGACGTAGTAAACGGTTTGACCATAGCGCTGGGCTTCCTCGTAGAGAAGGGGGGCGATCGCCTGAACCGCTGCCATGGTAGCAGGGTCATCGGGGGCGTTGGCAATCAGTTCATCCACTTGGGTCAGTAAATCCACAACGCCTCCTTTTGGGGTTACAAAGAACTATGAACTATTCCTTGGCCTCAAGGGCATCGAGATCAAGGGCACGGGAGCCACCCGTACTTAAAATCGTCAGCACTTTCCCCAGTTGATACCACACCAAAAGGGCGGTGGCGATCGTCAGCCCAAAGGCGATGACCATACTTAGCCCCGCACCAAAGCCATAGGTCCACAATCCCGCCATCAGGAATAGCCAGATGCCAATGGAAATCCCCAAGTAGGGCAACTGAAGCTGGGGGCCGCGCAACTGGCTTAGGACACGGGTCGAGTGACTGCGGTTCCATTCTTGGACACTTTGCTTGAGAGTGGCTTCAAAGGCTTTACCACTGGTCAACCCCATAAAAATACCCGCCAGCAGCAAGACAATCGGTGGATCAAACACGGGATACCTAATCCTTATTGGACACTCAGGGACAACTGACGACCGCCTTTCACCTTTAGTTGGCTACTACCAAGGAATTGCTCTCTTCTTCTTTACCCAGCGTGTGGGAGACAGACGCCTTAAGAGCTTCCCATGCTACATCAATAAAGAAGAGCGGACGCAGATCAGACTTAACCAAATTCCAAAGGCGTTGCACCTCTTCGGTGTGGAGACGGTCATCTTCGGTTAACGCTAGCACAATTTGCCGCCGCAGGTACTGCCCCTCCTCAGAAAAGAGATACTGCAAGCCCAAGGTAGCCGTTGGCGCTAGGTTAAAGTGCTGATCCTGGCGGGCGATCGCAATCAGGTTTTCCAGTCGTTGCCACTGAAGACGACCATCTTTGAAGAGGACATCCAGCAGCCGTCGCCGCAGTTGGGGGGATTCTCCTTGCAGCAGACGCCGTGCCACATAGGGATAGCTGACATCCACAATGCGGAAGTTGGGATTAAGGCACAGGGCAATTCCCTCTTGGGTGACCAGGGAGCGAATGATCAGGGCAAACTTGGCGGGAACACGGAAGGGATAGGCATACATCAACTCAGAAAAGCGATCCGTGATTACCTTAAAGTTGAATTCCCGCACACTGGAGCCAATTACCTCCTCAAAGACCGTCTCCAAGGCAGGGATAATCGGCGTAATATCCGTTTCCGGGGTGAGGAAGCCCAGTTTAACAAAGTCCGCCGCCAAAGCTTGATAGTCCTTGTTCACCAAATGAACGACGGCATCCACAAGGGATTCTTTGGTGCTCTCCTCCAATTGATCCATCATGCCGAAGTCAATGTAGGCCATCCGGCCATCGGGCATGGCAAAGAGGTTCCCCGGATGCGGATCCGCATGGAAAAAACCAAATTCTAGAAGTTGCCGCAGACCAGAAATGACACCGATACGGATTAGCTCATCGGGATTGACACCCGCCGCCACCATGCAATCCGTACGGCTGAGTTTAATGCCATGGATCCACTCTAGGGTGAGCACATGCTCAGTGGTGTATTCCCAATAGATTTTCGGGACCTTGACTGTAGGATCGTCGCGGAAGTTGGCGGCAAATTTCTCGGCATTTCGCCCTTCGTTGAGGTAGTCAATTTCCTCGTAGAGCTTGCGGCCAAATTCATCCACAATGTCCCGCAAATCATGGCAGAGGTTAATGGGTAGCCAAGGCCGGATCCACTGCACCAAGAGGCGGATTAAAAATAGGTCGCGCGTAATGACAGGCAGGAGATTGGGGCGCTGCACCTTAACGGCGACTTCTTCACCACTGTGGAGTTTGGCTTTATAGACTTGGCCAAGACTGGCGGCGGCCACCGGTTGGGGGGAGAATTCGGCAAAGATATCCCCCATATTTAAGCGCAGATCTCGCTCAATGATGGCAATGGCAATTTCGTTGGCAAAGGGGGGCAGTTTGTCCTGCAGAAGGGTGAGTTCTTCGAGGTAGTCGGGGGAAATGAGATCGGGGCGAGTGGAGAGGGCTTGACCAACTTTGATGAAGGTTGGGCCTAAGCGGATCAGGAGTTTACGCAGTTGCATCGCTCGCAGGGGACGCTGACTCTCCTGTTGACCCAACCACTTGTCCCACTGGAGGAGGAGCCAAAATGTCAAGAAAGATACCGAAATGTTAAGGAACCGCCAAACTACTTGCCAAGGGTGTCGCCAGTAGTAGCGGGCGATCGCCTCCGGATCGTAACGACGATGACCAGCACTGGGGACAGCAGAAACACGGGCAGTCACAGCTTTTTCACCTTATTCTCTGAAACCCAACTTACTACAGCGCTCTCTTGTTGCCATCTGTGTTTCCACGGAGCACTTTTGGGAACAACGTAAGCAACCATCGCAATTATGAGGATTTTGTTGATCCCCGCCGCTAGAGGAGCCGATCCTCTTGGGTTTGCTTAAATATAGTATAGAAAACTACACATAAGCCCTGCTAATCAATAAAATTCTTAACAAAAGTTTAAGGTTGGTGGTTCCAGCAATTGGGCAGTTGGTTTACTTTGGTTTACTCAGGTGCATAGGTTTGGTGGTGCGGATTTGCCGATAATGGTACCGTAGGGCATCTTTTGATTCACACCCTTCCATGGCCAACAGGATCATTGCCACATCTGTTCTTGAGGCGTTGTTGGCGCGGTTGCCTCGCTTGCGACCCCAGCTGTACTTCAAGACATCGCTGACGGCGCTCTCCCACGCAATGGAGGATCAGGTTTTGGCTAATCAGGATGCACCGATCATTATTGCCTGTTTTCAGCGGGAACGCTTTTATCGCCAAGAAGCCCATCGCTACCGGCGCATTGCCACAAAATCCCCTCATGTTTACGTCTTGGCTGCCCCCGAAACCGAGTTTACGAACTGCTCTGGGGACTATGAAACCGTCGCCTTTGATCCTGCCGATGCCCTCAGTCAAGAATGGCATTTGACCGTCTTGGGCAAAAATTACAGCACCTGTTTGGTCTGCCGCGAAGTCCAGCGATCGCTCGCTAACCGCTTAGATGTGTTGCCGCCGATGGATGCGGCACGTCGTTTTGAGGGTATTTGGACTTTTGATCGGCAGGTGGCGGCCACAACCGCTGAACTCCTCCTCAACCGTATTCGTGAATACCGCCCTGAACTGAAGGAGAAACTTAAGACTGGTCTGGCATTGGTTGAGACCTATCGCCAAGTGGAAGGATGCAATAGTGATCCGGCACCCTTTGCCGATCGCTTGGTCACCTATCTGCAAGCCGGCCAGTACAAGCAAATCAAAGCCTACCGCCAAATTGCCATTCAAGAGCGCAAGGAGCGCCTCACCAATGCGATTACCACGGCGATTCGCAACTCCCTCAATCCCACCGAAATTCTCACACGCGCGGTGGCAGAACTGGGGGAAGCCCTCAAGGGCGATCGCTGTCTGATTTATCGTTGTCGCAGTACCGACACACGGGTGCGCATTGAGCACGAGTACAACAGCGGTGCCCTACCCCCCTTGCAGTATCAGTATTGGCCCGTGAGTGAGCACCCCTACACCCAGCAGGCACTCGTCTATCAGCAGGTGATTCAGGTGGATGATGTGGCCGCTGATCCCCACTACGAGGCAAACCGTTTCAAGCCCCTCGATGCCGCCGGGGTCAAAGCTCTCCTGTTGGCGCCAGTGCTCTATCAAGGGCGGCTGTTGGGCATTGTCGAACTGCATCGAGGCGAACCGCTGCCGTGGCACGATATGGATGCGGCATTAGTGGAGGCGATCGCCACCCAAGTGGGGGTTGCCCTGATTCAAGCCGAGGCCTACGCAGATTTGGAAGAACTCAATACGCAACTGGAGGCCTTAGATCGCACCCGCAGCAATCTAATTGCCATTACGGGTCATGAACTGCGCACACCCCTTTCAACCATTCAAGTCTGCCTCGAAAGCCTAGCCAGTGAACCCGACATGGATGCAGAACTGCGGCAGGTGATGTTGAGTACGGCGCTGGCCGATGCTGAGCGCATGCGGAAATTGATTCAGGACTTCCTCACTCTCTCGCAGTTGGAAAGTGGCCGGGTGCAGTGGCGACCGGAACCGCTCCCCCTCCAAGAACTGGTGGATCTGGCCCTCAGTAGCTTGCGTACCCCCAAGGATCAACTACCCACAATTCGCACAGTGCTGCCCAAGGAATTGCCCTTGATCCGAGCAGATGGGGAATGGTTAGTGGAGGTGCTCTCAAAGTTACTCGACAATGCCTGCAAGTTTACCGAGCAGTCCGGTCAGGTCTCCATTGCCGCCAAACCTCGTCCCGATGGTTTATTAGAAGTCACCGTTGCCGATACCGGACGGGGCATTGAACCGGATCGCTTGGA
Organism: Thermosynechococcus sp.; assembly: GCF_046299635.1. Classification (GTDB taxonomy): domain Bacteria; phylum Cyanobacteriota; class Cyanobacteriia; order Thermosynechococcales; family Thermosynechococcaceae; genus Thermosynechococcus. The sequence goes on along the minus strand of NZ_JBKBHV010000020.1, from coordinate 31,459 downwards.
AACGATTTTTGATCGCTTTTATCAGGAGGAGGGGGCACTGCGGCGCTCGACGGGGGGAACCGGCTTGGGGCTGGCCATCTGCCGCCAGATTATTACCAATCTGGGGGGGCAAATTTGGGCCGAGTCGGCGGGGCGCGATCGCGGCAGTGAATTCCACTTTACAATTCCCATTGCTGAGCCTTTTTCTGGATAGGAGCTGCCCATCCCCCTAAGATAGACAACAGCGAGTAGGCAACCAACATGAACCAATCCTTTGCCGATACCGCCATTGATATTTTGATTGACTTGGCCGAGCGGGGGGAGATTGATCCTTGGGACATTCAAGTGATTGAAGTTTTCGATCGCTGTTTGGCGGAGTTGGCACGGCGGGGAGAACCCAATCTTGCTGAATCCGGGCAAGCCTTTTTGTATGCTGCCATGCTGCTACTCCTGAAGAGCGATCGCCTAGTTGTGGTTGCGGAACCTCCGCCAGAGACGGCAGAAGTCCGAGAGTCGCCAGAAATAAGTGAAAACCAATCCTTGGTGATCTTGCCCCATGCCCTAGAGCAGCATTTACATCGTCGCCCCGTGGCTCCCCCCCGACAACGGCGCCGCGTCACCCTTGAGGAATTGATTGCCCACTTGAAAACCATGGCGATTCAGAGCGATCGCGCAAAGGTACTGCGAGTTCATCAACCTCGCCGTCGTCGCCGTCCCACCACCCTCAAGGCAATTACCCAACTGGCTCATCAAGAGAACCTCACCGAGATAGCTAGGGAAGTGGAAAGCCTCCTCGGAGAAATGGCTCCCGAAGGTACATGGCTAGACTTCCAAAAGCTACTACAGCTCAAACCCGATCCCGTGGGGGTCTTTTGGGCGCTGCTGTTCCTTGCCGCCCAGTCTAAAGTGGATCTTCAGCAAGCGGGATTTTATCAATCCCTACGGGTGCGAGCTTGTCTGCCGGAAGCGATCGCCTTGGAGGCCTAGGTTAGGTCTGGGAGAAACGAAAAGCCCAAGGGTTTCACCCGCAGAAGTGCCTCACTCAGGGCAGCGTGGAGATATCCATTCGTCGCTAAAATCCGTCCTGATGTCAGTTGAAAAGGGGATTGATCGTAGGCAGTGACGACGCCCCCCGCTTCACGCACAAGAACCACACCGGCGGCCAAGTCCCAAGGGGAAAGACCCCGTTCCCAATAGCCGTCGAGGCGACCACAGGCAATGTAGGCCAAGTCAATGGCCGCTGCCCCGCCCCGCCGCACCCCTTGGCTGAGATGGGTAAGGTAGCAAAATTCGGCGTAGTTGTTGTCCTCCGTTTCCCGGCGATCGTAGGCAAAACCCGTGACCAAAAGGCTGTGACTCAGTTCTGCGGTGCTAGAAACACGGATGGGCTGGCGATCGCGGGTGGCGCCAAGGCCGGTGGCAGCGCGAAACAGTTCCCGATGAAAGGGATCATAGACCACCCCAATGTGGGGTTCCCCCTCCACCAACAAAGCCACCGACACGGCACTAAAGGGATATTGATGGGCATAGTTGGTGGTGCCATCCAGAGGATCAATCGCCCACAGAAAGGGGTTGTCCTGGAGTCCCGAAAGACCGGATTCCTCCGCCAGCACCGCGTGGTCAGGACAATGGCGATGAATCACATCCAATACCGCCGCTTCCGACTGGCGATCGGCCACCGTGACGAGGTCACCAGAGCGCCCTTTTTCTTCAATCTCACTTAATTTGCCCCAGTAGTGCTGAAGGACGGCGCCCCCCGCCAAGGCTGCCTCCGTGGCAATTTCTAAATAACGCTGCCGCTCCCACACCGGCAGTGGGCAACTCACAGCTGACATGGATGCTTAGTCCTCATCGAGGGGTAGCCCCAACTGTACTCGCCCTTTGCCAAAGTAGCGGCCAAATTGCAGCTCATAGACCTCGTCTTCGTCTTGGGTTTCCACCTCAAGGTCAGAGCGGGCATAGCTGACACATAGCAGAGCATACCCTTGAGCTTGGAGCGCCGGCGAGAGTCCCATGGCCTCCGGTTGATAGACATGGCCAGAGAGAATACGCACAGCACAGGTGGTACAGGCACCGTTGCGACAGGAAAAGGGGAGTTCAAGGCCTTGGCTTTCAGCGTATTGCAGGATGTAGCGATCGCTTGGAACAGTAATCGTGTACGTCCGCGTGGGTGGATCCCCCGGCTTGAGGGGACGCACGTGAATAGTCACAGTATAGGTTTGTGGCGTGCTCATGGTCTCGTTATTTTACCAGAAAACGGGGTCTAAAGCCCTGCCCTGCGACCCGCGATCGAACGGCTTAGAGGAGGGCGGAGTTCAACATGGCTTCATCCCACCCTGTCAATATTAATGCTAGGGTAGGGGCGGTTCTATGACCCAGATTTGTAGGGAGACCTAAAGTTATGAGTACCTTAGTGGTTATTGCGTTTGATGATGAGTACAAAGCGAACGAAGTATTAATCCAGTTATTAAAACTCCAGCGTGAGCATCTCATTGACCTTGAGGACGCTGCTGTTGTCGTGCGCACCAAAGATGGCAAGGTTAAAATTAACCAAACTCAGGATTTAACGCTCCAGGGTGCCCTTGGCGGTGGCTTTTGGGGGCTGCTCATTGGTCTATTGTTCTTCAATCCCCTCTTGGGCTGGGCTGCGGGTCTTGTGGCGGGGGCGATTTCCGGCAAATTTACCGATATTGGCATTGATGATAATTTCATCAAGGAGCTAGGACAAACCATTGCCCCCGGTAGCTCGGCCATTTTTACGTTGGTGCGCCAAGCCACACCCGACAAAGTACTTGAGGAAATTGCTCCCTTTGGCGGTAAAGTCCTGCGCACTTCTCTGTCAAAAGAGGATGAAGCCAAGTTGCAAGAGGCTCTCAACCAAGGCAATACGGCTTCCCAAGCGCCTGCCCCTAGCGAAGCGACGACCTCTGGTGAAACAACGGACAGTTAGTTTGTTTAGTTTGTCTTTGGTCTAGCTCTCGCTCTAAATTGATTAGGATTAGGATGATTTTGAGAGGCTCGGCCATTCCTGAGATACAGCCCTTTTCCCAAGGATGGAACCCACTCAACACTGGAAAAGCGAGTGTTGGACAACAGTTCAACTCCTGAACCCCTATTGCAGAAAAGGGCTGTCACTGGGCATTGTGCTCACAGTTAGGGATGCCAATAGGGAGTGTTGGGGAGTAGGCATACGGTGCAGGATCAAACTAAAGCAACCACAGTGATCGCAATGGTGAAACGCTTCAGCGGGCGATCGCTCCACCTCAATCGTCTAGTCCCCCTTGTCCAAAAACGGTGGCGTACCTGCTTACCTTGGTTGCAACACTGGCAAGTGGCGGCCAGCCTCTCCCTCGTCACGTCCGTAGGAATTTCGGGACTATCCCTGTGGCTGCTGCTGCGGCAACCGACGACTGCCGGCAATTGTGATTTTGTCCTTTGGCCTTTGGCATCGGCCTCTTTTCGCCTCTACTGCGCCCAACAGGCGGCGGAGCGACACACCCTTGAGGATTTGCTCCATGCCATTGATCTCATTGATGACTTGCCCCGCGATCATCCCCTTGCCCCTGAGATTAATCGCCGCTTAGAGGCGTGGTCAGATCAGATTTTAGCCTTGGCGGAGGTCGCCTTTCATGAAGGGCAATTGAATCGGGCGATCGCCTTTGCGCGGCGCATTCCCCGTGACGTTCAAGCCTATGCCAAGGTGGAAGAGCGCATTCAGCACTGGCAGGACATTTGGCAAGAAGGAGAGGCCATCTACCGGCGTGCCGAAGCCGCCTTAAAAAACCTTGAATGGCGAGAAGCTTTTCAAATCTCTCTCCAATTGCAGTTTGTTGACTGTCGTTATTGGGCACAGGCGCAGTTTGGTGCTTTTAATGAGCGGATTATCCGTGCCCAACGGGAAGATCGGCAGTTGGATGAAGCACGGGCTCTCATGGCCCAGGGGGGAGCCGATAACTTAGCCGCCGCTATCAAAATTGTGCGGCAAATTCCCACCACCAGCGATATTTATCCCGGTGCTCGGCGATTGCTCAATGAGTTGGGGGAACAGTTGCTTGCGTCAGCCGTGGCGGCTTTGAATCGCTATGACCCCCAAGAAGCGCAGCGGATTGCCCGTTTGATTCCCAGCGATGTCAAGAGTGCCCGTAGCGCTGAGGATGTGTTGAAGTTGGCAACGGCAGAAGAGTTTGCCCAAGCGGGGATGGGACAGGATATTGATCGGGCGATCGCCCATGCCCGCACCATTACCGCAGAACGCCCCCTCTACTTTGAAGCGCAGCAGGCCATCCGCCGCTGGCAAATAGATCTGAAAGTGCTGCATACCCTCGCAGAAGCCCAGGCCATTGCGCGGGAGGGCACGATCGATCGCCTATACCTTGCCCTCAACAGGCTCAACATTCCTTTGGCGGACGCGAGTCCCTATCGCCAAGCACAAATCCGCGATCAACAACGACTCTGGCAACGCCAAATTGAGATTGCTGAGGATCAACCGCTCATTGATCAGGCCAATGCCCTTGCCCGCCAAGGCACCCCTGAAGCTCTGCTACAAGCTCGCCAACTCCTAGAACAAATTCGTCCGCAGCGTGCCCTCTATGAAACGGCTCAAAATCGCCTCAAAGAACTCTTCCCACCCGTTGCAACTGAAGCGGCAAGTTGGCAACCTGATCTGGACATAGCTCGCCTGAATGAAGCCCAGCGTCGTGCTCAAGGGGGGCGCGATCGCGACTTTGCCGCTGCGATTGCCATTGCCCAACAAATTTCACCCAACTCTAGGGTCTATGCCACCGCCAATCAGCTAATTTTACAGTGGGGCAACAATCTCTTGGAGCAGGCGCGCTATTGGGTGGGGCGGGACAACCAGCAGGCGATCGCCACCGCCGAACTCATCCCCCCCACGCATCCCCTCTACCCAGAAGCAAGGGAATTGATCCGTATTTGGCAAGAGGCAGAACCCCAGAACCCCTTTTAAGGGCTTCTACTGGTTCGTGGGGGCTTCCACGAGTCGCACCTTTCGAGCCAGACCGATCGCTTGCAGTGCCCGAATCGTGATCCACGTAATATCAAATTCCCACCATTGCAGGCCGTGACGTGCCGAATGGGGGTAGGTGTGGTGATTGTTGTGCCAGCCTTCACCAAACGTGAGGAGGGCAACCCACCAGCAATTCGTGGAGCGATCGTCCGATTCAAAGGTGCGATAGCCAAACTTATGGGTGGCACTATTGACAAACCAAGTGAGGTGATACACCAGCACGAGGCGGACAAAGATACCCCAGACCACAAAAGGCAACCCACCCCACAGATAGAGTAAGACCCCTAAAGCGATTTGAATAGGGACAAAGTACTGATTCAAAAACCGATAGACTCGGTCAGTGTTAATATCCTTGGTCAGGCGTTCCACCTCTGCCTTGGCGGGCACTTCCCGGAGCATCCAGCCCATGTGCGACCACCAAAACCCCTTTTGGGAATTGTGCTGATCCAATTCTTGGTCGGAGTGAAGGTGATGGTTGCGATGGAGACCAACCCATTCAATAATGCCTCCTTCACAGGCCAAGCTACCGCAAAAGACAAAGAAATATTCCAGCCATTTCGGACACTGGAAACTGCGATGGGTGACAAGGCGATGCCATCCCAGGGTAATACCCAACCCCCCCGATACCCAATAGAGGAGAAAACAAAGGAGCACTGCCGACCATGAAAACAGCCCGGGCACAAATGCCAACAAGGCTCCCAAATGGACAATGCCGAGAAAAAAAATCACCCCCCAGTTGGGACGCAGGGGGCGCGAAGGCAATGGAAAAACAGACGTCATAAAACTCTCAAACACATTGACAAGCCCCACCAGACTTTACAGCCTGCTTAGTTGGGGCATAAAGGTTGTGAATGCTTTTTGAACTAGGCCTCTAGAGAAACCTATGCTTAACCAGCAAATCAGCCAACCCTTGACTCCATCTTGGCCGAGATTGGGGGGCACGTCAAGCCAAATTTGGATCGGTTATCCAAGCCATTAAAGCGGCCTGAGACCCTATCAAACTTTAATGTTTCTTTTCTGCAAGATTTAAGATATTTCAACTACCTTGATAGGTCACCAAACCGGTTGGACTGGACTAGAGGTACGGATCATCATGGCACTCAATGTCCTCGATGCCGAGAAGGTGCTAGAAAAAGGGCATTTAGCCGTTGCCTCGAAAAAACTTGCGGAATTGGTGAGTACTAGTTAATCCTTGATTTGATTGACGATAGAATAGTGTCCTCAGGGAGAGCGATCGCTCCCTTTTTTGCATTTCTCGATACCGAAATCAAAAAACGACTGTAAAAACCCTAAACTTCGATAACTCTAGCTAATTTTGGGTGTATTGAATCTGTCAATACATTAGATTTCCGTAAAATCACTGAGCAGTTGACACCCCTCATCTATTAAACTGATGAGCAAAGGTAAGGAGTGCACCTACAGCTTAATCACCGCTGCTTTTAGATTTCATTAAAAATGTAATTTTAACTACTTACATTTTGCAGCGAAATTAAGCTGGTTTACAAAAGTTTACATTCTGCTCGTGTTTTACTTTGGCTGCATTTGAGGTTCAGATTATGTCGCTCACACCCATGACTCGCTACTACATTCGCCGTCTCCTTGCGGAGCGAGCTGAATCCCTTGGGTTGACCGTGGGTAGCACCGAAAGTGACAGTCAAGCCTTTGCTGATCAATTGGCGCGTCTAGAGTCCTTAACCGCAACCAAGTTGGCAGAACTTGACCTACTGGTGCGAATGCACCAAACCCTCAGCCGCAACGGCCAAACCTACAATAGCTACCTCGCCACTCTGGAACAAAAACTCTTTGCCCTCATGGGTCTAGGGGGACAACCCCGCGAAGAACTGACAGACATTACCCTGCCTCAGCTTGAAGAAACAAAAGGCACCGCAGCAAAAGTTCTCACCTTGGCTGAAGTGCTAGAACACTTTAATAAAATTGGCGATATTGCTCAGAAATACCTTGGCAAAATGATTGTGGCCAACTATTGGCGGGGTACTCGTCCCTACAGCAGTTGGTTTGCTGACTTCATAGTGACCAATGAAGGGCGTGTGGTTTGTCAATCGTACCAGTCCAGCCGCGATGTGTTTCTCAGTGAGGAACAGCTAGAGCATTTGCAAAGTTGGTTAGAAGCATTTATCCGCCAGTGCCAACGAGTGCTGCCCCAATTTACGAAACAATTGCAAAAAGCAGGGGTGCCGGAAAGGGTTTTAGCTTAGAAAAAAGCGTTATGCGGGTTTTCTTTGCGGTTCTCTGGCTAGGATTGATTGTCTATAGTTTTGGTTTTGCCCCCCCAGATCAACCGCAAACACTGACACTGATTCAACGGCTAGCGACGGGAGACTGGCAGGGCATTAACCCCTTAATTGTCAGTCTCTTTAATCTTATGGGGGTCTGGCCACTGATTTATACCGCATTACTGACTGTGGATGGTCGAGAACAGCGATTTCCCGCGTGGCCATTCGCTGCGTTGAGCTTTGCTGTGGGTGCTTTTGCACTGCTACCCTACTTCGTCCTGCGCCAGCCTGCACCCCTCTTTACGGGCGAACTCAATACTGGCATACGCCTTTGGGAATCACGGATCACTGCTATTGGCATTTGTCTGTTGGCTCTAGCCTTTTTGGGGTATGGCTTGGTTGCCGGCGACTGGGCAGACTTTTGGCAGCAGTGGCAAACCAGCCGCTTTATTCATGTAATGACTCTTGATTTTTGTCTGCTCTCGCTATTGTTTCCATTCCTTCTCATTGACGATTGGCGGCGGCGGGGTATAGAGAAGTCCCCGTGGCGGTGGTGGAGTTTTCTGCCCCTACTAGGAGCATTGGGTTATTTGCTTTTGCGTCCACCCTTAATTCTCTCGAAAAAAAGTGTGGCATGATACAAAACATGCCCTTGAATGGGTTTTACTAATCTGTCAATACTGAACTCTACACCCAGAGGGAGATCCACTGGCGTTGAGGGAGTTGCACCGTTTGGGGGATGGCACGCTGCGCGATCGCTACACCATACATTGAACCACCTTGGACTGACACATGACTCATGAATAAAGATCAACCCTTAGCACCGGTCTTTCGCCATATGGCCAGTGGCCTGTTTCCATCCACGACTGAAACCTACGAACGGGGGAAAACCATTTTCTTTCCGGGTGACCCAGCGGAAAAGGTTTATTTTCTCCTCAAGGGCGCGGTGAAGCTCTCACGAGTGTATGAAGCAGGTGAAGAAATTACGGTGGCGCTGCTGCGGGAAAATACGGTCTTTGGTGTGCTGTCCCTGATTACGGGCACCCGCTCCGATCGCTTTTACCATGCGGTGGCATTTACGAATGTGGAGTTGTTGGCAGTGCCCAGCGAGCAGGTGGAAAAGGCAATGCAAGAGGATCCTGAACTACCCATGTTCATGATTCAAGGGCTGTCATCGCGGATTTTGCAAACGGAAATGATGATTGAAACCCTTGCCCACCGCGATATGGGATCTCGATTGGTGAGCTTTTTGCTGATTCTGTGCCGCGATTTTGGCATTCCCACCAGTGCCGGCGTAACGGTGGATTTGAAACTGTCCCATCAGGAAATTGCCGAGGCCATTGGTTCGACACGGGTGACGGTCACCCGCCTTCTGGGGGAACTGCGGGATCAAAAAATGATCTCAATTCACAAAAAGAAAATTACGGTTCATAATCCCCTGATGTTGAGCCAGCAGTTTACCTAGGGGATGGTCGTTGTCACCAGTTGACCGTAGTCCAGTTTAATCAGGCGATCGGCGACATCAAAGTAGCGATCGTCATGGCTAATGACAAACACCGTTTTGCCTTGGGCTTTGAGTTCGGGCAGCAGTTGGCGGTAGAAAATCTCCCGAAAGGCAGGATCTTGGTCTGCTGCCCATTCGTCAAAGAGATAGGCGGGGCGATCGTCCAAATAGGCCATCAACAACCCCAAACGCTTGCGCTCCCCTTGGGAAAGGGAGGTTGTGGAAAAGCGGTTACCTTCTAAGCGAACCTTGTGTCTTAAGCGCAATTTTTCAAGGTAACTTGGCACTTTTGCTAAGCGTTCGGGAGACTCAATACCCAACAGGGAGTCAAAAAGATAAAAGTCACTAAACACCGTGGCAAAGTGCTGGCGATACCATTCGTAGTCCTCCGGCTGCAAACAGTGATCGTCCACCCAAATTTCCCCCTGATCGGGAATGTAGAGTCCTGTAATAATTTTGGCCAGTGTGGATTTGCCACTGCCATTGCCACCGACAATAAAAAGGAGTTCCCCGGCCTGCACGGTCAAACTCAAAGGGCCAAGGGTAAAGGTCGCCGGTTCATCCTGGTGGGCAGCGCGGTACTGATGGCGAATCTCTCGCAGTGAGAGGGTTTTCCAGCCAAGGGGAGGGAGTTCGCCTGAATCCTTGAGGTTTTGTCGCGGATCCCCAAGGCTCAGTTGCAGGGATTCCACTTTCTTGAGGGCAATGCCGGCACGACTAAACACCGGAATGGCATCAATCACCTGTTGCATCGGCAGCATGAGGTAAATAATCGTCAAGACATACCCCGAAAGAATTCTGGGGGTGGCTCCCAGTAGATGGGGCAGTGTAAAGAGAAAAAAGCCAATCGTCACAAACAGCAGCAACTGTCCCCAACTGGCAGCAATGGCAAAGACCATATACCCTAGCTCGTTTTGCTGCCGTGTTTTCTGAGCGGTGGGTTCTAGCTCGTGATAAAAGAAGGCTAAGCGCCGTTGCCGGTTGAGCTTGAGTTCTTTGTTGCCCTCCGTGAGTGTCCGAAAGTGTTGAAAAAGGTAATCCTGCTGCTGCCGGGCCTGCTCTAGAAATTTTCGCGCTCTGCCTGCCAGAAACAAGTAGCTGCCAACACCCATCCCAATCAAGGCAACCAGAGCCACCAAAAGGGGCGGCGACAACCAACCCATGTAAATTAGGCAGCCCATGACAATGGCAATGGCATTGAAAAGATTGGGCAGGACGGAAAAGGAACGGGAAACGGCATCCACGTCCTCTGTCAGCGTCGCGAGGAGTTGGGGATGACCAATGGCTTCCAACCGGCGTAGGGGTGAGGCGAGAATCTGGCGACTGAGGAGGAGGCGCATTTCATAAACCGCCTGTTGGGCAGCCCGCACTAGCAAGACTTGGGAGCCGAAGTGGGTCAGCAGCAGGAGGGTGCCGAGGAGAATAAATCCCCAGGGCAAGAACTGCTGGAGGCCAGGGGTTTTCTGGAGGGCGGCATTAATCAGGGCAATGAGCGCAGCTGTGCTGCCACCGTTGAGAAGTCCGGCGATCGCTGCGGTAACAATCGTCGGCCAAGCCGCCTGTAGTAGAATCCGAAAGAGCTTCACGAATCTGTGGTCTCATCTGGGGTGGGGTTGGACTCAGAGGCTTCCAGATTCAACTTGGGAATAAAACCGGGACGATCGGCCTTTTCCCAACCGGGGGGACGCTTCGAGTTGTACCATGCCACAAGGCCAATGCTCACCGCAGCCACAAGACCCAGTAGCAACACCCCATAAAAGGGGACAAAGTTACCAGCCCCAACGGTAAAGCTAATGCCCAACAACCCCATCATCTTCCTCGTTTTCCTCGTTAACATTTAGAAACATTTAGAACACCACTATATCAATGGGGCGGCTGCTTTGAGAATCCTTGGAGTTGGAAGGGGCTATGCTTGCTAAGGTACACTACAAGATACAAAAGTTTTGCGGACTGTACTTCCTCTTTTCACCCAATCAACCATGAGCGATCGCGCCCTTCGCCCGGCGGTGGTGGCGGCGGTGAAACCCGGCTCGATTGCGGCCGAGTTGGGGTTTGAACCCGGTGATGCGGTGGTGGCCATTAATGGCGATCGCCCCCGCGATTTAATTGACTATCGGTTTCTCTGTGCCGAGGAATATCTTACCCTCGAAGTGTTGGGCAAAGACGGCCAAACCTACGTTCTTGAGATTGAAAAAGACATTGATGAAGATTTAGGACTGGAGTTCACCACGGCTCTCTTTGATGGGTTGATGCAGTGCAACAATCGCTGCCCCTTTTGTTTTATTGATCAGCAGCCCCCCGGCAAGCGGGAAAGCCTCTACGCCAAGGATGACGACTACCGCCTGAGCTTTCTGTATGGCAGCTACATTACCCTGACCAACCTGCTTCCCTCAGAGTGGCAGCGCATTGCCCGCCTGCGCCTTTCTCCCCTTTACGTTTCTGTCCATGCCACCGTGCCCGCTATCCGCCAACGCCTGCTCAAAAATCCACGCGCAGGGGAAATTCTGCAACAGATCCGCTGGTTTCAAGAGCAGCGGCTGCAACTCCATGCCCAAGTGGTTGTCTGCCCGGGCATTAACGACGGCGCGTGCCTTGAGCAAACCCTACGAGACCTAGCCCAGTTCTACGATCCGGAGGAGCCAACGGTGCTCTCGGTGGCCGTGGTGCCGGTGGGGCTGACCCGCTTTCGCCCCCCTGAGGATGAGCTGATTCCCGTTATGCCTGACCATGCCCAAGCGGTGATTCAACAGATACAGGCGCTGCAACAGGAGTTTGAACGGCAGTGGCAGACGCCCTTTGCGTGGCTGGCGGATGAATGGTTCTTGATTGCCGGTCGGCCTTTACCCCCTGCTGCGCACTATCAGGACTATCCTCAACTCAGCAATGGCGTGGGCACGATTCGCCTGTTTTTAGAAGAGTTTGAGCTGCACGCCCAGCAACTTCCCCAACGACTACCGCAACCGCGCCATCTCAGTTGGGTGGTGGGCAATGCCGTGGAACAGGCCTTTCAACCCTTGGTGGCGCGCCTCAACCAGATTGAACATCTGCGCCTTGATCTCTATGCCCTTGCCAGTGACTATTGGGGACAACAGATGTCGGTCACGGGTCTGTTGACCGGCCACGATTTGATCTATCACCTGCAGGGCAAGCCCTTGGGCGATCGCCTGCTCCTGCCCAGTCTCATGCTCAAGCACGATGAGCCACTCTTTCTCGATGATATGCCTTTAGCCACCGTGGAGGAGGCACTCGGGGTACCTATTCAGGTCGTCGCCGGTGGCGCAGCAGGGATTATTGCCGCCTGTACCCACCCCTAAGTCCCGATCTTGCCCCTAGGGATCGCGGCAACCTATAATGGCTGGATGCTGTCCGCTGCATATTCAACCTTATGATTGCCCCCTCGCCCCGTCCGGTTCGCATCGGTTCTCGCAAAAGTCAACTGGCTCTTGTACAAACGGAATGGGTACAGGCACAACTGCAAGCTCGCCATGGCGATCGCGCCTTTGAAGTGGTGACAATGACCACCCAAGGGGACAATATCCTCGATGTTGCCCTTGCAAAAATCGGCGATAAGGGGCTTTTTACCAAAGAGCTGGAACTTTCAATGCTGCGGGGCGAAACCGATTTGGCCGTCCATTCCCTCAAGGACTTGCCCACCAAGTTGCCAGATGGCCTAGTGTTGGGGGCGATTACCCAGCGGGAAGACCCAGCGGATGCCCTAGTGTTAGGAGCAAAATGGACAGGGCACACCATTGATACCCTACCCGAAGGCACCGTTATTGGTACGTCCTCACTGCGCCGCTTGGCTCAACTGCGCCACTGCTACCCCCATCTCACCTTCAAGGATGTGCGGGGGAACCTGAATACCCGCCTGGCCAAGTTGGATGCCGGGGAATACGATGCCTTGATTTTGGCGGTGGCCGGTCTGCGGCGTTTGGGGTTTGGCGATCGCATTAGCCAAGTCTTGCCGGCAACCGTGTCCCTCTATGCCGTAGGTCAGGGCGCCTTGGGCATCGAATGTCGCGCCGACGATGCCGACATCTTGGCCTTGGTCAAGACCCTCGAACATCCAGAAACTGCGGCACGGTGTCTGGCGGAACGAGCCTTCCTGCGGCAATTGGAAGGGGGCTGCCAAGTGCCCATTGGCGTGCATACCGTGATTGAGAATGAGCAACTCACCCTCACAGGCCTAGTGGCAAGTCTCGATGGCCGGCGCCTTGTCAAGGACAGTCTCAGCGGTGATCCTGCCGGCGCAGAAGAACTGGGGATGCGCCTTGCCTTGAAGCTGCGCGAACAGGGAGCCTCAGAAATTTTGGAGGAAATTTTTGCCACCGTGCGTCCTGAACGCTAGCCTGTGCCTACCAGGGGCTGCCAATCATCGTAAAGGCGGCCCAGAAGTAGGGATGATCAAGGGAGCGATCGCCCCCCTCTTTCACAACCTCTGGGGGCAGCGGAATTCCGCCACGAATAGTTCGCAGTTCATTCCCCTTGACTGCAACTTCTCCTCGCAACATCGCCAATTGCGCCTGTCGCAGCGCCTCTGCTTTTATCGGTACCTTACTTAGCTGGTTGTAAAATTCCGTCATCAGTGCCAGTGTTCCCTCATCGCTGACATACCACAAGCTTGCTAACACTGACTTTGCTCCTGACTGCACCGACAGGCCGGCAAACCCTAATTCGGCATCCAAATCTCCTACTGCTGTGCGACAGGCACTCAAGGTCAGCAGTTCTGTTTGGGGGCGGTATAGACGAAGCTGCCGCAACTCTGGGAGGGTCAGCCGCCGATCTTGAAAGGCCAGATAGGAGTTTTGCGGAGCACCCGGTTGAAACTCGCCATGGGTTGCTAAATGAATCACCGGATAAACACCGCGACGGTGTTCCTGTTGCAGATTGGATAGTGTAAAGTCCTCATTGAGAAACTTACTGCCGCCTCCCAAAGCCTGGGTCACTTGCTCTAGCTCTACAGGAACTGCCGGCAGAGGAGACAAATCAACAAATTCAGACCCCCCCATTGCGAGAACACGCTGCCCTTGAAGAGGGCGATAACGGGTATCCACAAGACTAAGGCTCGGCATCAGTCCAAGGCTAAAGCGCTCCACCAAAAAGCCACTGCCATCATGAAGTGCTGCTATGGGGATGGCTCGCATGCCCGCATCTAAAACAAAGGTCAGGGTATCAATTCCTTGGGCATCTAGCTCAGCGCGCAAGGGTGCGATCATCCACTGATAGAGCTGTTGGGCAGTAGCTAAATAAGCACGAGTATTAATTAGCCGCGGATCTCGAATACTGTTGGTAAAGGTTTCTACGGTTTGGAGAAGTTGCTCTCGGCCTACCGGACTGGAAGCATAAATGGGCTGTCCCTCAGGGGTAACCACAAGCAAGTCCAACTGATTAGGTCGAGCGAGAGTATAAGTAATCGCAGGCTTCTTACCAGTTTGCTTGCTAATCTCATTTAGAATGGCTTGGGAATCTTTCAGGGAGAGTTCCTTAGCACCACACGCACTCCCTAAGTAAGCAGCAATATCAGCACAACTCTTTTGCTCTAGAAGGGTGATAGCCTGCATCAGATTATTGTTATCAATAGCAGCTTGTACTTCTGTTGACGTAACCACCGGAGTAGACTGAGCAACTTCCGATGATGGATTCTCCAATAAAGTTTCTGGAATGCTAGGTCTCGGTTCTAATATAGCAGCGACCTCTCGTTCACGAAGAGAAATTACCAGAGGAGAACCAGCAGATGCAGTACCTTCAATTAAGTCACTTAATAATCTTATAAAGGTGGTAGAGACGCTATATTGAGAAATAACTCTAGACCACGCTTGAAATTTTGAACCAGATCTAAGAGTCTGCCTTTCTATGTAGATGGGGTTCCCTTGAATACTACCAGTATTAATCTGTGGGGCAAAGAGATCAACCTTACCACCTGATGTACTAATATTGGAAGTTGTCAAGCTGTCTTCTAAGGCGATAATACCGACCCAGCCACCGCCAGTAAACAAATTTCCTGTAGAAACTCTACCAGCCGATATTAAAATATTTCCTTGCGTCGTTTGAAGATTTCGAGTGTTAACAGTATCCACGTAAGAGTCGAATTCGCTCAGATCGTATGAGTCTATGTATATGTCACCTCTTGTTCTAACATCACCATTAATGGAAACATTACCGCGTGTTACTATCCTCAAAGATTTGGCGTCAATATCTCCATTTATTGTGACTTCTCGACCGAAAATTTTTAGCCCATTGTCACTAAAATATTGATCATCGAAAATATTGCCTGTAATGGTAATGTTTCTTGCCGTTAACTCACTCCCAGTAGCTAAATCCGTATTAATTAAGTTACCTGCTCGTAAGTTAAGATCACCAGCCAAACTTATAATACGAGGAAGGTTAATATTATAGTTTGCTATCAGAGTCAAAGAATAAGGAGAGCTACTGAAAATATTCTGAGAGATTAAAATAGTGCCTGACGCTGAGCCATTACTAGCAGTAGTGACAATAACGTTGCTTGAGTCAAGTGCCGATAGTAGAGTTCCAATAGATAAGTAGGATAATGATGAAGAACTAGGACTTGCTTCAAAAGGAGACGTGAGGGTGATATTAGAATCAAAAGTTGAAATTACAATATCCGTTGGATCTAACAGAAGTATTCCAGTATTACCCTTTGGTGCTGTTGTATCCACAACTCCCTGAAAATCGAGATAGTTTTTACCTGAAACTTCAACAAAGCCACCGTTTCCTCCTTGAGGACCACCGCGAGCAGTAATCCGGCCATAGAAGTTATTGTTGTTATCTGCCCAATTGATGACAACTCCACCGCTGCCCTGCCCTAAGGAATTAGCGTCAAGAAAGGTTACGGAATTAACAAAAAGATTCTTAGCGTTGAAGCTGCGATCTAGCCGATTCGTTCCCGTTGTGCCCCCTAAGTAGTCACCACCAACAAGAATAGTGCCGCCTCCTGTATTCCCCGCAGCAGTGAGTTGAGCATTTAGGAGAGCAACATTACTGCCTTGGCCGGCGACGGTGATTTTGCCCCCGGCACCTGTGGTATGACTCACATCAAGGGTGCCGCCAATGACCGCCGTATTCGTGGTGAGGGGAATCTTGGTGCTATCGTGAACTAGGCGAATCGTGCCATCTGGATGTTGAATCACACTGTTGACGGCAGGATAGCCGTTGCCTCCTGTGAGCAAGGTGGGTAGATCAACGGGCTGAATGATGCCTGTAGCGGGCAATCGCTCTTGGGGAATTTCAAGACTGAGGAGCATTCCCTCTTGGGAAACCCGAACTAGACCTGCATCGGGCACGGCCACAACATTCACTGTGCCCCCCGCTGCCCCAAGGGTGCCCGTATTAATCACCTGATGTGCCATCAAGGTCAGGGATTGACCGCTATTAACCCTTAGATTGCCTTCGTTGATCACAATCCCTTTATTGGCAAATTCAAAGCCAAGGGGAGAGCTATTGAGCTGGCTGTAAGAGTTTAAGCCATTGAGATCGAAGATGCCATTGCCAAAGTGAACCCGCTGCGCCGTCGAGGCATGGAAGGCTGCTGGCAGATTCAACTGGGCATTCGGACCAAAAACAATACCCGCAGGATTGAGGAGATAGAGGTTGCTGTTGCCGCCTGTAACTTGAAGCACACCGTTAACATAGCTGGCGTAGCCACCGTTCACGCCTGCAAGAATGTTGCGAATCTGCGGCGAGGAGAGGAAGTTAGCCGTTTGTCCTTGATGAATATTAAAGTGCTGGAATAGGTGAAAAAGATTTTGGCCATCACCTGACAACCGACCACCGCCAATATTGAACTGCTGGTTAACGACTTCTACGGTGGTGCCGGTCGCATTGGCAGCAGGGGTAATTTGGGCTACGGCGGGAGCAGTGAGAACGGAGGAAGTAAAGCCGACCATCCCAAAAAGCCAACAGGGAACGGCCTTAGCAACACAGCGCGCTAATTTATTCAGCATGGGTACATTAAATCTAACGGAGCATGTTTTGCTTAATTTTTTTGCCCGTAGTCTAGCAAACTTTCAGAAATAAGGAAAGAGCCGATATTTTAAGAAAGATAACCAAGGGGATTTGCTTACCACGGACTCCCTACCAGCGTAAAGGCCGCCCAGAAGTAGGGATGATCAAGGGAGCGATCGCCTCCTCCTTTTGCAACCCCTGCTGGTAAGGGAATCCTGCCGCGAATGGTTTGCAGCTCACTCCCTTTCACCCTAATCTCGCCTCGTACCATGGCCAATTGGGCTTGTCGCAGCGCCTCTGCTTTAATGGGCGCCGTGTTCAAGTGATGGTAAAAGCCTGTCATCAAAGCCAGTGTCCCCTCGTCACTGACATACCACAGACTAGCTAGTACCGACTTCACCCCCAACTGCACCGATAGACCGGCAAAGCCTAATTCTGCATCCAAGTCACCCACCGCCGTGCGACAGGCACTCAAGGTGAGCAGTTCCGTTTGCGGACGATACAGGCGTAAACTCGGCAACTGCAATAAGTTCAGCCGCCCATCACTGAAGGCAATATAGGAGTTTTTGGGGGAGCCGGGCTGAAACTGGGCATGGGTGGCAAGGTGGATGACCGGATAAACCCCCCGATTGTGCTGCCGCTGCAAATTGGCAATCGTAAAGTCGGCGTTGAGAAACTGTGTACCACCCCCCAAGTCTTGGGTAATTTGAGCTAGTTCCAAGGGCACAGCGGGTAAAGGAGACAGGTCTTGAAACTCCGATGCCCCCATCGCCAGAATTCGCGCCTGTTGGATATTGCGATAGCGCCTGTCCGTTAAGCTCATGCTGGGCACGAGTCCCAGATTAAAGCGTTCAATCAAAAAGCCTTGACCATCATGGAGTGCTGCCAAAGGGATACTCCGCAGGCCACTGTCAAGGACAAAAACCAAGGTTTCAATGCCTTGGGCATCCAATTGAGGCCGCAAAGGTGCGACTAACCATTGATAGAGTTGTTGGGAGGTTGGCAAGTAGGCGCGGGTATTGACATGTCTTGGATCACGAACACTATTGGTAAACTCAATAGCCGTTTGCAGGAGCTGCTCACGCCTCAGTCCTCGTATGGGAATATGGAAAGGTTGACCTGCGGGTGTGACAGCCATCAGCTCCAGTTGGTCAAGCCGTGCCAATGTATAGACAACGGCTGGCTTTTTACCGGTTTGCTTGGCAATTTCATTCAGAGCCGCTTGCAACTCCTCAATGGATAGCTCTGGCTGGTTACAACGACGGCCAAAATAACTGGCTATCTCTTGGCAGTTGCGTTGGTCTAGAAGGGGAATAGCACGGCTTGGATTGTTACTTGCTAGAGCAATTTCAAGTTCTTTTGTCGAGAGAATCGGAAGTGGCAAATCTGTGGTTTCAATAGAGGGCGGTCTAACTGAGGGCGGCGGTTGCAACAAATTATTAATCGTTGAGCTAGGGTAAGAAGGACTCGATGCTGGGTAAGGATCAAAAGTTTGTGAAACAGACGGCTGGATCCATGGGTTCGGTGCTAAACTCGATGCTAAATTAATACAGCAACCTCCTACCACACCGAGTAGAGTGTAGGCAACCAAGGAACGAAAACGAGGTAGTGACATATAAGCCTCCGCAAAAATTTGTGAAATATTAAAGAAATTTAAGAAGCTAAAATAAATTACTCAAGACAGAACGCAACTTAAATCGGAGGGCGATCGCCGTCAGGTTATCGTGGCCATTGACTTGATTTCCCATATCAATGAGTTTATGAAGGGATTGATTGAGAGGAATACTAAAGTCAAGCATCGGCAGCACATGGCTAATAATATGGGTTTCAAGGCAGCGATTATCGGACAGCCCATCGGAGCAAAGTAAAACCAGCGTATCTTCTTCGATATCTAAGTCAATGACTTCTGGGCAGATAGCCTCATTGTTGCGAGGGCCAAGGGCTTGGGTGAGTTGGTAAGCATCGGGGCGGCCATAGGCAATTTCCGGTTCGACCCCCTGTTGGATGAGACGTTGGCCTACTTCGTGATCGGTAGTGAGTTGTTGCAGTCCTTGGCGTTTGGTAAAGCGGTAGATGCGACTGTCGCCGACATGACCAAGGCGAAGATGGTAATTGTGTACCAGTGCCATCACAAGTGTTGTCCCCATGCGGCCACTGCCTGTCTTTGCTTTTTGATCATTGGCAGCAAAAATGACCTCATTGGCACGGTAAATCGCGTTGCGTACCTCCTCGGCACTGGGGAGTTCTCCCTGCCATGGCCAAGTCTGCTCGAAGTAGTCATGAACGGTTTTCGTGGCTAAGGAGCTAGCGACTTCTCCTTCGGCGTGGCCGCCCATGCCGTCACAAAGAACATAGATTCCCTGAACCTCCAGTTGCTGACCGTTGGGGGTCATGCGCATTTGCTGCCGATGATGGATGAGATAGAAATCCTCGTTGTGGTGGCGATCGCGCCCGGTATCGGTGTGGGCAGCAACATCCACTTGTACCAGTTGTCGCGGTAAGAGGGCAGTCGGTGCATCCTCAATAGCGGTATGATCCTCTTCTGCTGATTCTGGTGAGAGGGTGATGTCTGGCAGTTCATCAATCAACTCACCCGTACTTTCGCCTGCTTCCTCCTGAAAGTCTGGCAGAGGTTCACTACGCAGGGTGCAGGCAAGGGAATCGAGCAACATCTGAATTTCTGAGATTTTCTCTAGAGGAGCTGTACTCAAGGAGACCAAGAGGGGCATGAAAACGGCTTGACGGCGGCTAGACGCATGGGCAAATAACTCTTGCCAAACACCAACGAGACTGGGGGGCGGCGTGGGCTGCTCAAAGGTTTCCACTAAGGGCAAGGTAAAGTCCAGTTGATGCAGCCGCAATTGATCGTCAGGGTTGACGGCTAAGTTCTTCACTGTGAGCAAGGAATAATGGCAATGCCACGGCTCTAGGACTTGCCAGAGGTCAATCATGTCCTCGAGGTACCGGAAAATTTGCTCATCGGCAATGCTGTCGTCTTGCCAAACCTCCCGCAGTGGGCGAGCCGTGGGAGTGTAGTCGAGAATAACCCCGTGGCAGTAGTTGGCCGGTAAGTTGCCCGTGGCAACGGTATCTAGCCACGCATCGTGGATGGCTGGAATGGTTTCGGGGTACACAAGGTGCAAGGCAAGGTAGGCGATCGCCACCGCACTGAGGTCGGGGTATTGCGACTGCAAATGGGGAATAACCACACTGGGGTCGAGAATATTTAGCCCCTGAGCCCAGTCCTGAGCTGTTTCGCGGAGGGCTTCTAGCAGTGTTGGTTCCTCAGGCTGTAGATCCTGCACCAGTTGGGGTAAATCACAGGCGTAACGGTGATCCCAGCGTTGGTAGCGGTGCTGTGGGTCAAAAAAGGCGGCGGCATTGGGAGGATTGGTGTCCTGCTCAAACACAGTTCCCTCAGAGTTGCAGTTGGGGACAGCCAAAATGGGGTGATCAGCATAGGCAGGATAGAGGACGCCCCACCAAAGTTTGAGGTTTTGATCAGTTTGAGCGGTAGGCATTAGAGCAGGTGAGCCAGCAAAGACAGCACAGCGATGACCACACCTTGCGGTATGGGAGGGGTACCCCCTATTGTATAGCCATCGCCCTAGGACAGCCCTTCTCTATGTCTTGTTCCTGTTTTTTATAACTATTCTTCAGCCATTGCCATCAAAGGGAATGATTTTGGTAACAGTGTTGAGGACATTTGACTTGTCATGGGTTGATGCAAACGGATTAACTGCGCCAAGGTTGATTTCAGTTGGGTGCGCGGCACAATCACATCCACAAAACCGCATTTTTGAACGAATTCAGCAGTTTGGAAGTCATCGGGCAGTTTTTCCCGCAGCGTTTGCTCAATCACCCGCCGCCCCGCAAAGGCGATCGTTGCTTTTGGCTCAGCAATGATAATATCCCCCAACATGGCAAAGCTAGCAGTCACACCCCCAGCAGTGGGATGGGTCAAAACGGGGATATAGAGCAGGCCAGCACTGCGATGACGCTCAAGGGCAGCGGCAGTTTTCGCCATTTGTACCAAGCTGAGCATCCCTTCCTGCATACGGGCACCGCCAGAGGCACAGACAATCACAAGGGGAATATGCTCCCAAGTGGCACGCTCAATCAGACGGGTGATTTTTTCACCGACGACACTGCCCATGCTGCCGCCCATGAAGGCAAAGTCCATCACCCCTAGGGCAATCGGTAACCCCTCCAGTTGGCCAAGACCAGTTTGGACGGCGTCTTTGAGACCGGTTTTCTCTTGATACTCCCGCAGGCGATCGCTATAGAGCTTGCGATCCTTGAACTGCAAGGGGTCACAACTGACCAAATTTTCATCTAAGGGGCGCCAAGTGTGGGGGTCAATCAGTTGTTGGATGCGCTCACTACTGCTGACGCGATGGTGATGGCCACACTCTGGACACACCAGTTGATGGCTATGCAGATCCTTGCTGTAGATCATCACGCCACAGGCTTCGCACTTCGTCCAGAGACCATCGGCGATCTCCCGCTCCGGCTGCATGGGCGTCAAGGCAGTTTCCTTACGGCGATTTGCAAACCAATCAAATAAAGACATTGTAGAAAATTCCCTTTAACGCTGAGTTCTCAAATAGCGCCTTTGTATGAGCCCCTCCAAGGAGCATCAACTAAGAATAATTACTTATCATCCCACTTTGTTGCATTTTTGCAATATATCGCACAAGTTTGGGAAAGTATGCAAGGGGCTGTAGGAAGATCACTGCTCCAAGGGGAAGTTCGGTGTCACAATAAGAGGAAGTTAACAGTTCGCAGCGTAGCACTAGGTTGAATCTATGTCCATGGGTGCAGTCGTGGTGGCGATCGCCATCTTGGGAATCTTGATTTTTGTCCATGAGTGGGGGCACTTTATCGCTGCCCGCAGCCAAGGCATTCATGTCAACCGCTTTTCCATCGGCTTTGGCCCCATCCTCTGGAGGTTTCAAGGCAAGGAGACCGAGTACGCCCTGCGCCTGATTCCCCTAGGGGGCTATGTGGGCTTCCCAGACGATGACCCCAATAGCGGCGTTCCCGCCCACGATCCCAATCTCCTGAGCAACCGTCCGATCCTAGACCGCGCCATTGTTATCAGTGCGGGGGTGATTGCCAATCTGGTTTTTGCCTATTTGCTCCTGCTGGTGCAAGTGGGCGTCATGGGCATTAGTCAGGCCACGTACTATGAGGGGGTGCTGATTCCGGCCCTTGTCCCCGAAAGTAGTC
Source organism: Thermosynechococcus sp. (assembly GCF_046299635.1). Classification (GTDB taxonomy): domain Bacteria; phylum Cyanobacteriota; class Cyanobacteriia; order Thermosynechococcales; family Thermosynechococcaceae; genus Thermosynechococcus. Next base: position 9,522 of record NZ_JBKBHV010000020.1, on the reverse strand, counting down.
TTGTGGCCACCAAAGCGGGCGTTCAGCCGGGGGACTTGGTTTTAGCCGTGGATGGCCAACCCTTGGGCGCCGATGCCAATAGTTTACCCAACCTGATGCGAGCCATTCAGCAGCATCCGCAGCAACCTTTAACTCTGATGATTCAACGGCAAGGGCAGATCAAAGAGATCACAGTGACGCCAGAGGTGAGTGAAGACGGCAAAGCCCGGATTGGCGTTCAACTGGCGCCCCATGCCGATATTCACCGTAAACACACCTTAAACCCAATTAAATTAGTTACAGCGGCAGCAGCGGAGTTTCAGCGGGTCATTGTGCTCACCCTAGAGGGGTTTCGGGAACTCTTCCAGCACTTTGATCAAGCCGCTCAACAGGTCTCTGGACCGGTGGCAATCGTGGCGATGGGGGCAGACATTGCCCGCTCCAATGCTGAACAGCTCTTTACCTTTACGGCTTTGATCAGTATTAACCTTGCAGTTATCAACATTCTGCCCTTCCCGGCCCTTGACGGCGGTCAACTACTCTTCTTGCTGGTGGAAGCACTGCGGGGTCGTCCCTTACCCAATCGCATCCAAGAGGGCGTCATGCAAACGGGGCTTGTTTTGCTCCTCGGACTGGGGATGTTCCTCATTGTTCGCGATACCGTGAACCTCACGGGCTTAGGCTGGGTGCAGCAACTCTTTTAGGTTCACCTATGGCTATTACCCGTCGCCTCTGTGCCAAGCAACAACGGGCACTGGAAATTCTCACCCGCCTCAAACGCCTCTATCCTGATGCCACCTGTAGCCTCAATTTTGCCAACCCACTGCAACTCTTGGTGGCTACGATTTTGTCCGCTCAGTGTACCGATGAACGAGTCAATCAAGTCACCCCAGCACTGTTTGCCCGCTATCGCGATGCCGAGGACTTTGCAACGGCGGATTTAGCCGAGCTAGAACAGTACATTAAGTCCACCGGCTTTTATCGCAACAAAGCCCGCCATATTCAAGGTGCTTGTCGCCGTATTGTCGAAGTCTATGGGGGTCAAGTGCCGAAAGTCATGGAAGATTTGCTGTCGCTGCCGGGGGTAGCTCGAAAAACTGCCAATGTGGTTCTTGCCCATGGCTACGGCATTTTGGGGGGAGTCACTGTGGATACCCATGTCAAGCGGCTGAGTCGGCGGCTGGGGCTGACCCAAGAAACGGATCCTGTGAAAATTGAGCGAGACTTAATGCGCCTGATTCCCCAGCCCGATTGGGAAAATTGGTCAATTCGCTTGATTTACCATGGCCGCGCAGTTTGCCAAGCCCGTCAACCTCAGTGTGAAGCCTGCGAATTGATTGATTTGTGTGCCACGGGCAAGAAGCTCATACCCAAGTCATAGGGGATTGCAGATGACAACCCGAACCGCAACTACCGGCGAGCAGCGTGTTACCCTCCAAGGCCTCACTTGGCAGCAGTACCAAAAGATTCTCGATGCCCTGCCGCAAACCCGTGCTGCTCATTTGATATTTGATCGCGGAACACCTGAAATTATAATCTTCCTTGAAGAACATGAGTCTGCCAGTGAGCTAATTGGTCTTTGCCCATTCTGGTTGTGGAAACAGGACTGCAGCTTGGATCACTGCGCTCAACGGCTCTGTGGCGATCGGATCTAGATTAGATCTAGTCTAGAACGAGGAGCAGAGCCAGATAATGCTTATTACATCCACCATTAACCACAGGTGGCTGGCCGCAGGATTGATCTGAGCATTGATCCACCCCCTGATTTGGTTATCGAGGTGGACATGACCCACACCGATATTGATAAAAACTGCCTGTATGCCGCCTTGAGGGTACCGGAGTTGTGGCGGTACAATGGTCGGGAGTGGCAAATTTTCCAGTTGCGGGATGGAGTTTATCAAGGGTGCGTCGCCCCCTTTATTTTCATGGGTGCCCAAGGATTGCCTTTATCGCTTCTTGGCAGAGGCCAAAATGGATGAGGTAGCGGCAGAAAAAAATTGGCGACGCTGGGTACAGGAACAACGGCCATGCTGATTTATCGCCTCAACGCTCTTACGGACAACTACATCTTTTTGCTCCATGATCCCCAAACGCAGACGGCGGCAGTGGTGGATCCGGCAGAGACAGAACCCGTTCTAGCCAAATTAGGGGAATTGGGAGCAAGGCTGACGGCGATTTTTAATACCCACCACCACTGGGATCATGTGGGTGCCAATCGTGCCCTGCGATCGCGCTTTCCCGATCTCGAAGTCTATGGCAGTCGCGAAGATCAAGGCCGCATTCCAGAGCAAACTGTCTTTCTCAGTGCCGGCGATCGCGTTTTCTTTGGCGAACATTCTTTTGAGGTGCTGTTTGTCCCTGGCCATACCTGCGGTCACATTGCCTACTATGTCCCGGAAACGGGCGATCTATTTTGCGGCGATACCCTCTTTGGCGGTGGCTGTGGTCGTCTCTTTGAAGGCACGCCGGCGCAAATGCTGGCGTCTTTGAATCAACTGCGGCAGCTGCCGGAGAGTACGCGGGTTTGGTGCGCTCACGAATATACCCAAAAGAACCTCAGCTTTGCCCTCACCGTAGAAGCCGATAATCCCGCCCTGCAAGAGCGCTATGCCCAAGTTTGTCGCGATCGCGCCCAAGGGAAAAGTACGATTCCCAGTACGATTGGTCTTGAAAAGGCAACGAATCCCTTTTTGCGCTGTGAAGTGAGCACCATTCAAGCAGCCGTGGGGGCTACCACACCTCTCCAAACCTTTACACGGTTGCGGGGTAAACGGGATCAGTATTAAAAATATCAGTGGCGACATGACAACGGTAATCTAGTGTTATATTCCCCTACCTAGAAAGCCAAAATGGCAGTTTCCTATCAGAGTCGCTTCTTTAGCTTTTGGCGACGGCAATGGCAACGTTGGCAGCAACAGTGGCAGCGCCAAAAATGGCAGGTTGAAAGCACCCTCAGTGGCACGCTTCAGCTCATTGGCGCCATTCTGGCACAGGTTTGGCAGCGGGGACTCCCACAGCTGATGGGCACTCTCTCCCAAATGCGGCAACGCCTTCTACCGAACCCCACGGCGGCGCCCCCTGCCGATGAGGCGTTGCTAAGCGTGATGTCTGCCCTCTCCCTCACAGCAGGGGAAGATGGAGCTTGGGGGGTGGCGATCGCCCCCATTCCCCGTCCGCTGCCCTGGTGGCAGCGCTGGATTGCGCCTTTACAACGGGGGTTTCAACCCCAGTCCAAGACGTTGCCCCCCATGGACGCCTCCTTAGCCCAGCGGCAACCCTTTTACCTTGCCTGCGATCGCGCTGCAAAATCCCTATTGCTGGTGGATGAAGCTGCCCGTCCCTTAAAAGTTTTCACCCCCCCAGAACAGCAGCAAATTGAGCAACGCATTGCCTACGCCCTAGCCTGTTACTATCAGCACTTTCGGCAGTGGTATCGGCGGCGGCATCATTGGCTTTGGGGCTGGCAGAAGCGATCCCTAAAAGCAGGCTCTAACCTGCAGCCCTGTTTGGTGGCAACTTTTCTAGGACAACTCGAATTAACAGGAACCGGTGAGGGGGATTTAGCCTTGCCTCCCGTGTCTCCCTTAGCCGCTGTCCTCCGCTGGTGGCGATCGCGCTTCTCCTTTGGTCGCAAGAACACGCTTTCCCAAGTGCAGGTGCAAGGGATTGCGACTCTCCTAGAAACGCAGCAGATCGTGCTCATTGGCACTGATAACACCATCCTTTACACCCTCAGTCCTGCCCAACAGGCGCAAGTTCTGGCTTGGATTGAACGCCATCTCGACCCCCGCAAGCTGCCCTTCCCAGACTGGCTGAGTCAACTCTCCTACTGGCTAGGGGGATTCCAGCCCCCGGTACTGACAGCCGTGAATTCGCCTCTGTTGGCGGCCACGGATCCTCTACCAGTCTTTTCTCCAGTGGAGACCCTCCTGAGTTTAGGGAGCGCGTCGGCGCCATTCGCTCATTCATCACAATCAGAAACTGCGGCCATCAGTGTCCATCCGAACCCAGAGCAGTTGATTCTCGATGTGGATGCTGCCTTGATTGGCTATGAACTCCACTGGTTTGAACGGCTGCTGCTGTGGTGCGATCGCCTGTTTCTCTGGATTGAAGAACACCTGATTCGTTTCGGTCGTTGGCTCTGGCAGCAGTGGCAGGGGGGATGGCACCCCTAGAGACCTCCCAACCGCATATCTAACCGGCGCCAAAGGCGGGGTGAACCGCCGTAATTGCTTCTACGAGGGGCGATCGCAAGGCGGTAACATACTCTGGCCAGCCAATGAGAATTGGTTGCTGATGGGCAAGTGTCTGTCCCTGTAGGCCGGTGGCATCAAAGCGTAGTGGATTTCCCTGCAAGTCGGTGCACACCAAACCGGCTGCTGTTGCCAACGCTAAGGGGGCTGTGGTGTCCCAGAGCTTGACCCGCTGATTTAAGTAAAGGTAGAGTCCCGCCCGTCCCAAAATCACCTCAATTACCTTGAGGCCAAAACTGCCCAAAAAGCGAAATTCCACTTGGGGCAACAGCCGATGAATCGCATCGCCGTAGGTGCGGTAGTCGCGATAGCCAATCATGATCGGGCAATGGTCTTCATGGGGAGAGGGTGGACAAACAGGTAACAGGGGAACAGGTGGCCCGCCACTGCTCATCTGAAAGAGTCCCCAGTCTTTACCGCCGTAGTAGAGGTGATCTGAATTGGGAGCATAGATCCAACCCGCCACTGGAGTGTAGTGCTCCAGCAAACCCACCATCAGGGCATAGCCTTGGCGATGGTGAATTAGATCGTCAGTACCATCGAGGGGATCAATCAGCCAGTAGCGATTTTTCGGTTCTTGAAACACCGCTTGGGAGTCGACATTTTCTTCGCTGATGATGCCATCTTCAGGAAACCAGTCGCGAAATTTTTGACTCAGCAGGCGATCCAAAAAGCGATCAATACTGGTGGCAAAGTCTTGGCGTCCCTTTTCAATGACATCAAAGGGTTGCTGGGCTAGTTGGCGTGCCCGCTGCCCTGCTTGCCGCAGGAGATAATTGATCTGCCGAATTTGGCCGGCCGTCAAGGGAGGAGCAGTCATCATTTGAGGTCTAGCCGTCTAGGTTCTTTAGAGTTTGCCGTTAGTTCATTACCGCTTCGTGGCGTTCGCCATCCTCAGTATGCCCTATGGCAGGAGGGGTGGGGCAGGATCGCAGTCGGTTGGCTACCGGTGCGGAAACCTACGCAGGCTAGAATGGAAACTCTGATCTGGCCTTCACTGTGGCAGCCTTGGGCAAGGAAAGGATGGTGGACCATGTTTTGGATCACGCGAGGATGGCAACGCCGCCGCTTGGCTTGGCTCTACCCTTGGCGGGGGATGGATTGGATTCTTCTTGGCGCCGTCTGGCTCCTGACGTTAATAGGAGCAGTGGCCATTCACAGTGCCGAACTGCATATTGGTGAAAAGGATGGCTTCCAACATCTGGCGATCGCTGGGCTTGGGATAATTTTGCTGTTTCTACTCGCACGGGTGCCGACAGGGGTCTTTATCTCAGTGCACTGGTGGGTCTATGGCCTCAGTTGTGCCCTCCTACTGGCTGTAAGCTTATTTGGGGTTGAGGCCAACGGTGCCCAAAGTTGGCTGCCCATTGCCGGGTTTAATCTACAGCCTTCAGAATTCGCCAAAATCTCGATCATCCTCACCCAAGCTGCTCTCCTCCAGCGAGTTCCTGCCAATGGCCTCAGTGGGATTCTGCGGGTGTTTGCGGCAACGATCTTGCCCTTGGGATTGATTTTATCGGAACCCGATTTAGGCACCTCCCTTGTCTTTGGTGCCATCACCTTGGGAATGCTCTACTGGGGAAATGCCCGTTTGGGCTGGATTGTGCTGATGCTCTCCCCCCTAGTGGCAGCCATTCTCTTTGCCCTACCCCTGCCCTATGAACTGAATCTGGTGCTCTGGTTCCTGTGGACATTAGCAATGGGGGTTGTGGCATGGCAAAACCTTCCCCTAGGATGGATGGGGGCGATCGGCGGCATTGTTCTCAATCTTTCGGGGGCAGGTCTGGGGCAATTGCTGTGGAGCGTTCTCAAGGACTACCAAAAAGACCGCCTCTTGATGTTCTTAGACCCCGACAAAGATCCCTTGGGGGCAGGCTACCACCTGATCCAATCCCGCATTGCCATTGGCGCGGGTGGACTGTGGGGACGAGGGCTGTTTCACGGTACACAGACCCAATTGGGGTTTATTCCTGAGCAGCACACCGACTTTATTTTTTCGGCCATCGGTGAGGAATTAGGCTTTTTGGGTGGGTTGCTGGTTTTAGGGCTGTTTTGGTTGATTGGTTTGCGGCTTCTGCAAATTGCCAATAGTGCCCGTGATGATTTTGGCTCACTGCTGGCGATCGGTCTTTTTGCCATGTTGATGTTCCAAGCGGTGGTCAATATCGGGATGACCATGAACCTATTCCCGGTGACGGGAATTCCCTTGCCCTTCCTCAGCTACGGCCGCTCTGCTCTTTTGGCGACCTATATTGGCTTGGGGCTGGTGCAGTCGGTGGCTAATCATCGCCCGCGATCGCGCTACTGAAGTCAAGCACCCTTTGTTAAAATTCATGAAGATTGCCAATAACAGTGAAATCCCATGAGTGACTCCCCAGAACCCACGTCCTCCCCTGCCGAGCAACCCAGTTATGTCAAATTGGCCATGCGGAACATGGTGCGCAAGGGGGGCAAATCCCTGACCCATTTTGCTCTCACGAGTATCGGTCTGTTGGCGTTGTTGGTGGGCTTGTCCTACCTCACCCGTTAGTGAGAACGAAGAAAAACGAATGACGGTTACCGTCTATCTAGAACTTCACGATCTCTCCCTGAGCGCTGAGGTGTCAGCCCTCCCTTGGCAAGCTTGGTTTCGCACATGGATTGCCATGGTTGAACCAAACCAAGGTAAAGCCTATGAGGTCACCCTGCGGTTGACGACGGATGCCGAAATTCAAGCCCTTAATTCCCGCTATCGCGATCGCGACACCCCTACGGATGTACTTGCCTTTGCCACCCGCGATGACGCCCTCCCGCTGCCCCTAGAGGAACCTGAATACCTTGGCGACATCATTATTTCTGGCGACACAGCCCGTCGGCAAGCCATGGAAGCAGGGCATTCCCTATCCACAGAGATCACTTGGCTGGCCTGCCATGGCCTACTCCACCTCCTAGGCTGGGATCATCCCGACGAAGGGCAACTGTGGCAAATGCTCACTCAGCAGGCGCGCTGTTTGAAGGCGGTGGGGTTAACTCCCCCAAAGATGCCGCTAGGTCTTGAATAGGTTTGATGCTTCTTTCCCTATTCTTCTCTAAAGGTTGAGCGCCTTGGGCATGATTTTGGGAAACCTATGCTTAAATGGGAGGCGGTAATTTAGCCAATACCCTGAAAACGTTCCCAAAGATTTTTATGATGTTGCCGAACCGAATAGTCCCCTTGCCGAATAAGCCACAGCTCAACCGCAGGAATCTTCCTCACGACTGCCGAACCCAATTGATCATCAGTGGGGGAGACGGATAGTCTTTTATGATACAAAAACTGCTGGTGACCTCCGCAGACAAAATAGACAAACTAGAGGTAAGCGGCTTACCACGGCGGCGTGCCTACCGGGTGGCGTCCTCGCTGCTGAATAGTTTCCGTTATGCCTGGGCGGGGGTGGTCTATGCCTTTCAAACGCAGCGCAATTTTCGGATTCACACGGCCATGGGTCTGAGCGCGATCGCCCTCAGCGGCCTCCTAAAGCTCCCCGCCGTTGAAGTGGCGGTGATTGTCCTCACAATTGGTTTGGTCATGGGGTTGGAGTTGGTCAATACGGCTCTGGAGGCGGTGGTGGATCTCACCGTGGGTCAGGAATACCACGAGCTTGCCCGCATTGCCAAAGATTGTGCCGCCGGTGCAGTTCTCTTGAGCGCGATCGCCGCAGTGGGGGTGGCAGTGGCCTTGATTGTGCCCCCCTTGGTTGATCCCATTGTGGGAACGTTACTCTAGGTTGCCCTGAAATCAGGGGAAATGGCTAAACATTAAAGCGAAAGAGCATCACATCCCCCTCCTGCACCACATAATCTTTGCCCTCACTGCGCACCAAGCCTTTCTCCTTGGCAACGGCCATGGACTGGCAAGCCACCAAATCCTCATAGCTGACGGTTTCGGCGCGAATGAAGCCCCGCTCAAAGTCACTGTGAATGACGCCCGCCGCTTGGGGCGCTTTGGTACCGATGGGAATCGTCCACGCGCGGGTTTCCTTAGGACCGGTGGTAAAAAAGGTTTGCAGGCCAAGGAGTTTGTACGTGGAGCGAATTAGCGATCGCAGACCCCCTTCAGCGACCCCAAGACTGGCAAGGTACTCGGCGCGATCGCCTTCGGGCAACTCCGCTAATTCTGCCTCTACTTGGGCAGAGACGACCACCACCTCTGCTCCCTCCTGCTGGGCAATCTCCTGCACCGCTGCCGTCCATTGATTCCCGGCGACCAGATCCTCTTCGGCCACGTTGGCAGCATAGATCACAGGCTTACGGGTCAGCAGTCCCAGAGAACGAATTGCCGCTTTTTCCTCCTCCGTGAGGGAACACAGGCGGGTCGGCCGCCCTTCGTTGAGTACCCCCAGGAGCTTTTCTAAAGCCGCAAGTTCAATCTGCGCCTCTTTTTGCGATCGCGCCGCCTTGCGGGTACGTTCAATGCGCTTTTCTATTTGCGCTAAATCCGCCAGCGCCAACTCTAAATTAATGACCGCAATATCCTCAACGGGATTTACCCGCCCTGCCACGTGGACAATATCCTCATCTTCAAAGCAGCGCACCACGTGCACAATGGCATCCACTTCGCGAATATTCGCCAAGAACTGGTTACCCAATCCTTCCCCTTTGCTAGCTCCCTTCACCAAACCCGCAATATCCACGAACTCCACCCGCGTCGGCACGATCTGCGCTGATTGGGAAATTTTGGCCAGTACCTCGAGCCGTTCATCGGGGACTGCCACTACACCGACATTGGGTTCAATCGTACAGAAAGGAAAATTCGCTGCTTCGGCCTTGGCATTGGCCACAAGGGCATTAAACAGCGTTGATTTGCCCACATTCGGTAGGCCGACGATTCCCGCGCGTAGCATCAGACCCTACAACCTCATTCTTAAGGGAAGATTTTTCCCAAACATTACACACAAAAATGGGAGTGCTAATTTTCAATAACACCTCAACTTATCAGAAATTCCAGCCATGGGCAACTACAAGTGCACCTATCAGAGGGTAAACGCACACTCATGGGGTAACAGCAGTAACCGATAAATTAACCAAAATTACACAAGCTTATACTTTTATGGTGTATGGTCTGAGCAAACTATCAATTTTTCAAGTAGCGAAATTAAAGGGTGTGTTTCGAGAAGCCACAAAAATAAGCAGTTAGTGCAGGAGTTGAAAAATGCCGCTCGTCAGCTTTAAGACCCGTCTCAGGCTTAATAATAAGCAAGCCACTTTAGCGGCTAAGCACGCAGGAGTAGCGAGACATGCCTATAACTGGGGTTTAGATGTTTGTTTAGAG
>NZ_JBKBHV010000019.1:0-49420 GCF_046299635.1 Thermosynechococcus sp. | reverse complement strand
CAGGGGGTTGCAATCTGCTCAAGGAGAGGCTATAAAAGATGCTCTTGCTTCCCTTCGGGGAAGCTGATTAAATGGAAACACTCCGGAAAAATCCGGACTTGTGATTTGAATGGCGTAGCTTGCTTCCCTTCGGGGAAGCTAATTAAATGGAAACCATTGACGATATTGAAATGTTTCGTCTGTTCCTGAAGCTTTGCTTCCCTTCGGGGAAGCTGATTAAATGAAAAAAAACTGCTAGCTCACTTCACGGACACGGGGCTGGCCATCCACAATTTCACCAACGAGGATCACATCAGCCACGTTGACAAAAAGGCCATTTTCGACGACGCCGGGGATGTTGTTCATCGTTTTCTCCAGTTCGGCGGGGTTAGGAATGTCGGCAAATTTGACATCAAGGACAAGATTGCCTTGATCGGTGACCACCGGCCCATCTTTTTTCACCCCCATGCGCAGTTCGGGCTGACCGCCAAGGTTCTTCAGGGCGCGAGTGACGGGAGCCACGGCAAAGGGCAACACTTCAACAGGCACCGGGAAGGTGGACCCCAATTTCTGTACCAGTTTGGTGCTATCTACAACAACCAAGAACAGATCCGCAAGGGAGTCAACCACCTTTTCGCGGGTATGGGCTGCCCCACCCCCCTTGATCAGGTTTTTGGCGGGATCTACTTCATCGGCGCCGTCAATGGCAAGGTCAATGCACTCCACATCATCTAAGGTCGCCAAGGGAATACCGTACTTTTTGGCAAGAACGGCAGCTTGAAACGAGGTGGGCACACCGACGATGTTGCTTAGTTCTCCGTGGCGCAGGCGATCGCCCAAAAATTGGATGACAAAGGCGGTGGTTGACCCGGTGCCCAGGCCGACAATCATTCCAGACTGCACGCGATCGGCAGCGGCCTTGGCCACGGCCTGTTTCATCTGCTTGACGGCATCCTCACTCATGCACAGATTCCCCTAGCTTTTTCCAAAAGCACAATACCACACCACCGCCCTTTACAGGCTTTTTCTAAGGAATAGGAACCCGTTTCTCAGCCCACCTGTCTTTGGAAATGAGTTGCCGGTGACGTTGCCAACGAGGATAATGCTAATGGTTGGCTAAGGGTGTTTTAAGGATGGCGATCGCGCGTACAAAGCAAAAATGGCAGTGGTTTTCCCTCTTGGGGGTGGCCGCAGCATTTTGGGGCACCGGTGGACTGGCGGCCGAGCACCTTAGCCTTGGGCATCCTGCCTTCGGCAAACTAGAGGTTCAAGTTCGGGATCTTGCCACATTTGCAACAACGGGGAATGCTAGCCCGCAGCTCCGGTTCTTAATCCAGTTATTTCCCCCCGATCAGCAGCAAAGTCTGCGGGAGGCCTTGACGACGCGCATGGATCTAGAACCCACCACCGTCCGCCAGTTTGTCAAAAGTCCCATTGGTCAAAGCTTTTTAGAGCGTATCGGCCAAGTCATTCGTGCAGATAATGATGTTAATGGTGGCTCAGCCCTTGGTGAAGCCCTAACCACCGCCGCCAGTTCTCCCTCAGGCATTACCCTCCTCTCAGTGCTACAGGCCTTTCCAGGCAAGAGTGTTAAAGTCAACGGTGAGTTGGGTCTGAAGGCCGTGGGTGCCTTTACCCGTGCATTGAATCAAGAACAACGAGCGCAAGACTTTGTCGAACGCTTGGCGCAACTCCAACCGAAAACGCCTCTGCCAGCCCTCAATCCTGCTCAAAAGGGTCCCTTTCAGTGGCAAAAGCAAAAAATTGAATTTACCAATCCCAATCGCACCACTGGTTCCATTCCCGCAGATCTCTATGTACCCAGGGGAATCACCGCCCCTGCGCCTCTGATTGTGATTTCCCATGGTTTAGCCTCAGACCGCACGACATTTGCCTACCTCGCAGAGCACCTAGCCAGTTATGGGCTAGCCGTTTTGGCGGTGACTCACCCCGGCTCTGATGCCAGTCGGATCAGTAGTTTTCTGTCAGGGGCACCCTTAGACTATGAGAATTTGCCGAAGGATTGGGCGCAGCGTCCCTTTGACTTGAAGTTTGGCGTGGATGCCGTGGCGGCTTTGGTTCAGAAAAACCCTGCCCTGAAAATTGACACCCAAAATGTTGGCCTCTTTGGTCACTCCATGGGAGGCTTTACAGTACTGGCAGCGGCGGGGGGTACCGTTGACTGGAATGCCGTCAAACAACGCTGTCTGGCGGCGGCGAATGATCTCTTTATCTTTAACATTTCCCTGCCCCTGCAATGCCGTAGCGTTGGTCTTGCCGATCTACCCGTCATGCCCACAGATCCACGGGTCAAGTCTGTGATTGCTGTCAATCCGGTGAGCAGCGTTCTAATTGGCGAAAGCGGCATGGCCAACATCAAGGTACCCACGCTGATCCTTTCCAGTAGCAAAGATGTCTTTGCGCCCCCCTTGGAGGAGCAAGTCTTACCCTTTACGTGGTTGCAGGCACAGCCCAAGTACCTTGCCATGCTGGTGCCCGGCACCCATTTTTCGGCGGTGGGGGTCAGTGAAAAAGGGGTATTGCCGGTTCCCAACGACCTCATTGGCCCAAATCCGCGCTTGGCACAACCCTTTTTCAAGGGCCTAGCTGCCGCATTCTTTGGGGTGTTTAATCAAAAAAACGAGCAGTTGCGGCCTTTCCTGAGTCAAACGTTTGCTAACCAAGCGGCACAGCCTACCTTTCAAGCCTATTGGGTGGATCACATTAATCCGCAGCAGTTGCAGGAGGTACTGGCAGGCCGAATGGGGAGTCAGCCTCGCAAATAAAGTGCCCCGGAAATTAGCGTGAGGGCGATCGCCCCACCATAAACAATGACAATTCCCCCCTGCCAACTCGGAGGTAAGGGCGCTAAGAGCAAGCCCACGGCCACCATCTGGCTAACGGTTTTGGCTTTGCCCCAAAGGTTTGCCCCCTGAATTTGCGATTGCTGCACTCGCCAACCGGCAATCCCTAGCTCCCGAAACAGGATCAACGCCACCGACCATGCCGGCACCTCTCCCCATTCAATGCAGAGTAAAAGCGGCATGAGGATCAATAGCTTATCCACCAGCGGATCAAGCACCTTGCCCAAATCCGTGACCTGATGACAACGGCGGGCAATATAACCATCCAGCCAATCCGTAAGGGCAGCCATCAGAAACAGACCCACCCCCCACCAGCGATAGACCGCTCCATTATTGAAGGAGAGCAGACCCAGAATTCCGAACACGATTAATAGGCGAGCAAGGGTAATGGTGGTGGCTAAATTGAAGGGCATCCTCCTCCCCCCTAGACAATAAGAAAACCCCCTCGCGGGGAGGGAGTCTATTCTCGTTGATAACAGGCAGGGCTTAGTACAACTGGAGCGACTTCAACTGCTGATCGAACATGTGGATCGTATCCACAAAGCGCGCTGTCTTCGACTGCGTGGAAATGACCAAGGATTGGGTACGGGCACCGCCCTTGAAGAAGCGCACCCCCTTCATGAGCATACCGGGGGTAATGCCACAGGCGGCAAAGAGAACCGTCTCCCCAGAGGCCAATTCCTCAGCTTCATAGACTTTATCGGGATCCGTAATGCCGGCTTTTTTCAGTTCTTCGAGGTTGCCTTCGCGGGTGCGATTGGCCCACTCCTTGGTCATGACCACGGCGGGATCATAGACCAGTTGCCCTTGGAAGTGCCCGCCCAAGGCTCGCATGGCCGCAGCAGAAATCACCCCCTCAGGCGCAGCGCCAATACCCATGAGCGCATGAATGTTCGTACCAGAGAAGGCACAGGAGAGGGCTGCCGAGACATCGCCATCAGTAATCAGTTGGACACGGGCACCGGCGTCGCGGATTTCTTGAATCAAGTCATTGTGGCGATCGCGCTTCATCACCACCACCACCAACTCGTCAATGGCGCGGTCAAGGCACTCCGAGAGAATTTTCAGGTTTTCGGTCGCCGAGTAACGAATATCCACTTTGCCCTTAGCTGCCGGGGGTGCCGCCAATTTCTTCATGTAGAAGTCCGGCGCTGCAAACAACCCCCCTTTTTCGGAGATGGCCAAGACCGCCATCGAACCCGGTTGACCGTAGGCGCAGAGGTTGGTTCCTTCACAGGGGTCAACGGCAATGTCAATCTCAATGAGTTCTTCGGGGTTACAGTATTGGGCCGCATCGGGACGGGTACAAATGCCCACTTCCTCGCCAATATAGAGCATCGGGGCTTCATCCCGTTCCCCTTCACCAATCACAATGCGACCGCGCATATGGATTTGATTCATGCGGTTGCGCATGGCATCCACGGCCACCTGATCCGCCATTTTTTTGTCACCTTTGCCCATCCACCGCGCTGAGGCGATCGCTGCTTGCTCGACAACTTCAATAATCTCTAAGCCGATGACGTTATCCACACAACCCTCCTAACTGCACAAGTTGATCCCGCAGAGGTTTCCTCTCTGAGCTTACAGAACTTTGGTACGCAGAAAATAATTTCTCGCTGCAAATTATTTGCTTTCAAGCGTCGCTTCTTGGGGACAATAGGGCGATCGCTTGTTGTTAACGCTTCCCCTCAAGAGCTAGGGGGTGGTCAAAAAGAGCAGTTGCTCTGTGGGCAGATGATCTAAGTAATAGCCATCCTGGGCCAATACAATTAACAGATGCAAGCCACAATCAGGATGCAGGTGTAGATCTGCCCAAGGAATGGCCACCTCTAGGCAGGTGCCCAACGCATAGCGGGCATGGGTGGGGCGCTCTTCCCATTGATAGTTAGCGATCGCCTCCTTGAAGGTGAGCTGTTGCTTTTCTAGGTCAATCACTAACTGATGGTGGTACAGGTAGTTGAGGGGGGCTTCATCGGGGCAGTCCCGCAGGTCAGAGAGGGGGCTAGTGTACACCACCCTGTTGGGGTAGTACCAGCAAAAGTGCAGGGTACTGATGTCGGTTCCAAAGGGCTGTTTTTGGCGAGGGGCATCCAGACGCAAGTAGATATTCAGGTGATCTACCCCATACCAGAGGCGATTGATCAGGGTTTGGCGGTGCATCGTCCCCCGGCTGCCCCCGATTTGAATTCGGCCAGCAAAGTTCCAGTCCTGCTCATCACCGCGCCCATCAATTGCAGGGTGAATAAAGCCCTGGGGCGGGTAGGTCGGCTTGGCTGCGTGGACTTCTAGAGGCTCCTTGAGAACCTCAGGAATCGGTTCCCCCAATGCCGTGTAGAGCGCCATCAAGTGCTCACGGAAAAGCTGGTCAAACATGGCATCGTGGTTCGAGGAGTGGCCTTCACCAAACCACCAGAACCAGTCGGAGCCTTCTGCCGCCAAAAGGGCTTGCCATGCCGCAGGATTCTTCGTTTCCGTGGCCTCGGGATGCTGTTCTAGGGTTTGGCGAGCTGCCGCCAGACAGTCCCAAGCTTTGTTTTTGACCGGATCGCCAATCCAGGTGCAGAAATTGCCGTCAATCCAAGAGCCGCTGTGGAGCGCCGAACCGGAGATCACCGCCTGAGGGGGATACTGTTGCAGATACTCTGCTACCGAAACACAGGCAAAATGTTTGCTCTCGCTCAAGCCTTGGTAGAGCGCTTCCAGAAAAGGCAGGCCATCGCGGGGATAGTACTCCCAGCAGTTTTCACCATCGAGGGCAATGGTGACAAGCCAAGGGTGGGCTAGACTGGTCTGACCCCTGCCTTCATAGGCAAGGAGTTGTTGGCGAATGCCCTCCAGCTGCTGAAGCAGATCCGCTGCCGCTGCCTCCGGTGTCAGGGCACTGTAGGTAAAGCCGATTAAATCCGAGAGGCGGTGATCACGAAAGACAATGTGGAGATCGCCCTTGGCCGTGGTGAGGCGATAGGGTTGGTAAAGGACATGGGCCTGTTGCACCACACCCGCTTCGTTGCGGTGAAAATAGGTTCCCGTTGTCCAGCCCAAGACGGCTTCATCGGCACAGATCCACTCAAACCCCTGCTCCAGAATCGGTTCCAGAATGGCGGGACTGACCGCTTGCTCTGAGGGCCACAGGCCGCGGGGCGATCGCCCAAAGAATTGTTCATAGAGAACCCGTGCCCGCCGCAGATGCCGAGAGACATCTTCGGGATATTGAAATCGCCGTTGGGGCAAGGCAATATTGGGAACGGCTACTTTTGCAGCATCGGTATCCACCAAAAGGGGCAAAATTGGGTGGGTGTACGGCGTGGTGGTGACTTCAATTTGACCTACCTCTTGGAGGGCACGGTGCTGGGGAATGATTTGGCTGAGAATTTCTCGCTGTTTGGCAATGATTCGCTGGCGATCGCTGAGGCTAAAGTCACGTCCTTTGGACAACCACTGCGCAATCTCTGGCTCCTTCCAATAGAGAGGATCAATCCACGCTAAATTGTGCCACGCCAGCAAATCCCCATAGTCTTGGGGCTGCCAATTTTGCCAACACCATGTTTTCCCGTGAGTTTGCCGCTGCTCGTAGAGTTCCCGATAGCGAGGATGGGGATCAATCATTGTGCGGTGGTGGGCATCAAAAAAATGCTCAATGATAAACCACCGCTGTTGATCCGTGAGCTGCTCAACTGGTGTCAGTGTTGCTGTCAGGTAGGGATCCAGAGCCGTTCCGTTCACATAGTCCTGAATTTGCAGCAACAGTGAGGGGACAAGGTTGACAGTTTGCTTGAGGCGGGGATATTTGGCGAGGACAAGAACTAAATCTAAGTAATCCTTGGTGCCGTGGAGCCGTACCCAAGGGAGCAGGTATTGACCCGTGCGGCAACTTTTGTAGAGGGGTTGGTGCTGGTGCCAAATGAAGGCAATGTGCAAGGGATAGGCCACAACAAACTTGCCCCCAGTACTTAAGACTTCTCCTCTAGTATTTCAGGAGAGTTTCTTCCAGCACCACTTTGTTACGTAACATCTCACAAGCAGCAAAAATCTTAATATAGCCCTTTTCTAGAGTATGGGTTATGCTCCTGCCTCAGTGCCTGCTGTCGGCCCATAGTAGTTTTGACCATTTTGGGTGTATTCCATCCATATAAAAAGTACTGTACATACTGTACCATTCTCTATAAAGCTTTTGGATTTTCAAAAAATTGATTATGTCCACTGGAAGTCAGTACAACTTAGGGTTTATTAGCGACAATAATATTCGTAACCATGTTAAAGACATAATTTTAAAGTATCGTTTATCAATCAATTACACGGAATTCAAAAAGCTTAAAATTGATCCAATAAAAGCAACCTTTGATATGCTTGTATATAATCTCAGTGATGTCGAATTTATTCAAAGAGAAATCATAAGACAAATTGATAAGTCTAATAATAATCAAATTGGATATTTTCATCAAAATATTTTTAAATACATTCAAGGCTGGGAAGTTCTTAAATTAGGTTATGATATAGTTAATCATGAGAAAAATTATTATGCAGAAATCAAAAATAAATTTAACACAATGAACAGTAATGCAAAAGAAAACACTTTTCGCAAGATGCGAAGAACGATCGAAAATAATTTAAAAGCAACTTGTTTCTTGATTGAAGTAATTTCAAAAGAGTCTAGAAACGATCCTTGGTCTGTTACAATAGACAATGAAGTTGTTGAATGTGAAAGAATAAGAATAATTTCAATTGATAGATTTTATGCGATTGCAACGGGTGATGATCACGCATTTGTAAAATTGTGCAAAAAACTACCACGAATTATTCGTGATGTCATTAAAGTCATTAGAGATGAAGGAATTGAAATCGGCTTCTCATCTGAAAATAACAATATTATGGAAGAGTTAAGAAAACATAATCAAGATCTCTTGACAGCTCTTTATCTTTTAGCATTTGACAGCTATGAAGGATTTAAGAATTTTACACAAGACTAATGATGTCCTCTCGGCTGAGTTGATCGCCGATATTCTCAATGTAACAAAAACTACTATACAAAAGTGGGAGCGTCACGGTCTCTTGACCTGTAGTAAAGAAGATGAACGGGGCAAACGCTACTATCCTATGGCACAACTGCTTCAGTTTGCCAAATTCCGGGAACTTATTTTCAGCCCTTGGGAGCAGGAACAATTGATCCAGCCCTTGCGACCCTACCAAACCCTTGAATTATTTGCAGGGGCAGGAGGTCTGGCTTTGGGATTAGAACGGGCGGGGTTGCACGTTGTCTGTCTGAACGAAATTGATAAGGATGCCTGCGGGACGTTGCGGCAAAATCGTCCCCAGTGGCCAGTGGTTGAGGCAGATATTCGCACGCTTAACTGGGCAGGTCTAATCGAGACAGAAATTGACCTGCTGACCGGTGGATTCCCCTGCCAGGCTTTTTCCTATGCAGGTGAAAAATTAGGTTTTGCTGACACCCGCGGCACGCTATTTTTTGAATTTGCACGAGCCATCAAAGAAGTTCAACCCAAAGTGTTCTTGGCGGAAAATGTGCGGGGTCTGCTCAGCCACGATCGCGGGCGTACCATTAGAACGATTGAAACCGTACTTTCAGACATGGGCTATACGCTGCTGCCACCACAGGTTCTCAATGCCCTGTTCTATCGCGTTCCTCAAAAGCGACAGCGCTTATTCTTGGTAGGAATTCGTAATGACTTGGTTCTCTACGCGCAGTTCGCTTGGCCTAGTCCTTGTCCGCAAATCATGACGTTGGTGGACGCCCTCAAAGCCGGAGTGCTCTACGAAACCGATGTGCCGCCTTCTGAGGGTCAGCGCTACCCTGCGCAGAAAGCGGCAATTTTACAACGGGTGCCTGAAGGGGGATGTTGGCGCGACTTACCCCCCGACCTTCAGCGGGCCTATTTGATGGGCAGTTTTCACCTCGATGGGGGCAAAACGGGCATGGCACGGCGCCTTGCATGGGATGAACCGGCGCTGACATTGACTTGCTCTCCTGCCCAAAAGCAAACGGAACGCTGCCATCCCACCGAAACCCGACCCCTGACCGTGCGTGAATATGCCCGTATCCAAACGTTCCCTGACGAGTGGCGGTTTTGTGGTTCTCTTTCGAGTCAGTATCGTCAGATTGGCAATGCGGTGCCCGTTAACTTAGCGGCAGCAGTGGGGCGATCGCTGGTAAATTTATTGAATGCCCTTGAAACGAAATTGCCTCAGCCTGCTGTTTTTTCACCCTCGGCTAAGCAACTAGAGTTTTCATTTGCCTAGGGGGCGTGGCTTCCCTCCTTGGGAAAAGGGCTGTATCTTAGGGGTGACGAGTTTGCCAAGGTTGCAATGAAAGCCCAAGTGTTCCGAGGGGTAAATCAACTCAGCTACGAAGAGATTCCGATTCCAGAGATTGCTGCCGATGAAGTCTTGGTGCGGGTCAGGGTAGTTGGGTTGTGCCAATCGGACATCAAAAAAATTCGCTATCCCCTCTATGAGCCGCCCCGCATCTTTGGCCATGAAACGGCCGGTGAAATTGCGGCGGTGGGTGAGGCCGTGACGGGTTGGCAGGTGGGTCAGCGGGTGGTGGTGATGCACCATATCCCCTGTATGCACTGTGCCTACTGCTTGAATGAAAACTACTCCATGTGCCATGTCTATAAGACAGTAACGACAACGGCGGGCTTTATTCCCAGTGGGGGTGGCTTTGCCGAGTATGTGAAAGTGCCGGGACACATTGTGCAGCATGGGGGACTCATTCCGATTCCCGATGCGATTAGCGATGAAGAAGCCAGTTTTGTCGAACCCACCAACTGTTGTCTGAAGGCAATCAAGAAAGCGGGCGTTGCTCCCGGTCAAACGGTGCTGATCACCGGGGCAGGGCCTATTGGCCTGATGTTTGTCATGCTGGTGAATCTCTTTGGAGCGCGGGCGATCGCCACCGATTTATTGCCCTCGCGGATTGCCAAAGCTAAAGAAGTGGGTGCTGCTGCCGCCTTTGATGCCCGCGATCCCGATCTTGCTGCTAAGGTGCAAGCCCTGACCCACGGTCTAGGGGTAGATGTCAGTTTGTTGGCCGTCCCCAGTGAGAAGGCCTTTTTTCAAGCGTTAGAGTGTACGCGCAAGGGGGGCAGAATCCTCTTTTTTGCCGAGTTTCCCGATGAAGTCGAAATTCCCCTCAATCCCAATATCCTCTATCGGCGGGAGATTGACCTCATGGGCAGCTACAGCTCCTCCTATCGCTGGCAGTCCCTTGCCTGCGACATTATTTTTAACCGCCGCATTGATGTGAAAACCTTGGTGAGCGATCGCTATCCCCTCTCAAAACTGGCGGCAGCGGTGGAGCGGGCGGTTCACCCCGACCCGGACACCTACAAGATCCTCATCTATCCGGAGGCCTAATGCACGCCCTATCAATTCCCACCTGGATAGTGCATATTTCCAGTGTGCTAGAGTGGATGGCGGCCATTTGGTTTGTGGCTCAACTGGATCGTCGCCGTCCGGCACAGGGGTGGCGGTGGTTGGCGTGGGCAATGCTACCCGCGTTGGTGAGTGCCATGTGTGCCTGTACGTGGCATTACTTCGATAATGCGGTGACACTGGCTTGGTTGGTGGATCTGCAGGCCCTGCTGACTTTTGTTGGCAACTGTACCCTCTGTGGGGCAGCGGCATGGCTGTGGGGGCGATCGCAAAGCACGTCCTAGGGTGTTCGCAGGCCGTCTTACTTTTTAGCAATATTTATTGAAATTGGTAGTGTTGAAAGAGTTCCAGTATTCTGTAATCAGGTTCCCTAGGAATCCCTGTATCAAATCAATGCAAAGGATAGACCATCACATAGAGAACTATCACATAGAGAACTAAGGAGGAACATTTGCCCGTCAGTCTAGCCCTAAACGCCTAAACCTCTGTGGAGGCTGCAATGGAAAGTAGTGCCGAACTCACCGCCTTGTTCGTCATCACTGTGGTTTTGGGAATTGGCGCCCAAATCACTGCCTACTGGCTTCATCTTCCTAGCATTGTCCTGCTGTTACTCGCAGGTATTCTTTCGGGGCCAAGTGGCTTGGGTCTTGTGCATCCAGAGGTGTTAGGTGAAGGCCTAGAGGTTTTAGTGCCTCTGTGCGTAGCCTTGATTCTCTTTGAAGGAGGCTTGAGTTTAGATCTCACCCGTGCCGACCAAGACATTAGCGGCAGCCTTTGGAAGCTCGTGAGTATTGGGAGCTTGATTACCTTGGTGGGGGGAGCGATGGCCGCCCACTGGTTGGGGGAATTTCCATGGCAACTGGCGTTTCTGTACGCTTCCCTTGTGGTGGTAACCGGGCCGACAGTTGTTGGACCTCTGCTGCGGCAAGTGGGGGTAGAGCACAAACTGGCTGTCATTCTCGAAGGCGAAGGGGTTCTCATTGACCCCATTGGTGCCATTTTGGCGGTGATGGTGCTGAACGTGGTGCTCAATCAAGACCTTGGCATGGGGGCGATCGCCCTTGGGATTATTCAGCGCTTGGCGGTGGGTGCCTTGATCGGCGGCATGGGCGGTTGGTTGCTCAGTCGGTTTCTGCGCCGCGCTTGGTTTCTGGCCGATGATCTTCGCAATCTTCTCGTGCTGGCGGTGCTGTGGGGGCTGTTTTGGCTCTCGGATCAACTGGTGAGTGAATCCGGTTTGATGACAGCGGTGGTTCTTGGGCTGGTGCTGCGTTGGTCGGATGTGCCGGGGGGGCGCCTGCTGCGGCGCTTTAAGGGTCAATTGAGTACGCTCTCGATTTCGGTTTTATTTGTGCTGCTCGCTGCCGATCTCTCCCTCGCCGGTCTATTGGAGCTAGGGTGGTCGGGGGTGCTCACGGTGTTATGCCTGATGTTTCTCATCCGTCCCCTTGGTGTGCTGCTATGTACGTGGGGCAGTGATCTCAGTTGGCAACAAAAAGCCTTCCTCAGTTGGATTGCCCCGCGCGGAATCGTTGCTGCTTCGGTGGCTTCTCTATTTTCGATCACCCTTACCAATGCGGGAATTAGTGGGGGAGATGCCATCAAAGGACAAGTGTTCCTGACGATTTTGATGACCGTCTTTGGTCAAGGCTTAACGGCTCGCTGGGTAGCAATGCAACTGAATGTCCGTGCCCAAGGGGCTTCCGGGGTAATGATTGCGGGCTGTACACCCTTGGGTCGCCTGCTGGCGCGGATTTTGCGCGATCGCGGGGAAGAGGTGGTGATGATTGACACGGATCCAGAAGCCGTGGAACAAGCCCGCTGCGACCACCTGCCGGTTTATCTCAGCAGTGCCCTTGATTTGAATATTTTGCAGGAGGCAGGGATTACCCAGTTGGGTACCTATCTGGCGGTAACCAGTAATACAGAGGTGAATGCCGTACTGGCCCAGCGCGTTCTTGAGGAATTTCATCCCCCACGGGTTTTGGCTGCCCTTGAGTTAGAGGATTGTCCCTTGGGGTTGAGTCCAGCCTTTGCCACCCAACTCTCGATTAAAAAATGGAATGAGTATATCAACAGTGAGGCAGTTCGTCTGGGGGAGCTGGTAATTGAGGAGGAGCGATCGCAACTCCAACGCCAACACCTTGATGCTCTGGTGCGCTCTGGGAAAGTGCTGCCCCTTCTTGTGGAACGTCCAGAGGGATTGCGGGTGGTGCGAGCTAATGAAGAGTGGCAAGTGGGCGATCGCCTGATTTACCTGCTCCACAGTCCCAAACCCCATACCCTTCCTGCGGCGCTGATTTCCGGCTGGCAAATGAATACCCAAGTGGAATCGGTACTGGTGCCCAGCGAAGCGCCGACTGCCAAGGGAACCTAGAACCCTGTTGGCCGTCCATAAGCATCAGCAACATGAATAATTTCGTGATTCCCTAGCCGATACATGGTGGGGCAACCCAGCCCTGCTTGTAAAAGTTGAGTGATTTAGACTTTGGAGAGAGTTGTATGCCGAACCTAGCACAGCGCAGCTTGGCAGTTTTGAGCTGCGGTTTAATGAGTTCTGGTACCCTTGCCCTTGTAGCTGCTGTGCCGGCTCAAGCCCAATCCCGTTTTACCGATACCCAAGGTATTTGGGCACAGACCTGTATTGATCACCTTGCCAGTCGCAACATTATCAGCGGCTATCCCGATGGCACCTTCCGTCCCTTTGCGCAAGTCACCCGTGCTGAATATGCTGCCATGCTGGGGAAGGCGTTTCCCAATGCTCCTGTGGTGCGTGCGCCCGGTACGTTTAACGATGTGCCCACTACCTTCTGGGCTGCCGGTGCAATTCAAAATGCCACCCGTACCGGCTTCTTGAGTGGCTACCCCGGCAATGTGTTTCAGCCTAATCAAAACATTCCTCGCGTTCAGGCGATCGTGGCCTTGGCGAGTGGCTTGCAGTATCCCACACCGCCTTCTGTGGAGGGAGTCTTAGCCCAGTTCAATGATGCGGATGCAATTCCAGCCTACGGCCGTGGGGGGGTGGCTGCTGCCACTGCTAAACAGGTGGTGGTGAACTATCCCAATGTGCAGTTCTTTGCCCCCAATCAACTGGCCACCCGTGCGGATATTGCCGCCTTCCTCTGTCAAGCGACCCGTGCTCCCGGTACCCAAGCCTTGGTGCCCACTCAGTACATTGCCGGTGCAGCGACTGCTGCCCCCATTGCCCTCAACCTGCCGGCAGGGCAGCAAATTCCCGCCCGTTTCCCGGATGCGGAGCGGATTGTCCTGAGCCCCAATGAGACGGTTGCCATCCGCTTGGTGACGGCTGCTGATGTCCGCGATAGCCAAGGGCGTCTTGTGATTCCCGTGGGCAGTGAAATTTTTGGCCAAGTTCAGCCCGTCGAAGGGGGGTCTCAATTTATCGCCAATACGGTGGTGATCAATAATCGCCAACTGCCGATCGCCGCCAATTCTCAAGTGATTCGCACGATTCGCGATGCTCGTGACCCCAACATTGGCAATGTCTTCCGCAATGCGGCCATTGGTTCGGCAGTAGCTGCGGGGATTTCTGGCTTGGTGGGAGATCGCAAGATTACCCCCCTCAAAGTTCTCACCGGAACCGTGACCGGTGCCGCGATTGAAACCAACCAAGGACGGCCGGCTACCTCCATTATTCGCGATACCCTGATTGGCGCTGCCGTGGCTGCCGGTGCCTCTGCGGTGATTGGCGATCGCAAAATTACGCCCGAAAAAGTAATTACCGGAGCCGCCGCCGGTGCCACAATTGGGGGCGCCATTGATCCGGCCGTGCAGCGACTGGTGGTGATTGATGCCAATACGGACTTGGGCTTGACTCTGACTCAACCCTTTACGGTCTCCCGATAGCGACTAGGCACGCGCCAATCCCAGCGATCGCGCGCATTCCTCGACGGCCTTGGCCACCGCCGGTGCCACCCGTGGCTCAAACACCGAGGGAATAATATAGGCCGAGTGCAGTTCCGAGGGACTGACCAAGCTCGCGATCGCTTCTGCTGCGGCTAAAAACATCTCTTCGGTCAGCCGAGGTGTTTGGCAATTCAGTGCTCCCTTAAAGACGCCCGGAAACGCCAGCACATTGTTAATTTGATTGGGATAATCACTGCGGCCGGTGGCCACCACCGCCACATGGTCATAGATAAGTTCCGGTTGAATTTCCGGCACCGGGTTGGCCATAGCAAAAACAATTGCATCGGGTGCCATGCGTTGCACCATTTCCAATGTAAGCACGCCGGGAGCACTTAAGCCGATAAAAACATCGGCATCCTCAAGGGCATCGGCAAGGGTTCCCATTTGGGGAACGGCAAATTCCTGTTGGGCGGGGGTCAGCTCTCCTTGCACTGAAAGAATGCCTCGGCGATTGCACAGAATTAAGTCCTTGGCGCCGGCGTTGCGCAGGAGTCGAGCCACCGCAATCCCTGCTGCCCCCGCACCGTTAATGACAATACGCGCCTTTTCTAGGGATTTACCCACCCATTGCAGGGCATTTTTAAGGGCAGCAAGGGTGACAATGGCAGTGCCATGCTGGTCATCGTGGAAGACGGGAATCTCCAGTTCCGCTTGCAGCCGGGCTTCGATCTCAAAGCAGCGGGGGGCGCTAATATCTTCGAGGTTGATCCCCCCAAACACAGGGGCAATGTGCTTGACGGTGGCAACGATTTCCTCCACGTCTTGGGTGCCCAAGCAAAGGGGAAAGGCATCTAGGCCGGCAAATTCCTGAAAAAGCATGGCCTTGCCCTCCATGACCGGTAGAGCAGCCGCCGGCCCGATGTTGCCTAATCCCAAGACCGCACTGCCATCAGTGACAATGGCCACCGTATGGCTTTTAATGGTGAGCTTGTGCACCAATTGCGGATCGTCAGCGATCGCCTGAGACACGCGCCCGACTCCCGGCGTATAGGCCATTGCCAGATCGTCGTAGGTCTGAAGGGGATATTTGCTTTTGACGGTGATTTTGCCGCCCTCATGGAGCCGAAAGGTGCGATCGCTCACCTCTAGCACAGTAGCCTGAGTATCGGATTTCACAGCATTGACAATTGCTGTAGCATGATCGCGGCTAGCAGCCACCACCACCAGTTCCCGCAGAACCTTATTGGCCGTTTTCTCGATGAGAGTAATGGAACCCACTTGCCCCTGCTGCTCACCAATGACCTGAAGAACGGTTGCCAAGTCTGTCGGATCCAAAGAGGTCTCTAATCGCAGCGTCAGGCTATAGGCAGGCGTCGGGGTCAGCTTAACCATCTAAAACTTAACGGCAAAAGGTACTGTCTGATACGTTTCCATTTAAGTTTCCATTTAAGTTTCCATTTAATCAGCTTCCCCGAAGGGAAGCAAGAGCATCTCTCTGAGCGGATTGCAACCCCCTGTTCCGAGGGATCCCTTGCAAGGGGGGGCAAATTATTTTCTACAAAGTGACTAAAAATACTCAAACCTGCTCCCAGAGCGACTCCGAGGGATTCTACGAAAAAATGAGCTTGGCAGCAATTTGCCGAATCTGTCGGACTCGAACTCTCTACGCGACTTCAAGAGAGGAATTAATTTCTTTTTAACCCTTCGATATTGTAGAGCGGATAGAAAACGTTAATTTTCTTTGCAAAGTGTTGGGTTCTGTAGTCTGGATCGCATGGGTCAGGGAAAGTGAGAGGCTATGATGATTGTCAAATTGCTTCTGAGTTCGGATTATGACACTGTACATCGGCAACCTCTCGTACGAGGCCACTGAAAACGATCTTCGCGAGGTTTTTGAAAAATATGGTGCTATTCGCCGGATTGTGTTGCCGGTGGATCGCGAAACGGGCAAGCGGCGTGGCTTTGCTTTTGTCGAGCTGGTGGATGAAACTCAGGAGGCTGTGGCCATTGATGATCTTGACGGTGCGACATGGCTAGGACGGGTGCTCAAGGTCAATAAGGCAAAGCCAAAACAAGCGGGGGGGCAGTCAAACTCTGCCTTCTAAGGGCATACTGGTAGGGAAGTGCTGTTCACTCTTCCTGCTATGCCTCGACGTTCGCCCTCGCCATCGCGTCCCCAAACTCGTCGGCCTCCCCAGCCAGAATCAAAGTCACCGGTGAATACCCGCACTTTGGCCGTGTTGGGAGGGGTTTTTATTATTGGCGTCGGTGTGGGGGTCACCTTTAGTAAAACCACGACCCTGAACCCTGATAACGTGGCCTCGACGCAGTTTATTGATCAGGCAGCGCCCAATCCCGATATTTGTGTGCAATTTGGTGCCAGCGCGATCGCCGTGGATACGCGGATTTTCGTCACCTTTAACCCCTTTTCGGTCTTTGTGTCCCAGCCCTCGATGCAGCCGGGCTGTGTGATTCGCGCCAATAACGTCGCCCTCCTAGAGCAGCGCCAACTGATTACGGGAGAACAATTGCGCAGTTGTCGGCAGCGGCTGAATACCTTTGGCTATGTGGGCAACCTTGAAAGCAAACCGGAAATAAGCTGTGTCTATCAGAGCACAACGGATAAAAACCTCTTCCTCAAACTCTCAGGTTTGGGTAATGGGGCGGCGGGTGAAACCGGTAATTTCTAGGACGCAACGATGAAGGCGATGAAGTGGCCACGGCTGCGCTGGCGTGCAAGTCAGGGGGTACAACGCTTGGGTACGGCCTTTCTCTTGGCAGGTCAAGTCATCTTCTATCTGGTACGGGGACGGATTGCTCTGCGCAACTTAATTGAGCAAATGGCTTTGGTGGGGCCTGCCTCCCTTAGTGTTGCCCTGATTACAGCGGCGTTTGTAGGCATGGTGTTTACGATTCAAGTCGCCCGTGAATTTATTACCTTTGGTGCCACCTCGGCGGTGGGTGGGGTGCTGGCGATCGCCCTTGCGCGGGAACTAGGACCGGTGCTGACGGCGGTGGTGCTGGCCGGACGGGTTGGCTCCGCCTTTGCGGCTGAAATTGGTACCATGAAGGTCACCGAGCAAATTGATGCCCTCTATATGTTGAACACAGATCCCGTAGATTATCTGGTGGTGCCACGGTTTATTGCCTGTGTGCTGATGTTGCCGATTCTCAATATCTTGGCCTTGGTGACCGGCCTGTGGGGGGGCTTGATGATTGCCGAGTCTCTCTACGGCATTCCGCAGGGGGTCTATATTGACTCCATTCAGAACTTTCTGCAAACTTGGGATCTGTGGAGTTCAATTATCAAATCAGGTATTTTTGGCGGTGTAGTGGCCATCATTGGCTGCAATTGGGGCATGACAACCACGGGGGGCGCCAAGGGGGTCGGTCAATCCACGACGGCAGCTGTGGTGATCTCGCTATTGGCGATCTTTATTCTCAACTTTTTCCTATCTTGGGCACTCTTTGGCGGCAACAGTAGCCTCGTTCCCACGTTTTAGAGGTCTAGTCTGTGGAACTGCGGGTGGGGCAAGGCTGGCGAGTGGGCTGGCGCAAGGATCAACCCTATGCCGGGCTGGTGGGCGCTGAGGACTGGGCCACGGAACTCACAGAAGCGGAATTCAACGCATTTGTAGATTTATTTTGTCAACTCCACGAGGAGCTTCAGGCGATCGCCCCCGAATTGATGCCGGAGGAAATGATTACCCTCAATGGCCGCAACGACGCTGTGCATTTGGAATTGGAGGGCTATCCCCATGCCTATAGCCTGCATCTAATTGTGTTGGGCGATCGCCGCGTTGAAGGCACATGGCCTGCCCCTGTGCCTCCTGACTTTCTCCTTGCCTGCTGTGAGTTGCAGCACAGGATTGCGCAGGGGCAAAGTTTAGAATAGAAGACATCCCTTTCGGTTGCGATCGCCCCTATGACCTCTGCCAAATCCTCAAAGGTCAGCCCTGCTTTAGCGGCACTGGTCAACACCATCAAACAGTTACAACAGCAAGAGCAAATTGGTGGACTCGTCGCTCCCCTAGTGAATTTTGCCCAAGAAACCCTCGGCATGTCCTTTGTCTGGTTGGGACTGTACAGCGAAGCCGCCAAACAACTCATTGGCCAAGGGGGAACCACCCCCAGCGGAGATCACCCCTTTCTCAAGCAGAAAATTCCCCTTGCCGCCGGTAGCCTGCTGGATCAGGTGTTGATGAACCGCAAGCCCATTAGTTTGCCTAGCTTTAAGGAGGAACCCCGTCTAGGAGAGTTACGAGAAACCGCTACCCGCCTGGGCATTCAAGGCACCGCCATCTATCCGATTGTCCGCCATCGTCAACCCCTTGGCCTGCTGATGGTTGGTTCGACCACATGGGGCGATACGCTGCGGGGAGATGATTTAGCCCACATGAGCCTCTTGGTAAGTGCCCTGGGTGCAGAACTGGAGCGCCTGACGGCGACGCAAGCAGCAAAAGCGGCACCAGAAGCAAAGCAAACGACTGCTCCTACAATTACCGGTGATGACCCCGTGCGCCATCTCCTCCAAGAGGCCAGCCGTGCCCCTAGCTTGGGTCAACGCATTGACGCCCTGTTGCTGGCCTTGCACCGATTCTGTCAACCTCAACGTACGAGCCTCTTTTGGCGAGATTTAGAGCAGCCCCTCTATCGGCGGCGCAGCTACACCGTCGGCAAACCCCAGAGCCGTGAGAGCCAGCGGCAGCCCTTGGCGATTAGCCAGCAGGAGTTAGGGGGTTGTTATCCTGCCCTTGCCAGTGGCCAAACCGTGAGTGTCAGCGATAGTCAAAGTGTGGTCAGTGCCACCGCGCCCCTGCGGTTGATGCAAATGCTCAATTGCCGCGCCCTTGTGGCGACCCCGATTCTGGTGGAGACGGAGCTTGTCGGCTTTCTCACCCTAGAGCGCAATGAGCCTTACCCTTGGAATGACCACGAGAGGAAACTCCTCCAAGTCACCGCAGAGCTATTGGCCTTGGCCGCCCCCACCGAACGCCTAGAACACCTCTTGGCCCAGACCCAGCATGCCCAAAGCTTGGTGAGTGAGCTGGCTCAGGCTATCTGTGATGAGCAGGACTGGAAGCGGGTGCTCCACCATGCAGGCGAAACGTTAGCGGCGAATTTGGGGGCACAGTGGGTCTTTTTGCTGACCTATAACTCGCTGACCCAAGCCTTTGATGTCCTGTTGCAGTATCCGACCCCTCGGGGGCGCGATCGCCATCCACCCTTCCCACCTCTGCAAAAAATGGATTGGCAGCTTCTGGAAACGGCCACAACCGCCATTGCCCTTGAAGATTACCGCCATGAACTGCGCTTGCACTCTTGGAAAGAGGTTCTCGGCAAACTGAATCTCCAATCTCTTCTGGTGGCAACCACGACCCCCGGCCATTCTCTAGAGGCAGTGCTGTTGGTGGGGCGCACTGAACCCACAGCTTGGGGCAAAAGCCAGCAAACCCTCGTGCAGGAGGTGGCCCGCACCCTTGGCTTGATTAGCCATCAGTGGCAACTGCAAAACACCAATACGCAGCAGGAGCAGGTGCGATCGGCGATGCTGGCGGGTCTGACGGCGCTGCAGCGCACCCAAAACCTAGAGCGCATTGAACTGACGGGCTTGCAGCAGCTTATGAATTTGATGCAGGTGCCTCTTGTCGCTCTAGTGACTTGGCGCCCCGGTCAAACCATGGGTTCAATTGTGGCACCCCCCCCTGGCCATCCCAAATTTGCCATTCGTAACGAGGCCGAGATTGCCATTTATGAGGATCCGCTGATCCACAGTGCCCTGATGACTTCCCAAGCCGATGTCACCAGCAATCCCTACGCTTGGTTGATTCAAACCACGGCAGCAGAACTGGATCCGCAGACGCGGGAATGGCTGTCAGGGCCGGACATTGGTCAAATTTTGGCGATCGCCCTGCGCACCGATCCCGAATATGAACCTTCAGGCGTTCTGATTGTGGCCGATCGCTGCGATCGCCGCTGGTCAACCTTGCACCTAGAGGCCTTCGTTACCCTTGTGAACCATTTGGCTTGGGCACATCGCAGCACCGCCCTCATTCAGAGGCTCACCCAAGGTTGGCAAACCCTCGAAACCCTTAACTGGTACAAACACCGTCGCCTTGAGCAGGCCTATAGTCAACTCGCAGGTCTGTGCAATCAGTTGACGCAATGGCTTCAGCAGCACCCTGAGGCGGATCCCCTGCTGCGGCGGTTGGGCACACTCCTGCAAACCCAGTTGGAATCCCTGCATCCCCTCTTGAGCTATGAGGTGTGGCAACTAGACAAAGTCACCGACACAGCGGGTTTAGCGGTACTCCTTAAGCGAGTGATGGATCGCATCGAAAATTGGAAGCAGCGCAAACAACTGTGGATTCAAGTCCACAACCAACCTGTACTCACCCTCAATGGCGACATTAGCAAGCTGGAGTTAATCCTCTACGAATTGCTTCTCTTTGCCTGCCAGCGATCGCCCTCCCAAGGCCGCATTGACATTTGGTGCCAACAAATCGAAAGCATGGGTCAAGGGGGCAAAATGCTATCTTGGCTGGAACTCTCCATTACTGACAATGGGGAAGTGGAGCCACAGTTACTCATTAACCTGCGTCAACTCGAACATCTCGACTGGCTTGCCCCCTCCAGTCTCGATCAGCCCCCCGGACGACACCTCAAAGTCTGCTTTAACCTGTGTCAACGCCTAGGCTACAACCTCGATATGTATAAATTAGAAGACGGCCGCTTTCTCAGTCGCCTGCTGATTCCCCTGAATAATAGCGATACGGGTACCTTTGAACTCCACACTACCCAACCCCGCCAATGACCCCGAGCACAATCGCCCTTCTCGGCCTCCCCAACACCGGTAAATCCACCTTCTTTAATCGCATTGCCGTCGCCCGTGCCCATGTGGGCAACTGGCCGGGGATGACGGTGGACTTGCTAGAAGCTGAGATCTCCCTCAACGGTGAGCCGGTCAAGGTGGTGGATTTGCCGGGCATCTACGATCTGGCGGGGACGGCTGCCGATGAAACCCTTGTGCGTGAGTTTTTCCGCCAGGTGCCGGTGCGGCTGGTGTTGGTAATTCTTAATGCCAGTCAGATTCAGCATCAATTGCGCTTGGCGCTTCAGGTCAAGGCTTGGGGGCTACCGATGGTGGTGCTCCTGAATATGGCCGATGAAGCTCGGCAACTGGGGATTCAGATTGATAGTGAGACATTGAGCGATCGCCTAGGGGTGCCGGTGGTGGCTCTTAGTGCCAAGTACGGTGGCGGCTATTGGCAGGCCTATGAAACCATTTGCCATGCCCTCAAGGAGGCACCGATTCCCCCCACTCCCCTTTTCAATCCCACATTGCCGGAGATTGATCCGCAGGCGATCGCCCCTCTACTTGAAGGCACCGTTACTTTCCCCCGTCGCGCCGTTCGCCGACTAACCGAACAGTTGGATCACTGGTTACTGCACCCCCTGTGGGGACTGCCCCTCTTTTTGGCGGGGTTATACCTTGTCTTTCAGGTGGTGTGGGTGCTGGGTCTGGGGGTGCAAGGTTGGCTCAGTGAGACCTTTGAAGCTTTTCAGGCACAGGTGCTGGAGCCACTCCTTGCCGGGCTGCCCCCCTTGCTCAGCAGTTTGCTCATTGAGGGTCTCTATGGCGGCATAACCACCGTGGCAGCCTTTGTGCCTTTGGTAACTGTTTTCTTTATTGTGATGGCAATTGTTGAGGACAGTGGTTACCTTGCCCGTGCCGCCTACCTCATGGATGGCCTAATGGCACGCTTGGGGCTAGATGGCCGCAGTTTTGTCCTCAGCTTGATGGGCTTTGGCTGCAATGTCCCTGCCCTGATGGCCACCCGCATTATTCGCTCGCCGGAGCTGCGGCTGCTGACGATGCTGATTATTCCCTTTTCCCTGTGCTCGGCGCGGCTACAGGTGTTTGTGTTTCTCATTGCCTGTTTGTTTCCGCCGCAGTGGGGGGCAGCCGTCCTTGTCTCCCTCTATGGCTGGAGTATTCTGGCGGCTTTGCTCACGGCGCTCTGTTTTCAGGGCTATTTCCCCAACACCGATCCCTTTTTGCTAGAGTTACCTCCCTACCGCTGGCCAACAGGGCGACAGGTGTTTCTGCGGGCGTGGGGCGAGGTGCGCCATTTTCTCTCGCGAGCCACGGGTTTCATTTTGATTGGGGTTCTGGTGGTGTGGGCCTTGACCCATTTGCCTCTGAATGCAACACCGTCCAGTCCACAGACGTGGGCAGGTCAATTGGGGATAGCACTCCAGCCGCTTTTGGCACCCGTGGGAATTCCACCGACACTGACCATTGCCCTCATTGTTGGCTTTGTGGCCAAGGAAGTTGTCATTGGTGCATTGGCGGTGATCTATCACCTTTCGGGTACCGCATTACAGGAGGCGATCGCCCAAGACTTGACGCCCTTGCAAGCCTACAGCTTTATGCTCTTTACGCTCCTGTACACCCCTTGCCTCAGCACCTTGGCTACCCTCTGGAGTGAATCAAAACGCGGGCAGTTTACGATTTTTGCTACCCTCTATGCCTTGGTGACGGCATGGGTGGTGAGTGGTAGTGTCTATCAACTGGGGCACTGGTGGGGATGGGGCTAATGGCCACCCTTTGCGGCATCGGCGTCGGCCCCGGCGATCCCGAACTCATTACCCTCAAGGGTTGGCGACGCCTCCAGCAAGCAAGGGTGATTGCCTTTCCGGCGGGACGACAGGGGCGGCGTGGCATTGCCGAGGAGATTATTTCCCCCTACAAAGACCCCCAGCCCATTTATCTTCCCCTTGAATTCCCCTATGTCTTGGAAGAAGAGGTCTTAAAGCGGGCATGGCACAAGGCGGCAGAGCAAGTCTATGCATACCTCGCCCAGGGCATGGATGTGGTCTTTGTCTGCGAAGGGGATGTTAGTTTCTACAGTACGTTTTCCTATCTGGCGGCAGCCGTCCGGGCCCTTGACCCCCATATGGCGATTGAAGTGATTCCGGGAGTTTGCTCGCCCTTGGCCGCAGCGGCCAGTTTAGGAGTGCCCCTGACCGTGGGGAGCGATCGCCTGGCGATTTTGCCGGCGATGTACCATGTGGACGAGTTAGCCCAGGTGTGGGTATGGGCGGAAGTGGTGGTTTTAATGAAGGTGCGATCGGTCTATGGTCAAGTCTGGCAGTGGCTCAAGGAACACCATCTTTTGGCACAGGCGGCAGTGGTGAGCTGGGCAACAACGCCGCAACAGCAAATCTACACCCCCCTTACGAACTATCCCGAGTTAACCTTGCCCTACTTTTCGCTGCTCATTGTTTGGAAGCGGCGTCTGCGGTTCAATCCCGTTTAGGTTAAGCCGAGATGCCCACTTAAATAGTCCTGCAACTGGCGGGCATGGTCGTGGGCAAGATGGGCCAAGGGAAGGTCATTGAGGGGAAAGGACTGTACTGCCCGCACTTCCTTGGCATCTAAGACCTGTGGCTCACCGACAACGCGGGCGGCGATCGCAATACATACGGCATGGATGCGGGGATCTCGCTGCGGGTCAGAGTAAACTCCCACCAAGCCCTCAAACTGCTTGAGATGCAATCCTGTTTCTTCTGCCAGTTCGCGCGCTCCCGTTTCGAGAATGGTTTCGCCCCAGTCCATCATGCCCCCCGGCAGTGACCATTGGCCGGTATCGCGACGTTGGATCAAAATCAAGCGATCGCCCGCCGTCAGGGCAATCACCGACACCGCCACAAAGGGATGCCGCCAGACGCGCCTTAGGAAAAAACGGACGACTCGCCAAAACCCGTTCACGCTTGTAGCCGCTCCAGATCTGCTAGCACCTGTGCCACATGGGCATCGGGTTTGACGCGCCGATAAATGGCCGCAATTTTGCCCATCGGATCAATAAGAAACGTATCCCGATAAACACCGAGGGACTCCCGACCCATGAACTTTTTGGGGCCATAGCTACCGTAGGCTTGGGCGACGCTGGTGTCCTCATCTGCCAGCAGACGAAAGGGTAAGTTGACCTTTTGCTGAAATTTGGCATGGGAAGCGACACTATCGGGGCTGATGCCTAGGATCACGACGTTGCGCTCCTCTAACCTCGCACTGACATCGCGGTAGGCACAGGCTTCTTTGGTACAGCCGGGGGTATTATCGCGGGGATAAAAGTAGAGAATCACCCACCGCCCCTGAAAGTCGCTCAAGCGCACAGGCTGACCCGTGGCGTCTGGTAGTTCAAAAGGGGGGGCGATCGCCCCAACGGTAAGGGACATTTCTAAGCCATTCCCAAGGTTTTGCCATTTCTATCTTCTCCCAGTTTGGCTCCTGCTGCGGTGGCTTTAGCCCTCAACAATAAAAAGGCGGGCAAACAGAGACACCATGAGCCGGCGATAACGATAGACTAGGAGGGCGATCGCCGGGGTCAGCACCACAAAAAAGCCGTAGAGGCCGACCACCGTGGCTAAGTCGGTATGGAAAAAATCGCGAGCTAGACGCACAAAATCGTGATCAATGCCCCCTTTGCCCATCAGGTACCTCTCCCGAAACACGGGATTAAACTGTAACTGCCACGCCAAGCGCATATTAAAAAACACAATGAAAAACCCCACCATACCGTAGAGGGGACCTTCAATCGGGTAGCGGCACCCCCAACCACTGAGGGCACGGTAGAGAAAAATCACGGCAACAATGAGTTCAAAGCCATGCCCCATGGCTACAAAGAGCATTTCATGAACGGGACTAAAGGCCACAAGGGTATAAAGCAGCGTAAAGACTCCAAGGCAAGTAAGGGTAAGCCGACGGCGACGGTAGAAATAGGCCAAGGCCAGCAATCCCGTATAAATGAGCAGCACAATGACCCCTGCGCGATCGCCATGGAGGGTGACCCCGCCACCGTAGCGAAAATCAAAGGCAGAAATCGCTGGATAACCAAAAAACCACGCCGTCACCGCATGACCCATCTCATGCACAAGGGTAATCAGCGGACTAAGCAAAAACGTCACCTGCTCTGAGGCAAGGAGAAGGAGTGACAGACCTAACCCTGCCGCGATCGCCTGCCAATTTTGGGTGTTGAGGGGTTGGACGGAAATACCAAACTCTTCCTTGGGGGGGATGGAGAGGCTTTGGCGCAGATGTTCACCCTTGGCAAGGCGTTGCAGCTCATGGCGACTCCTGAGATCAAGCACCCCTTCCCAGAGTGCCTTGCTGTCTTGGTAGGCCGTAATCAGGAAGTTTCTGTGGGCGTAGCCGGGCCAGTGAATGAGTTCGCGAGCAAGGAGCGTGAGCACAATCGCAGCAGGAACTGCCGTCGGACACCAGAGGCTCACTAGGAGCGATTCGCGCCGCTGACTCACTGTGACGCCTATCCCCTTGGGGGCAAGTGCCGCTTCTAGGAGGGCTTGAATGGCCTCGAGATCCCCTGTAGCAGCTGCTAGGCGTCGGGCAGGGCGGGTCATGATCTACTCCGATTCGAGGCGGCGTAACCACTCGCGATCCACAGCTTCCGATTGGGCAAGTTCCTGCTCCACTAAATCCTGATCGGAGCGATAAATGACATCCTGTTCACGGATTTGCCGCTGCTGGGCATAGGCTTGAGCCGCCCGTAATTTGGTACGCAACTGCGGTGTGGGATTGGCCAAACGATTGGCGTAGTGGTAGCGGCGGGCATTGCGATCCCGAATACGTTGATTTTGCCACAGCAACCAGTAGTACCGCCCCAAGGGAATGCCCAAAAAGCCAATGCCATAGCCAAGCAAAACCCAAAAGATGGAGGCCACAAAGGCCACCAGTCCCCCCAGTTCTTGGGCGATCGCCCCATCTCCCAACAGGTAACCCAGCATCAAGGCACCAATGAGATTGACGCAACCCAAGCCAATGGCCACCATAATTTGCCAAGCGGGTGCCCGACTAAAGCGCCAGAGGTGCTCTTCCAAGATGGGGGGAAGCGTTTGCCGTTGACCCTTGGGAGCTTGAGCCGTCGTTTGTAACTCAGGAAAGCGATAGATAATCTGCCCAGTATCGGTGACTTCGGGGCGACCATTAAAGTGGGTGAGTACGGGTAGCATATACCACTCGTCATCCCCCGCATCGGTTTCTAAGTCAAGGTAGGGGGCAATCTGTTCTGCCGTAACCGCTCCGCCGTTGTTGCGGATCACTTGGCCAATGAGTTGCCAACGACGTTCTTCTAGGTCGGCATTGGGATTGCCATCGCCAAAGAGGAAGGAATAAACCCCCTCAAAGAAGTTCATTTCCTCGCCCTCGTCCCGCCCAGGGGGTTGCGATCGCCGCGGGGAGGGATCACCAAAGAAATACCAAACGTCAGGAAAGACCCAAAAATTGATGCCACCCCCACCCCAAGAGCTATCTTGAGCGCGATCGTCACCGTCTCGCCCTTGACTGGAAAGAGCAATCAAAATAAGGGCGATCGCCAGAAAAATCAGGACAATGGAAACAATGAGAAAAATGCCAAAGGAAATGCGAATCAGATAGAAAATAACCCCCCAAAACCGCTGCGCTACCGCCCGCAGTCGTAGTTGCCAATACTTGGCTTGCAGGATACTGCGAAAATTTCTTGGGAAGACGTAGACAATCTCGCCGCCTTCGGCCACTTGCAGCGTTCCCCCGACATCGGCAGCCAAGGCCATTAATCCCTTTTCGGCCGTGTGCAGCGGCAATCCCATCGTGCCTGCCACATCCCCTGCGGTCACTCGGTACCCCAGCGTTTCCACAGCTTGCATTAGGCGGCGATCCACCATCATGTTTGCCTCCCTATTTGGCAAAAGGCCTCCTGTTTCACCCTAACGCTTTCCCACAGGTCTTGGCGAGACAAAAAAGAACCCACCCCATGGGCAGGTTCGGCTGCACGAATCGGTTTGAGACAGAGGGGCAATTAGCCTACCGCTTCAAAATAGACTTTGGATTTGACGGGATCGGGGTTCATCGTTTTGTCGCCGGGTTTCCAGCCGGCAGGACAGACTTCGTCGGGGTGAGTTTGGACGTATTGAATCGCTTGTAGCACTCGCAGCGTCTCATCCACATTGCGGCCAAAGGCCAAGTTATTGATTGTCGCGTGTTGGATAATCCCTTCTTTGTCAATGATGAAAAGCCCCCGCAGCGCCACCCCTTCTTCGGTCAACACGTTGTAGGCAGTGCTGATTTCTTTTTTCAGGTCAGATACCAAGGGATATTTGAGATCGCCGACACCGCCAGCTTTGCGATCGGTTTGCGTCCAAGCCAAGTGGGAGAACTGGCTATCCACAGACACGCCCAGGATTTCGGTGTTCAGTTTGGCAAATTCGTCGTAGCGATCGCTAAAGGCGACAATTTCCGTGGGGCAGACAAACGTAAAGTCCAGAGGGTAGAAGAACAGAACAACGTACTTCCCCCGATAGTCCGAGAGCTTGACGGTTTTGAACTCTTGGTCATAAACGGCAACCGCTTCAAAATCCGGGGCGGGCTGGCCCACGCGCAGACAGTTAGACATAAGAAACCTCGTCCTCCTAACTACGACAGGTTGAATAGGGCTGTTCACATTTTTTAACAGCTACACCTACTATATCATACTCATAACGGTTTTGATTATGAAATAGCCGATCCTTGCTACCGCTGCTCAAGAAAACGTAAGAGTCAAGCCAGAGGAAAACAGAGAACATAGACAACGAGCTTGCGCTGCGAACCCGTAATCGGACTGGCAAAGGTACCGGTTCTGGGTTGCAGTTCGGGCACGCCAATCACCGCCAAGAGGGCGCGGTTCTGCATCAGGGCAATGACGTTGTTGGTAAAGGGGGGCAAGCTAGTCAAAATGGCTGGGGGCAGAATAATCCGCCATCGGGTTTGCCGTGCCGACAGCCCTAAGCCGAGGCTGGCTGCCGTTCGTCTTTAGGCCACTGCGAAGGACTTCGCTCAAGTAAGCACCGCAGTTCCAGCCCAAGCCCAGAATGCCGTAGAAAACCTAATTGAAAAGGGGACAAAAATGCCGTTTTTTACCAAAGGGGGGAGAAACGGTGCCACTTGTGGCCTTTCAGAAGGAGAATACCCCTCCCTTATTCTTGGGCAGGATGCTCCACAGCCCCACAGGAAAAGTAGGCAAGGAATTCCTGATTGCCCGCCGGCCCTAAAATCGGCGAGGGGGTCACCCCATGGCACTGCCAACCTAATGCCTCGGCGGCTGCAATTACCTGATCCACCGCTTCTTGACGCGCCTTGGCATCGCGCACAACCCCATGTTTGCCTAGGCGATCGCGCCCCACTTCAAACTGCGGTTTAATCAAGGCAATCAGCTCTCGCGGCGGCAGCAGCAATTCCCAGAGGGCGGGTAAAACTTTAGTCAGCGAAATGAAAGAGACATCCACCACCCCCAGATCAGGACGAGGGGCAGCCTCGGTGTACAGATCAGCCGGTGTAAGATAGCGCAGGTTGGTCCGTTCCCGCAAAATGACGCGCGGGTCTTGGCGCAGCTTCCAGTCCACCTGCCCATAGCCAACATCAATGCCATAGACCAGCTTGGCACCCACTTGCAGCAGACAGTCGGTAAAGCCCCCCGTGGAAATCCCACCATCTAAACAGACGCGATCGCGCACCCCCACAGGAAAGACCTGTAGGGCATGGGCAAGTTTTTCACCCCCACGGGAAACATAGGCAGATTTTGCCTTCACCTGAACTGTGGCATCCACCGCCACCAGCGTACCCGGCTTATCAATAGGGACGTGGTTCACTTGGACTTGACCAGCGCGAATCCAACGTTGTGCCTGTTGGCGGCTCTCACACAGGTGCCGCGCCACAAGAAGACTATCCAAGCGTTGCTTACGGGGACTCATTGATCTTTCTGAAGGGGGGCAAAGGCAAAGAGCTGGTTGACATCAAGAGCTACCCCCCGCAACTGAGGTTGGGCAAAGAGAGTGGTTTTACTCTGCCAGAGGGGCAAAAAGGCCACGGCCTCGGCATTGAGTTCCTGAAGCTGACGCAAGAGCGCCCCGCGGCGTTGGGGATTGGCCTCACGACGGCTGGCCACAATCAGCTGGTTGGCCTTAGGACTGTAGAAAAAAGAACCCCACGCCGCACTGGCACCGCTTTCACAGCCTGTTTCCTCCGAACCGCGATCGCAACTCAGAAAGGGTTCAAGGTAGTTATCGGCATCGTAAAAATCACCATACCAGTCGAGCAACACCAAGGGATAGGCTCCCTTTTCTAGATTGCGGTAGATGGTCGCCGAATCGGCACTGTCTAATTGCACCTGAACGCGATCGCCCAAATCTCGTTCCAATGAAGCCTTAAGAACCGTTGCCGCCAAGACATTACTGGGAACATTGGCGCGGTACCACAGGTTGACCACCAAAGGCTGCTGGGGTGAAATGGCGGTGTTCTTCAACCAGTGTTCAATTTGAGCAGTATCCCCATCCCCATAGCGATCGCGAAAAACGGGGTCACTCACAGGAAATAAACTCGGCACCAGCGAGTACAGAGGTTCTGCCTCCCCCAAAAAGACCCGTTCCGTGAGGCGCCGGCGATTGACACTGGCCGCCAAAACCTGCCGCGCCGCCAATTGATCCCAAGGGGGTTGGCGCAGATTAATGCTTAGGAGGGTTACCGCGTTGCCTGCCCCCGTAATCACCTGCCAGTTCTTTGCTGCCGCTTGAGCCTTGAGGGCACGCATTTGATTGGGATCCAGCGCACCGATCGCCACATCCACAGCCCCCGTGCGAAAAGCATTGTAGAGATTGGCACTGCTGGAGAAAATTTGCAAACGAATGCCGGCATTTCGAGGTTTGGCGCCCCAATAATCGGCAAAGGGTTCAAGGCGCACCCCATCCGTACTGGAGGCCGCTAGACGGTAGGGGCCTGTGCCCACAAACTGCGTTGGCAAAAAGCGATCGCCGGCTGCTCGGTAAGCCGTGGGGGAAACGGCACACAGACCACTAAAGGCCAACAAGTGGGGGAAAGCCACAAAGGGTTCCTTGAGGCGAATTTCCAGCAAATCTTCGCCGATTGCCCTAATTTCCTGCACGCGTCCCGCCAACAGCGAAGCGGGTTGGCCGCCGCTATTCATAAACCGCTCAAGGGAAAAGGCCATGGCTGCGGCATTAAAGGGCGTGCCATCGTGGAAGCGAACCCCGCGCCGCAAGGGAATACGGTAGGTGAGGCCATCCTTGCTCACTTCAGGTAGGGCTGTGGCCAGTTGGGGAACAAGCTCTTTGCCTGCGTAGGTATAGAGGCGATCGCCCAAATTAAACAGCAGCAGTCCCGCCAGCGTTTCGTAGGCATCCGCAGGATCGAGGGTGCGCAGGCGAGCCGTCGTACCAATGACAATACTGTGATCCCCTTGGCGAAGCCCCTCAGCGCCACAGGCAACCAGCCACAGACTCAACAACAGGACAAGACATCTCCACAGTCGCTGTCGTGCCACGGACACACCCGCTCGGTACATCATCCACTAGAATAAAGGGCGAGCGATGGGACTCGAACCCACGAATGGTGGAACCACAATCCACTGCCTTAACCACTTGGCTACGCTCGCCATCTTTCCTGAGCTAGTCTTCTAGTATAGCATAGAGACTTTCCCATGAAAGTGCCCCTTGTTTCCCAAATTGTGGCACGCCCTCTCTGGTGGGGCGGCGGCGCCTTCTTTCTCCTAGGGATGATTACAGCCTGTCTCACCAATCCCACCCCTGCGGACTATCAACGCCATGCCGCAGCGGAAATGAACACCTTCCTTTTGACTCAAGTGTGTCCAGAGATCATCAATCGCGACAGCGCGATCGCCATGGTGGCTTTGGAGATCTGCGATCAACTGGAATCCCGCCCAGCAGAAGAGATTGAGCGTTACATTGCCTACAACACCCAAGCCTATAACCTTGGCGTGGCCACCCTCTTTGTCACCGAACTGCCGATCCAAACCGTTTGGAGCCTCGGCCTCTTTGGTCAAATTATTCCGCTAACGCTATAGAACCTCCTTTCCTCTAGTGGTAGGTGCAAAATGCAAAACTCCATCGCCCAAGATATTGACCTAGTTCTTTGGGGAAATGCTGTCCTAGGGGCAATTGCGGCCAATGAATGCTCAAGAGAGGAGTTTGAGTTCTCCCAGCCCGTGACATTTCTGGATCTGCAAAAAAAAGACCACTCATGGCGCGAAATTCCCTATGCCCCTGACCCTATGACTTGGTTGAAACGCCTGTGGGGGGAGGGTGCTGGAGCCTTGCAGTTATTCTACGAAGCCTCCCAAAATCCCGAAATTCCCGACCGCCTATCAGTTGTCTTTCCCGGCGGCGGTGGCCACTGGTTGGTTGAGGCGGTGAAGTCAACGGGGTGTGATTATTGGCGCAGCCGCTGGCGCTGGAGCGAACGCAACCAACATTGGGAAGTGGCCTATGGGCGTATTCTTTGCAATCATCCCCGCTTAGCTTCGCCGATGAGAGCCATTCCCCCAGCAACCATCCGCGCAGAGTTACTCACCCACCTAGACCAGATGATTGAGTTTGCTACCAACCATGACCAAGAGACCTTTGCCCGCACCTTTGACCTTGCCCGACAAATGCTCAACAGCCCTAGTTTACTCACTGAGGAGGAAACACCTTGGCCAGTGAGTCGCTTAGCCGAGATTTGCCAACAACTCTTGAGTGCCGCAGAGGTGGCTTGGGTCTTTGGCGGTATGGGGTCGTGGAAT
Source organism: Thermosynechococcus sp. (assembly GCF_046299635.1). Classification (GTDB taxonomy): domain Bacteria; phylum Cyanobacteriota; class Cyanobacteriia; order Thermosynechococcales; family Thermosynechococcaceae; genus Thermosynechococcus. Next base: position 17,691 of record NZ_JBKBHV010000019.1, on the reverse strand, counting down.
GATCTCACCTTTAGCGGTGACAGCCAAACGGAATACGAAACCCTATCGGATGCCCTCTATCAGTTACTCAATACTGCCATTGTTGTGGCTGTTAACTCGAGTGCGATCGCACCCGTTTCCTGAAACTCATAGTCGTACAGGGAGTATTTTTATGGCCTCTAATCGTTCACTCCTGTTGCTACTATTCCTCCTCCTCCTTGGGGCGCTAGGGTTAACCTTGATTGCCCATTGGCGGCGAATCTCCCTCTGGAACTATTGGGCTGTACCCTTGGGAGCCATCCTGCCTTGGCTACTGATCACTGCGCTACTCCTTTTTAGGATTAGCTTTATCCAAGATGCCGATACCAAACAGGCGGCGATCATGACCGCGCTCTTTCCAATCCTAGGAAGCATGGGCTGTTTCCTACTGAGCCTCGTTATCAGCCTATTCATTGATCCTGCCGTGACGGGAAGGAGTCGTTTTATCTCGTCTTTTGCGATTTCTGGGGGTGCAGGGGTGGTTTTCCTCTCTCCTGTGCTGTACGCCGTCTTTACCGCCGAATAGCCACTGCATCAAGGGGACATCGTCATGGTGGAGCAGGGAAGGGCTGTGCCAAGATATATCAACGAGGAGAAGCCGGTGAAAAACAATTATCATGATTGGGAAAACCCTTGGCGGGCGCTATAAACTCATTCGAGTCTTGGGGGCTGGGAACTTTGGCCAAACGTTTCTGGCTGAGGATATTCACCGTCCCATTCGTGCTAAGTGTGTGGTGAAGTACCTGCGCCCTGCCCGTACCGATGCGGCGTTTCTCCCTTTGGCGCGATCGCTCTTTCAGCGGGAGGCACAAACCCTAGAGCGGCTGGGTAGCCATGAGCAAATTCCTCGCCTCCTTGCCTACTTTGAGGAAGACCACGAGTTTTACCTTGTGCAGGACTTTATTGAAGGCCAAGTCCTACGGCAGGAATTGCTGCCGGGCTGTGCGTGGTCGGCGGCTCAAGTGATTGAGTTCCTCCAAGATGTCCTTGGGATTCTGAGCTTTGTGCATCAATGGGGTGTCATCCACCGCGACATTAAACCCGATAACTTAATTCGTCGCCAGTCGGATCGGCGCTTGGTGCTCATTGACTTTGGCGCGGTAAAGGAGATGGGGGTTTCCATCGGCGGCGGTACCCTTGTTGGAGAAACCAATGCCCAGACGATCGCCATCGGCACGCCGGGGTATATGGCTCCAGAGCAAGCCCAAGGTCGTCCCCGTCCGGCCAGCGATCTCTATTCCTTGGGAATGGTGGCTGTACAGGCGTTGACGGGGCTGAGTCCGCTACAGCTCACCCAAGACCCCTACGGCTGCTGGTGTTGGCAGGCCGCTGAACCGGTCAGCGATCGCTTGGTGCAGTTTGTTAACAAGCTAATTCATCCTTCCCCCTACGAGCGCTTTACCACGGCTGCCGATGCCCTTGCCAGCTTGCAACAGGTGGAGGTGCCCAAGTCCTTTTGGTTTCGCCTTGGTAAATTGCTGAAAACGCCCGTTCAAGACCTCTGGCGATCGCCGAGGAAGGATGAGGGGACTACTACGGTGCCGCCTAGTCCTCTTCCCCCCCAAACTACGGTACCCAAACTGGGGGTCACTCCCCCCACGGCCACTGCCGCCCCTTCCCCCCAAGGTCGCTATGTGTTTATTAGTCACTCCAGTGACGGCACCGATTTGCAATTGGCGAGTGCCCTCCAGGAGGTACTGCAAAAGGCGGGACACCAGCCCTTTATGGCCAGCCAAAGTATCCGTCTAGGGGAGGCATGGGCACAGCGGATTGATCAAGAACTGAAGCGGTGTGATTTCTTTGTCCTGTTGCTCTCGCAAACGGCAGCGCAAAGTGAAATGGTGCTTGAGGAGATCCGCACGGTCAAACAGTTGCAGGCCCAACGGCGCGATCGCCGTCCCGTCATCTTACCTGTGCGGGTGAATTTTCCCTTGGATATGCCCTTGAACTATGAGTTGCGCGGCTACCTGCATCGCCTCCAACAGCGCTTCTGGCGATCGCCAGCGGACACCGACACCCTACTGCAAGAGATTCTCGATTTGGTGAATGCCACGACAGCCCCTGTGGCAACGAGTAGCGAGGTGGCACAAGAAACCATTGCTGAACCCGCCCAAACCGGCACATTGATAAGGGATGGTGCTCCCGTTCCCGTAGCCGAGCCAGAACTCCCCGAAGGTCAAGTGGAAGTAGCCTCGGCCTTTTACATTGAGCGACCCCCCATTGAGCAACGCTGTCGCGAAACCCTCTTGCAACCCGGCTCCCTCATTCGCATCAAAGCCCCCCGCCAAATGGGCAAAACCTCACTCATGGCACGGCTCCTCTACCGTGCCACCCAAGAAGGCTATGGCACCGTTCCCCTCAGTTTTCAACTGGCGGATGCCCAAGTCTTCAGTGACTTGGAAAAACTGCTGCGTTGGCTCTGTGCCAGTGTTGGGCGGCGCTTAGGGTTAGAAAACCGTCTCAATGAGTATTGGGATGACATCTTTGGCAGCAAATACAACTGCACCACCTATTTTGAGGAGTATCTTCTACCCAATTGTCAAAAAGCGGGGACGCAATTTGAGGGTCGCCCCCTTGTCCTCGGCTTGGATGAAGTGGATCGGGTGTTTGAATATCCCGACGTGGCCAGTGACTTCTTTGGCCTGTTGCGGGCTTGGCATGAAGAGGGCAAAAACCGCGATATTTGGCGCAACCTGCGGCTGATTGTTGTTCATGGCACCGAGGTCTATATTCCCCTGGACATCAACCAGTCTCCCTTTAACGTTGGCCTAGCGGTTGATCTGCCGGAATTCAATCAAGAACAAATTGCCGAATTGTGTCGTCTGCATGGCCTAAGTCTCTCAGAGGGGCAGCTTCAAGACCTGCAGTACCTGGTGGGAGGTCATCCCTATCTGATTCGGCTGAGCCTCTACCATCTGGCGCGCCAAGACTTGACATGGCAAGAGCTAATGGCCAATGCGGCCTCAGAAACGGGGTTGTATCGCGATCACCTGCGACGCCAGTGGTGGCATCTCCAGCAGCAGGCAGACTTGGTGCCCGCCTTTAGGGAAATTCTCAAGGCAGAGAACGGCAGCCTTGTTGATAGCACTATTGGCTTTAAGCTCCATAGTTTGGGTCTGATTACTCTTGATGGGAATCTAGCGAAGGTACGCTGTGATCTCTACCGCCGCTATTTTGGCGATCGCCTCCACTAGTTGACTGAACCATTGGTAAGACAGGCAGCGGTTGTGCGAGCAACAACTCCCTTGCTAAGCTAAAGGTAAAGGGGTTCGGTTATCCGCCAATGACTCTGACCAGTCTTGGATCTGTATCCCGCTGCCCAGTTATCCTTTGCGGGTTATGCCGTCTATGACGTTAATGTACGTTGCGCCTCAATGGCAAACCCTAGCATTTCCCTCAACCCTTTTTCTGCAACCCATCTTAGAAATTCTAATTAGTGATCTTCCCCCCCAGTACAAAGAGGAAATTAGGCTAGGCCTCCAAGAAGCCCTCGTTAATGCCGCTCGGCACGGCAATCAACTCAACCCTGAAAAGCTAGTTTCCGTCCGTTATACCTTCTCTGCCGATCAATGCTGGTGGGTAATTACGGATCAAGGCGACGGCTTCTCACCGCCCAGTCATGTATCTGAGACCGCCGATGAGTTGTTGCCAGCCGCCGACTGTGAGTGTGGTCGGGGCTTATTTTTGATCTATGCCATCTTTGATGAGGTGTATTGGAATCCCAAAGGAACTGAAGTGAGCCTCTGCAAGTACCTCACACGAGGGGATCACAGCCGCTTTGGCTAGAGCGGAATGATATCAATCCAATGGCGATACTGGGGATCGCGGCCTTCAACAATGGCTTGTAATTGTTTTTGCAGTTGGAGGGTCAACGGGCGATCGCTGGGCAGGGTGTAGGTTTCAATACGACTCACGGGCACAATTCGCGCAGCCGTACCGGTTAAAAAGACCTCATCGGCAATCAACAGTTCCGTGCGATCCACCGGCCGCTCAATCACCTTGACACCGGCAGCTTGCGCCAGTTCAATCACACTGCGGCGGGTAATCCCCTCAAGAATATCTTGATCGACACTGGGGGTAATCAGTTGGCCTTCCCGCACTAGGAAGAGATTCATTCCCGTAGCTTCGCAGACTTTCCCCTGATCATTGAGGAGAATTGCTTCATCAAAACCGCTGGCAACTGCTTCTGTTTTTGCCAAGGCAGAGACAATATAGGAGGTGGTCAACTTGCCCCGCAGGGGAAACGAGCGATCGCACTGCCGCTGCCACGAACTAATCCGGCAGGTAACGCCTGCGGCAGAAAGGTAGTCGCCAAGGGGCATGCCATAAATGAGAAAATCCTTCTCAATATCATGGAGCCGGGGGGCAATGCCCAGCCCAGAAGTATAAACCAAAGGCCGAATATAAAAGGGCACGTTGGGTTGATTCCGCTGCACCCATTCAACAATCTTCGATTTAATTTCACTTGCCGGTAATTCATAGCCTAGATAGTGGGCACTGCGACTGAGACGACGACAGTGATCCTCAAGGCGAAACAGCAGGATTTCCTTGGCATTGGCCGGATTGGGCAGACCGCGCAGGCCGCCTAACGCTGCCGTACCGTAGTGAAGGGCATGGGTTGCCACAGAAATTTTGGCCTCTGCAAAGGGAACAAACTGACCGTTGAGATAGGCGTAGGGGAGAAAGTCATGCATGCGTTCAGTTAAAGTGTTTGCAATAGACGAATCAAACCCAAACTATCGGTTACAGTCTCAATAGTCTATCATTTTGGCTTGGCACTCCAACATCTAGGGCAAGGGCGCTTCTGAGGTTACTTCTTCCACATTCGAGACCTAGAGCACCAGCCGAAAGGGGCGCCGCATCTGCCGTTCGATAAACTGCTCCATCAGAGCCACCTGTTTGGGGGTCACAGGCTCCCGAGCCCGTACATTGAGGCGCACGACGGGGGGATCGGTGACCCAGCTGGTTTCCATGCTCAACAAATCCAGCCGTTGAAAAGTCAGTGTTCCCCGCGTCAGGGCTTGGCGCACCTGATGTTGTAAGCGTGTCTGCTCAATGAGGCGGCTAAAACTAATGGCCAAGGGAATCACCAACAAGCCCGTGAGGGCAGCCGCAATTGCCAGCGGACGCTGACCTTTTTGGAGGGGAATATACCCCACAATCACAAAAACCACCATACAAGCCAAGGCAATGCCGAGCAGGTTCGTCAAATACAGGAGGGTAGCTCCAATACTCAGCCGAGCATTCAACTGCGCTATTCCGAGGCCAATGGTACAGATAGGGGGCATCAGCGCAACGGCGATCTCCGTTCCGGCCAAGGTGCTGGAAACACGGGGTTCTGCTATCGCGTAGGCACTCACCGCCCCCGCTGCTACGGCAATCCCCAAATCCAGAAGATTGGGTTGTGAGCGTGCCATGATCTCACTGCCATAGACCTCAAGACCCACCATGACGCCAATCGTCCAAGACATACCAATAGCCACTAGGGTGCCGACAATCAAGGCAAAGGCCGCTTGCCAAAACATCTTAAACTCGCCAATGAGAGCCGCGAGAGCCAAGCCCCGTATGGGGAGCATCAGGGGCGCAATCACCATCGCCCCAATAATCACCGCTGCACTGTTGGAGAGTAACCCAAATGTGGCGATCGCGCAGGAGGCGATAATCAAGACCACATAGGGAATGTTCAGGTGGGATTCAGCATACAGCATCTGGATCAATTGATTGAGGCTTTCAGTCGTGCGACGATGGTAGCGGCAAGCTTGAACCTGATGCAGCCAATGGGCAAGGCGGTCTCTCATGGCTTGTTAGACATTGGATAAAACAGGATGGACTAGATCAATCCTACAAGAATTGCCATTGATCAAACGTCGCTGCTTGTCCGACAGGGGTGCCCATCTCATCCAAAACCGTCCAAATCCAAGCATTTTCAATGCGAAACCGTCGCCCAGAACGAGAGATGCGAACACCACTGTAGTTGTTGGTATAGCCTTGGCGGGCTGCTTGAGCAAGAAGTCTCGCCCGTTCCTCTTGGGCCATGGGTTCCGCCGTCAGCCGCGAAGGGAGCTGCACTAGTTCTCCCCACGACAGTTCCCACAAACTCAGGGCGGCTTGGTTGCCATAATTGAGGAGGGGATCGGTCTCACAGCCGTGGGAAAGCACTGGTTGTGACCAGTGAAACAACTGCTGCGCTAAGCACAAGCCATCCTCAGCAGCATCTGCTAGGAGCGATCGCCCCGTCCACTGCCGAAAACTGACACAAATTCGTCGTGCCTGCTGAATTACCTCTGGCTGCAACCAAGGCTCCATCGTTTAGGCAGTGGTCAATACGCGGCTAGCGGCGGCTACCCCAGCGCCAGGGCTAAAGTTGCTGTACCCCAATTCGCCAAGCACCGCTTCAAGGGCACTGATGGCTGCCAAAATATCGCGATCGCTCACAAAACCCAAGTGACCGACCCGGAAAATTTGCCCCTTGAGGTGATCTTGACCGCCTGCCAAGGCAATGTCAAAGCGTTTTTTCATCAGACTGCGGATTTTCTCGGCGTCCACACCCTGGGGAGCCACGGCGGTAATGGCCGGACTGGCACAGTGATCCGGCGCATAAAGAGGCAGGTTGAGGGCCTTCATGGCGGCACGGGTCGCCTGCATCAAGCGCTGATGGCGGGCAAAGATGTTCCCCAAGCCCTCCGCTTGCATCATCTCCAGAGCCGTTTTCAGGGCAAAGAAGAGATTCACGGGTGGCGTAAAGGGGGTTGTGTGCTTGGCTGCATCTTTGCGGTATTTGCCGAGGTCAAGATAGAACTTCGGCAGCGTCGCCGTTTTGTAGGCTTCCCAAGCCTTAGGACTCACACTGACAAAGGCCAACCCCGGTGGAATCATGTAGCCTTTCTGGGAGCCAGAACCGACGACATCTAACCCCCATTCATCTACGGGCACATTCACAGCCCCTAAACTGGTTACCGCATCCACAATGATCAAGGCTTGGCCATGGGCTTTGACATGGCGGTTAATGGCCTCTAGATCGTTAAGCACCCCGGTGGAGGTTTCACTGTGGGTAATGATCACCGCCTTAATTGTTTTGGCCGTATCTGCCTCTAGGGCTGCTTTGAAGTCATCGGGGTTGAGGGGTTGCCCCCAAGGGGCGCTAATGCGCTCGGTTTTGAGGCCGTAGGCATCGCATACTTCCCCCCAGCGATCGCCAAACTTACCGTTACAGCCCACAAGGACGCGATCGCCCGCACTGAGAAAGTTAATGATCCCGGCCTCCATTGCCCCTGTGCCACTGGCAGCCAAAATGAGTACATCATTCGTCGTCTGATGCAGCCATTTCAGTCCCGCCGTCACCGCCGCCATGATCTCGCTAAAGTCACCGCTGCGATGGCCAATGGGATGTTTGCTGAGGGAAAGGAGCACCGACTCCGGCACCGGCGTAGGCCCCGGAATCATTAACATTGATTTATCTTGCATTGTGAGTTGCGAACCAATTCTTAAAATGAAACGATTAAGCCCAGTGAGCAGCCATGTGCTCTGCCAAGTCCAGAACCCGCTGGCTATAGCCCCACTCGTTATCGTACCAAGCCACCACTTTCACCAGATTGCCCCCCATGACCATTGTTAGGGATGCATCCAAAATCGAGGAGGCATTATGACCTCGATAGTCGGAGGAGACCAGCTCCAATTCGCTGTAGTGGATAATCCCCTTCATGGTGGTTTCCGAGGCTTCCTTAATCACTTGGTTCACCTGCTCAGCAATGGTGGGTTTTTCCACCTGAGCCACAAAGTCCACCACCGACACATTGGGGGTGGGTACCCGCAGGGCAATCCCATTTAGCTTCCCTTGCAACTCCGGAATTACCAACCCTACTGCCTTGGCAGCCCCCGTAGAGGTGGGCACAATGTTCATTGCCGCTGCCCGCGCCCGCCGCAGATCGCGGTGACTTGCATCGAGTAGGCGTTGATCCCCCGTGTAGCTGTGGGTTGTCGTCATCATCCCGTGCTGAATGCCAAAGGTTTCATGGAGCACTTTGACAATGGGGGCTAAGCAGTTGGTGGTGCAACTGGCGTTGCTAACGATGTCTTCACTAGGATCGTAGGTGTGGTGATTCACCCCGACCACATACGTGGGGATATTGCCTTTGCCAGGTGCAGTAATGAGAACTTTCTTGGCTCCAGCACTTAGGTGCTTGCTGGCACCCTCGCGGCTGGTAAAGACCCCCGTGGCTTCAATGACCAGATCAATCCCCCAAGCGCTCCAGGGCAGATTTTCAGGGTTGCGATCGGACACGCATTTAACCGCATGACCATTGGCATAAATGCAGTCGTCGTCAGCGCTAATTTCGGCATCGTGGAAAATGCCCAACATCGAGTCATACTTCAGCAAATGGGCATTGGTACGGGGATCGGAGGTATCGTTGATGCCCACAATCTCTAGCTTGCTATTGGCTTTCCGCTGTAACCAGCAACGCATGAAGTTCCGACCGATGCGCCCAAAACCATTGATAGCGACTCTAACCACCTGATCCCTTCCTCTGTTTACTAACTCATGGCCAGAAATGATCTAGGAAACATTCTAAGGGGGAATGGTCATTTTATTTCGCTTTTTTTAGCGATGCACCAGAGACCGATCCTCAAGGGGCGCTGACAAGGCCTCCTCTAAGGGGGCACGGCCAAATCGCTCCTCCAGTAGATGCATCACAGTGCGGCCAAAGTCATTGGGATTGAGTCGCCAAGCCGCAAGGCACACTTCCCCAAAGACGGATCCCATGGGTTCGGGGTTCCAAAGCAGTTTCTTAGCGGTCCAAGGCATCAGGCTCATGGGGTTGTAGCCGGGACGCAAAATGCCGCGCTCAAGGGCATATTCCTCAAGGTGGGTATGGGGTTGCAGGCCAATGAAGAAGATGGCTGGCTCAACCTTATCAGCACCAAAGATACGTTCCAGTTCGCGGTGGTAGGCAATTGTCTGGGCAATGGTGTCGGGGCGCTCGTCAATGACATTGAAGGAGTAGTTCACCGAAACTAAAGCATTGAACCCGGCGGCTTTCAAATCACGGCAATTTTGCAGCACTGTCCGCAGGTTGTAGCCCATGCGCATTTTCCGCACGAGTTCTTGGGAGCCACTGGTAATGCCGATTTCAAAGTAGTTCATCCCCGTTTGCACCATTAGCTCGCATAGTTCGGGGGTGAGGTTGTCGGCACGGATGTAGGCTGCCCAGTGAATATCCTTTATGCCGGCTTTCTGGATTTCCCGCAGCAGGGCGATCGCGTCGGGGATAAATTTGCGAGCGGGGATAAATTGGGCATCGGTAAACCAAAAGTTGCGCACACCGCGATCGTAGAGCTGGCGCATTTCGGCGACGACTTCCTCAGCGGGGTTAATGCGCACCTGTTTGCCTTCAACAACGGTATAGACGCAGTAGCAGCAGTTGTGGGGACAGCCCCGTTTGGTTTGCACACCAATATAAAAGTCGCCCCCCTGAAGGTAATACTCAAATTCTGGCCAAATGGTCTCGATGTAGTCGTAGTTGCAGGCGGTTTTTTCAATGGGGGTTGGCCATTCGTGGATCAGGCGATCGCGGGGCTTTTCAACACCGGCAATGTAGCAACGCTCCCCGGAGATGGGTTGGTTCGTTAAGACTTTGTGGAGCAGTGTTTCCCCTTCACCAACAGAAACAATGGTGCCTTTGGGCAGTTGGGAACCCAGTTGTTCGTAAAAGACACTGACTGCACCGCCACCCACAATGGTCGTGACCTTGGGACGATAACGCTTGGCATGGTGAAGTCCCAAACGGATTAAGTTGAGGTTGCGCCAGAGTTCACCGTAGTAGGCACTCATCACCCGCAGACCCCCGATCGCCCCCCGCAACTTCACCAAGGGATTGCGAGCGTAATAGACCTCAAAGGCATTTTGCAGTGGATTGCCCCCCCGTCCCCCCACGGGGGCATAGATTTGAATATCCCGCCAAGAAAACACCAGATGCGTGGGTTGAAATTCATCAATCACTTGAGTAAGGGCACGGCGAAAATCAAGGGGCGGCACCGTTCCCAAATCAAAAATCCGTTGTTCAACACTGGGTAATTGCTTATGAATATAGTCGGCAAGATAAACGACACCAATGGGAAAAATGGGGTTGCAGGGGAGACGGATGTAGAGGACACGCGGGGACATAGGCCAGCCCAAGATCTATGGAAACGCTAAATATTTAATAAATCTCTATCGCTGTTTAGGTTTTAACACATTTGCGCCTTTGCAGCAGGGGATCACGGGAACTCAAGGAAAGAATCCACTGTGCATCCTGTAGTTGAGTTTACAACTGTATTAAATTGGCAATGTTAGGCTAACAAGGGTAAAGCCATGTCCTATAACAAAGCCACTAAATTCCTATGCCGCAAATCTTTGATCTCATCCCCACCGAGAGTTGCGATCGCATCCTCTGCTGTTATGTCAACGCCACCGGCAAAATTCAGGTGGTGCGGATTACAAACATTCCCAATTGGTACTTTGAGCGGGTGGTGTTTCCGGGGCAACGCCTCCTTTTTGAATCCCCACGGGCAGGGCAACTGGAAGTTCACAGCGGCCTGATGGCCAGTGCCATCCTCTCGGATACAATTCCCTGTACCGACTTCCAAGTGCAAGAGGGGGAAGATCATTTTTCACCCCTGCTTCTGTCAGCCAACGGCGGCTAGAATTGTCCGATGAGAATTACGATCCCTTGAACCGCCCCCACACGATTGCCGTTTTGGCCAGTAGTTTAGACGGCGGCCTTGCCCGTGCGGATGCCCCGGCTCGACGGATTGCCTCGGCCTATGACTTTCAGCATCTTGAACAGCAGGTGGCTCAAGTAGATGCCGTCCTCTTTGGGGCGACAACCTTGCGCTTGGGGGGAACGGCAATGCGTCTTCAATCTCCCTATCTCATTGCTGAGCGGGAACGGCAGGGGCGATCGCCCCAACCCTTGCAAATTGTCTGCTCTGCTAGGGGTGAATTAGACCTCAATCTTCCCTTCTTTCGCCAGCCGATTCGCCGTGCCCTGCTGACCACCGAGAAAGGCGCCAGCCGCTGGCAAGGATCCACTGCCTTTGATTACTGTTGGGGCGTAGGAGACAAAGAAATTGACTGGCCAAGGGCATTTAGGTGCCTTCAAGGGGCGGGGGTGCAAACCTTGGCTGTGTTGGGGGGAGGGCGACTTTTTGCTTCCTTGGTGCAGATTGCTGCCGTTGATGAACTGTGGTTGACCCTCTGCCCACTGCTCTTGGGGTCGGCAGCCCCCAGTCTCTATCCCAATGCAGTCGAATTCTCGGGGACGTTGACCCTTCTCAATGTCTTGCCGGTGGGCAATGAGGTGTATCTCCACTATCGTCTCAACTATGCTTGGCCCGTTGCGAATAAATCTCCGGCGAATCTCATCAGTTCTCATCAGTTGTGATCTCCATCTCCAAGGGTGAGGCAAGAATGCAGTCACAGTAATTTAATACGGGTGGCGAATGCCAACCCCATGTAACACCAATGCTCCCCGCTGCGCCCCCCCGCTGAGCCATGAGGCCATCACTATCGGCATCGCCAATGACCACGGTTTGATCGGGGCGCACCCCCAGGCGATCGCACACCCTGAGGAATACCTGCGGATCGGGCTTTGGGGGCGGCTCATCTCCCCCCTGCCAGAGGCGAAAAAAGGGCTTCAAGTGATAGCTGTCTAAAAAAGCCTCGATCTCTGAGGTGCGATCGCCGGAGATAATCGCCAAGACACATCCCAAGCTATGGAGCCGTTGCACCAGCTCAATCACCCCCGGCAGGGGCGGGGTTAACGCTGCTTTGGCAGTCAATTCTCGGTCTGCTTCCGCAAAGGCAGCGATCGCCCGTTCTAGGGCGGCAATCCAGGGAATTCCCTGGGTGGCCACAAAGGCTGCGGCGGCAATCAGATTCTCTTGGCGTGTCCCCACCGCTTGTAATCCGGTTGGATCGAGATGGTTGCCTTTCACCCCAAAGGCCTGAAGTAGCGACTCTTTGAGATTGGGAAAGTGATTGGCAATTTTCACAGCGCGGGCGATCGCTAGCCGCCTCAGGTAATAGGCAACGTCTGCGAGTGTGCCATCCTTATCAAACACGACTGCTGCTACTGACCTAAAACAGTGCCCCCGACACCGTAGCCGCACCATGGATAAAACCTCAGGTAGTAGGATCAAAACACATCAGAAGATCAGTTAACGAGGATGCTTCCCCCTTGATTATCGTCATTGATAACTACGACAGCTTCACCTACAACCTTGTCCAGTACCTAGGGGAGCTGGGGCAGGAGTTCCCCGTGGCAGCAGACCTGCGGGTTTTTCGCAACGATAAGATCACCTTGGATGAGATCGCTGCCCTTGCGCCGGCGGCTCTCGTTATTTCTCCCGGTCCCGGTCGCCCGGCGGCTGCCGGTATTTCTGAAGCCCTAATCCGTACCTATGCCGGCCAACTGCCCATCCTAGGGGTGTGCTTGGGACATCAGGCGATTGGTGAAGTTTTTGGTGGCACGGTAATGCGAGCACCCACCCTCATGCACGGCAAAACCTCGCCCATTTACCACAAGGGTGTGGGAGTGTTCCAAGATTTGCCCCAACCCTTTACAGCAACGCGCTACCACAGTTTGGTGATTGATCGTGCCAGTTGCCCCGATGTCCTAGAAATTACAGCTTGGACAGAGGATGACCTAATTATGGGCGTGCGCCACCGCCACTATCCGACGCTGGAAGGGGTGCAATTCCATCCGGAGAGTATTCTCACCACCTGCGGTAAAGACCTGCTGCGGAACTTTTTGCGACGGGTGTCCAGTCCATCGTTGTGAGCCAGCCACTTTTCGGTACACTGGGCTGGGATGGCGTTGTGGGGAGAAAAAATGGAACGGCGGCAGTTCTTGCGCTTGGCTCAACTTGGGGCGATCGCCAGCCTCGGTGGACATTGGGCAGCCCATGCCCAAGGGAGTGGTCTCTCTCTGCAATGGTTTGGCCATACCTGTTTTCTCTTTAGCGGCAGTGTTCAGCGGGTACTGGTGAATCCCTTCCGTCCCCTGGGTTGCACCAAAGGATTGCGGCCTCCCCGTGTTGCTGCCGATATTGTCATGATTAGCAGTCGCCTCTTCGACGAAGGCTACATCGAAGGCTTACCCGGTCGACCGAAACTGCTCTTTCAACCCGGCTCCTACAAAGTTAATGGTTTGAGTATTCAGGGCATCCGCACCAACCATGACCGCATCGGTGGTTTCCGCTTTGGCGTCAATGTGGTTTGGCGCTGGCAGCAGGGGGGCATCAATCTCCTGCACATGGGCGGCATTGCTATGCCCATCACGATTGAACAACGAATTCTCATGGGACGGCCGGATGTGATGATTGTGCCGGTGGGGGGGAGTGATAAGGCCTATAGGGCTGAGGAGGCCAAGGCGGCCATTGAGGTTCTCCAACCGCGTTTGGTGATTCCTGCCCACTATCGGACGGCGGCGGCTGACCCCAACAATTGTGATCTGACGGGGCTAGAGGACTTTTTGAAAGTCATGGAGGGAACCCCCGTTCGCCGCAGTAGTGGTGCGTCCCTCAGTTTATCGGCAGCCAATCTGCCGCAGAATACGACTATTCAAGTCCTCAGTATTTGATCAGAAAAACGGCTATATTGTGAGTCATTGTTTCCCGTAGAACAAGTAGCAAGTTGAGGAAACGCCATGATTCAGGTCGAACACCTGACCAAGGTTTACGGTACAACCGTTGCCCTACGGGATGTCAGCTTTTCGGCCGCCAGCGGTGAAATTCTCGGTCTCCTTGGCCCCAATGGTGCGGGTAAAACCACCACAATGCGCATTTTAGCGGGGTATCTACCGGCAACAAGTGGCACGGCCTCGATTGCCGGTTATGAAGTCCACACAGATCCAATGGCGGTACGGCAGCGCATTGGCTATCTGCCAGAAAATCCTCCCCTCTACACGGAAATGACGGTGGCAGGCTATTTGCACTTTGTGGCTCGCATTAAGGGTGTCAGTGCCGGCGATCGCCCCCAGCGGGTGGAATATGCCCTCAAAAGCTGTGGCCTCTGGGATCAGCAACGGACAATTATTCGCAAACTCTCGAAGGGCTATCGGCAGCGGGTCGGCATTGCCCAAGCCATCGTCCACGATCCGCCCGCCATCATTCTGGATGAACCCACGGTCGGTCTCGATCCCCGTCAAATTATTGAAGTGCGCAACCTGATTAAAAACTTGGCGGGACAGCATACGGTGATTCTTTCTACCCATATTTTGGCGGAAGTGAGCATGACCTGCGATCGCGCTGTGATTATTCACAAAGGCGAAGTGGCGGGCATTGGCAAACTCGATGAACTGCTGCAACACCTCAGCGGCAGCTACACCTATGACCTCGAACTCGTGGGCGATCGCTCCCAGATCGAAGCGCTCCTGCAGCGGCTGCCGGCGCTGCAACAGATCGACTGGGGACATAGTCCTCCCGCAGGACGACAGCAGCTTCGGGTGAGTAGCTCAACGGAAATCGGTGCCGATCTCGCCAGTCTCTTGGTTCAAAACGGGGTGCAACTGTTTGAAATGCGCCGCTCCCGTGCCAACCTAGAGGAGGTGTTCTTGAAGCTAACGACCGATGAACCAGCCGCAGAACCCAGCAATGAACTCGAAGAAGCCCATGCCTAGGATCTCCCTCCACGGGCTGCGTGTCCTTCTTGCCAACATTCTGGCCATCTATCGCCGTGAACTCCAGAGTTACTTTACTGCCCCCTTCTACTATGTGATTGCCGGAGTGTTCTGGCTGCTCAGCGGCCTCTTTTTCCTTGTTGTCATGACGACGATTGTGAGCCAAGTGGCTCAGCAGGATTTGCTGCAACAGCAGTTTGGGGCACCGAGCCAAGCCATTGATGTGCCCAAGCTGATTCTCGAAAGCTTCCTTGGACTCCTAGGCTCCATTTCCCAAGTGATTCTGCCCATGCTCTCGATGGGACTCTACACCGAAGAGCGCAAACGTGGCACCCTTGAACTGTTGGCCACCTCGCCCATTACCAACTGGTGTGTAGCAACGGGTAAGCTTTTGGCAGTGCTGACGTTCTATACTACGCTCCTGCTGCCTGTTATTGTTTATCAGTTTGTGGCTCTGCGGCAGAGTACGCCCCCCCTCTCCCCTTGGCTGATTCTGGCGGGCAATGGCGGACTGATTCTCTTAGCAGCGGCGGTTCTCTCCTTAGGGATGTTTCTCTCGTCCTTGACCGATAGCACGATCTTGGCGGCCATTTTGGGGTTTGCTGTCTTGCTGATTCTCTGGGTGCTGGATGTCTTGGCCAAAAATACGGGGGGGAATCTCAGTGATCTCCTCAGCTATCTCTCACCGCTGGAGCACTTTACCCACCTGACGCGAGGCATTTTCCGCACCAGCAGCCTTGTTGTCTTTGGCAGTTATATTTTCCTCGGTATTTTCCTCACCGCACAATCCATTGATGCCTTTCGCTACCAGCGCAATTAGGGAGTACATGGGATGAAACGCTTTGCCCTAGGCTCATCCGAACGATTGACCACGCTATTGCTGTGGGCGGCACCACTCTTCATCATTGCCGGCTTGAGTGCTGGCATTGTCACCAATCGCTGGAATTGGCTGCCTTTGGGTCTTTTAGCCTTGGGGGGCATTGCCCTGCTGCTGTGGCTGATCCAGCAAAGTCGTGTCTCCACGGGGTTTTGGGGGCGGCGTTCTACCCAAACGAGTACCAATGCTCTCCTGACGGTAATTGCCGTGATTGCCCTATTGGGCATTGTCAACTTTCTGGCCGATCGCTACAGTGTTGAGGTCGATCTCACGGAAAACCGTGCCTTTACCCTCGCAGCAGAAACCCGCGATGTCCTGCAAAATCTGGATCAGCCGGTGCGGGTCTTGGTGTTTGATGCCAATGCCACCCCTCGCGATCGCCTGCTGTTGGAGCAATACCGCCGTCAGGCCAAGCAGCAGTTTTCCTTTGAGTTCATTGACCCCCAAGAACAGCCGGCTCTTGCCAAAAAGTACAATGTGACCCAAGTGGGGCAAGTGGTTGTGGTGGCAGGGAAGAAAACCCAGCGCATTGATGAAGCCCTTTCCGAAAGCAACCTCACCCCTGCCCTGATTCGTGTCACCAGCGATCGCGCCCTCCACGCCTATTTCACCACGGGGCACAATGAACTTCCCCTTGCGGGGGGAGCAGCCAGCCTCGGTGAAGTGGCCAAACTCCTCGAACAGCGGGATGTGAAACTCCTGCCCCTGAATTTATTAGAGAAGGGGAAAATTCCTGAGGATGCCGATGTCATTGTTGTCGCTGGCTCCCGGCAGCCCTTTTTACGGCTTGAGCAGGATCTTCTCAAGGAGTACCTCAATCGTGGTGGCAGTTTACTGCTCATGTTAGACGTGGATGTGAACATCGGCCTTGATGATTTACTGAAAAATTGGGGACTGACGCTGGATAATCGCTGGATCATTGATGGCTCTGGTGTGGGTCAGCAGGTGGGACTCGGTCCCGATACGATTATTGTCACCACCTATGGCAATCACCCCATTACCCAACGCTTTGCCCAAGGGCCGAGTGTCTTTCCGCGGGCACAGGCGATTCGCATTGATCCTGTCAAGGATGATGACATTGTGGAGATTGCCCTCTCCGGCCCGCAAACTTGGGCAGAAACGGACTGGCAGTCGGGCAACCTTGAATTCACCGAAGGCGTAGATACCAAAGGCCCTCTGCCGATTGGCGTGGCAATTACTCGTCAGTTAAGTGAAAATCCACCGAAGGAAGCCCGCTTAGTTGTCTTTGGCGACTCAGAGTTTGCGACCGATGGCGTCATTGCCTACCAAGGGATCAATAGCGATCTGTTTGTCAATTCTGTGCTCTGGCTCGGCGATCGCGACCAGAAGGCACTTTCCATTCGGCCTCGCGAAACAACGAATCGCCGCCTGCAACTCAATGTCACCACCAGTCGTTGGCTAGAGATAATCAGCGTGTTTCTCTTACCCCTTGTAGGTTTTGGCTCAGCTGTCTTTGTCTGGTGGCGGCGACGCTGACTCTTCGCTCTGGCAGGTATTTCCCATAGGACAATGCTGCTCCTGAGGGCGATCGCCACTCTAACCGGTTACCTATTGACCTTGCCCGTTGCTTGGATCCCCGGCCAGCGATCGCCCGCCCAGACCCCTGATCCCTGAGAAATCATTAACAGAATATAAAATTCAGACACAACCCTTTACATTTTCCTGAGAGATTGATTAATATAAGGTTACATTCCGTTGCACAACGCCAGTGAGTACTCCTGAAGACTTTCAGGGACTTGACTTGGAATTGTAAGCGGTTTGTAACATTTATTCATCTTGTTCAACAGGACTTATCACTATGACGACTGCTTTACAACGTCGCGAGCAACTGAACCTGTGGGAGCAATTTTGTAGCTGGGTCACCAGCACCAACAACCGCCTCTATGTAGGCTGGTTCGGCGTGTTGATGATCCCCACTCTGCTCGCTGCTACCATCTGCTTTGTGATTGCCTTCATCGCTGCTCCCCCTGTGGACATCGATGGCATCCGTGAGCCCGTCGCTGGCTCCTTGCTCTATGGCAACAACATCATCACGGGTGCGGTTGTCCCCTCCAGCAACGCCATTGGCTTGCACTTCTACCCCATTTGGGAAGCTGCTTCCCTCGATGAGTGGCTCTA
>NZ_JBKBHV010000018.1:243-51285 GCF_046299635.1 Thermosynechococcus sp. | reverse complement strand
CTGGCTGCCCCCGCATCTCCCATTCTTGTTTTTCGTCGTTCCATTTCCACGACGCAAATTTTTGGCAACCGTGGATCAGTTGGCCTTGAACTGTAAAATTCACACTAAAGAAGCCGTGCTCAAATGATTTTGTGCTGTGGATTCTACTAAAACACCATAGCCTGTATTGACTTGAGAACCAATGCCTTGCTTCAGACCAAGGATTAACCACTCTTTTACTCTTTCCAAAATGTCACGAGAGACGCCATCTCTCGGTCGCAGGCCGATGAGGAATGAAACTCCTCGCAGAGAGAAGAACACATTAGGATTCGCTTTGTACTTGAGAGAGTCTCCTTCCCATGACCAAAGGTTGTTAGCGATATCACACGCTAGTCCCCCATTCTTTTTCTTTTGTTTGGGTAAGGGGTAGGTTTGTTTGGGTAAGGGGTAGGCATCAAGGAAAATAATTTTGCCTGCTTGATCGGCCTGTGCTGCCTCTAGAGAACCAAAGTACTTGGCAACTTCTGTTTCCGATCGCAATTCTCGCAAGGCTTGGGCACGCGCCACACCCCGCAATGTACTAGAGGGAATATAGGGAATTCCTAAGTTATCGAAGGCCGGCAAAAGCATACTTTCAGGACCCCGCTGGCCACCAACACGGATGCGCCATGGGCAGGTGACTTCAAAGCAGTTCTCTGCACCGGCAATGTCGCGAGTTCGCTGTGTTAAAACCTCCAAGCGAGCAGTATAGTCACCTTTCTCTGCCATTGTGACTAATTGAACTTTTGTGCCATCTTTGGTTGGGCTATCGGGCGATCGCATCCAGCGCAGGTATTCAACAAAGCCAGCACTTGAATTAGGTTCAGGATTGGGATCAAGGGGATGTCCTAACCAAGGCGAGGGAGGGGGCTGATTGCTCTTCCCGTGGTTACCCCCACCCTTACCTGTACCACGGGGAGGATTGCCGGAATTTCCTGAATTTGGGCGCTGCGCTGCTTTGTTGGTGGTGGGGCGCTGTAGGGCTGGATTTTCAGAGGTCATTTTGCGGTGCTCCTATTCTTCACCTTTGATGTCGGCGTAGAGGGCAGTTGTCCAGAAGCTAAATTCACGGGCAATTTGTAATCCCAAGCCCGTTAGGCCAAGATAGGACTCTGTGTCGAGGTCCTTCAGGGTGTCCAAGCCTTTGGCATTCGCCAAATTCTTAACATGGGCTATTTCCTCAAGGACACGGAAAAAAGCTTTGACAACTTTTTTCTTTCCCTCTTGACTGAGGGCTGCTTCTTCTGCTTTGAGGCGCATGAGTCCCCAAGTGGCGAGGTAGGTGTAAAGTTCAACGGCTTGGCTTTTTTGCTCCCGCAGCTGAGTGTCATCCCCAGTTTTCTGCCGCAGTTCGTTCAAGGCTTCATAGACAGGCTGTGCCATTGTGCGTGGATCGAAGGCCATAGCTAGCTCCTAGGAGTTACAACAAGTTTGACAAAGCCTCGGCCAAGACTTTCTTGACCGCCAATTTGCAGAATTGGATAGCTATCAAAAACATCCTGTAGGTCGCTTTTGGCTTTGGTGGCTGCCCCATTCAGTTGGGCAACGGTACCCCACGGGAAGTACATCAGCGTGTCGGGAGGAATGGCCTCTTCGTAGCGAAAGCCCCCCTCAACGGTTTTGTGTTCGTTGAGTTTCACTTTTACCTGTCGCCAGAGGCTGGTTTCAATCAGGGTTTTGCAGTGTTGATCCGGTAGAACCAAGACCCGATTAATTTGGGTTTCCTTACAGATGGGAACCCACTCTTCCCAGTTATTCCAAGGCGCGAGTTGGTCGTGTTTCAGAATTGCATCTTTGAGATAGATAGGTTTGTTGTCGCCTAAACTGGTGCTGTAGGGAGCAACTGTCTCCAAGGACTGACCCGTGAGGCGTTGCCAGCGTTGCAGTAGCATTGGGCAACTAATCCAGATCACACCATGACTCAGGGAAGGGACGGGAACCCACAGAAGTAAGCCATCCCCCACCCACACTTGGCCTTGGGTGAGGTTGGTGTTTTCACCGCCCATGACATCTTCAATGGTATTGCCCCAGAGACGGTTGCGTTTTTGTTGTGAAGTACTGGCGCGCAGCCGACCCCGAATGGTACTGGAGGGAATATAGGGCAGCTCGGTGTGGGATTCCCTTGCAATGCCAAGCAGGTTCCCTTCTTGGGTCGTGCCGCCTGTGTGCAGGGGAGAGAGCAGATAAAGGTAAGCAATGTCAAACATCATCAATCACCACTATGAGGTCAACGTGTATCAGTGCTCACATGTTTATCCATTGGACTTGCGCAAATTATGCAGTGCCCCAAAGTAGTTGGCCATAGTGAAGTTTTTCAAAGGTGGTACGGGCTTTGGCGGCCACACCACTGAGGAGTTGCTGAGGTTGAGGAGTTGGGGGCTGTTCAAAGTAGTAGAGGGTGCCCGCTGGCACATAAGCACGCTGCACGGAATAACTGACCTGAGTGTGGCCACTGCGGCGGGTGACGGTACTGATACCACCGGCCACAAGGGGGCGATCGCCCACGACGCCCATAAGGTCTTGCCAGTCATGGGGATAAAGACTATAAAGGGGCATTCCTTCAACTGCTTGGGCTAGCCCTGGCGTCAGCACATAGGCCAAGGTTTCCTGACCTGTGCCCTGAAATGCTGTCAAAGCTTTTAGGGGATTTTCGTTGAGGGGCTGCACTTGAGCATGGTGACCCTCGCCCCCAAGGCGGACAACCCCTTTTAGATTGGCGACGCTCATACCTGCCACCAATCCCCAGCCGGGACGCAGTCGGTTGGCCACTTCCGTAAAGTAGCCTGCTTCTTCCTCCACATTGCGACTTTCGATTTGCATTTTGATGTGGGGAAGAACTTGACTAGACCAAGGCAGAGAGTGGAAATGCTCTTGGGGCTTGAGTTCGCAGAAGTTTCCCTGTAAATAGAGCACAAGCGCATCCAAGCGCATTAGGGGAGCCGGGCGGCCTTGGAGTTGTTCATTCTCCGCCAGTGCAGGCTCGACGATTGGGCGCAGTTTCCCCGGCAGAGGGTGGCAAATATACTGCCAAGCGGGGTCAGTGGTGGGAGCCGGTTGCAGGCGGGCAAATCCCTTGACTGTGCTCAGGTCGGCCGGATCGTTCATATCGGCTTTTTCGTTGCTTTTCGAGCCGACACAGACTAAATCCTTGGGCGTAGCAACCCACACCTGATTTTTGTCATCAATGAGGAAAGGCCCCATAAACTCCAAATCTTGACGACGCTCTTGGTAGGGGGGACACAGGGAGCGCAGCGCTTGAAAGACGGTAATCGGCAACGGCGGAAAGAGACTTTTTGCCCAAGACCCTTCACCCGGTTGAAAGGGACGGGAATCGCGAAAGAAGAGGACATCAAGAGGGTCAAGGCGATACCAGTGTAGGTTATCCATAAGGTGAATCTCCAAGAGTTACTCCGTAGGTCATGCGTAGGAACGTTCAGTTGCGCTGTTGTGGGCAATGGGAGAAAACCGTTTGTCAATAAAGAAGGCCATGAGTCGCAACAGGTTGAGGAGGTCTGGGAAGTCAGTTCCCGGTTGACCTTGATGTTGAAGTGCCCAGTCTTCCCAGCGATCGCACCAAGTGCAGAGGTTTTCAATGGATTCCTCGGGCAAGTTTTTCTCACGGCGGCTAGCAATGCTGGCGATCGCCCGCCGAGTCACATGTTCTTGACTTAGCCAGCAGTGCTGTGGCAGTTCTGCAATCAATCGGTATAGAAGAGGGCTAACATCGTCCGTTGCCTGTTGAAGAACTTTCCACCAGTTCTCAAGGAGGTTGCCCTTCATCAGGGCTTCCAAAACATTCCCAGAACCGTAGAGAACTCGAAAGCAAAGACCATCCTTGCCGGGAAGTTTTTTCGCCCGTTCTTTTTCGGCCTGCCAGAGGTGCTCTAAAACAGTGGGTAGCGGCACACTTTTGTAGGCAATGACTACCCCCATACTCAGCGTGGCTTCCTCGCCCATGGTAAAGAGGCGACGCATTCCCAAGGCTTGAGCCGCTGTGCTACCCTCAACCGTTTGCCAGTAACCTCCGCAGGATTCAAACTCCCCGCCGGGATCCGTGCCACCACACCATGCTTGCCGCAGAGTATGAATCACCGAGAGGACATCCTCCAAGGGCGAGATGGCCATGACATCATCGCCACCGCTATAAACCACCCGACCACAGTGACGTTGCTCCACAAGGTAGGGCACCAGCCGATTCGAGAAATCCAAAAGAGCACGGTTTAAGCCCACATGGGTAGCAGGTCCCATGCGCTTGGGTGTGTTATCAATTAACTTCTTCCAGTTCTGAAGATTTGCATTTTTGTTGATTTGCTGCACGATATTGCCGGCAACGTACTCGCGGTAGGCTTTTAAGTTGTGACCACGCACGTAGTCTCCCATGTTGTCGCCATCGGCGAGGAGAATGCACCACCAGTCAGCGGGGGAGCGATCGCCCCAACCCATTTGTTTTTGCGTCCAATCCACCGCACTGCGCAGGGCTGCCAACTCCTCCTTGGTTTCAAGCCCTACATCTTCTGCCAACCACTTGGCTAAGAACATGACACCGTTGTAATCCCCGAGCGTGGCATCCACTTGGGGAATATGGGTGGGACGGCGAGTTTTGCTGCCAAAGCGATCGCGATAGGGCTGTAAATCCAGATCGTCAGTAAATTCTCGATTCAATTTTTTCCAATACTGCTTGACCTGATCGGGACACGCCACCATAAAGCGCGCAGCAGCGATACTGCTGGCATTGGGAAAACGCACTAAGTTTTCATAGTCATCTTCGGGACACTCAACCCCCAAGGACTTAGCCACACCGCCATGCTTCCACGCCATCCGCTTGGTGACTTCAATGGCATTCAAACGCTCACTGCCATTAAATAGCCCCGGAAAGGCTTGGCTCATCACATACCAAAACAGGCGCAGGGAACTAGTAGGCAGGCCATGTCCCTCGCGGAAGGGATCGCGGTACAGCAGATTGGGGTGCAGGGCACTATAGACGCCGGAAATCGAGGAACGCTCTCCCGGTGAAGCAGGAAACTGCCAGTTACGGGTGTTTTTGATGGCGGAGAGGGCTTGCCCCAAGCGCTGTTGCAATAGCGGCCACCAAGTGCCGACATTAATAGTGGTATAGACATTTTCCTCGACGCTAGTGGGCAGCGGCTCCTGTGCTTTTGCTAAGGTGGTTTGAGCGGTTTTCCAGCTTGCGTAGGTGGATGCTCCCCGCTGACAAGTGAGCGTTTTTTCTGGATTCCCAAGGGGAAGCGCAATCCAGTAGCTTTGCCAGAAATTTTCTAATTGAGCTTCCCAAAGAGCATTCCACTCCCACTGTCCTCCTTGCTGCCAACTGAGAAATTCTTTCTTTAACTCCTCTTGCTCTGCTTCTGGAAATTGCCTGTGAATCCATTGCTGAATGTGGTTAATCCACTTGTCGTCGTAACTATTGCGGACTTTGGCTTTGATGGCTTCACGCACCTCTTTGCCAAGATCCAGCCAAATCTGCCGCAGATGATCTTGAAGTTCTTTGCCAATAGTGTCTTTATCGGCGGCAGGAATGAGAGCGGTAATCACGTTGGGAAAGCCTGCTGTCACCAAGGTAGGGGAGGGTTGCCCTTGATCAACAGGTTTGGCAATGCCAAATTCCTCAAAGTAGCCTTTAAAGTCGGGATGTTTTTGCAGTAGAAAGGCGTCAATGATTGTCTGATTGTAAAGATTGGGGGTAATGACGACATCAGGGCCATAGCGTTCGGCGAGAAACCAACACACCCTAGCGCTAAGGTAGTGAAGCAGGTAAGAACCGGCCCAAAAGTCTAGGAGCTTGCGGGACGATTTGATAAAGTCCTGAACTGGGGCAAAGGAAAACATCAATAGCCAAGGATGCTGCGGCTTATCCCCATTTTGGGCATTTTTAGGAAACAGTGTCCCTGCCAAGGCAGCAGTAATGGAGGCATGGGCTTCGAGGGGGCAGTCGGGAATGCGTGTGTCAGCAGGCAGCAGCAAGATATCTTTCGCATAAACTGCTTGACCTTTAATGCTCTGATGGTTAGCAATGGCTTCACCATAAAATCGCCAAAACCACCAAAACACTTTTTCGGCGTCAGTTTCTTGGCGAATCTGATTCCAGATGGACTGCGCTTCAATTTCAGCTAAATTCTCATCGCTGAGACTCCCTGCAAAAGAAAAGTTGAGATGACTTTTAGCACCGGTGATAGGGTGGGCAATTTCTACTTGGGTGACGTTACCTGTTTGAGTCGGCGGGGTCATCATCCCCCCTTGAAAGCTCAGGCGATCGCTGGCCGAAGCAATATGATCTGCTGTAACGCCACCGTGCTTATTCCACCAATCTTGCAACTGTTGGGTATGCCGGTTTAGGCAAGACACCTGTTGCCATGCGCCTTTGAGACCTTTATTGCGGTACAAGGCCTTTAGATAGGGATCGTGAAGCAGGGCAAAAAGTTTACGTTCGTAATACATACAGGTTCCTCAAGACAATTCACTCCACTGCGACTAGGTCACCCGATCGCAGCAGCTAATAGTTTATCCAGTATAGTTAGGCGGGATATGCAGCAGGAAAAAAGTGAACTATTTTTTTGTAATTCTTAACGATTTTTTATATTAACTACAAAAATTGTGACAATAAGAGGCGGCTTTCGAGAGATTTGCCAAATTGGCTCACGCCTAGATTCCTAGGTTAGCTTCCACAGGGTCTTCCCAAGGAGATGGTTTGCGTATTTCCTATTGCGTTGCAGCAAAGTTTTTGCCCTCCTCGAAAAGGAAACTGGGAAATGCTATAGCTTATCGCCTGCCTCAAGAATTTTCTCCAATTCGTCGGCTACTTCTAAAACAACGCGAATACTCGTATAGAGCGCTTCTGCATCGCAATCAGCGGCGACTTTAGTGCAGAAGACGGCAATGTATTTATTGTCAGCAAGGGGGCGCAATTCCCAAGCCCCAATTTTCTTGGTCGCATTCTCAATCAACAGGTAATTAGCTACTTCTTGATCCAAATGGCCGTCGGAAATGTAACCAATCGACCAGACATCGCGAATTTCATAGCTGCCGAGTTGCTGCGTTTGCGAGTCAATAAAGGCCTGTTGCGATCGCCCGTTGCCCAACTCAAAAACAACGCGGTAATCTCCATCCTCATCCACTCGGTAGTGAATTCCCAATTGATCTAAGAGACGACCGACGCGCACATCTGCCTGGACTCGCCGCTGACCAAACATGCGAAAACTCCTGGTGGCTCGTGTAGTTTGAATTACAGGGTATCGTATCAGATTTTTATTACAGTGGCGATTTCACGACTGTTCATATATGCGGCAGGGGCGGGGGCATGGTATTGTGGCTAAGTAGCTAAAAACTCCCAATCTACGCGGGGTTGACCGCTGACCCAACTCAGTTAAAGGGATGCCATGCTGTCAAAGGGCTTTGAGGTTGAACTCTACACGGGTAAACCCACCGGCGAGATTGTGGGACTGTCGGATCGAATTGTGAAAGATTTGCCGGGGTTTGTGCGCGAACCGGATCGCCGCAATGTGGAATTCACCACGCCCCCTGTGTATCTCTATGATCAAGCCCTGTGCGACCTGCTGCGTCCTCGCTTTCGGCTGCGAGCCTACTTGAAGTCCTTGGGGGACTTGACCCTTGTCCCCGGCAGCACCCTCAGTCTGGGAGACACTCAACACTTTTATCGCTCTGACCCCCAAAACCCTTACCACACCTACATTGAGCAAACCTACGGCACGCGGGTGGTGACCGCCAGTGTCCACATCAACCTCGGCCTGCGGCATCCAGAAGAATTGATCCGTGCCTGTCGGCTCGTACGGATGGAGGCAGCACTATTTCTGGCACTGAGTGCGTCTTCCCCGTTTCTCGACGGCAAGGTAACGGGCTATCACTCCACCCGTTGGGCCATCTTTCCCAAAACACCGCCCCAAGCGCCCCTCTTTACCAGCCATGCCCACTTCATCGAGTGGACAGAAAGGCAACTTCAACTGGGCACAATGCAGAATGTGCGGCATCTGTGGAGTTCTGTGCGCCCCAATGGCGATCGCCGACCCTATGATCTGAACCGCCTTGAACTACGAATTTGTGATCTGGTTACGGATCCCATTGCCCTACTGGCAATTACCGCTCTTTTGGAAGCGCGGGTTCTGCAAATGCTCGACACCCCTGAACTGGATCCCCTGCGCTGGGACGATGGCGAGAGGTTGGCTCAACTGGCCGATGAAAACGAGCAGCTTGCTGCCCAAAATAGCCTTGAGGCGGTATTGACCCATTGGCGCGATCGCCGACAACTCACGGCAACCGCTTGGATAGCTGAACTCTATGAAGAGGTCTGGCCGATCGCCAAAGCCCAAGGCTTTAGCTGCTTTTTGGCACCGATCAAGAAACTCCTGCGGCAGGGGAATACGGCCCAACAATGGCTGGCTCAATATGCAGCCGGACACTCCATCCCTGAGATTATGGCCGCCGCCGTCGAGGAGATGGCCGCCAGTGAACAGGAATTTGCCGATCAACTCTGTCAACCGGTGGCGGCAGGACGGGGCTAGGCATGGCGCATTTGTTCATCAGCACAGGGGAGGTCTCCGGGGATTTGCAGGGTGCCCTGCTGGTGAAAGCACTCTATCGCTTGGCCGCCGAACGGGGAATTCCCTTAGAAATTTCTGCCCTTGGGGGCGATCGCATGGCTGCTGCAGGGGCAAAACTGCTCTTTAATACCGGCGGGATTGGCTCTGTGGGGCTACTGGAAGCCCTGCCGCTGATTAAGCCGACGATCGCGCTGCAACTTAAGGCGCGCCGCTATTTACGGCAGCACCCCCCCGATCTGGTGGTTTTGATTGACTACATTGGCGGCAATGTGGCCATGGGGCGATTTATTCGCCGGCACTTTTCTGTGCCGATGGTGTACTACATTGCTCCCCAAGAATGGGTCTGGTCCCACAGCCTCAAGACAACTCGGCAAATTGTTGCCCTCAGCGATCGCCTGATTGCCATTTTTCCCGAAGAAGCTACCTATTACCGTCGTTACGGCGCCGATGTGGTGTGGGTGGGGCATCCCCTGTTGGATCGCATTGCGGCAGCTCCCAGTCGTGAGACGGCACGGCAGAGCTTGGGCATTGCTGCCGATGAGCTGGCGATCGCCCTTTTACCCCTGTCGCGCAAACAGGAAATCAAATCCCTTTTGCCCCTGATTCTAGGCGCTGCTACGAATATCGCCAAAGCCTATCCCCAAGCCCGTTTTTGGTTACCCCTATCTCTGCGACAGTATCGTCCGGTCATTGAAGCGGTTCTCAAGCAGTATCCCCTCCACGTCACCCTAGCGGAGGATTCACTGCAGGTTCTGGCAGCAGCGGATCTGGCGATCGCCAAATCCGGCACGGTGAATCTAGAAACGGCGCTATTGAATGTGCCCCAAGTGGTGATCTATCGCGTCCATCCCCTCAGTTTGTGGCTCTATCAACGCTTCTTGAAGTTTGATCTCAAATTCGTCTCTCCCCCCAATTTGCTTGTAAACAGAGAAATCGTCCCCGAGCTACTTCAGGAGCGAGCCACCGTAGCCAACATTACCGCCGCTGCCCTTGCGTTGCTTGATCATCCTGAGAAGCGTCTGGCCATGCAGGCGGGTTATGCCGAAATGCGAGCTGCCATGGGTACCCCCGGCGTGGTGGAGCGCGCCGCCACAGAAATTCTAAATCTGCTGGTCAACAGAAAACGTGCAGGATCAGCGACCCTACACGAGTAAGTCAACTAACTGGCTTAAGTGTTTAGTGAGCAAATTCTCTACTGCTGGGGTTTCATGGGGCGATTACCCCGACGGCGTTGCTGCATCTGGCTGGCTAAGGCTTGCCGTTGTTCGGGAGTGAGGATGCCGCGCATGGCCAGCATACTTTCAAAGCGCAGAGATGCCAGTTGATTGTCCAGTTGGCGCACCTGTTGGTGTTTACTGCGGATTTGATCTTCGGAGGCGTTGCCGCTCATCATCTGCCGCAGTTCTGCTTTGGCTTGCCGCAGTTGGGTGCGGGTTTGCTCCATTTGGCTTTGGTATTGTTGACGCACAGCTTGCAAACGTTGCCGTTGCTCTGGGGTGAGGTTGAGATTCTCCAGATTCGCTCCCCAGCGAGGTCCGCCGTAACTGGGGTCAGCTAAAGTTGGGGGGGCGATCGCCACCAAGGGGCTGAAGGCGCTGCATACCAAAAGCGCTGCAAGGGATTTTTTCCACATAGCTGTGTTCTCCTTATATCAATAGTTGGAATGATGAATTACTCGAAAAGAGAGGGGTCGGCCTCCTGAAACATGGCCTGCCAATTGGTCGCGATGAAGGTTTCCACCGAGTCCGGGGGAGTCTGCTGTGCCACTTGAATTGAGGGTTGGAGGAACCACACACTGCTCAGGGTAGCGATCGCCCCGGCTCCGAGGATATGGACTACTTGCCAACGCTGTTTGTTCAAATGATGTTGACGGACGGCTGCTTGAACAATCTGCTGCTCCAAATGGGGAGAGGCCGGGGGTGGTGTACCCGCATAGGTTCGTAGAAAGTTCACCAAGGTTGTATCCTCCGCAGGTGGGGGTTCACGTTTCATAGGCTGACTCCAGCTTCGCTAAAGTAAGTGCGCAAAATGCCACGGGCACGAAAGAGACGGGATTTCACCGTACCCACGGGAATCCGCAGAATTTCGGCGATTTCCTTTTGGGGTAAGCCTTGGAGGTCATGCATGACCAGAACGCTGCGGTACTCTAGGGGTAGTGTGGCCAGCCCCCGCTGCACCAAATCCTCATAGTGCAATTGCCGTAGATCTGGCCCAAGGGTGAGAGGTTCTAGTTGATAAAGGTATTCCTGTTGTCGCGATTTGCGCGTAGCCAGTTGGCGCCGATAGTCACAGGCAACATTCCAAGCAATGCGGTAGAGCCATGTGGAAAACTTTGCCTCATGTTTGAGACCCCCCAGCCCCTTCCATGCCCGCAGGAAAACCTCCTGCACCAAATCATCAAGGGCAACCGCACCGCACAACTGAAACAGGAGCGATCGCACCCGTTGTTGATGCCGCTGATATAGCTCCCGAAACCCATTGGGATGTCCGGAAAGGCATTGCTCAATAATCCGCCGATCAAGATCGCTCGGTTGGGGTCGGGGTACGATATCCGTTGATGCCGTTGCCACTGATAGGGGTAAAGATACGCTCATGCGAGGTATCACTCCATTAACGTGATCATCTATTTAGACGGGGCACCGAAAACAGCGGTTCAAGACCCTTGACAGCACAGTTCGCTAGAATTTGGACAACAATTGCGGCTCCACGCTGGACTATACTAAACCTCGGATGCTCTGACAGGGAACTGATCGTGAATATCGCTGAAATTTTTAACCGTGGTGGCTTGGCCATGTGGCCACTACTGATTCTCTCGATCTTGACCTTAGGCACCATTTTTGAGCGGCTTTGGTTTTGGAGTATTGTTCTCCGAGGAGAGACGAAACTGGCTGAGCAGATTCTGGATGCCGCTCGCCACGATTGGCAAGAAGCCCTGGAATTGGCCGCCAATGCCTGCGATCAACCCATTGGTCGCTTCCTTTATACCCCCTTACAACTGATTGACACCAACCCAGAAATCTTTCGCCTAGCTCTAGAGGCCGCTGCCGATGAGGAACTGAGTGCCATGCGGCGGGGAGAAAAGGTCTTAGAGGCAACAATTACCATGGCACCGCTGTTGGGTTTGTTAGGAACGGTGTTGGGTCTCATAAGTGCCCTCAGTTCGATTCGCTTGGGGGATATTGGCACCCCCGCAACCATAGGGGTGGGTCTAGGGATTAGCGAGGCTTTAATTAGTACCGCCTTTGGCTTGGTGGTGGCCATCATTGCCCTTGCGTTTCAGCGGCTCTTTCAAGCTTTTCTCCTGCAACAGGCACAAATTTTTCGCCGCACTGGTAACGAGCTAGAACTCACCTATCGCCAGGCATGGCTAGAGCAGCGGATCAAAGGGGAACCCGAAAAAACATTGTTCTAGTACCAATTCAATTTGAGCATCACCCTCAACCTGCGCAGCAAAATGAAAAATCATGAGCAAGACCGGAATCAACCTAGTGTCCGCACGATTGTTTATCAACCCTCTTAGCAGCAGTGGTTTGGCTCATTCACGATTGAGACCTCAACGCCTGTTTCTAAGTTTGGTTCTGAGCCTGAATTAGCCTACGAATCTATGACTTAGAGACTGAAACGGCGATTCCTGTTGTTTAAGGGGATTGAGTTTAGAGATAGAAATCTCACGCTGAAACGGAAACTGGGGTCTTAGAAACCGCATCAGCGGTGGGGGGTTCATAATTTTGTTTTGTGCTGCTGCTCTCTGGCGAAGAACGCCCTTAAACCTTCACAGAGACCGGGGTGCGATTCGGGCGGGTTTCATAGGGGGCACTGACAATCAGCGATCGCCCCGTCATCTCAGGGGGTTGAGGCAGCCCCAAAATTTCCAGAATGGTCGGCGCAATATCGGCAAGGCAGCCATCCTGCCGCAGAGTGACATCTCCACCATGGCCGGGGATTTTGCGTTTCTCCCCTTCCACCAAAATAAAGGGGACGGGGTTGGTGGTGTGAGCTGTCCAAGGGTTACCGTCCTCATCAATCATGTACTCAACGTTGCCATGATCGGCGGTGATCAGCAACGTGCCTCCCACTTTTGTTGTCGCTTCCACCAATACGCCGACACAGCGATCCACGGTTTCAATCGCTTGAATCGTTGCCTGCAACTGCCCCGTGTGTCCCACCATATCGGGGTTGGCAAAGTTAACCACAATGAGGGCATATTCCTGTTTCTCAATCGCTGCTTTGACCGCTTCTGTAACAGCAGGGGCAGACATGGCTGGCGCTTGATCGTAGGTAGCCACCATCGGACTGGGAATGAGAATGCGATCTTCGCCGGGGAAGGGTTCCTCACGACCGCCGTTGAAGAAATAAGTGACGTGGGCATATTTTTCCGTCTCCGCTGCCCGTAGTTGCTTTAGGCCATGCTCGGCAATCACTTCCCCAAGGATATGATTCAGGTTTTGGGGTGGGAAGGCAACACCACAGTTAAAGTTCACATCGTATTGGGTAAAGGTCACGAATTCTAGAGGGGTAATTAGCGTCCGCTCAAAGCCGCTAAAATCAGCGTCAATAAAGGCTTGGGTGAGTTGGCGGGCGCGATCGGGGCGGAAATTAAAGAACACTACGCCATCGCCGGGTTCGACGGCGCCTTCCGCAATCCGTGTGGGCACAATGAATTCATCGCCAATATCCTGGGCATAGGACTTACTGGCCACATCCACCGCCCGTAGGGGTTGGATATTCTCATTGCCGGTCATGACGCGGTAGGTCACCTCGGTACGATCCCAGCGGCGATCGCGATCCATGGCATAGTAGCGACCACTCACCGTCACAATGCGTCCGCAACCGATGGTTTTCAGGCGTTGCTCCAATTCCTCAAGGACAGCCGCTGCATCGCGGGGTGGGGTATCGCGACCATCGGTAATGGCATGGATACAGGTGGGTAACGCATGGCGTTTGGCCAGTTCCACCAAGCCGTAGAGATGATGAATGTGGGAATGCACCCCCCCGGCAGAACACAGGCCGATAAAATGCAGCTTGCCGTTGCGCTCCTTCACCGTTTGGCAGAGATTTACAAGGACAGGATTGGTAAAGAGACTGCCATCTTCAACGGCATCAGAAATACGGACTAACTCTTGGGGAACAATGCGCCCGGCACCGATATTTAAGTGCCCCACCTCGGAGTTCCCCATTTGTCCCCTAGGGAGCCCCACTGCCTTCCCAGAGGTGTAAATCAATGTGTGGGGGTAGGCTTGCCACAAACTATCCATGACAGGGGTATTGGCGCTGGCGATCGCATTACCGTAAGTCTCTTCGCGATAGCCCCAGCCATCCAAAACCATCAAAACAACGGGCGCAACAGGAGACAATGCCATGTGAATGCCCTACCTTAACTTCTCTGGGAAAGGGTGCAAATTTTACAACCTCGCAAATGATACCATTCTCGACCGCGAGAGACAAATTGGGTAACTTCTGTTACAGTTCGCACACTGGCTCAATTCTCAGTCAAGAGATAAATCTATCCTAGCGGATCAGAGCTGGCCAAATGTTGAAAACTGTTACAGATGCAGCTTTTCGGGATTAAATCCTTGAAGACAAAAAATTGCCGTGATAGTATCCAAACTGTTGTTTGTTAGTCAAAATTGGGAGTCGTCCGTTGTCACTTCGGGTAGCAGTGGTTGGTGGGGGTCCAGCGGGTTCCTCAGCCGCCGAAACCTTAGCCAAAGCCGGAATCCAGACCTATCTCTTTGAACGTAAATTAGACAATGCCAAGCCCTGTGGCGGTGCGATCCCCCTGTGCATGGTCAGTGAGTTTGACTTGCCGCCGGAAATCATTGACCGCCGCGTGCGCAAAATGAAAATGATTTCCCCCTCCAATATCGAGGTGAACATTGGCCACACCCTCAAGGAGCACGAGTATATCGGGATGTGCCGCCGCGAAGTCCTCGATAGCTTTATGCGCAATCGGGCAGCAGATTTAGGTGCTAACTTGATCCATGCCACCGTCTTTAAGCTGGAGCAGCCCACCACTAGCGATCAGCCCTACACCCTACACTATGTCCAAGAGGATGGCATAGCCCATACCCTCGAAGTGGATGTGGTGATTGGTGCCGATGGAGCAAATTCCCGCATCGCCAAGGAAATTGATGCCGGCGATTACAACTATGCCATTGCCTATCAGGAGCGCATCCGCCTGCCTGAGGACAAAATGGCCTACTACAATGAGCTAGCAGAAATGTACGTGGGGGATGATGTATCCCCTGACTTCTATGCTTGGGTCTTCCCCAAATACGACCATGTGGCCGTGGGCACCGGCACCATGAAGGTGAACAAAGACCGGATTCGGGAACTGCAAGCAGGAATCCGCGCCCGCGCTGCTGCCAAACTGGAAGGGGGGCAAATCATTAAAGTCGAAGCCCACCCCATTCCTGAGCATCCTCGGCCTCGGCGGGTGGTCGGTCGCGTTGCCCTCGTCGGAGATGCCGCTGGTACCGTCACCAAGTCCTCCGGGGAAGGCATTTACTTTGCCGCCAAGTCAGCCCGCATGTGTGCCGAAACCATTGTTGAAACCTCCAACAGCGGTCGGCGTATCCCCACCGAAGCAGATCTCAAGCTGTACCTGAAGCGCTGGGATAAAGCTTACGGCATGACCTACCTAGTCTTGGATCTGCTGCAACGGGTCTTCTATCGCTCCGATGCTACCCGTGAGGCTTTTGTGGAGATGTGTAGCGATATTGATGTACAAAAGCTTACCTTCGATAGCTACCTCTACAAGACCGTTGTCCCTGCCAATCCTTTAGTGCAGCTGAAGATTACGGCAAAAACCATTGGTAGTCTGATGCGGGGCAATGCTCTTGCTCCCTAGGTGAGTTTTGCCGCTGCCCTCTCCCCTAGAGGGCTTGGATCCATTCGTGGATGGTGTACTCCGTCCAGACCTGATGCTGCCAGTAGGGGTCGCTTTCGATTAACCGGCGCACGGTCTCTTCACTGTCGGCCTCGTAAAGGGCAAAGAAGTAGCGCAGATCCTTGGTGGGGCCAATTGTCAGGAGCACCCCTTGGGCTTTTTGAGCCGCAAGGCCGTCGAGGTGGGCTTGGCGATGGGGGACACGCCGTTCGAGGACATCCTCACAGTAGCGTCCCCAAGCCACAAATTTGGTCATTTCCTCCTCCTAGGTTTGTTCGGCAGCCAGTTGCGCCAGTTGCTCCTGCTGATCACGGCTGATGCAGGCTTGGATAATCGGTTCGAGATCACCCTCTAGGACACTGCTGAGGCTAAAGTTTTGTCCCAAACGGTGATCGGTGACGCGGTCATCTTTGTAATTGTAGGTGCGAATTTTTTCGGCGCGATCGCCTGTACCTACTTGAGAGCGGCGCATTGAAGTAATGGCCTCCTGCTGTTCCCGCAGCTTCATTTCGTAGAGCTTTGCCCGCAGAATTTGAAACGCTCGCTCCTTGTTTTTCAACTGGCTACGCTCTTCGGTACAGAAGATGCGAATACCTGTCGGCTTGTGGAAGAGGTCAACAGCCGTTTCCACCTTGTTGACGTTTTGGCCACCCGCACCCCCGGATCGTGCCGTAGTAAGTTCAATATCTTTGGGATCGATTTCGACTTCCACTTCGTCCACTTCGGGCATCACCGCCACGGTGGCAGTTGAGGTATGGACTCGTCCGCCTGCTTCAGTGACAGGTACCCGCTGCACGCGATGGACACCGGATTCAAACTTCAGCTTGCTATAGACGCGATCGCCCTTGATTTCAAGGATGGCTTCCTTGAAGCCGCCCATTTCAGCCAGTGATTCGCTGACTAACGTGACTTGCCAGCCTTGACTTTTGGCATAGCGGGAGTACATCCGCACTAAATCCCCTGCCCAAATGCCTGCCTCGTCTCCCCCGGCACCGGCACGAATTTCCAGCATGATGTTTTTGTCATCATTGGGGTCACGGGGGAGCAGCAAAATTTTCAGGCGTTCCTCCAGTTCAGCAATACGGCGGTTGAGATCGGCAACTTCCTCTTCAGCCATTTGCCGCAGTTCAGGTTCGTTGACCGCTTCTTTGAGCAGTTGACGGGCATCCACGAGTTGCTGATTGAGGGACTGCCATTCGTGATAGGCATTCACTGTTTCCTCTAGAGCCGCACGGGAACGAGCCACCTTTTGAAATTCTGTTGGATTGACCGCTACATCGGGATCCGCCAAGCGACGGGTGAGTTCCGTAAAGGTTTGCTCAACAGTGCGGAGTTTTTCCAGAAGATAGGCTTCTGCCATAGGAAGGGCGGCGATACTCTAGACTTTACGGGAGTAGTACTCAACCACGAGGAGTTCATTAACTTGAAGAGCCACCCACTGCCGTTCGACGATACCGGTGACTCTGCCGGTAAGGGTACTTTTATCGAGTTCCAAGTGGCTGGGAAGATTGGCAAGGCCAGGATTTTGCAGGTTGGTTTCCACCAAGCGACGCGATCGCTCGTTATCGCGGACGGTAATCACATCCCCCGGGCGGCACTGATAGCTGGGAATGGAAACGCTGCAGCCATTGACCAGAATATGGCCATGATTTACCAGTTGGCGGGCTGCTGGAATCGTTGGTGCCATGCCAAGGCGGAAGACGGTGTTGTCCAGCCGCATTTCCAACAACTGTAGGAGGGTCTGCCCCGTAGAGCCACTCACGCGACGGGCTTTGCGCACATAGCGTACGAGTTGCCGCTCCGAGACCCCGTAATTGAAGCGCAGCTTTTGCTTCTCATCAAGGCGCAGGGCATATTCCGAACGCTTTTTGCGGGCTTGGCCGTGCTGACCGGGGGGATAGCTCCGCTTGGGATCTTTGCGGGTTAGACCGGGGAGGTTCCCCAGACGACGGACAATTCTCAAACGAGGGCCACGATATCGAGCCATGCAATTATACCCAACCTACAGTGATGATGGTGTCCAATCAAAAAATAAAGACAAACTGATGTGCCGAGGGCAACTTGATCAGCTTGTCTAGCATATCAAGAGGCGGGGGGCGATCGCAAGCCTAAGGTGAGGAGGGAGGGGTAGTCTCACGACCTGCTTGCAAAGCCTTTAGATTCAAAAGGCTGACAATTGTGCCCGTCAGCGGAATGGCCAAAAATATCCCCACCAAGCCGCCCACCGTTCCCCCCACCAAGAGGGCAAAGAACAGAACGATTGGATTTAAGTTCACGGAATCTTTCATAATTCGCGGCATCAGGAGATTTTCTTCCACCTGTTGCAGGACAATGCAGCTAATCAGCACCTGTAAACTCAGCAACAATCCCCTAGGAAGCAAAACCAAACAGACCAGTCCAATTCCAAGGGTGGCGCCAATGCCCGGAATGAGATCGAAGCTGCCGGCAATGGCTGCCAATGCTAAAGCGTAGGGCACCTGCAAGATCAGGAGCACCCCAAAAACGGAGGCGCCAAAAAATAGCGAAAGGAGAAAACGCCCCCCAAAAAAAACCGAGAAAATTTCGCTTTAAGGCCAAGGGTAGGCGATCGCGCCACGGGTCGGGCAAAAAACTCAACAGGTACTGCCACAGCGGTTCCCCTTCCAGCAGCATAAAGAAGGTAACCACAGCAACAATAATGCCGCCCAGAAAGAGACCAAAAACGGACTGGAGTTTACCAAAGCCAAACTGAATGCCCGCAAGCGTAAAATTGCGCAATTCTGACTCCAGTTGTCGGAAATTAATGTCCAGATTCCAGCGCCTGAAAAACTGCTGCATTTTCTCAAGAGACTCAATCCACAGATCGATCTGCTCAGGCAAACTGGTGATTAAGGCTTGTAACTGATCTACAATCGCCAGCCCAAGGGTAATCCCAAAGCCGATGAACAGTGCCAATGTCCCCAGAAAGACAAGGGTAACCGCAAAACCATGGGGCAAGTAACGCTTGAGCCGGCGCACAGGATAGTTGAGCAAAAACGCCAGAATCGCTGAAAAAAGAAAGACCAGTAAGACGTAGGCAAAGTAGTACACAAGCTGCACCCCAATCCAGCCAAGAGCAAAAAGCAGAAGCAGACGCAGCAGGCGACGGTTTTCGAGGCGATCGAGCCAATTGAACATAGGAGGAGAATTGGATGCCCTTAACGCCTTGACTATAGCCTATAGAGCGGAATTTTCGGCCTAGTTACATTGCTTTACAACACCTTTGCCCTTTTGGGATGATAGAAAGCGTTCTCAACCCTGGGGAGGAGATGGGCGTGGATCAGCACAGTTGGCAAACCCCTTCTCAATGGATCATGGTGGGGCTACTCCTCTTGTTTGCGATCGCCCACAGTGGATTGGCGAGCTTGCGTCCTTGGGCTGAAAAGCGGGTGGGTGCCCGCCTCTATCGCATTTTCTTTGCCCTCGTGAGCCTACCCTTGGCCACCCTTTTGATTCTCTACTTTTTGGCCCATCGCTACGACGGCGTTCAACTGTGGCAACTCCAAGGGGTACCGGGAATGGGTGCGCTGGTATGGGGTCTGTCGGCGATCTCGTTTCTCTTTCTCTATCCGGCCACCTTTAACTTGCTGGAAATTGCCGCTATCCAAAAGCCAGAGATTCACCTCTATGAAACGGGGATTATTCGCATTACCCGTCACCCGCAGTTGTGGGGACAGGTGATCTGGTGTGTGGCGCATACGCTGTGGCTGGGCACATCCTTTACCCTGCTGACCTCCCTTGGTTTGATTGCCCATCACTGCTTTGGCGTTTGGCATGGCGATCGCCGCTGGTACGCACGGCATGGCGAAGCGTTTACTGCCCTGAAAGCCCGCACCTCAATTATTCCCTTCAAAGCCATTTGGGAAGGCAAGCAACAACTGGTGTGGCAGGAATTTTTACGCCCTGCCTATGGGGGAGTGGCCATTTTTGCTGCTTTGCTATGGTGGCTGCACTCCTACTTTTACCGTGTGACACCGCAACTGTTGCCCTTTTAGCGTCTCCTCTGGAAATTGTGCATAATTAAATTAGAGCTATTCCGTTTCAGGTAAGTTTTTTCCACCAGTGTCCTCCCCCTCCTCCCCTTCTTTTCTGACTGCTGAATCTCGCCTCACTCGCTTTTTCAATCAATTACAACTGCCCCCGGAAACAGTCGTACTAGTCTTGGCGGTACTCATTGGTGGCAGTGCCGGCCTCAGTGTGCTGCTGTTTCGTTACCTGATTGAAACGATTCATCACATTGTTCTTGAGGATTTCATGGGGATTATTGGTGGATGGGGGAGTTGGACGCTCGCCTGTGTCCCTGCACTGGGAGGCTTGCTGGTGGGGACAGTCCGCTGGTTTGTTCAAGACTTTAGTCCTAACCTGAGGTCATTGATGGGGGCTGTAGAAGCTGGCAAGGAAATTTCCTTCATTCGCCCTATTGCCAAAACCCTTGCGGCGGCAATTTCCCTTGGTACAGGTGCCTCCCTTGGTCCAGAAGGCCCTAGTGTGGAAGTGGGCGCCAACATCGGCATCCTCCTTGGTCAAGCCCTAAAGGTCTCGCGAGAACGGCAAAAGTTACTCCTCGGTGCGGGGGCAGCGGCAGGTTTGGCAGCAGGCTTTAATGCGCCGATCGCCGGCGTCTTCTTTGCCCTAGAGGTGGTATTGGGAACCACCTTTGAAACAACGGCTGTGAGTGTGGTGCTTTTGGCCGCTGTGATTTCTGCCCTGATTACCCAAATTGGCTTGGGGTCACAACCCGCCTTTGATTTGCCCACCTATGAGGTGCGCAGTTCCCTTGAGTTGCCCTTGTATTTGGGCTTGGGACTGTTGGCCTACGGCGTTGCCATTGCCTATAGGCAATTACTCCAGTGGTTTCCCCAAGTCTTTCAGGGGAAGATTCCGCCAATGCAGTGTTTGGGGTGCATTCCCGTACTGCTGCGTCCTCTCATGGGTGGGTTATGTGTTGGCCTTGTCGCCTTGTATTTACCGCAAGTGCTGGGGATTGGCTATGAAACGGTGGAAGCGATTCTCAGAGATGTGAACTTTTCCCTCGGCTTGCTGTTGGTGTTGCTCCCCGTCAAAATGGTGCTGACCGCAGTGAGTTTAGGCAGTGGTCTAGTGGGGGGCATCTTTGCACCGGCACTCTTTTTGGGCGCCTCCTTGGGTGCCGCCTACGGTAAAGTGTTGCCCATGCTGCTACCGATGTTTGCCAATAGTATTGCTGCCCCCGCCGCCTACGCAACTGTCGGAATGGCAGCCGTCCTTGCCGCTAGCGTCAATGCCCCCTTAACCGCTATTTTGCTGCTCTTTGAAATGACGCGGGACTATCGCATTATTTTGCCCTTGATGGCAGCGGTGGGCTTGAGTGTCTGGCTCGTGAATAGTTTTAGTGTTCAAAGACCGGGTGAGCTGCCCGTATTGACACCCAGCGCTCAGACCCAGAAGGAGGAGCAGGAGGAAAGTCCCTCCAATCTTTCTGTGGCGGAAGCCATGCAATCGGAGGTGCTGTTTCTGAGCGAGGCGACGCCTGTGGTTGAAGCTGGCTTGCAACTAATTGAGAAAAAGAGCTACTGTGCCTTTGTTACCGATAGTCAGCAGGACTTAATTGGGTTGGTTACCCTTGGGGATATTAATCGGGTGCTGACCCGCTGGGAGTCGGATCAAGAAACAACAGCCTATCAAACACAAACGGTGGGAAGTGTCTGTACACGGGAGCTATTGCTAGCCTATGATGATGAACCCCTGAAGGACGCCCTCGATCGCATGGCAGCGCGGGATTTAAGGCAGTTGCCTGTGGTGGATCGCAACAACTCGCAACGGGTGTTAGGACTACTCACCAGAGAGAATATTCGCCTTGCCTATTCTCTGGATCAAACGCGACGTAAGCTATTGCCCTATTTGGAGCGCACGATGCTGTCGCTGCCCCTAGAACCTGAACCTGTTTCTTCAGACCTAGTGGAGACCTCCCCCTAATTGGGAGCGCAGGTGAATGACCTCACCAATGACAATCAAGGCAGGCGTTTGAATCTGTGCCTCGTCAAAGGTGGCGATCGCGCCTTCTAGGGAGGTCACGACTACCCGCTGTTGCGGAGTGGTTCCCGCTTCGATAAAGGCCAAGGGGGTTTGGGGCGATCGCCCCCCCGCCAGGAGTTGCGGCACAATTTCCCTCAGGTTGTGAAGTCCCATGTAGATGACAATCGTATCCACCGCCGTTGCCAGAGCCGACCAATTCACCCGCGGCTGGTAGCGACCGGCGGCCTCATGGCCGGTGACAAAGACCACCGAAGAACTCAGGTCGCGATGGGTAAGGGGAATCTGGGCATAGGCAGGGGCAGCCACGCCACTGGTAACCCCCGGCACCACTTCCACCGTAATGCCCGCCTCGACAAGGGCAAGACACTCTTCACCCCCTCGGCCAAAGACAAAGGGATCTCCCCCCTTGAGGCGCACAATGACCGCATGGCGCTGCGCCAACTCAATTAACAGGCGGCAGATCTCTGCTTGGGAGAGAGTATGGTTGCCTCGCCGCTTGCCCACATAGATTTTTTCCGCTTGGGGGTTGATCAGGGCAAGAATTTCCGGACTAATCAGGGCATCGTAGAGCACCACATCCGCCGACTCCAGTAGCGTCTTGGCACGCACCGTCAGTAGCCCCACATCGCCGGGGCCTGCGCCCACCAAATATACTTTGCCAATCAATGGTGATGCACTCATTCTTGACTCAAACCTTGGGTAACGGTTGGCCTCCTGCCGAAGGACTAGAGTAGTTTACTCAACAGTCACCAGTTCTGTCGGTAGCGCTTCCCACCCTTGTCCCTTGCGTACCAGTAACGGGGGTTCGACGGTGAGATCAAGAATACTCGACATTTGTTGTCCCGGCGGTTCCCCCGTAGCCACAATCAAATCCACCCGTTTGTCAAAGGCATCGAAAAGAGCTGCGGTATTCACGGAATAGGTCTCGTCGTCGGGCAGTCGTGCTGAGGTGGAAATAATGGGATTGCCCAAGGCGCTCAATAGGGCTTGGCTGGCGACGTGGTCAGGCACACGAATTCCCGTGGTTTTGCGTTTGGGATTTTGGACAAGGCGGGGCACCAGTTTGGTTGCCGGCAGCAAAAAGGTATAGGGTCCTGGGATCAGGCGACGCATGAGGCGGTAAGCAGAATCGCTGACATAGGCATACTGGGCAATGTTGGAGAGGGAAGAGCACAAAAAGGTGACGGGTTTATCGTTGGAGAGTTGCTTGAGTTGGCGTACCCGTTGCACCGCTCCTTTGTGGTTCATGTCGCAGCCAATGGCATAGACCGTATCCGTGGGGTAGAGCATGACTGCCCCTTCTTTGAGAGCCTCAACAATTTGGGCGATCGTGCGGGGTTGGGGGTTAACAGGATGAACTTCAAAAATTGCTGCCATTAAAGAATCCGCAAGGGCACTGCCGCCATAACGTAGTTTTAGTTTAACGGCAAGGCAGGCGCGAACGCACCTCATGTAGTCTTTTAAGCGAATGTATCGTCTAACTACATTTGGGGGAGCCAATTCTGGGTCAAGACCATCTCTAGGGAATAAGGGCAAGTTTCAGGAAATGTTCAGTGGTAAACCCGTTTGTTCTGCTGCTTGGCGGCGAGCGCATTCATAGCTTGTGGAAAGTTGGCTGGCTGGGTAATTCCTCCCCAAACTAGGACTATCAGCTATAGTCAGCTCAATTTGAGTGCGGGCATCCGTGATCGAATCCAACCAACTATCGGAGCGGCGCCGGGGTTGATATTGCCACTTCAAGAGGTATAGCAGCAGACAGCTTAACTGGCTATTGATGGCGCGCCGTTCACTTTTACCTCAGCAATGAGATGGGGCAGATCTAGCTCTTGTCATCGTCTTTCTCGCAATAATGCTACTGTTTGTGCAATCCACGCACTGTAATCGTGGTCGTACTGCTGCTTCATTGGTGCTAGATAAGGCGTGCCAACATTCACTCATTTTAGAATTCAATTTTCAGAATAACGGAACTACAAGACGTTTCTCAGGGTCTTTAGCTCTGGTACTGTGTGGAATGCAGTACACTATACTGGGTTAAATTGGGTTGGTGGATGGTTCTCGATGAAAAACTCCTTGCGCTATCTCCTGTTTAGCTTGGGTGTGGGGCTGGCGATCGCCCTTGTGCCGCGTTTGTCCATCTTTCAATCTCCCGATATGGTCATGGCGCAGGGAACCAGTCAGACCATTTCTCCGCAACGGTTGGCAAACCACCTGAAGAAAATCAATGCCAAGATGTACGGTGCCTACTGGTGTCCCGCTTGTATGAAGCAAAAAGAACTCTTTGGCAGTGCGTTTAAGACCATCAACTATATTGAGTGCGATGCGCGCGGCACCAATGGCCAACCGGAACTGTGCAAGCAGGCCAATATCCGTGCCTATCCCACATGGGAAATCAACGGTAAACGCTATGAAGGAGTTTATCCCTTAGAGGGCTTAGCTCAGCTTTCGGGGTATCAGGGGCGCTGATCCTCTCGAAGCGTAAAAACTTTCTTGAGGAGAGAACTTAGCACCAATTTTTGTAGGTAGTTGTCCATTGATTGTTTTGTTGCTTATCATCAGAATAGTAGTAGGGCGTTTGCGCTAGTCAGCGATCAAAGGTACCTAGCTCATTTTTGTGATTAAGATCACGAAAAAATAGTGGTTTCGATCACAAGATAGTGCTTTATTGCCTTTTATGATCCAGTTGTGTTAGAGCCTCTCAGTTGTGCCCCTGAATTCCAGCACTGTCGGTAGCAGCGTGGCTTAGGAGCGCATTCTCCCCTATGAATACTTCGATCAAAGCAAACGACTACCAACTCATTTACGATCACTTGCTGGAATGCGTGCAGCGTGAGAGTCCACAGCAAGTCATTGAGCGGTTTCGTGCCCTCTTTCTCATGGGCTACACCTACCCCAATCGCCAGATTCAGGAGGCGATGGATCGGATTGTGACGGGGGCACGGGTGGCGGACAATTTCCGTCCTTTTATGAATCGCTGCTGCCACATTTTGATTAACCGCTGGCAGTCGCGTCCCTTGCTCCAAGGGGCTGTGCCTGAATTTCTAGCAATGCTACAAACCCCTGTGGCGATGCCGGCAGGGGGGCTGAGTCGGGCACCGATTGTGCGTAAACTGCGGCTGCTACTCAAGGATTATTTAGAGAGCGAAGCCTTTCAAAAACTTCAGCGCCTCGTTCAGTTCTTTCAAGAGGATGCTCAAGATCCTGTACAAATTCAGCAAAATGGCGATCGCCCCCTTGCTACTTTGATTCGTCGCTATCCCTATCTGTACAACCACTGCCTCGTGGGAGATGATACGGCCCCCGAAGAACTGCGCTGCATTCAAGAGTTCCAGCAAAAAGCAACGCAGCAATTTGAAATGAACTTGAGTCAATACCTCACCAGTG
Source organism: Thermosynechococcus sp. (assembly GCF_046299635.1). GTDB lineage: Bacteria > Cyanobacteriota > Cyanobacteriia > Thermosynechococcales > Thermosynechococcaceae > Thermosynechococcus. The sequence goes on along the minus strand of NZ_JBKBHV010000018.1, from coordinate 26,391 downwards.
AGTTTCGCCGTGCTCAGGGGCATAACAACATTCCACTGGTAAAAAATCCCACCTTGCTCTCTGACCAAGAAGTGAAAACCTCGATTCAACATTTTGTCGGTAAGGTGGATGGCCGCCGCACCTATCGCGACTTGGCCAGTCAATTTGGGCAGCGGCTGCAACACCTGAAGTCCACCCGTGACTTTCGGGATGCCTTCTTTCACTACTTGACGGACACCACAGGGGACGTGGGGCGGGGTCGCTTTCGCCAGCGATTTTACCAGTATCTAGAAACGCTGCCCCTCTTTCAGCAGCCCCAGCCTCTGAATGAATTTACTATTGTGCGCACGTGTAGCCAAACCCTCAATTACTTAGTGGTGGAGAGTGCCCAAAATCCCAACCATCTTGTTTTTGTGGATTTGCTCAATAACCTCGGGACGGTGGCAACTATTGGCCTATTGCTTAAGGTCGTTCTCCTCAGCAAGAAGGTGAAGCCCTATCTCGAAAAACGCTTTGCGATCTTGTTTAACCACTATCAGTCCTTTAGTCGCGGCAAGGTGCGCTGGCTGGTGAATTGCTTGGAGCATTTTAATATCGCCCATGTCACCCACTTTGGCAAGTTGGATTTTTCCTTCTTTGCCCGCTGGTAGGTGATTCTATTCCAAGTCTTCAGACAAGACTTTGGCGATTGCCACCTGAGATTGTTGCCGAAATTGACGCACATCTACTCGTTTCAGAAGCAAGACGGCGGCCAGCATTCCCAGCATCGGCAGACAAAAGACAAAGCCATAGGCGAGGATCGGCACGCCAAAAAGTTGACGCCCAATATCGAGAGCCGTCCCACCCACAACGGTGGCTGATCCCCGCGCAATCGCCTGAGCTAAGCCCCAAGCCCCAATAAATGTCCCCGCCGTTTCTGCTGCCGTTAAGTCCAGCATTAAACTTAGGGCACCCGTCGTTGTCACTCCGGCAGCAATACCAAAGAGAAAGAGTTGCAACTGAAAGAGCCACACCTGCTGAGTGACACCTGAAATGATCAGCAGCAAGAACATCAAGGCCACTGCCCAACAGCCATAGGTGGTGGTGCGGATCTTGCCAAGGCGCGGCACAATTAAAAATCCGGTGAAGCTCAAGCCCACAAGTGTACCCATGCCCCAGTAGGCATTCAAGCGCGTGGTTTCGGCAATGGTCATGCCAAAGACTTCCCCGCCAAAGGGTTCCAGAATCGGCTCCTGAATAAATAAACTCAGGGTCATCAGGACAAGGAAGAGAAAAAAGCGCCACGTCTGCGAGTTGGCGGTGAGAATTTTCAGAGCACGACCAAGGGTAATGTTTTCGGGGTTGTCGCAGGCACGACTGCGCACATGGTAGCGGGAATACTTGGCCTCAACCCCCCACGTGCTGGCGATCGCCAGAGCGAAAACCACCGTCAAAACCACCAAAAAGAGGCGATTCACACTTTGTTGTAGGAGTTCAACGGGGGCCTCTAGCTCCAACTGCCGCAACAGGACACTGCTGAGAATGGCACCCACCACAATGCCTACCGTCAACATGGACCAGACAATGCCCACCAATTTGCCGCGATCCTCCTCCTCGGAGACATCCACGAGCAGAGCCGCAAAGGGGGTCGAGCTACTACTGACGCAAATGCCATAGGCGGCAAAGAGCACTCCCAATAGGCCAATCCACCCTTGGGTGACCAGACTCCAGCCCGCTTGCTCTAAACTTTGGCCCACCTGCCAGATCACTTGCACAATGGCGTAGGTGACCAAGGTAAAGGCCAACGCCCCACCCCAGATATAGCCGGTGCGATGATAGCCCCTGATGGGATGGGCATCGGAGAGCTGGCCAAACCACACCCGCACCGGTGAGACAAATTGATGCATGGCGATCGTTAGCGTCACCAATGTGGCCGGTACGGCCAGTTCCTTGATCAGGATGCGGTTGAGAACCCCCAGCACCAGAATTGACATCATTCCCAGTCCCATCTGAAAGAGACCCAAGCGAAACATCACCCATAGGGGCAGAGGGGGGGGTGCAGCGGCAGAACGACTGGCCATACCTTGCGCAACTCACATCACTGCTAGAGGATGATAAATGATTTTCAGGGTAAATTTAGATTGCCATCAAGAAGGAAATCGTCAATGATGCAATCAGGGCAATGAATGTCAAAAAGAGCGATCGCTTCAGCGATTCAGTATAAGCAGACATGGGTTGCATCACCTCATCAGCAGAATGTTTTGTGCTGTGTCCAATCGATGGGAAAAGGGCTGTATTGTGTTAAGTTGTAGTCTTTTATTGTACTGCCTTTTTCTGGGGGTCAAAACCCGACAGGTCAGGCATTCATCACTTGAGGACGTATCACATCAATGGGGATAAACCTACGCTCACCGTTATTCATTGTTTTACTCACAATTGTCATTGACCGTTTGGGTGAGAGTCTCATTTTCCCCATTTTGCCTTTCCTGGTGGAGCGATTTAACTTTGATGCGTTGAGCTTGACGCTGTTATTCTCTGCCTTTGCCGCTGCCCAATTCATTGCTGCTCCCTTACTGGGTGCCCTCTCGGATCATTGGGGACGCCGCCCGGTGTTGCTGATTTGCATTGCCGGCACTGCTCTCTCCTACATTCTCTTTGCTGTGGCTACGGTACCTTGGCTGCTCTTTGTTTCGCGAATCATTGATGGACTCACGGGGGGGGTGGTTTCAACGGCTCAGGCCTATATTGCCGACACCTCTGCCCCGGCGGATCGGGCGAAGAACTTTGGTTTAACGGGAGCCGCCTTTGGCATTGGCTTCATTTTTGGGCCGGCGATCGGGGGCAGCTTGGCAGCCATTAATCTCAAGTTACCGATTTGGTTTGCCGCCGCCTTGGCACTGGTGAATGTGATCTTGGCTTATTTCATCTTGCCGGAGTCATTGCCCGCAACTCAGCGATCGCCCCTAACCCTAAAGAGCTTTGCCTTGCAGCAGCAGTGGTTGGAACTCTTCAAGCAACGCACACTTCAAGCTTTACTGATGGCGTTTTTTATCTTTAACTTTGCTTTTGCTGGCTTTACCAGTATTTTTGTCCTCTTTTTGAAGCAGCAACTGAGTTGGGGACCTGCCCAAGCGGGAATCATTTTTGTGATTATTGGCGTGGTGAGTACGATTGTCCAAGCGGGCTTGATTCGTTCGTTGATTCCTCGCTTTGGCGAGCAGCGCTTGAGCTTGGGGGGACTCCTCCTGGTGGCCTTCGCCTTGTTGGGGATTGCCGCCGTCCCCGGCGCGGGTGGCTTCAGTGCGCCGCTCCTCTATGGCTGTGTCGTGGGCTTGGCCTTGGGGGTGGGAATCATGTTGCCCTCCCTGCGGGGGGTGATCTCCAATCGGGTGCGGGATCAAGATCAGGGAAAAATTATTGGTGCTAGCCAATCGCTGCAAAGTGTAGCCGGGATTGCGGGACCGGCATGGGCAGGGTGGGTCTTTGATCGCTGGGGTGGGGTGGCGCCTGCTTGGCAAAGCAGTGTGATGATGGCGATCGCTCTTGGCTTTTTGGCATTGGGATTGGGTAAGCCCAAGGACGCAACCCCTAGCACTCTCTAAGCAAAATATGTCAAACTGCTAAGCGAAGACGATCATTCACTCATTTTCCAACCTTTGGACACTCTCGAAGCTCACCTATGATGCGGTTGTCTTTTCCTCAGCCTTCTCGACAGCCCCGTTGGTTCTATGCTTGGCGACGATCACTCCGCTATCACTATCTGCGTCTGATGCGCTCCCACAGTAGCACCGAGAGTATTGCCCGTGGTCTCGGAGCAGGGGTCTTTGCCGGTATGCTCCCCCTCTTTGGTGGTCAGATGCTCATTGCCGTCACGGTTGCACTCCTAGTGCGAGGAAATAAACCCTTGGCCGCCCTTGCCACTTGGGTGAGCAACCCCTTCACCTATGTGCCTTTGTTTTGGTTTAACTTTCAGGTGGGCTGGTGGCTGATGGGGCAGCCTTCCCTATCCTTTGGTGAATGGCAATCTTGGGAAAAGCTCCTCGAACAGGGAGGACAAATGGCAACGATTCTGATTTTTGGTAGTGTTTGGGTGGGGGTGATTGCCGGACTCCTAACCTACGCGCTGTGTCTGCGGCTGTTACCCACCCTGCGGCAGCGCTTTCGCCGCCGTTCTATGGCTGCTGTAAATTTTCCAAACCCGCGACAACCTTAGCCGATTGCAGGCGATCGCCCTGCTGGATCGTGTCTACTACGTCCATACCATCGGTGACATAGCCAAAGACGGCATAATTGCCATCTAGAAAATCCAGTTGATCGAGAGCAATGTAAAACTGAGCCGAGGCCGAATCGGGTAGTTGCGATCGCGCCATGGCCACCGCACCGCGTGTATGTTTCAGAACGGGTGAGACTTTGCCCGCTTGGCTATAGGTGGGGGTGTCACTGCCCTGACCCAGAATTTCTAGGGGAATATAGCGGGGGCGATTTGTCGCCGGGTCAATAAACGAACCGGTGCCGTAGAGTTGCGGCGACACACTGGGGTCTTTGGTCTGGGGGTCTCCCCCTTGAACCACAAAGGGTCGGGGTTCACGAACGACGCGGTGAAAAATCGTGCCATCATAGACCCCCCGATTCACTAAATCCACAAAATTGCCAGCGGTAATCGGGGCAGCATCCCCCTTTACTTGAATCGTAATCGGGCGATCGTTAACCGTCAGCACGACCGTTGCATCGCCATTGAGTCGAGGTAAATTAGCCATAGGGGTTGGACTTTGTGCTCCTGGAATTGAACTGGTGTCAGCCACTGAGGAGGGTGACGCGCAACTCACCAGTAGAAGGACGCTGAGCACTATCACCAACCGGGGTAGGATTGTGCCGAACTTCAGGGGTTTCATTGCCAAGCCACTCCAAGCTAACCGTTCTATTATGCCGTGCCGTTGCCCCTTAATTGCCGCGCGGAAGGAGTTGCTGTGTCGGTTGCTGCCGCAGTTGCACTAAGGGTTCATCGGGGTTCACCAGATCAATGAAGACGATTTGCCGAGGATCCAAGTACTGAGGTAACTGCTTGAGACTGGCCAAGGCACTAAGTTGTTTCTTGAAGGTGGCACTATTCCACTGCACTAGCCCAAAGTGAACGGGCGCAAGAGGGGTTTGGACAATTAGATTCTCTTTGTTGCGCCAATCTAAGCCCGTAATGGGTAAATCCTGCTGCTGGAGAATTTGGTGAATCTGCTGCCACTGCTGCTGGCGATCGCCATCCACAGCCATTGTCTGCGGACGCGGTGGATTCTTGACGGGTATAAAATACCCCTGCAACTGGAGGGTGGGCATCGGTTTCAGGGCACTAGCCTGATAGCTCCCCAAGGGGGCAACAAATCCGAGACCATCCACCAACCAGCGACTGGCAGGCCCTTGAAGTTGTCCCGTTGCACTCATGATCCAGCATTGATGGCAGGTGGCGACTGCGACTGGTTTGCGTTCTTGGACTTCGACAATCAGGGTTGGCGGAAAGAGTTGGCGGGCGATCGTCACCCGTTGTAGAGGCAGCGTGGTTTCCAAAGTGTGAATGATTTCCTGTGGCCGCAAACGCAGCAGGGACTCAGGATACTCAAGGGGCAATTGTGCCTGCAATGCTTCCGTTTTTAATAATTGATTGCCACGAATCACCACTTGCTCAGGACGGCGGATGATCCAGTCCGGCAACGTCAGCCCCCAGACCAGCGACCCCGTTAGGGTCAAAAGGACACCGGTACGCCAAAGCCCTACCAGTTGTCGCCAGCGACGTTTACTTTGCAATTGGCGGCGCCGTTCACGAATGGCATCATGGGCAGTTGTCCCCTGAGGGGTGGGATTTACCATGGCCACGGCCTCAGTGTGGAGGAAAATTGGAACTTATGATCCTGCACGGGCTATCATTACTTGGTGATAAGATACGCGATGTTGATTGTCTGCTTGACTGCTTCTATCTTAAGTAAAGGCTTTGCACCATGCCCCTGAATACTTTTGCTCGCTGGCCAAGATCATCGCTGCTCCTTGGGATATTGCTGTTGGGGGTACTTCCTCGGGCGGTGTTTGCGCAGAATCAGTCTGCTAGCCCCAATGTCCAGATTGTCAATCCTACCCCCCCGCCCAGCTCTTCAATTTATACCCTTGAAGGGGGCAAGCGCTTGATGGATGAGGCTGCCGCCGCAGTTAATAGCCAAAATTATGCTGTCGCCGCTCGCAAGCTATTGGAAGCTCGTACGGTGATGAACCAACTCTCGAACTTTTACCAGTCCCTCAACTCTAGCTTTTTGGGCATTGATACTGCGGCTGCCGATAGTAACCGTCGCCGTGCCCTAGAAGCAGCGCAACTGCGAGATCAAGCCACTTTTCAACTGGCTTTGGTCTATCGCGCCAATAACCAACCCGAACTAGCAGTGCCCCTTTTGGTGGAAATTATCCGCAGCCAAAACCCCACCCGTGAACTGGGACAAAAGGCCTATCAGCAATTGCTAGAATTAGGCTTTGTGGATGTCCCCTTTCCGCGTACGGGGGCAATTCCCTCGGGAACACCTGCGGCGAGTCCACCGCCGGCCACCTCTGCCAATCCCCAACCGCGTCAGTAACTCTTCATGAATGACTCTCTCCTCAGTAATGGCCATTCGCTTCTGTTGCGCCAAGCCACGGTTGATCGCCAGACCAAAGAAACCAGCGTTCACGTTGAACTCATCCTTGATGGCCACGGTCTAGCGGACAATCACACCGGTATTCCTTTCTTGGATCACATGCTGGATCAGCTCTGTTCCCACGGCCTGGTGGATTTGCGAGTGCAGGCCGGCGGCGATACCCATATTGACGACCACCACACCAATGAGGATGTGGGCATTACGCTGGGTATGGCCTTGGATCAAGCCTTGGGGGATCGCCGGGGGATTTATCGTTTTGGCCACTTTGTGGCGCCCTTGGATGAAAGTTTGGTGGAAGTTGCCCTAGACTTTTCGGGGCGACCCCACCTCAGCTATGGGTTACAGATCCCCACCCAGCGGGTTGGCACCTATGATACGCAACTGGTGCGGGAGTTTTTTGTTGCCTTGGTAAACCATAGCCGCATGACACTGCATATTCGCCAATTGGACGGCATTAACTCCCACCACATTATTGAGGCTACCTTCAAGGCCTTTGCCCGTGCTCTCCGCATGGCGATCGCCCTTGATCCCCGTCGCAGTCAGCAGATTCCCAGTTCCAAAGGTGTAATTCAGGCCTAGGCGTGGACGTGGCCATCGGGCATAATGGCGCCCGTGAGGCGTGCCCCGGTCAGTTTGACCAAAAGACGGTTGCCCTGACTCATTTTTGCCCCCCGCAGGTCCGCGCCTCGCAAATCGGCACCACTCAAGTCGGCACCAATGAGATTAGCCTCTTGCAGGTCAGCATAGCTGAGATCCGCCTGCAGCAGATTAGCGCGAAAGAGATTGGCGTGGCGCAGGTTGGCGCGGTGGAGAATCACCCGATGCAAGAAGGCATCACTGAGATCTGCATAGCTAAGATTGGCATGGCTGAGGTTGCGCCCTTCAAAGTCCTTTTCGCTCAGGTTTGCCCCCTGTAAGTTTACCCCTGACATATCCTTGTGGGGAGGTGTCGTGCGCGGTGGCTCTGGGGGCGGTGGGGCAGCAGTACGTTGGCGTTGATAGCTGCTGTAGGTATGGTTATAGTGTTGGCTATAGGTGTGCTGTGTGGTTTGCTGCTCACGGGTTGCATGATAGCTGCGATAGGTGTAGGGATTGGATGGATAGCGCGGCGGTGGTGAGGAACGATGCCGCTGGCTGGCAGCCCGCTGGGAGGTTTGGTTGCCGTGTCTAGCAATATGCTGACGCAGTTGATCCCGCGCTTCATTAAATTGCTTAATTTTCTCTTGTGCCTTCTCGATCAGCCGTGTGTTGTCCTTGGGGATGCGATCGGGATGCCAAATGAACACCAAATCCCGATAAGCTCGGTTCACTTCCTCTAGGGTTGCCCCCGGCTCCAACTCCAGTACCCGGTAGCAGGTGTCTAAATCGAGCATTTTCTGACGGCTTATCATGGATATTGATGATCTTAACCACGGAACTGCTCACCTAGGGTTGCGAAAGAATGCGTTAGTATGAACTTATGTAAAGACTTTTCACTTTTCCTAACGGAGGATGGCGATCGGTGAATAAACAATGGCGAAACGCAGGTTTATACGTTCTTCTGGCAATCGTGGTGCTGGCTTTGGCCACGGCCTTTTTTGATCGCCAACCCACGACCAAACAAATATGGTCCTACAGTGAGTTCATCCAACAAGTCGAAAGTAAGCAAATCACTAAAGTCAGTATCACCCCTGACCGCTCTCAAGCTCAAGCCATAACCCAAGATGGCACACGGGTTCTTGTTAATCTTCCTAATGACCCTGAACTCCTCGACATTCTTACGACCAACAATGTGGACATCGCCGTCTTGCCTCAAAGCAACGATGGCTTCTGGTTCCGTGCCCTGAGCAGCTTGATCGTTCCCATTGGTCTGTTGGTACTGCTCTTTTTCCTACTGCGGCGTGCCCAAGCGGGTCCCGGTAACCAAGCCATGAATTTCGGCAAGTCACGGGCACGGGTACAGATGGAACCCCAAACCCAAGTGACGTTTAATGATGTGGCTGGGATTGATCAGGCCAAGCTAGAACTGGGCGAAGTGGTGGAATTCCTCAAGTATGCCGATCGCTTTACTGAAGTGGGAGCCAAAATTCCTAAAGGCGTCCTCCTCGTTGGCCCCCCCGGAACCGGTAAAACCCTCCTTGCCCGCGCAGTGGCAGGTGAAGCAGGAGTTCCCTTCTTCTCGATTTCCGGTTCTGAGTTTGTGGAAATGTTTGTGGGGGTCGGTGCCTCACGGGTGCGGGATCTCTTTGAACAAGCTAAAGCCAATGCCCCCTGTATCGTTTTTATTGATGAGATTGATGCCGTCGGTCGCCAGCGGGGTGCCGGTCTGGGGGGTGGCAACGATGAACGGGAGCAAACCCTCAACCAACTGCTGACAGAAATGGATGGCTTTGAGGGCAATACCGGCATCATTATTATTGCTGCCACAAATCGTCCAGATGTGTTGGATGCAGCCCTGTTGCGTCCCGGCCGTTTTGACCGTCAAGTGGTGGTGGATCGTCCCGATTACAAAGGTCGCCTCGATATTCTCAAAGTCCATGCCCGTGGCAAAACTCTCGCTAAGGATGTGGATCTCGATAAAATTGCGCGGCGTACCCCCGGCTTTACCGGTGCGGATCTGGCAAACTTGCTCAATGAAGCGGCTATTCTTGCCGCTCGCCGCAACCTTACTGAAATCTCAATGGATGAGATTAACGATGCCATTGATCGCGTCCTCGCCGGCCCTGAGAAAAAAGATCGCGTCATGAGCGATCGCCGCAAGAAATTGGTGGCTTACCATGAGGCGGGGCATGCCCTTGTGGGTGCCCTGATGCCTGACTACGACCCCGTACAAAAGGTGAGCATTATTCCCCGCGGGCGGGCGGGGGGTCTCACTTGGTTTACTCCCAACGAAGATCAAATGGATTCTGGCCTCTATAGCCGTGCCTACCTGCAAAACCAAATGGCTGTTGCCCTTGGCGGTCGCATCGCTGAGGAAATTGTCTTTGGCGAAGATGAGGTGACAACAGGTGCCTCGAACGACCTGCAACAGGTGGCACGGGTGGCACGGCAAATGGTCACTCGCTTTGGCATGAGCGATCGCCTAGGACCTGTGGCTTTGGGACGGCAAACCGGGAATGTCTTCCTTGGCCGCGACATTATGGCAGAGCGGGACTTCTCGGAGGAAACGGCAGCCACGATTGATGACGAAGTGCGCAACCTTGTGGAGCAAGCCTATCGCCGCGCTAAAGAGGTACTGGTGAATAACCGCCACGTCCTTGACCAAATTGCCCAAGTCCTCATTGAAAAAGAAACAATTGATGCTGAGGAACTCCAAAGCATCTTAGATCGCAACGACGTGAAGATGGCAACCATTCCCTAGGATTGCCCTTTGCGATCGCCCCAAGGGTCGTGCTAATGTAGTATTCCTTGGGACTGCGGGCATGGTTTAATGGTAAAACCCTAGCCTTCCAAGCTAGAGACGCGGGTTCGATTCCCGCTGCCCGCTTAAGACTGAAATACCTTAAAAACACGCATTTTCGGTTGCTTCAGAAACCCTAGGGTGTTTTTTTCATAGTCTCAAATTGGCTTTAAGATTAGAACGCCATTGGTGGTATATCCACGCAAGCTAGGATAGTGCTTCTGGGCTGATTGATGATTCTCACTGACAATCTGAATGTCCTCTGGGCGAGTGTCCTCTTTGAAACCCTCTATCGCTTGGGACTGCGGACAGTGGTTGTCTGTCCGGGATCACGTTCTGGACCGCTGGCGATCGCGGCTGCTGCTCATTCCCGCTTGGAAGCGCTACCTATTCTTGACGAACGCTCGGCAGCTTTTTTTGCCCTTGGCCTAGCCCAACAGCAGGGACGACCCGCTGCCCTTGTCTGTACCTCCGGCACCGCCGCTGCCAATTTCTATCCCGCGATTATTGAAGCCAGCCTCAGTCATTTACCGTTAATTGTGCTGACCGCCGATCGCCCCCCGGAACTGCGCTTTTGCCAAGCGGGGCAAGCCATTGATCAGGTGCATCTCTACGGTCATGCTGTCCGCCAGTACCGCGAGTTAAGCCTGCCGGAATTCACCTTGCTGCCCTATCTGCGGCAAACCCTCTGCCATAGCTGGCAAACCGCCCTCTGGCCAGATCCGGGACCAGTGCATTTGAATATTCCCCTGCGGGATCCCCTTGACCTGCGCCCTGAGGCCAACTTTCAGAGGACTCTGCCGGAGAACTTTTTTGATCAAGTACAACCCTTTGTACCGCCTCGTGTTGTCGCCCCTCTTCCTTGGCAAAGATGGCAAGAAATCCAGCGGGGGCTGATGATTGCCGGCCCTAGTCATACAGTGAATCCCGTAGCCGAAGCTGCCGCGATTGATCGCCTGAGTCGGTTTCTCCGGTGGCCGGTACTTGCCGATGCCCTCTCCTCAGCGCGGGGACTGCCCTACAGCATTGCCCACTACGATCTGTTGCTGCGGGATGCGCGCCTGCGGGAACATCTACGCCCTGAGGGGGTCATTCAACTCGGACCGTTGCCCACCAGTAAAGCCTTGCGGGAGTGGCTGACGGCCTGCGATCCGCCGATCTGGTGTCTTGATCCGACGGGTGATAACAATAATCCCCTCCATGGTCGCTGTCAGACTCTGGCGATCGCTCCCCAAGACATGGACTGCCCCCCCGACCCGCTGCCTCCCAATCCCTATCTCAAGGACTGGCAAGACCACGATCAGCGGCTACATGAGCGACTGAGGCGGACATTTGAGACCATTGACTGGTTTTGCGAAGCCAAGTTAATTTACCATCTACCGGAGTGGCTGCCCCCCCAAACGGCAATTTTTGTGGCCAGTAGCATGCCCGTGCGCGATGTCGAGAGTGTGTGGCCTGCTTGCGATCGCTCCCATCGCTTTTACTTTAATCGCGGTGCCAACGGCATTGATGGCACATTGTCCAGTGCCCTTGGGGTGGCTCATCGCGGTCAACCGACCCTGTTAATCACCGGTGATCTGGCCTGCCTGCACGATACCAATGGCTGGCTGATCACCCCCCAGTTCCAAGGCTGTCTCACCGTACTTTTAATCAATAATCAGGGGGGCGGCATTTTTGAGCATCTGCCCATTCGCCAGTTTGATCCGCCCTTTGAGGCCTTTTTTGCCACACCACAGCAGGTGGAGTTTCGTTGTCTTGCCGCCGCCTACGGCATTCCCTATCACTGCCTTAGGGACTGGGCTGATGTGGAGGCGCAGCTTCGCCAGACCCCTTGGCCCAAGATACGGCTTTTGGAATTTAGGAGCGATCGCCAGCGGAATGCCCAATGGCGACAGCAGGTACTCGCTCAGCTCAGGGTTTGAGTTTTCATCCTTCAGTGGCCATGGCTGTGGTAGGAAAGCAACTGCTCCTCAAGAGCAGCAATCTGGTTATAAGCAGCCGTGAGCTGTGCCGTGAGCCGCTGAATTTGAATCTCTGGACTCAGGGGGCGATCGCCACTGAGGTTGCGCACCTGACCATAGTCATCATCCACAAGAATATCCTTGTGCTCTGGGGTACTCACCAAAGGGCGAGGTTTTGGCAGAGGATTTTGCTCGGCAGGGGTTGCCGGCAAAGGCTTGAGTCGCCCTTCCTCTAAGGCCTTAGAAACCTTTTGGTTGAGTTGTTCAACAATCTGGTACAGGGCATCAATTTTGTGACTCAGAACCAGAATCTGCTTATGTAATAGATCCACAGGTCAAATCCTCTCACGGTGGAATGCTGTAGTTGTCAACTCAACTGCTTCTGGGGAAAATAGTGTTGTGAGACATCATTAACCCTAGGCACTGGAGATATTCTTCAAAGAGCAAGCATTTCCCCCAAGCTGAGGCTCACCGGTTTCAAGAGCTGAAAGTGCTGGATAAAGCTTGCCCAATAGGCTGATATTGACTCTGGAAACAGGGATATGACTATAAATCCAGCCTAAAAAAAGTCATCGGTCAATGGCCACTTTTTCAACAAGACTTAAGCCCGAGTAAATTTTTGTAAAAGCATGCGGCATTCTTGGAGAGATGCAGTGGAAATTCAGCGACTGACTCTAAAAAACTTTAAGACCCACCAAGATCGCACTTTTGAGTTTCTGCCAGGGGTGAACGTCATTTGTGGTGAGAATGGTGCGGGCAAAACCAGTATTTTTGAAGCCATTGCTTGGGTACTCTTCGATGCGACATCTGGGTATGGCAGTGGCTTTAATAAGGCCATCATTCGCAAGGGTGCTAAGCGTGCCGAAGTCACGGTGCAGTTTATCTCAGCAGTGGATGGTCGCTCCTATGTGGTGCGGCGCAATACGCAAACGGGGTACTCAATTTACGATCCCCACGTGGGAGACCTTGGTCTCTCGTTGCGTGAAGATGTTCAAGCGTGGTTGCAGGAGCACCTCGGTATCCGTAGTGCCTTTCCCCTGAGGGATCTCTTTGAGCAGATCATTGGCATTCCTCAAGGGATGATCACGGCAGATTTTCTCAAGCCACCTGCCCAGCGACGCCAAGTCTTTGAGCCGATTTTGCAGGTCAACGATTATCGCCAAGCTTTTGAGAATGCCTTAGCACTTGTAAATTTTTCCCAAGAGCAGGTGGCATCGCTGAAGCGCCAGTTGGCCTTACAGGAACAAGAATTGGCGACTCGCCCCCAGTATGAAAAACAGGCAATGGCTTTGGCGGCGGAGCTAGAGCGCGATCGCCAGCAGTGCGAGGCATTACAACAAGAATGTCAGGCCTTGGCCGCCGAAAAACAGCATTATGAAGCTGCTGTTGCAACGCTAAATCATCTTCAGCAAAGCTGTGAACGCCTTGCAGCCCAACTGCGTCAACAAGAGGAATTGTGTCGCGATCGCCAACAGCAGTTGACCGCTGCCTGGGAAAGCCAAGCCCGCTGCCGGCAACTCCAATCCGACTACGATCGCTATCGCCAACAGGAGACCTGCTATCAAGAACTGGAACAGCAACTGCGGGGACGCAGCGCCCTAGAAGAACAGATCCAAAGACTAGAGCAGCAGCAACAGAAGATTGCTACTCAACTGGCGTGTCTTGAAAGCCAACGCCAAGGGATCGCCGCAATTGCCGCGCAGCTCACTGCCCTTGAACCCCAAATTGCCGCTGCCGATGCCCTCGATGCCGAAATTGCCCCCCTTGAGGCACGCTACCGGCAGGCTCAACAGGCGGATCAGGAACTGCGCCATTTCAAGCAAGAGGCGGCAACTCTGGAAGCTCGCCTTGGGGAACTGACCCAACAGCTGCAAGCCCTAGAGCAACAGCGTCCCATAGCCGCCACCTTGGGGGCCAAACAAGCAGAGCGAGCGCGCCTCCAAGCCCAACTCAACCACGCCACCGCCGCCCATGCCTTTGCTGCTACGCTCGATCCCATTCTCCATACGGCTCAAAGCCAAGCCGCAGAAACGGAGGCGCTGGTCACGACGGCCATGGCAGACCTCAGGGCTGCTCAGCTATTTTCCTTGGTTGCCACCGCCGTTGAACGGGGGCTAGAGGCACTTCAGCAGCTTCAGCAGAATTATCACTGGCTCTTGGATCAACTTGTGGCGCTGCGCCAAACCCTCACCGATCCCGAAGCCATTCCTGCCCTCACTCGCACCTTAGAACAGTTAGAAGCCGAGATTGCCCTAGCCGTCGCCGCCGAGCGATCGCTCTTGCAAGCCCAAGCCCTAGAGGAGGAGCGCAACCGTTTGGCAGCTGCCCTGAGGCAGTTGGGCGATCGCCGCCAACCCCTAGAACCCCTGAGCCAAGAGCTGGCGGATTTAGAACGCCGCCTCCAAAAATTACGGGCAGAACGCACCACCCTCGGTCAACCCCATATCCAGCGGCAACTGTTACTGGCGCAGCAGGCAGCAGCCCCCCAACTGGAAGCCGACTATGAGCGCTTGTGCAGCGAACAGGCCACCCTTCAAGCTCGCCTTACTCCCCTCTATGAGCAACGCCAACACTACGCCTCCCTTGAGGAGCAGCGGCAACAACTGAGCGATGAACTCGCTCGCCTACGTCCCAGCTATGAGACCTATCTCCAACACCAGCAGCAGGCCACCCAAGTAGAAACCTATGAAGCTGCCCTGAAAACAGCCACCCAAGCTGCCAATGAGTTGAAAGCCGCCCTTGCCAAGGCCCAAACAGCGTACAAAGCCCAAGCGCAAAGCGTTGATCTAGCCGCTCTGGCCACCGTGCGCGATCGCTACGAGCGCTTACACCGGGAGTATCAACGGCTCTTGGGTGCCCTTCCCGAAAAGGAAAAGCAGTATCAACACTGTCTTGCAACCCTCAAGCACCTTGATGCAGTGGCCGCCGAAAGGGAAAAGACGTTGCAAAAGCTCGCCGCAGCCCAAAAATACCACTGCTTGATCGAGACGGCTCGCGACATTTTCAAAAAAAGTGCTCCCCGCGTCAGTGAAGCCTATTTGCACACGGTTTCCGCCGAAGCCGATCGCCTGTTGCGCGAACTCCTCAACCGTCCTGATGTAGCGCTTCAATGGACATCGGACTACGAGATTCAGATGAATGAAGGCGGCTACTGGCGCCCCTTCAAAAGCCTCTCCGGCGGTGAACAAATGTGTGCTGCCTTAGCGGTGCGCCTTGCCCTGCTGCGGGTACTGGTCAACACCGATATTGCTTTTTTTGATGAGCCGACCACCAATATGGATCAGCTGCGCCGCCAACAACTGGCCGAGAGCCTCAGCAACCTCAAGAGTTTTCATCAACTTTTTGTCATCAGCCACGATGAAACCTTTGAAGCCCTCACCGAGCACACGATCCATTTGGCGCGATCGCTCTCTTAGGCGTAGGCGGTCTGGAGTGCCCACCAAATCAGTGCCGCAATAAAGCCGAGAATCAAAACGGCAGAAATCGCGATCATTGCTGGGCTGTCGGCACCATCAAACTTCATAATGCCGCGATTAAAATCCGTGGCCATAGGAATCAACTCCAAGCACCATTGAATCCACATTAACCAAATTAATTTTAGGCTGCTTCTCTGGCCGTGGGGTTAAGGATAACGACTTGTTACGGAACAACTTGTTACGATCTGTAGCGCTCCCTAAAAACCCTCTTAAATGTGATCAATATCACAGCAACCTTAGGTAAAACAGGCAAAGGTAGAAGTTAAGTGCACAGCCTAGACCACTTGTTGAAGTGTCACGATTTGTAACGTTGCTCCTGCCCTAACTCAAGATGAAGGCGGGCAGTATTCAGATTTGCAGAGGGGATGATTTCTTGAGGGCTGTTGAAACACGGGGGATAGAGATAATGAATAGCCTGCAACAGGAACGTCATGTCTTGATTTTGAATACCGTTGGTGGGCGGCGGGCGATCGCTCTTGAGGCAGCAGCCTATTCCATTGGGCGCGATGAGAGCAATGCTATTGTG
Source organism: Thermosynechococcus sp. (assembly GCF_046299635.1). GTDB lineage: Bacteria > Cyanobacteriota > Cyanobacteriia > Thermosynechococcales > Thermosynechococcaceae > Thermosynechococcus. The sequence continues at coordinate 10,426 of NZ_JBKBHV010000018.1, read as the reverse complement.
ATTGATTTAGAAACGGTTTCCCGCCAGCACGCCATTCTCCTGCGGGTACCTGTCCCCGGCACTACCAGCTATCGCTATCGCCTTGTGGACGGCAATGTCAACGGCAAGCCCAGCACCAACGGCACCTTTGTCAACGGCAAGCGCATCAGTAGCCATGAGTTGGAACATGGGGATGTCATTCTTTTTGGTCGTAAGGCCAAGGCTTCCTATCTCATACTCTCCATGGCGGAGACCGAGTTTAGCGAATATCTACAATCCATTGCCTTCCAAAGCATTAAATCCGATCTGCGGGGTGCCAAGGAAACCCTTGTGGGTATGGAACTCAGTGGCGAACTGCGGCGAAGCCCCAACCGGGAATTGGTGGCAGCGGGAGCCACCCAGTTACACCCTGAATCCGAACCAGCAAAAGATACCTTGGCTAGTGAGAGCGACAGCGAGCCGAAGGGGAACAACAAAGAAACCGTCCATGAAAAAGAGAACCAAGGATCAAAAACCAGCTTGCTGGGTCTAGGAGCGATCGCTCTTGTGGTTGTTGCCATTATCGCAGGACTGGTCTGGCGATCGGGCTTCTCCCCCAGTCAACCGCAGGGTACCCCACCTGCCACTCAAACCGGCAACTAGCTCAACCCAGATCCTTCATCGCTTTGATAAATAGTTTCAAAGTATAAACAATCCCCTATAACAGTCGCTCCCCTGAGTTCCTTTGCTAAAATGAAATCAATGATGGAATGCGTTCTACAACTGCCTTTGGGGTTGCGATCGCTCTATAGTCAGGATTAAGTTGACAAACCCACAGATACAGATACTTGCAAGGAAAATTTTAGGAGAACTTGCATGACAAAGCGGGATCATAGCAAAGTTTATAATGTTACCCTCGTCAACGAAGCTAGAGGGTTGAATAAAACCATTCGCGTTCACGCCGACGAGTATATTCTCGATGCCGCCGAAGCCCAAGGCATTGCGCTACCCTACTCCTGTCGCGCGGGCGCCTGTGTGAACTGTGCCGGTCGCATCATCAAGGGCACAGTGGATCAGTCGGATCACTCCTTTTTGAAGCCCAAGGAGTTGGATGCCGGATTTGTACTCCTGTGTGCTGCTTATCCCACCTCTGATTGTGTGATCTCAACCCACGAGGAAGATAATTTATTGAATTTGACCTAATCTCTGCGCCGTTAAAGGGGGTTACTCAACGGTTACCGATTTGGCAAGGTTGCGCGGTTGATCCACATCGAGGCCACGACGCGCGGCAATGTGGTAGGCCAACAGCTGGAGAGGCATCACCGTCAGGATGGGGGAAAGAAGCTCATCCACCTCGGGCACGGGTAAAAGGTCATCGAACGTGTGCTGCGCTTCGGCTTCGTCAAGGGGGGTGACCCCAATCAGGCGGGCATCGCGGGCACGGGCTTCTTGGGCATTGGAGAGAACTTTTTCAAAGACACGCCCCGGCATAGCGATCGTTACCACCGGCACCTTGGCATCGAGGAGGGCGATCGGGCCATGCTTCATTTCCCCTGCTGGATAGCCCTCGGCATGGATATAGCTAATTTCCTTGAGTTTGAGGGCACCTTCAAGGGCAATGGGAAAATTAATCCCGCGTCCTAAAAAGATAAAGTCTTGGGTTTCGACAAAGTCGTGGGAGAGGGCTTCGATATAGCGTTCTTGACCTTCTAGAATTTGCTCCATCTGGGCGGGCAATTGGCGCAAGCCGGTCACCAGTTCCGCTAAACGGGAGCGATCGCAAGACTGGCGCTGCCACGCCAATTCTAGGGTAAGCAGGTAAAAGGCCACCAACTGGGCAACAAAGGTTTTTGTGGCGGCCACACCAATTTCAATGCCCGCCCGGGTGTCAATGAGATGGGGCACCAGCCGGCCTAGACTGCTTTCCGGGCGGTTGGTAATTCCCAGCAAACGGGTTTGAAGAGCGCCCGCCAGTCCTTGACGGCGTTTTAGTTCCATCTCTAGAGCCGCAAGGGTGTCTGCGGTTTCCCCCGATTGGGTGACACCGATGGTGAGGGTATGGGGAAGCAGGGGCGGTGGCGCATAGCGAAACTCAGAGGCGTACTGGACGCTGGTGGGAATTTGAGCCACCTGCTCGAGCAGATATTTGCCCACAAGGCCAGCATGCCAACTGGTACCACAGGCAACGATTTGAATGTGCTGGAGATTTTCAAGGAGGCTGGGGTCTAGGGGCAACTGCACAGGGCTAAAGGGACTGTCCGCCTCCCAATCGGCGCGTAAATAGTCCTCTAGGCAGGTGCGCACCACCCCCGGCTGTTCATAGATTTCCTTGAGCATGTAGTGCTTAAAGCCCTGCTTCTCGACCATGACGGGGTTCCAGTTGAGGGTGCGGGGGGTTTTGCGCAGACGATGTCCCTCAAAGTCATAGACTTCAACCCCGGTGGGCGTCAGTCGAGCCAGCTCTCCATTTTCCAAGGGTAAAACCGCACGGGTATGGGGAATAATCGCGGGGGTATCGGAGGCGCAGAAGAATTCCCCTTGGCCAAAACCGATCACTAGGGGAGCCTGCTGCCGTGCCACGATTAATTCATCTGGGTAGTCCGCACAGATAACGGCGATCGCGAACGCCCCCTGCAATTGATGGACGGCCTGGCGTACTGCTTCTAAAAGACCATCGGCAGTGGGAGGACTCGGCAATGCTTCGGCAATCAGGTGGGGAATGACTTCGGTATCGGTCTCGGAGCGGAAAATGTGCCCCCGCGCTTCGAGCTGCTGCCGCAATTCGCGGTAATTCTCGATGATGCCGTTTTGCACTACGGCTAGGCGATCGCGACTGTCCCGATGGGGATGGGCATTGTACTCCTCTGGTTTACCGTGGGTTGCCCAACGGGTGTGGCCAATGCCGACATGGGCAAGACTGTCGAGCTGTTCAACCTTCTCGGCCAAGTTGTGGAGTTTGCCCTTGGCGCGCACACAGAGGAGTTCCCCCTCACTGAGGATGGCAATGCCGGCGGAATCATAGCCGCGATACTCCAGCTTTTGCAGCCCCTGAAGCAGGACTTGGGTTGCTCGCTGAGGGCCAATATAGCCAACAATGCCACACATGGGATAGACCTCGTAATTTGAAATCAGCAGGAATGCCCTAACGACGGCGGGCAAACTGCGGTAGTTCCACCTGTGCCCACTTTCGGGAAAGCTGCGACCGGCCAGCAAATCGCTCTTTCGTCAGCTCCGCCTGCCAAGGTTGAATGCCGATGGGCTGAACTGAAGGGGGTGGGGAAACCGTTGAAGTTCCGCCTGCGTCTAAAGAGGTTGAAGGGAGTTGGGAGGGACCCTGAACCCGCTGGGTAGCTCTGCGGCACGACTGCTCAATTTGACGGCGAGAATTGGCGATCGCCTGCCATTCTTGATCCTCCATGTTCCACTCTAGCTTGTGCCACTCACTCATCACCCGACACCCACACCTTAATAAAAGATTAATTTGGCGGATTTTTATCAACTAGATTATCGGATTTTTAACAAAAGGCAAGCTTTGGGCAAAAATTGTTACAGGAGCCTCAAGGGACAGCCTGCAACTGCCGGCAGCCACCGTGTTGAGCAACTACGCCTCTTTGCCGGCCTCCATGCGGTTTCAGTGTAACTCAAGACACTTCACAAACTGGTACGTGCCTTTCTAGAGACTACAAGCCTAATTCCGTATCTTTCACAGGCAAGTGCCGTAGTGCCACAATACCGTAAACGGCCTATCACTGGAGATACACGGCCATGAACCTACGGGAACTCCTGACAGCGGCAGCGATTACGCCCACCTTTGAGCACCCCGCCCTCGATCAAGAGGTCAAGTCCCTGAGTATCAATTCCGGGGAGTGCCGCCCCGGCTCGTTGTTCATCGGCATGCCCGGTACGCGTGTGGATGGAGGCAATTTTTGGCCGAGTGCCTTGGCCGCAGGGGCGATCGCCGCAGTGGTCTCTCCCCAAGCCAAACCCCGTGAAGGGGAGGCCTGTGTGGTTGTGGTGCCCGATATTGAACGCGCCTGTGGCCGGCTGGCTGCCGCCTTTTATGGCTACCCCGGTCAACATCTCCGCCTGTTGGGGGTCACGGGCACCAATGGGAAAACCACAACGACCCACTTGGTGGAACATCTCCTCAACAGGGGGGGCTATCCAACGGCGCTCCTGGGGACCCTCTATAGTCGGTGGCCGGGACACTGCGAAATTGCCGGTCACACCACACCCTTTGCGGTGACGCTTCAGAAACAGTTGGCAGCGGCGGTGGCGGCGGGTTGCCGGTTTGGGGTGATGGAGGTGAGTTCCCATGCTTTGGCCCAGGATCGGGTGTGGGGCTGTCAGTTTGAGGTGGCGGCCTTTACCAATTTGACCCAAGACCACCTGGATTACCACCGCGATTTGGAGGATTACTTTGCCGCCAAGGCCAAGCTCTTTGGTGCCGACTACCTCAAGGGCAGAGCCATTCTCAATGCCGACGATCCCTTTGGGCGGCGACTGGCGCAACAGTTGCCCCGCGATCGCTACTGGACCTATGGCCTAGGCGAGGGGGCGGATTTTCGGGCGGAGAATCTCCACTATCGGGTCAATGGGGTGACGGGCACGGTGCATACCCCCATGGGTAGCGGGACTTTAGACTCCCCTTTGGTGGGACAGTTTAATGTGGCCAATGTGCTGGCGGCGATCGCCATGGGGGCAGCGGTGGGGCTTCCCGTAGAGGCAATGCTCACAGCCATTCGCCAGTTTCCGGGCGTGCCGGGGCGGATGGAGCAGGTGCGTATTGGCCCAGACCAAGACATAACGGTGCTGGTGGATTATGCCCATACCCCCGATAGCCTTGAGAACCTGCTGAAGGCAGCCCGTCCTTTTATTCCTGGCAAGCTGATCTGCGTCTTTGGCTGTGGGGGCGATCGCGATCGCACAAAACGTCCCCAGATGGGCGCCATTGCTGCCCGCTTTGCGGATCAGGTGGTGGTCACCTCCGATAACCCGCGCACCGAAGACCCCCGCCGTATTCTCGACGACATCCTTGCCGGTATCCCCCCACAAACGCCGACGATCGTTGAGGGCGATCGCCGCCAAGCAATTTTCCAAGCGATTTTGACCGCAGCCCCCGGCGATGGCGTAATCATTGCCGGTAAAGGCCATGAGGACTACCAAATTCTCGGCACCGAAAAAGTCCCCTTCGACGATCGCGAGGAAGCCCGCACTGCCCTCCAACAGCGACGCAAACAACAGCGGACTCAGGACTGACGTGCCACAATAGGGGATTGTTGTTCCACAGCGAGCAGGTTGTGATTGAGGCAGAGGTTCACCGCCAACTACGGGCATTTTTACGCAGGAGTGGCGATCGCCGGTGGCCTCATCATCTCACCTTGGCGCGGTTGGTTGCCCGTGCCCTGCGGCTGCGGCGGGGGTGTTTATTGCAAGTGACCCAACGAGCAGTGTTGCAGCATTGCTATGGCCTGAGTTATCTGCTGCCGCTGCTGTTGTCTGCCGAGCCTGCCCTGCTGGTGGTGCCCCAAGAGCGACTGCCACGGCTGCTGCATCAAGAAATTCCGGAACTGCTGACGTTTTTGGCGGTCACGAAACCCATTCAGCATAGCTCCTGCCTCCTGCCGGCTGTGGAGGGGTTGCTCGTGATGAGCCTTGAGGACTGGTGTCGCCAAGCCACCGCCCACCCCAACGTGGTCACCCTCATTGATGGCCTTGAAGCTCTACCCCAAATTGCCCGCCAGCAGATGACCTGCACTGTGACTACAAGCGACTGGGAATACTTGAAACTGGCCATCCCCCCTGCCCTTGAGAGGATTCGCCACATCTATGCCCACTTGGCCCAGCACCTCTTTCAACGGCCTGAGAATCCCTACGGGGACTATCGCCTCAGCCCCGGCGAATGGCAACCGCTGCTGGAGCTGCTCAATGAATGGCCGCAGGCTCTGCCTCCCCAATGGGCGCAACTGCGGGATTACCTCAACCGGCCGGATACGGTCCTCTGGGGACGCCGCCACCCCACCCTAGGCTACTTTAGCCTCCAAGGCCATCCCCTTGATTTGCGTCCCTACTTCCAGTCCCTCTGGTCGCAGGCACCTTTTGTGCTCATCGGCAGTGGACCGGAGACCGACTCCCCCTTAAGCTATGTGCAACAGGAACTGGGCATCCCTCCCCAAACAACCGTTAAATTCGGGGGCGATCGCCACAGTGAAGCCATTACCCTTACAATTGCCGAAGATTTACCCCTACCCAATACCCCCGAATTTGCCGCGGCGGTTCTGCGGCGCCTCTACGATCTCATTGGCACCATTGGCCAGCAGCAGGCGGTGATCTTGGTCAGCGATGTCCCCCTGCGGGAGCAGTTGGCGAGTCAATTGGCGGCTCTGTACGGCTCACGGGTCCAGGTGGAGACCCCCACCCTCGACACGAACACGATCCTGGTGACGGGGGAGCACTTTTGGCTGTTGCAGGGGGCACAGTTGCCCTGTCCGGCCCTCTTTGTCTTGACGACATTGCCCTTTCCCTCACCGGAAAAAGCGGTGGTGAGCGCCCGCATTGAGTGGCATAAGCGGCAAAAACAGGACTGGTTTCGCCAGTATCTTTTGCCGGAGTGCTTGACGATGCTTGATCGTCTCCTTGCCCCGCTGCGTCAGGAGCAGACCCTTGTGGCTATTTTGGATCGCCGCCTTACAGAGCGCAGCTATGGCCGCGAAATTCTCCAGAGTCTCAGTCCCTACAACCGGGTTCGCGATCGCGCCCGATCCCCGCGTTGAGTTTGCCACTGCAAAAGCCCTCGAGGTCTAGCGTGACATAGGTAAAGCCCAAGGACTGAAAGTGGCTCACCAGCTTCTCCAAATCGGTCAGGGTCACAAAGTCGGCAATTTGTTCTCGGGGTACCTCAATGCGAGCCGTATCCCCCTGACTGCGGACGCGGCACAGTTCCCAGCCCTGCCGGCGCAGGTAGTATTCGGCATTGCCCACCCGTTGCAGCTTGGCAAGGGTAATTTCTTCACCATAGGGAAAGCGTGAACTGAGGCAGGGTTGGGCGGGTTTATTCCACCACGGCAGCCCGAGGGATTTGGCAATTTCGCGCACCTCTAGTTTGCTAATCCCCACCTCGGCAAGGGGCGATCGCACCCCCCGTTCTTTGGCTGCTGCAATGCCGGGGCGATAGTCCTGGAGATCGTCGGCATTCACCCCATCGAGAATATGCTCATAGCCCCAAGCTTGAGCCAGTTCCCGCAGGCGATCGTGGAGTTCGCTTTTGCAAAAGTAGCAGCGATTCACAGGGTTTGCGGCATAGTTGGGGTTTTCCAGTTCATGGGTCTCAATCAGCTCATGGCGAATGCCAATCGCCGCTGCCTGAATTCGGGCATCCTCTAAATCCGCCGGAAATAGCGAGGGGGACACCGCCGTGACCGCTACCGCGCGATCGCCGAGGACATCATGGGCGACTTTGGCCACAAGCGTACTATCAATGCCACCGGAGTAGGCAATTAAGGCTTGATCGAGTTCGCCAATGAGATTGCGTAAGGCTGCCAGTTTGTCCACGCCCATCACCAACTAATCTTGAGGAGAATCCTGCTCTCCAGTTTAGCCTAGGCATGGGAGGAGAATGCTCAAGTGCCCCTTAACCCAATACTGGGAGTGCCCCCCTGCTCTAAAATAAAATCACGACACCGATTACCGCTGATTGTTGGGGAGAACCTATGGGAATTTTCAACGGCATTATTGAGTTTCTTAGCAATATCAACTTTGAAGTGATTGCCCAACTGACCATGATTGCCATGATCGGTATAGCTGGGCCGATGATTATTTTCCTGTTGGCGGTGCGGCGGGGCAATTTGTAGGCCGCCGTTTATCAAGACTCAGGAAGCCCCCCACGTCTGCGCCAGCCGTGCCAAATCCTTGGCTTGCAGTTGATACCAGCGCTGCAATCGAGCCAGTTCCTCGGTGGGGGCGAGGGTGGGGGCAAAATCTTCACAGCTGTAGCCCAAGTGGCGCAGAATAGCAACCAGTGTACGGGGGGCAATCCAATAGGTTTGACTGAGGGCTAAGAGATTGACTTGGGTGGTTTCCCTGAGGTCATTTTGAACGGCGAGGATGAGGGTGGTGAGGGGAGCAATGGCCGGCTGTTGGTTCCCCACATACACCACGTCGGGACGGGCAGTTGCCAACAGCCAACGCAAATGGGTGGCCGAGGGCGGCAGAGACCAAAGAATGAGGGTGCGACAGCGAACGCCCGCAGTAAGCTGAACGCGGGGGCGATCGTAGTGAAGGGTGGCCGTAGTAAGGTTCGGAGGGACATGGGGGCGGCCATAGCCGTAGAGCAAGACATGATCCCGCAACTGGGGTAGGAGGGTTGTCAACGGCGGCAGGGGGTACCACCGCGGAAGCGGGTGACTCGGTGGATGAGGGACGTACCAAGCCAAAGTCGGTTTAACGCCCTTGAGTTCGAGTTCTAATTCGGTTTCCCCATTCCATGTGTGGGTCGTCAGGTGATAGGCAATATCCACGCGGGTCGGCAACGGGAAAAATTCGCCCCAGCGCCAAGCTTTGGCACTCATCTTCTGTCCATTCTGCTCTAGGGTCAATTTCAGATGTTCCCCCTGCTGACCCAAGGGCGCTTGTTCAAGAATCTTGACCCCGCGCGTACAAAAAACGGGCTGGGGATTCTCAATACCAAAGGGCTGTAGCTGCTCCACTTGTCTATAAAAGTCCCACGTCAGTTGGTCAAAGGAGACTTCAGCATCAAGGGTCACTAGGGGACGCAAATCCTCCGCTTTAAGACAGGCTTGGGCAAACTCCCGCAGGCGATCGCGCCAAGGGGCTAAATGGTCTGTCCGCAAGCTGAACCCGCCGGCCGCTTTGTGCCCACCGTATTTCACCAAGAGATCTTTGGTGGCCTCTAGAGCCTCAAATACATGAAACTCCGGAATACCGCGGGCTGAACCGCGGATGGTGGTCTCATCCTCATAGGTGCCGATAAACACCGGAATCCCATAGCGCTCCACCAGCCGAGAGGCCACAATCCCGATCACCCCATGGTGCCAATTGGGGCGAACAATAACTAACACCCACTCCTGTTGAGGATCAAAGCCTGTGGCTTCCAAGTGGGAGATCGCCTCCCTTTCAATCTCGGTGCAAAGTTCCTGACGGCGGCGGTTGGTTGCCTCACAGAGGGCGGCCAATTCCTGAGCGCGGCAAGCATCCTCTGTGGTCAGCAGGTCAATCACCACCTGTGGATCGCCGATGCGACCCACGGCATTAATGCGCGGTCCTAGGCGAAACCCCACGGCTGCCGGCGTGAGAGACGTGTTTTCTGCAGGCACACAACCTGCCGTCTGCATGAGGGCTTGAACCCCCACCAACGGCGAAGTCGGCAAGGTCTGCAACCCCTGCTTCACCCAGCGGCGATTGACCCCTGTCAGAGGTGCCAAGTCGGCAATGGTACCGAGGGTGCAGAGTTCCCGCAGGGGGCGCACCAATTCCCGCCACTTTCGTAACCGCTGCGCCAAGGACAAGGCCAGAATATAGGCCATCCCCACCCCTGCAACGCTATGGTATGGAGAAGTGGCAGGTACCAATTTGGGATTGAGAATGGCATGGGCAGGAGGCAGTTGCGGCGGAACCTCGTGGTGATCCGTAACGATGACCGTCAGCCCCAGCTCCCGTGCTTTCCGAATCGGTTCGAGAGCAGCAATACCGTTGTCCACCGTGAGGATGAGTTTAACCCCTTGCTCATAGCACTCTTGGACAATGCGCTCATTTATACCGTAGCCCTCATGCATCCGCGAGGGAATTTCATAGTCAATGTCGGCACCCAGATGGCGCAGGGCACGCAAGAGGAGAGCCGTACTGGTCATGCCATCGGCATCATAATCGCCACAAATGCGCATCTTGTCCCCGCGCGCGATCGCCTGTTGCAGCAATTCCACCGCCAGATCAAGGTCGGCAAAAACGGTATTGGGCGGTGGCAGTGCCATCGTTTCAGGCTTGAGAAAGGCTTCTACCGCTGCCGCAGTCCTCAGACCTCGCCGCAGATAAATTTCCGCTAACGCAGCGTCGCACCCCAGCGCCTCTTTCAAGGCCTCACAAAGCTCTGGATCAATCGGTGGCAAGCGCCAACGTTGAGGGGGAAGTGCACCCATGAGGCATTGACGCTCATCCCGCTAACGCTTCTCGTATAGCGGGAGATTCCCCATTCACCGAGTCTTGGCTAGAT
>NZ_JBKBHV010000018.1:0-233 GCF_046299635.1 Thermosynechococcus sp. | reverse complement strand
TCTTTCAAGGCCTCACAACACTCTGGATAAATTGCCGGCAAGCGCCAACGTGGCGGGGTAAAACCAACCACAACCAAAATGTTGTCTTCCTCCTAGTCCGTAACACTGTAATCGGAGCGACTCCTCAGGCGTTAAACCTTTAACTAAAACCTGATACCCTAAAATTTTCTTCTGTTTTACCCACACAAATTCAGGTTTCAATGCCTTTGGGATCACAACTTCCCCATTGATAT
>NZ_JBKBHV010000017.1:0-54340 GCF_046299635.1 Thermosynechococcus sp. | reverse complement strand
CTTCGGGACATCTAGCCAAGACTCGGTGAAGGGGGAATCTCCCGCTATACGAGAAGCGTTAGCGGGATGAGCGTCAAGGTTGTTTACACCAGAGTCATCATCATCACGCGGCTCTTGTCTCGGATCTTCTGGAACCCTTTCGGGCACCGATAGTTGATTCCCTCGTGCTTTGGTTAGTCAACCGAGGAATGGTTAGTCAATCGAGGAATTATCCAGCCCCGTGAGGACTTTTCGTTTGAAGCAGGGGGATGCTTTCTCAATGAAACAGGACGGCAGCGTTTTTTAGAAAGCTGGATTCATCGCATGGGTCAAGGACAGGAAACAGAACCTTTTTGGCGTTGCCTGACACAGCAAGTGCGTTCTTTTTGTGAGTGGTTGCGATCGCCCCAACATTTTTGCTGCTACCGCATTCAGTAATTTTATACTTTTTTACGTGATTGCTTACGATATTCCCGACGACAAGCGGCGCCGCAAAATTGCCGAATTACTAGAAGGTTATGGTCGGCGAGTGCAATTTAGTGTCTTTGAGGCATGCCTAGAAACCTCTCAGGTTGAGGAATTGTGCGATCGCCTGCAACGGCGCATTCAGCCTAGGGAAGATCACATTCGCATTTATCCCCTCAGTCGTCACACTCAAGCCACGGTTCTTGTCCTTGGCAGTGGTCAAATCCCGCTTGAGCCACCCTTAAGTACCGTTGTTTAATTGCGCACACCAAAGGGAACATGTACTGAGGGAATGGATCCTGCAGCTGACTCCAGATGGGTCAGTTGATCATCAAAGAAAATGTGGGGTTTGAGTTGCTTGAGCACCCGTACTTTCTCCATTCCACCAAGGAAAAAGGTTTCGTCAGGCATCACCCCCCAGCTATTTAAGGTGGTCACCACCCGTTCACTGACTAAGATATTGCGTGCCGTCACAATCGCAATCCGTAACAGCCGCTGATAGCCGGCATCCTGCTGCTCTTTTGCCATTTCCAACTGTTGAAAGGCGGCCAGTTTCTTAAACAGATCACTTAATGGCCCCGGATTGTGGGGGATGTTGGCCTTTTGCAGTTCATGGGCTTGAAATTGCTCCAGATCCCCTTGGTGAAAGACCGCTTCGGCCTCGTCATCCGCTAGCACGCCGTCAAAGTCAAAGGCAATCCGCAACTCGGCATCGTCTTCGTGATCGGTAATGGGCGAAGGAATCACCATGCCCGCCGGATAGCCGGCTTTTATGGCCTGCTGCACATCGGTGGCATTGGCCGAAAGAAATAGCGACACATTAAAGGCTGGAATGTAGGGATGGGGGGATTTGCCACCCAAAAATGCGGCGCGGGTAATGTTCAGCCCGTAGTGTTGAATCGAGTAAAAGACCCGCTGACCTGTATCGGGATCGTTTCTGGAAAGGAGCACTACCTCCACGGGTTCCTGTTCTGGATAGGCGCGATTGAGATTCAGGAAGCGGCGAATGAAGGGAAAGGCCACCCCCTTGGGCAAGATATCGTATTTTCTTTCCCGCTGAAACTGGCGGTACTTTTCGGTTCCCTCATGGCGAAAAATTTCATCTGCCTCCCCCAAGTCAAAAAGGGCACTGGAGGCCACCGCAATCACCAATTTATCTTGAATGGGATAGGCCATCGCTGATCCTTGGATAGTAGGCCTGAAGTGCGGTGCGCAGTTGGGCGATCGCCCCCTGCCAATCGCCGCGTCGCGGCTGACGAATTAACTGTGCCGAAGGATACCAAGGCGATCGCGCCCGTTGCCAATGCCACCGCCAATCCGCCACAAAGGGCAGAAGAATCCACAGGGGCTTGCCTAGGGCACCCGCCAAGTGGGCCACCGCCGTATCAATCGTAACGACCGCATCCAACTGCCGGATCAACAGCGCCGTATCCAGAAAATCCCCCATATAGGGTTGGCAGTCAATCACCCCCACCTCTTGGAGTTGTTCTGCCTCTTGGGGCGATCGCGCCTTTTGCAGGCTATACCATTGCACCTCAAATTCCCGCAACAACGGTAGGAGATACGCCAGCGGACAAGACCGCTGCGCCGTAGTGCGCGTTTGACTATGGCTGGCCCAAACCAGACCGATCCGCGGTTTAGAGACATCAAAGATGCGGTGCGGCGGGCGGGCGGGCAAGGGGAAATAGGGTTTAAACTTGGGAAAGCGGTCTTGATCAATGCCCAAATAGCGGGGCAGACTCAGCAGGGGCGTATGGTAATCAAAGGGGGGAGGGGGTTCCTCGCTGCTGATCACCTCAATCCCCGGCAGCGTTTGGCACAGACGCACCAAAGGCGGGTAGGCAGCAAAAATGACCCGTTGGGCATGCCGCGCCATCAAAGGCAGTAGGCGCACAAACTGAATGCAATCCCCTAGCCCCTGCTCGCTATAGACAAAGAGGGTTTTCCCCTCTAGAGATTGACCTTGCCAGCGGGGTTGCGGATAGGAGCGCAAGCCGCCTGTGGGTTGCTGCCAGCGCCATTCGTATTCTTGCCATCCCTCTTGGAAATGCCCCAGCAATAGCAGCACTAGGGCAAGGTTGAGGTGCCCGTCTGCATCTTGGGGATTGAGGGCAACCGCTTGGCGAAAGTGGTCGAGGGCAGCTTGGGGATCCCCTGTTTCCAGCAGCGCGGTGGCCAATCCGGCTTGGGCAGTGGCATTGAGAGGATCCAGACTAAGGCAGCGTTGGTAGTAGCCGATCGCGCCGCTAAAGTCGCCTTCAGTAAGGCAAATTTGACCCAGTTGCAGCAGCGCCTGTTGATGTTTATTGTCCCGCAGTAGGACTTCCTGATAGCGATCGCGCGCTGCCGCAAGGTTCCCCTGTAAATGCAAGGCGTACGCCAGATTGTAAAGAGCTGCCAACAGTTCGGGATTGGCATTCAAGGCCGCCTGAAACTGGCGAATCGCTGCCCCATAGTTTTTCAGCTCCAGATACACACTGCCCAGATTATTGTGGACATCGGCTTGAGCGGGGTCAAGGTACAGCGACTGTTCATAGCAGGCACCGGCTTCGGTGAGTTTGCCTTGGGTGTGGAAACACAGTCCTAGGTTATAGAGCGTGGTGGGCAGATCGGGATTTAAGGAGAGGGCTTTTTGGTAGCAGGCGATCGCCTGCTCTGGCTCCCCCAAATCCAAGTAGGCATTTCCTAGGTTGCTGTGGGCTTCCACCCACTTCGGCTTGACTGCAAGGGCGCGTTGGTAGTGGGGCAGAGCCGCCGCCGGTTGCCCCAGCAGATCGTGGAGCACAACGGCTAACCGATAGTGGGCAGGGGCATGCCACGGATCAAGGGCGATCGCCCGCTCGTAGGCGCTCTGTGCCTCAAGGGGGTGTCCCTGCTGTTCGGCAATCAACCCCAGCAGGTAGTAGGCCTCCGCCTGGGGGGTTTCCTGAACACTCTGGCGGGCCCACTGCTGTGCTCCATTCCAGTCCTGCTGCTGATAGAGTTGCCACGCCTTTTGCAGCGGCAGGGCGGTGCGCCGTCCAAAAAGACCCATGGTGATCCCTACCTGAAAAGTGCCGCAGTGCTGGTGAAGCGGCAGACGACCGGCGGGAGGAAGCTTAAGGATGATGACATTACAAGCGACTAAATGTTATCATATAATCATGATAACCAGTCCTGCGAAATAGATTTGAAAAGCGCTGTCGGGCGGCCAGTGCTGAAAACGCCCCTAGAGAGGTTCTGGCGGGGGTGTCCTTTGGGACATCTAGCCAAGACTCCGTGAAGGGGGAATCTCCCACTATACGCGAAGCGTTAGCGGGATGAGCGTCAAGAATGGTTATTCAAATAATAGGCAACGGCAGTGGCGATCGCAGAATTCCCGTTCCCATCCAAGGGGGTGGGGTCTTGGGGCGGTTGCGGTGGCGATCGCAAAAACTGCCAATTGCCGCCAAAAAATTCTTCATGACTCAGGATTTGATGGTAGTGGTGAGCCTGTAATCCCGCCACCAAGACGGGGCCTTCGGCAAAATCATCCCGCCGAATCGTCGCCACGGGTACCCCCAAGCGACAGGCCTCTGCGTAGGTGCCATAGCCGGGCTTCGACACCACCCGACCACAGAGGGGCATCACATCCACCGGGCGCAGTTGGCGGCCACAGAGCTTGATGAGGTTTGGCAGATCCGCCGGTGCCGTGCCATCAAAGGTGAGAAACTGCCAGTCGGGAAAGTCCCGGAGTGCTTCATAGGGAATCGCCTGCAGACTCAAGCCCCCAAAGGTCAACAGAACCGTGCGATCGCGGGGGGCAGTAAGGCCAAGGCACTGCCGCAGCTCCGTCGGGTCAAAACGCGGTTCGGCGCCCGTGAGTCCCACAGGTTCTTTGCAAGGAAAGGCCGCCAAAGGTTCAGCAAAGGGCAGTTGAAACAGGCGATCGCAGCCGCCGTAAAGACCACTCAGCCAATCGGCAATCTCGATAAAGTCCTCTCCAAAAGAGCGATAGATAAAATCCCAGCCAAAATTGCTGGCCATCCAGCAGGGCACATCGGCCGCATGGGCGATCGCCACCGCCAACGGCGGAACATCCGCCAAGACCAATTGCGCTTGGTGTTGCCGAATAAACTCGGCCTCGGCACGGATCAACTCCGGGGCTGCTGCCCGCAGTTCCAGCAGCTTGGCACGGGTTGCCGCCAAATCCATGTGCAGACTATCCGCCTGCACCACCCCCAGATCAAGGGCACGGGGACGATGGATAAACTCCCCCTCAAGGTTCGCTTGCAACAACCAGTAGGGAGCAGCCGTCACAATCAGGGGCAACAAATCCGGTACTTGGCGGCGAATCGCATTCACGAGCGCCGTTGTCCGCGCCACATGACCAAAGCCATGGTTTGTGATGGCCACGTAGAGAGTCGGTCGAGCCATGGCAGTGTGGTTGCTCAAACAGAAGCAATCTTAACATTTGTAACAACTGCCTCTTTGTGTTCTAGACACCTTTTTATTCGAGGGGCAGCGGAATCGCAAAGCCACTTTTTGCCTCTAGAAGAGTTGTCATAAGTATTTATTTCTATCTATTCTGGTGACTCATAAAATAGATTTATTGGCAGTATTTATAAAGTTGTGTTGTATTTTATGAAGTTATGTAACATAATGTTGACTAGGAGGCAGAGATAAGCGTAGTAACGCACCAACGATTTAACATCTCTGAAGCTGTATGACCTATACCACCGATACTCGTTTCATGCCCTCAACACTGGCCACAGCCGTTCAAGAGGTCACCACGCTTTTCAATTGCCTGAGCGTGGATGACAAGCTAGCGCTTCTGTGGTTCATCTACACCGAAACGGGTCGTTCGATTACAGCCGCCGCCCCCGGCACGGCTCGCCTACAACTGGCGGAGGGGCTGCTCAATCAGGTCAAAGCCCTCAGTTTTGATGATCAACTTCAATTCATGCGTGACTTGGTAGCCAATGTGGACACCCCTCTCACCCGTGCCTACGGTGTCTTTAGCCCCAACACCAAGCTGGCCTTCTGGTACCAACTGGCCGAACTGATGACACAGGGGTTTGTGGTGCCCGTGCCCCCTGGTTATACCCTCAGCCGCGATGCCGATCGCGTGTTTGAAGCCATTAAAGCCCTTGACTTTGGGCAGCAGATCACCGTCCTGCGGAACGCGGTAGTTGCCATGGGTGTGGATCCGCTGGCCGTCTAATTGAGATGCCATGGGTTACGCAAGGGGGCAAGGCGCTCCCTTTTTTTGTCTCGATGCAAACCCCTCAGGAAATCAAAACATGATCCATCTTGTGCAAGGGAATCCCATTCTCGGTATTGATGAGCCGACGCTCACCGCCTATTTTGCTGCCCTTAATGCTGAACGCTACGAGGAGGTGGCCGCCCTCTTTGCCGAGACGGGGATCCTCTATCCACCCTTTGAGGAGCCAGTGATTGGCCGAGCGGCGATCGCCCGCTATCTCCACCTTGAAGCTGTGGGTCTGCAGGCAGAACCCCTCAAGGGAGAACTGTTGGCACCGCCGGATGGGGAACGGCGCTACCGCATTGTCGGCAAAGCCAAACTGCCACTTTTTAGTGTGAACGTGGCTTGGCAATTTGGTCTCAATCCTGAGGATCAAATTACGTTTGTGAAGGTTGATTTACTGGCCACCTTGGAGGAACTCCTCAGCTATCAGCCTCTGCGTCAGCAGGGTTAGGGGAATGGGCAAAGACCTCGGCCTCTAAGGCCTCGACGCGATCGCGCAAATTGTGGAGAATGCCGGAATGGCTCAGGCGTACCGCTGCCAACTGTTCCCGCAGGCGATCATAGTCTTCGGGCAGTTGTTGACGCAGATGAATCACTTCACGGCTGAGGGCATTGACCCGTCGCTCTAGATCCGCCACTCGTTCAGGCAAATGATCCGTTTGAGCATAAAACTTACAAACAATGTCAACAATTGCCGCTTCAAGACTAGTAAATTGATGCTCCCGCTGATAGGCATACAGCCAACTGAGAACATTTAGCGGTAAATGCTCAGTAATCCCTGGCTCAGAATCCATCTTCCCGTCCTGTGGCAGTCTGTATCTCTATTTTGGCGTTTTGGGAGGTTCAGCATGAGAGGCGCAGAGAACTAGCATAGGCGGATAGAGTCAGGCAAGGCCACTGCTGTTGAGCAAAAACTTGGGAGGCGTCAGCCAAAAGAGTTGGCTATTACCAAGGGGGTCGGTTGCTGGCACCTTTAGGCCAATGATGCCCGCCTTCTTGAGTTGGATATGCCCCAAGGCTTTGCCACAGATCAGCAGTTCTGCCCAGTGACTTAGATTGGGTTCATGACCTACCGCAATAAGGGCACCCTCATGATCTTGGTACCATTCATTCAGCCAATGGAGCCATTCTTGCAGGCTACCACTCGGCGTCAGCAGGTCAGACATCATCAGGTCAGGGGCAACCCCCACTTCAAGGAGAATTTCCGCCGTTTGGCGGGCGCGCACCAGTGGTGAGGAGAGGATCAGTTCTGCCTCAATACCCAGATCGAGTAACCGCCGCGCAATCTGCTGGGTTTTCTTTTCCCCCTTAGCAGTGAGGGGGCGATCGCTATCCCTGCCTTCAAAGACCTCCGCTTCAACGGCAATCCCGTGGCGGAAAAAAAAGACTGTTAGCTCCCTCATAAAGACCTAAAACTTGATTACTGCGAACAGTGCCTTACTCCGTACCGTGGAGGACATTGTTTTTGGGATTGACCAGGTGGAGGAGCTTCTGCTTAATCTGCGTATCGTAAACGCTCCACTTGAGTTTAGCGTATTCTGGATTCTCATTCAGCCCCGACAAGAAGCCCACGGGAATCTCAAAGCCCCCCGCTTGGGAACGCCCGCCACCAAAGAATCGCCCCTGACTATCCTTGCCAAAGGCTTCCTTGATAAATTCATCGGGGTCGAGGGTAATTTTTGTCGTGCGCAGGGAGCCGATGATCAGTTCTACCTCTTCATCTTCGTCATGGACAAGGCCATAGACGACGGCAGTGTGGACGTTCTCTTCAGTAACGAGGAAATCTGCTGCTTGGGGAATGGCATCGCGGTCTTCGTAACGGATATAGCCGACCCCAGAAATAGAAAAGTTGTTGTGGATGGAGCGGTTTTTTAGCGATCGCTCAATCACATCCATGACCTGCTTTGAGCGGTGGGACTGCAAAATGGTATTCAGCAGTTGATAGTCAATATAGCGACTCAGGAAAGCGGCGGCCAGAAAGTCCTCTTCTTTGGCCTGTTTAAGGCAGTCTGTGTCGGAGCGCAGGCCATGCATAAGCGCCGTGGCACATTTGACATGAACGGGATTACTGCTGTCGAGGGTGAGCAGCCCCGCTTGCAGGTATTGGGTAAAGATGGTTGCCGTAGCGCGGGTCGTTGGCCGAATATCTGTAAACTCCGCTTGAATGGCCTCCTGCAGACTGTGATGATCAATGACGGCGATCGCTGGCAGGCCGGCTTCCTGCACCAGGGGCAGCAATTGGCTGGTGGTGCCTTGGTTGTCAATCAGGACATAGCCTTGGTAACAGGTACAATCCCGCTGATCTTTATTTTTCGTACCTTGCACCGCCCAGCGCACAAGGGGCATCCCCGTCAGCCGCACTAGGGTAATGTTTTCCTGATGACTCAGGGCACCGGCGTAGGCAATATCGCACTGAATCTCAAATTGCTCGGCAATGAGCTTATACGTCCATGCCGAAGAGAGAGCATCAGGGTCAGGAAAATCTTGGAGAATAATCAACTGGCGCGTACCGCGATGGCGTTCCAACATTTGCCGCAGCGCTTCGGCACGGGGGTCACTCAAGCGAACTTCCGCCTTCACCAAATCTGTCGTGGTCGCCTCCGATTTCACCAGTGAGTTACCATTCAGTTCAGGGTGAGTGGAACTCGGATCATTGGCGATAGGGTCAGTTAACTCTAGTGAATGGGGAGATTGCATAGTTGTTTCAGCGTTGGATTGCAGGGTTAAACCCAATGGGGAACGCGCAAAAGAGAGTGGTCGTCACCATACCGTCAACGACTCTATCTCGATCTTGGCAGATATTTTATCGTTTGGCATCCCCCCTTGGACAGCGGTTACATCAGTGGCGATCGCCCCATTCTTGGCAGCCCCTAGTTTTAACCCTTGCGATCGCCCTCTTGTTGACGGGAACCTACAGTGTGAAAGCGCAGCAGGTCTGGCGGGGCAGTGAATCGGTACCCTTGCAAAAAGCCTACGATCACTGGCAGCAAAAGCACATCCTCTATTTGGGCGAAACCCACGATAGTGTCGCCGATCATCAGGCACAACTGCTTATTTTGCAGGAGTTACAGCGGCGGGGGCGGCCTCTGGCGATCGCCCTCGAAATGATTCAGCAGCCGTTTCAAGCGGCTCTCGATGCCTATATTGGGGGTGAGATCACCGAAGCGGCCTTGCTAGAGCAAACTCAATATGCCCAGCGGTGGGAGTTCCCTTGGTCGCTGTATGCGCCGATTTTTCGCTTTGCCAAAGCGCAGCAAATTCCCCTCATTGCCCTGAATGCGCCCACGGAAGTCACTCGCCAAGTGGCCCGCCAAGGCCTAGAAAGCTTAAGGGAAGACGATTTTCGCTATATTCCCCCCCTGACAGAGATTGATTTGAGCAACACCGCCTATCGCGATCGCCTCAAAGAGATTTTTGTTGCTGCCCATCAAGGGGTGAGTCACAGTCTCAATTTTGACTTTTTTTACCAAGCCCAAGTTCTTTGGGATGAAACGATGGCCAAGGTCATTGCCAAGCATCATCAGCGGCATCCCGATCGCCTGATTGTGGTTTTAACGGGGCGGGGACATGTTTATTTTGGTGAGGGCATTCCCCAGCGAGTACAGCGACGGCTCTCCCCCAACCTCCGCCAAGCAATTATCCTCCTGAATCCCACAGCAACGGAAAAAGCCAAACCCCGCATTGCCGACTGGTTCTGGCAAAACGATCCGTCCTAACTTTTCCTAATCAGCCAAGCCGTGTTCAAGGGCAAAGCGCACCAGTTCGGTGCGACTGCTGGTGCCTGTTTTCACAAAGAGGCGACTCACGTACTTTTCAATGTTGCGGACACTGGTATTCAGTTGGCTGGCAATTTCCTTATTCATCAGACCCTTGACCACCAGTTGCAAAACGCTGGCTTCGCGGGGGGTGAGATCCAGTTGAATCGGGGCAGCCGTGGGCTTGCGTTTGCCCTGTTGCACCAGCATTGACCGCAGTTCGGCAATTTGTTGGGCTAGATTGGCCAGATTGGGTTCTGCCTCATCGCGAGCGGCCGCTTGGCGGCGCAGGAGGTTTTTAATAATTGCCACCAGTTCATCGGGGTCAAAGGGTTTGGCGAGGTAGGCATCACAGCCAGCATCATAGCCTTGGATGCGATCGCGCTTCATGCCGCGCGCCGTGAGGAAGATCACGGGAATATGGTTGAGATGGGGCTGTTGGCGGATCGTTTCCAAAAAGGCATAGCCATCCATTTGCGGCATCATGATGTCTGTGATAATTAGGTCGGGCACATTGGTTTCTAGGTACTCCAGAGCTGCTTGACCATTAGCGACTGCTGTCACTTCAAAGCCACTGTCCTCTAAATAGGCCGTTACCGCCTCGCGCACCCCCGGTTCATCGTCCACCAGCAGTAGTTTTGCGGTCATTGCCTTTCTCCTCCGTCCGTAAAACCCAATCTACCCATGGTTTACTAGTATTTGCAGTCTCTGTTTGGAATGTTTTAATGGCGATTATTGCCCTGCGGGCTTGGTACCTACCGCAGTATGAACCCCTTGAGCAGATCGAGCAGCGCCCCCACGATCTGCGACTAAACAAGAATAGCCTCCTGAAAACGGCACTGCGGGCAGATTTTCTCGATGACCTAGAAATAGTGCGGCGTTCGGAGTGGTTTCAGCGCTATCGCCTAGGGGAAACAGTGGAATTTTACATCGAGGGCAGTGGCAACTACACGATCGCCAACATTGATATCCTCAGTCACGAGATTTACTTCATCAAAAGCGATCGCCTCAGTTACTTGGAACCGACGCTCTTTTTTAGCGGCAGCGATCGCCCCAGCAGTGATGCGATTCGCCATGCCCTGAAAACCTTCATTGACACCACCCCAACCCGCTTGCCGCTGCAACTTGTGGAAAGCCCGCGATCGCCTGTCCCTCGCTTGCAAACCCCCGTCCTAACCCATTTGCGTCGGGCGTTGCTGTTTATTGCCGATGTCACGGCTTGTCCTCACCTAGACGGAGCCGTGGCCCTTGAACTCGGCTATGCCATTGCTAGTAAACGCTGCAACCAAATCCTGCTCATCGAACAACAGTCCCTCGACCGCTCCCCCCTGCCGGTGGCAATTCCTAGCCAGCAGCGCCTCATCTATGGGGAAGCTGCGGAGTTAGCCACCCTGCTTACCTCCCACCTTCAGACCCTGCTGGCGCCGTTTCAGCTGCTCGCCCATGAGCATCAGACCCATTCCCCAGATTAGACAGCAGGCTGGCCGGAACGCCGGCATCTAAAAGTAACTGCGGCAGCACCGGCAACACTTGGCAGCCTTGGCGGATAAAGCGCTCGATCCACCCTTGGAGGGTTTTTTGTTGTTCAGAGGTTAATCGTTGATCCTTGCTTTTAGGGGGGAGTTCAGAGCCGTAAAACTGTTCCACCGAAATTTGAGCCAGCCAACTTTGAGGCGGGCGGGTTGCCAGCCAGTAGTTCCTTACAATCATTTTGCCGAGATAGCAGGCGGCAACCGAGGTGATTTTTTGAAAAATTCGGTAATACTCTCCCAGTGTGGTTGCTTCCTGTGTTGTGGTGGGGCTAGCTGCTTGGCGAGGAGTGGCAAGTCCGTTGAAGAACGTCATCATCTGCGTTAGCGCCCCCTTCGAGAGCGGCAATTCAATGCCCAGTAACTCCAAAATTCGGGTTTCAATTTCCTGAAGTTGGGCGCTTTGTTCGGGTTCGACTTCCTTGAGCTTTTGATGTAACCTGACAAGAACCTCCAGTTCGTTGACCTGTTCAGTACGCAGGCGGCTGCGATTCAGGTAGCTCTCAAGACATTCGTATTCCTCTTGCTGTTCCCGGCATTTGGCCAGTTTAGATTGCAGGGCAGGTTGAGCCTTCAAAAGCTGACGCAGATAGTAACGAGTTAGGGGAGAAATTGAATTACTCATATCCACCTCATTTCTTAAGTCATTCGGGAAACACCAAAGTTCTTGTCTTGAACATCGCCAGTCTGCACTTCAGTTGCTAAGCCGAGTGAAGCCTCAATTTTCTTTTTACCTAGGTTTAATTACATTAAAAACATCGTGAGGATGGTCATTGCCAAAATTATAGGATTTATTTATGTTTTTAGGATTTCTTAAAACATAGAAAAGCAAGTTCACATCAGCTTGCCGCTGTATCAATCTCCTAGAAGCGATCGCCCCCTAAGCTGCGGCATGCCTAGCCCACCAAAGCCCAGAGCAATTGACAAGGGATATTGGCAGCAAGGAGAAGACGCGGCAGACTCGGCAGGATGCGACAACAGTGCTGAATGAAATCACAAATCCACTGTTGGAGGGTTGCCGCTTCCCGTTCGGCCAGAAGCTGATCTGGGGGTTTGAACGTGGGATTATAGAACTGTGCCACTTGAATTTTTGCCAGCCAGCTTTCACGCGGTCGCGTCAATAACCAATAGTTGGTGACAAGCATCTTGTCGAGGTGAGGCGTTGCTACTTCTGTAATTTTCCGAAAGTAGTGATAATACTCAGACAAGGTTGCGGCCTCATGTCTGGAGGGGTCATTTTGGGGTTTGATCAACCAATCACAGGAGGATGGCGAATTTTCGATGGTATTGTAGGAATGAGGGGCAATGGGAAGCTCAATACCGAGGAGGTCAAAAATTTTCTGCTCAAGGCGCTGAAGTTGATGGGTTTGGTGGGGTTCGTTAATTCTTATTTTTTGATGTAATTCAATAATAAATTCTAATTGATTCAGTTGCGGATATGTGAGGTGCTCTAAATGAATGTAGCGCTCTAGGTATTCCTCTTTCATGCCTAAGGGGTGCGTGTCGCGATTGATGTAGGAGCGAATGGCGGGATGCTCTACTAGTAAGCGCCGCACATAGTGGCGGGCAGCTGGAGAAATATCCATGGTGGGAACCCTCACTATCGGAACAATACAGAGCAGCAAAGGGCGGAGAGGCACGGGATAGATCCATGCTTTTGACGTAGTAACAACTTGACAAAGATCGTTAGTTTTTTAATGGGACTTAACTAAAGCTTTTTTCTTAGAAAAGATGGAATCAGTAATTGAATAAAACCTCTTGCCCCTGTTGTAAAATCTGAAATCGAGGATTGTCAAGTATTGGCCGATACCCACAGGGTTAAGTCATTGTTTTGTAACACCGTCACCCTGTGCCTTTCTTTACACTCGTTCATATTGAACCCAAATCAAGTATTCGGGACTACACTTGCCGTGAACAAAACGGCAAAATGATTTACTCTGATTTTATGTTCTGATTAAAAATTTTTATTTTTGATTGTCATTAAGATTTGTATAAATTTACGGCATCGCCATTTTCCTACAGCGGCCGAAAGGTGAGGGGCAGGGGGTGTTGATGAAATCCGCTTCAGAACACGGCGGGGGCGATCGCCGGCCAGGCGCTAATCTGAGGGGGCATGCGCTGTTCCTAAAAATCGGCGATGATGGTTTTACGCATTCCCTTGAGGCTGTGAACCTTTCACCTTCGTCATTGAGTCACCTATGCTTGCCGTCTATCCCGGAAGCTTTGATCCCATTACCCTAGGGCACTTAGACATTATTGAGCGGGGGGCGCGTCTGTTTAGTGAGGTAATTGTGGCGATCGCCCACAACCCCCAGAAAAAACCGCTCTTTAGCGTCAGCCAACGCATTAAACAAGTACAGGCGGCTACCGTCCACTTGAAGAATGTGCGAGTGGATGCTTTTGATGGCTTGACGGTGGAGTACGCGCGATCGCAACAGGCACGAGTACTTCTGCGCGGTCTGCGGGTTCTGTCAGACTTTGAGTACGAGTTGCAGATGTCTCACACCAATAAGAGCCTCTGGCCGGAGATTGAGACGGTCTTCCTCACCACATCCAATGAGTATAGTTTCTTAAGTAGTAGCTTAGTAAAAGAAATTGCACGATTTGGCGGTAATGTTCGTCATCTAGTACCAGCCGCTGTTGCCAAGGATTTAGAAGCATGCTTTACTCAAACACCGATCCCCTCTCAACCAACACTGGAGTAAACGAAGCAGTTGATGTCCCTTCAGTACCGCTGCAACTCCTGCAACAACTGCAAAAGCTGGAAGAACTTCTGATTCTCGAAGGGACAAAGATCCCGTTGACGGGACGCAAACTTATTGACGAGGAGCAGCTCCTTAACCAACTGACTCAAATTGAGCAGGCGATCCCCGAATCAGTGAGGACGGCGCAGCTGATTCTCAATCAGCGGGATGAGATCATTCAACAGGCTCAACGCCGCGCCCAAGAGATTATCCGTGCCGCAGAGCAACGTGCTGCCCAAATTGCCGATGAATTACGGATTCGCCAGCAGGCAGAACTAGAAGCCCAGAAAATTCGCCAGCAGGTACAACAAGAGGTGGAGTTTATGCGCCAGCGCGCCATCGAGGAAATCCATCTGCTGCGACAAAACACGGAAAAAGAACTCGCCCATCTGCGCCAAGTAACCCGCCATGAATGCCAAGAGCGGCAACAGGAAGCCGATGCCTATGCCGATCGCACCCTTGCGGAGATGGAACGCCAACTGAAGGAAATGTTGGCCGTCATCCAAAATGGTCGCCAATATTTGAGGCAACAGCAAGCTTCCCGTTAACCTTAGGAAACTCGCTGGTTCTGTTCAAGGGAGCCATTTAACAACACAACTTAACCTATACTGACAAGCATGCCCCTCTAACCCCTTGAGCAACCGTTGACGGCCTGAGGCTATGCAGCAAACCCGTCTCAATACCTTGCTTGATCGTTTAGGCGCCGGAATTCAGGAGCAGTTAAAAAATCCATGGCGACGGCTGGCAACGCTGAGTATTGCGGTTCTCTTTGGCATGTTTTTGGGGCTGGCAGTCTCCTCCAGTGCGGGTCAACTGGGTTACCTTGATATAGTTGCCTCGACAGTGGTAGCGATCGCTAGCGAAATCATCAGTGCCTTGTTCTATGGCGATCGCTGGAAACTACGGCAAACCCTCTTTGGCGAAATTCTCAATGCCCTGAAGTTTGGTCTCCTCTATAGCTTGTTCCTCATAGCCTTCATTTTGGGAAGTTAGGGGGTGGCCGAAGACAGAATTTTAACCCACCGCCACGGGCTACTGCTACCTCTTTTTGCGCCGCAGGAACCCCCTGCTTTCGTTACCCCATCAAAGGCAGTGGCCTATATTCCCTAGTTTCTCCCGTATTTTAGGAAAAAGGCTGTAATTTGAGTACAATAGTGTGATGCCAACGGCGGCTTGCCCGGTTGGTACGGCGTTTACCCTAGATTGATCACTACCTGCTATGGTTCAAGAGCGTAGTCTGCCCTCTTTGTCCATTCCCCAAACCACGATTACCCGTGCCCAGGGGCTAATGCTCTATGAAGATATGGTACTGGGGCGCACCTTTGAGGATAAGTGTGCCGAAATGTACTACCGAGGGCGGATGTTTGGCTTTGTGCACCTCTATAACGGTCAAGAAGCGGTTTCTACAGGCGTGATCAAGGCGATGCGTCCGGATGATTACGTGTGTAGCACCTATCGGGATCACGTCCATGCCCTCAGTGCCGGTGTTCCGGCGCGGGAAGTGATGGCCGAACTGTTTGGCAAAGCGACGGGGTGTAGCAAAGGGCGAGGCGGCTCAATGCACCTTTTTTCCGCCAAGCATAATCTCTTGGGGGGCTTTGCCTTTGTGGCTGAGGGGATTCCCGTGGCGACAGGAGCGGCATTTCAGACGATGTACCGCCGTCAAGTGCTGGGTGATGCCACAGCCGATCAGGTAACCGCTTGTTTCTTTGGGGATGGTGCCAGCAATAATGGCCAGTTCTTTGAGTGCTTAAATATGGCCGCACTCTGGAAATTACCCATTCTTTTCGTAGTGGAAAATAACAAGTGGGCGATCGGGATGGCCCATGAGCGTGCCAGCTCGGAAACCGAAATCTACAAGAAAGCCAAGGTCTTTGGCATGGTGGGTGAGGAAGTGGATGGCATGGATGTGCTGGCGGTGCGTACCGTAGCCGAGGCGGCGATCGCCCGAGCCCGGGCAGGGGAAGGGCCTACCCTGATTGAAGCCTTGACCTACCGTTTTCGCGGTCACTCTCTTGCCGATCCCGATGAACTCCGCTCTAAAGAAGAGAAAGAATTCTGGCTGAAGCGAGATCCGATCAAAAAGCTCGGTGCCTACCTCGTGGAGCAGGAATTGGCTACCACTGAAGACCTGCGTGCTATTGAACAAAAAGTGCAAGCTGTTGTCGAGGATGCCGTGGCCTTTGCCGAGGAAAGTCCTGAGCCTAAGCCGGAAGAACTCTACGACTATATCTTTGCGGACGAATAGGCTAAGTGCTCCTAACTGAAGTAAACAAGGAACGAACTAGGAGCGTTCTAAGTACTTGACCGTTACTGAGTACATAGTAGCCTGTCAATACATGACTTACCCAGCGGGCATCCAGAACTGCTCCCCATTAAAATCATGCGGGCGATCGCTAGGCCATAGAGTCATCCTTTCACAGTTGGCAGCTCCTTGGAGAGGAGATAGCTCCATAGGAAGTGCAGCAAAAGATTTCCTGCTGTATGCCCACTAGGAAAACTACGACCACTCAAGTGTAAAGCTAGTGGATTTTCAGTCTTCACATCCAAACCTGAGAATTGTGAGGAATATATTTTTGCCAATGAATAAACTATTGCTGGGTCTGTTGACTACGATAGTGACTAGAATGAAAGGAATCTTCCCTAGAACATTGGCATGCTATTGACTCCTCTTTTGTTTGCTTGGCTAGACGGTCTTTGGGATGGAGTATTCTCCACCCAAGGGATCATGATCCTGCTGCTGATGGGCTATGCAGGGGCAATGTGGCTCTTTTTGTCCAGTGCCCCCAAGGTCTACACGATCATGGTCTCAGACCTAGAGCACGCGCGGCAGTTCTACGAGCAGGAGTTACATTTGCCGATCGCCGATGTGCCGCTGCACTACTACTACAACTATGAGCAAACCCTCGGCGTTGCTTCGATGGATCCCCTCTATGTGCCCTCGGCCTTGAGCTACAGCAGTCCTAGGCGCCCCAGCCCCAGTGATGGTCTGTGGTACCAACTCAAGAAAAATACCCAACTGCATGTGATTAGCGGTGCCAGCAGGGGGGAACGCAACCGGCAGCGCCATGTCTGCTTTGATCGGGAGTGCCTAGAACTCCTGTTGCTACGGATTCAGCGACGGCAGTTGCGCTACAAGCTGCGCAGCGATCGCCCCCTCAATTTCTTGGTGAAGGACTACGGCGGCACGGTGATTGAAATGGCAGAAATTTCGGCGCGGCCATGATGGATCTTCCAGAACTCCCCAATCGTGGCCATCTTTTAACCGAGCAGATCAATCCCGCCAGCCAGCATCTGGATCAGCTTACCCCGCTAGAACTGGTTGATCTTTTTAATCGCGAGGATGCCCAGACGCTGCGGGCGATCGCCCAAGCCCGCGAGGCCTTAGCCCAAACGATTACGGCCACCGCCGCTCGCCTTCGCCAAGGGGGACGACTCTTTTATGTCGGTGCAGGCACCAGTGGCCGCTTAGGGGTTTTGGATGCGGCGGAATGTCCCCCCACGTTTTGTACGCCACCCCATTTGGTGCAAGGCATTCTCGCCGGCGGTGACGCTGCCTTGGTGCGCAGTTCCGAAGGCTTGGAGGATCGCTATGAAGATGGCCTTGCCGTGGTGGGCGATCGCCAGATCACGGCTCAAGATGTGGTGATCGGCATTACCGCAGGGGGCACGACTCCCTATGTCCACGGCGCCCTCGATGCCGCCCAAGCAGTAGGCGCACTGACGGTCTTTCTGGCCTGCGTCCCCTCAGATCAGGTGCAGCGGGCTGCCGACATTGACATTCGCCTGCCGGTAGGGCCGGAAGTCTTGGCCGGATCCACCCGTCTGAAGGCCGGTACTGCCACCAAGATGGCTCTGAATATCATCTCCACGGGGGTGATGGTGCAGTTGGGCAAAGTCTACGGCAACCGCATGGTGGATGTGGCCGTTACCAATCGCAAGCTCTTGGATCGTGCCCTGCGGATTCTCGTTGATCTGACGGGGATTGATCGCGCCGCGGCCGCCGATCTCCTTGAACGCAGTGGCTACCAAGTGAAACGCGCCCTGCTCATGCATTGGACAGGACTGGATGCCCTTGCTGCGCAAGCCCTCTTGGAGCAACACAACGGCCACCTGCGCACTGCCCAGCGGGCTGCCCTTGATCTTTAGAGGCCGACTTTGAAGCCAATGCCGCGGCGGCGGGGTTCCTCAAATTGCCGATATACCCGCGGATCCGGGCGAGCAGGTACAGGTGGACTTGTCAACCTCTTTTCAATTTCCCCCTTATCTCGCAACTGTTGTAGGATATTGATCGCTGTTGGAGGCTCTGCTGCCGATTGCAGTGCCGATCGCAAGTCAGGGCTAACCTGAATGGTGCCAATGGCCGTAGAATCTGCCAAGGCCGGCAAACCATTGAGGGTGCCGGCAATGAGCACCAACGTCAAGGGAATTGAGGAGGAGCGCATCGCTAAGAACCCCCAGGTAGGACTTAGGGACGGAGAACCTCCGGCAAGGGTGATTGAAGGGAGGTTTCACTCATTCTAGCGCAGTGACCTCCGCCCTTATCCAATAAACTTAGAACGGAGAGAGAGGGATTCGAACCCTCGGTGAGTTGCCCCACACAGCATTTCCAGTGCTGCGCCTTCGACCACTCGGCCATCTCTCCAAGTTTAGGCAGCTTTATTATCCTACCAGAAGTCCTGTGTCTCTGCTGCATCCGATTGCCCAAGCCAGTTTTGCCATCATCGATCGCGAGATCGGCCCACACCCTTTTGATCCCCCTGGCTATGCAATTTTGCGGCGGATTATCCACAGCACCGCCGACTTTGAGTTTAAGCATCTTCTGCAAATCTCGCCGGGGGCGATCGCCCACATGACCGAGGCGCTCCGCTCCAGAATTCCCATTGTGACCGATGTGGCCATGGTCAGTGTCGGGATTCAAACAATGGTCAGCCGTACCTTTCAAAACCCGATCATTACCGCCCTCGACGATGGCAGCCACACCGCCCCCGGTCAAACCCGCAGTGCCGCAGGGATGATCCGCGCTTGGCAAGCTTGCCCCCAAGCACTGTTTGTCATCGGCAATGCCCCCACAGCCCTCCTTGCCCTGTGCGATCGCCTGCAGGAAACCGCCGTGCCGCCGGCCGGTGTCATCGGTGTGCCGGTGGGCTTTGTGAATGTGCTGGAGTCCAAAGCGGCCCTTGCCCGCCTCCCTGTTCCCCAAATTCGCGTTGCCGGTCGCAAGGGGGGATCGCCGGTGGCAGCGGCAATTGTCAATGCCCTACTGGCGTTGGCCTATAGCGAGGAGCCGCTGTGACCCCGATTCATGTGGTGGGCATGGGTCTCGACGGCCTGGGCGGTTTACCCGCTAAGATGCAAGCCCTGATTCGGTCGGCCACGCTCCTTGTGGGAAGCGATCGCCACCTTCGGTTGATTCCCCAAGACAACACCCCCCGCCTTGTTTTACGGGACTTTCAGGCCACTTTCAAAGCCATTCAAACCCACTTGGAAAGTACCGCCGACCCCCAGGTGGTGATCCTCACCAGTGGGGATCCCCTGTTTTACGGGCTGGGGCGCTGGCTTTTGGAAGTCTTTACCCCCGATCAGTTGACGTTTCATCCCCACCTCAGTGCCGTGCAGTTGGCCTTTAGTCGGCTCAAGCTCCCCTGGCAGGACGCCGTGATCTACAGTGCCCATGGCCGTGATTTGGCGGGACTGGTGCCCCTGTGGCAGCGGGGGGTAGAGAAAATTGCCATTTATACCGACGGCGAGGCCACCATTGCCGCCATTAGCCGCCTCTACCAAGCCTTGCACCTGCCTGTGACCTATCGGGCGTGGGTCTGTCAGGCGCTGGGGAGTGAAGAGGAAGCCATTCTGCCGTGGGACTTAGCCCAACCGGTGAGGGAACTGCCGGCAATCCATCCCGTGAATCTGGTGGTGCTCCTGCGTCAACCCCAACGCCTATCCCCCAGGGAACAGCCCGTTCTTGGCCTAGGGGATGATCAGTTTTTTACGTTTGGCGATCGCCCCGGCTTGATGACGAAGCGGGAAGTGCGGGTGCTGGTCTTGGCGGAACTGACCCTCAGCGGCACGGTGGAAACCGTTTGGGATGTGGGTGCCGGCAGCGGCAGTGTGGCCGTGGAGATTGCCCGCCTTGCTCCCCAAGCCACCGTCTATGCAGTCGAGAAAACCGCCATCGGCTTTCAATTGATTGAGCGCAACCGCAAGGCTTTTGGCTTGGCAAACCTCATCCCGATCCAAGGGGCAGCCCCCCAGCGCCTCAGTGGCTTACCGCAACCGGATCGCGTGTTTATCGGCGGCAGCGGTGCCCAACTCTTGGCCAATCTGGAGTATTGCTGGTCCCACTTGAAACCCGCTGGCCGCCTCGTGCTGGCGATCGCCACCCTTGAACACCAAGGCCAAGTTCTTCACTGGTGTCAGACCCATCAAATTAGCCCGCAGGTGCTCCAGGTGCAACTAAGTCGCTCTGTTCCCCTAGGGCAAGGCCACCGCCTCCACCCCCTCAATCCGGTGACGCTGATTACCCTATCTCAGGGATAGAAATAGCCATCGGGATAGATGGTGGTGCGATCGCACACCGCCACCGAGAGATCAACGCCTGTAGCGCGAAAAAAATTACAGCGCTGTACCTGCGCTGCCGTCAAGTCTGCCCGCTCCAAATTGGCTTGTTGCAGGTTCGCTCCCCGCAGATTAGCCTCGCGCAAATTGGCAGAGCGCAAATCGGCTCCCTGAAGATTCGCCCCTTGCAGGTTTGCCCGTTCCAAATTGGCGGAGCGCAGGTTAGTGCGCACAAGGCTGGCGCCCTCGAGATCTGCTGCTGCAAGGTTGGCTTGATACAACTGAGCATCCCCTAATTCACTATGGCGGAGGTTGGCCGCCGTTGCTCGAATCCGATTGAGCTGGCAATAGGGCAAGTAAGCATTCTCCAAATGACTCTCGCTAAAATCAGCATCGCTGAGGTTGGTATCAAACAGACTCAGCCCCCTCAGATCGCTTCCTCGAAAATCCCGTTCCCCCGCTGCATAGGCTGCCAATAGTTCCTCATTGCTGAATTTGGCCATAATGGTATAGAGAGTGCTGTAGTGTGATTGAGTATTTCTACCTAAACCTTTTTGACTGTAGGGGGATTTATTGAAGAAGTTCATTTTATTTAATGGTTTCTTAACTTGGTGAGGCACCACGATGGGGTTTCAATCGCTTTCCTTAGCACAGCACTACCACGAACGCACCAAGTACGCCCCTGAGACCTTAGCCCAACAGGCTACACCGCTGGATTTTAGTCGTCAGCCCAGTCCCTTCAAAACCTATCCTTTGGGTCAAGTCTTTTCCCTGAAGCCCTTTTTAGAATCTAAGCAGGGGGCAGCTCACCCCCATTGGCAACGACTTTCGCGGCTGTTGTACTGTAGCTATGGCATTACAGGGGTGGTTCCCTATCCGGATCAGCCTTTTTATATGCGGGCAGCACCCTCTGCCGGGGGGCTATATCCAGCGGAGATCTATCTCCTCACTCGCAACGATACCGCCATTCCCGCCGGCATTTACCACTACCAAGTGAAAGACCATGCCCTTGTACAGGTGTGGCAAAGCTACTCTTGGTCGGCGCTCCAGGCTGCTTGTCTTTGGCATCCGGCTCTAGAAAGGACGCACCTTGCCCTGATTGTCACCGCCGTCTTTTATCGTTCCGCTTGGCGCTATGGCGATCGCGCCTATCGCCGCATTTGCCTCGACATTGGACACCTCTTGGGAAATGTGGCACTGGCCGCCAATATCAATGACTTTCGCGCTCACTTCATTGGTGGCTTTGTAGATGCACAAATGAATGAACTCCTCTACCTCGATCCAGAACAGGAGGGTGTGTTGGCGGTAGTTGCCCTCGCCAATTTGCTAGAAGTGGGCGAAAACTTATCCACCTTCCCCTCTGTCCTACCCTCTGCCACCTGCTATGACTATGGGGCGATCGCCAGTGGGGAGTTGCTCAAAGCTTATCATCGTGCCAGTGCTCTGGTAAGCAGTGAGATTATCTACAGCATGGCTAAAGCAGAAACAACCGTTTCCAAAAGCAGTACCGAACCGCCTGCTGAACCCACCTCCAGTAAATATAACTTCCCCTTTGGTCTGCGGGTGAGTCTGAGCAAAACCATCATTCATTGGCAAGATAATTTAGCTGCTCTCCAACAAACCATTCTCCAGCGGCGCTCCACCCGTCAGTACAATGGTCAAGGGATTGAGGTGGATCAACTGGCCGCCCTACTCACCTTTGCCTACCATCCGCAGGACTATCGCGATCAAGGACTAGATGAAACCCCCAGTTTCTTTGACCCAACATTAGTGGAAACCTTTATTGCCGCGACGCGGGTCAGGGATCTCGAGGAAGGCTGCTACTACTATGCCGTGGCCGAGCATGAGCTACGCCAGATTCGCTTCAAGAACTTTCAGGAACAGTTGCATTTTCTCTGCCTCAATCAAGACTTGGGTCGCGATGCCGCAGTGGTGATTTTCCATACCGCCAATCTGGAGCGGGCGATCGCTCGCTATGGGGAACGTGCCTATCGCTACCTGCACATGGATGCCGGTCACCTCGGACAGCGACTCAATTTAGCCGCTACCGCCTTAGGGCTAGGGGTCAGCGGCATCGGCGGTTTCTTTGACGATCAGGTCAACGATCTTTTGGGCATTCCCCCCGAAGAAGCCGTGTTGTACATTACGACGGTGGGCAAAGCAGCGTGACCCTCACGACCCGTGGCCACTACAGTATCAAGGCTCTGCTAGATTTAAGTTTGCTACCCAACTACGGGCCTGCGTCCGTGCGCGCCATTGCCGAGCGGCAAAAGATTCCTGCCCCCTATCTGGAAAAACTCCTGATTGAACTGCGGCGTGCCGGCTTGGTGCGATCGCTGCGGGGTGTTTATGGAGGTTATCAACTGGCGCGCCACCCGAGTGCCATTTCCCTGCGGGACATTCTGACCGCCGTCGGTGAATCGCCAAGTCCCCTGTTTTTACACCCCCCTCGACCGGCAGATGGCACCGCAGATTGGGTGACCTTGAGTCTCTGGCAACGACTGCACCAAAAACTTCTGGATGCCTTGGTCGATATCTCCCTTGAGGATCTCTACTTTGACGCCCGCAGCTGGCAAGCTGCCCAAGGGGATGGAGCAACATTTGTGATCTAGGCGATCTAGGCTGAAGGCATCCCATCCCTAGGGAGGCACCAATGTCAGCAGCAACCTACGCCAAAGCATGGCTGGTCATTCGCGAACGCAGCTTGCCCAAACGAGAGGTCATTCTCAGTCGCGATCGCCAATGGATCATTGGCCGCCAACTCGATTGCAGTATTCTCCTCAGGGATACCTACGTCTCGCGGGTGCATGCCGTCATCAACGCCTTTCTCTTTAGGGGGCAGCCCCTCTATTTCATCAGTGATTACCACAGTCGCAATGGCACGTTCCCCAATGGCTTCCCCATTCAGCACAGCACCCTCCTCCACCACAAAGATGTTATTGGTGTTGGCACCACCCTGATCGTTTTCTATTATCCCAACATGTTTAAGGAAATCTCCCTCGATGAATTCCCTGAACTGAGCAAACATTCGACGGGCAGCCTGCCTTGGGTCGGCTAGGGATTTGACATCCATAGAGTGCCAATTTTATGATGGGAAATTGTTGAGTTTGCGCGGAACAGGTTCTCAAGCGGGTCATTTCCCCACCTGCACGGTAAGGAGTTTTTTAGTTTCTATGGCATACGCAATTATTGAGACCGGTGGCAAACAATTGCGCGTTGAAGCCGGGCGCTTTTATGATGTGGAGCGTCTCCCCGTCGAGCCAGAGGGCACGATTGATCTAGAACAGGTGTTGTTGGTACAAACCGATAGTCAAGTTCATGTGGGTCAACCCTACGTTAGTGGTGCCGTTGTCTCGGGTACGGTGATGGAGCATCGTCGCGGCCCCAAAGTGATTGTCTATAAAATGCGCCCGAAAAAGAAAACCCGCAAGAAACAAGGCCATCGCCAAGAACTCACCCGCATCATGATCAACGAGATTCGTCTCAACGGTGAATCCCTAGGAGGTTAACATGGCACACAAGAAAGGAACAGGTAGTACCCGCAACGGTCGTGACTCCAATGCCCAGCGTCTCGGTGTCAAGCGCTTTGGCGGCGAAGTAGTGAAAGCCGGCCACATTCTGGTGCGGCAGCGAGGGACGAAGTTTCACCCCGGCGTCAATGTCGGTCGCGGCAGTGATGATACTCTTTTTGCGACGATCGCGGGGGTGGTTACCTTTGAACGCTATGGCAAAAATCGCAAGCGGGTGAGCGTCTATCCCCTAGCTGAGGGTTAAAGCCATACCCCGATAAATATTCAAAAATTCTTCAATGGGGTCAATCCACTGGGTTGACCCTTTTTATGTTTTCAGCCCATCACCTTCTGGGGAGACTTGTGCCCTGAGAATGTAAATTTTTGTGAACAGGCTGCTTTAAGGTCGAGAAATTGTTAAATTAGATACAGAAATAAATCGTTCATCTCTCGCAAGACATCAGTAAACGCTTTTCAGACCGAGTTGAGTTGTCAGCGTTGTTCCTTTGCGAGGGACGGAAGTAGGGAAAGAGATCCCGAAGGAACGCACCTCAATCAGTTCACCTTGTAGTCAAAATGGGGCGAAAACTATGACTACTCTCACTTATCGCGGCGTTCAATACAACTACGTTCCTCCAGCGATCAACACCCAAGCAACGGATGTCGTGGCTAAGTATCGCGGTAACACCTACCGTGTGGCTGCTGTGACAAATCCTCCGGAAGACTCCTTAAAAATCATGGCCTATCGCGGGGTCAAGTATCAAAAAGGTAAGCCGCCTGCCGGTGTTCCTGCGGCTCGCTTGGCTGATAGTGTGGCTTCTGTGCCCATGACGGCAACGGTGAACGACATGGCTCGCTCCTTGGCCGTGGCACATCATGTGATGATTAAAAGTCGTGAGCAAACCCTCCTTGCCCGAATGGCGGAAGCGATCGGGATGCCCGTGACGGCAGCCCACTACTGGAACCACATCCAAGGAAAAATTAACCCCCTCTTTGGTGCCACCTACGATCGCTCCTATGTGGCACTGAGCTAGGGCAGTGACAATAGTCCGATTGATTGAGTAGGAAAAGCGAGAGGGAGTCGGATCAGCCTTGGCTCCCTTTTTCTATTGCTCTTATACCAGCTCTCCGTAAGAATGCACCTAATAAGTTAGGTTCCAAAGGAGGATGGAAAGCTGAGTGTTCGATGCCCAACGGTTCCTAGCGTGCAATGAAAGCCACTAATCATTAACAGCAGACGGAAAAGGTCTTGAATTATTTCTTTTCAAGGCGATAACCTGTGTGATATCTTATAGCTCCTGAAAGAATCATGTTGCAGGATCAGAGCACAAGTTTGAGCAAGATAGACCGCATTGATCAAGAGCTATTTGAGCGATTCCAAGGCAAATTTTTTGTCCTGCCATCACTTTCTCGTCTTTTAGTTAGTTTTCAAGCGAACAAAACCAGACCCGTTTATCGTTGGTACAAGTTTAAGGAAGCATTTTCCGCTTCTTTAGTTGAACAATTGTTTCACAAGTACAGCATTACTACTGGCAGAATCTTAGATCCTTTCGCCGGCAGCGGAACGGCTTTATTTGCTGCAAGTGCAATGGGTATACATGCAGAGGGTATTGAACTATTACCCATCGGGCAAGAAATTATTGCCACTAAAAAAACTCTAGAGACGGAGTTCACACCTGAAGATTTCGATAGGTTGCGCCGGTGGTCGGAACAAAGAGTATGGGAGAAATCAGAAAAGCGTATTCCGCTGCCAGAACTCCGAATTACGCAAGGAGCTTATCCTCAAAAAACCAAGAAGGCTATTGAACAATATATGGGTGCTTGCCAAGAAGAAAACAGAAGAGTTAAAGCTGTCTTGCGCTTTGCTTTACTTTGTGTACTAGAGTCTATTAGCTTCACTCGAAAGGATGGTCAATACCTTCGCTGGGACTACCGCTCTGGACGCGCACAAAGTAAGAGAATTTTTAATAAGGGGGAAATTCTAGATTTACAGCAAGCTGTTTGCGGAAAGATAAATGAAATATTAATAGATACATGGATGGTTCATCAAACCAGTTTATCTTTTGTTGAAAAGCTTTATGGACAAATCCATCTGTATGAAGGTTCATGCTTTCAAATACTGCCTAAATTACCGGAGAAGGCCTACGACGCCATCATAACATCTCCACCCTACTGCAATCGCTATGACTACACACGTACATATGCGCTGGAACTCGCATTATTGGGAATAGGTGAGAAAGAACTGTTAAGACTTCGCCAAGAGATGCTAAGCTCCACCGTGGAGAACCGTTCAAAAGACCTATTAAATATCAATCCGCAATGGGCAACGGCACTGGCAGCTGCCGAGAAGCAGAAGCTATTGCAGACTATCCTGAAATACTTGGAAGACCAAAAAAAGCGAAAAGCCTTGAATAACAATGGTATCCCTAGGATGGTCAGGGGCTATTTTTATGAAATGACCTGTGTCATTGCAGAATGCGCACGTGTTCTCAAACCGAATGCCCTCTTGTTCATGGTTAATGATAATGTGCGTTATGCAGGAGTAAGCATTTCGGTAGATATGATCCTCTCTGATATTGCAGAAAAACTAGGTTTTCAAGTTGAGCATATTCTTGTTTTGCCGAACGGTAAAGGAAATAGTAGCCAGCAGATGGAGCAGCATGGACGCTATCCTCTGCGCAAATGTATTTATGTCTGGAGAAAACTGTGATGGGCTTATCTCCCTATCGAAACCATCTTCAGTCTAGTGATGATCTCGTTACAAGTTATGAAGCTACCCGTACAGGCTTTGTTGCTCTTGCGCTTGAAAAGAACCGTCGTTCTACACCTTATGTCGCCGAAGCAAGAGCATTGCAAGAAGCTGCATCAAACGCTAAAACACCTCATGATTTGCGGGGCATCAAAGGTATAGAAGGATATCTTCTCACGGCAGCAGGATTATCTGACAAAGTCTTGCGTCATTTACAGCCAGAAGACAAAGAAGAAGCCATCAATCATCTTATCAAGAACTTCCTTGAGCCGGCCGGAGAAAAATTCGTTGAAGAGCTGGTGTTTAGGTTCCTGCTGACGCGTGGCGAGGCACTCGGTGGGACAATGCGGAACATAGGTGGCATTTTAGCGCAGGGAAAACTTAACCAGGAAATCATTTCAACCCTAAGAGCCGATGGTATTTGTTACAGATGGCAAGGTTCAAACATGAAAGAGTGGGTGGATGACTCTGAAATCGAGTTATTTTTACGTGGGTTAACTTGGAAAAGAAACGGTGAGCCGCGCACTCTGATTTACAATTTGACCGTGCCTTTAGTGAAGAGTAATGTGGACATGTGTTTATTCAATCTCAGTCCTGACGAGTTGCGGGCTACAAGATATAAATTGGCCAAATCTTATATTGCACTCGGCGAACTCAAAGGGGGAATAGACCCTGCCGGCGCAGACGAGCACTGGAAAACTGCGCAAGCAGCTCTTGGCCGTATCCGTGAAGCATTTTCTAAAGCCCAGCATTCCCCGCTTATTTTCTTTCTTTATAGGTGCAGCCATTGAGAAAAAATGGCAGATGAAATATGGACTCAGTTGAACAAAAAGATGCTTGCTAACGCTGCTAATTTAAACGAACCAAATCAAATTGCATCAATATGCAGATGGCTCGTGTCGTTGTGAAAGCTTCCAAGTTGATTCCCCAGCCTTAGGGCGATCTTCAAATTCAAGGGGGATTAGTTCCGCCGATGCCACGGCCCCCAAATGGCAAAGGTCATCCCCGGATGATACAGATTGACAAACAGGGTCTGGCCGTCGGGGGAGAAGCACACCCCCGTGAGTTCTTGATTGTTGAGGGCATTGCGGGCAAAGGTGTACATCTGTCCGGCGGGGGTAATACCGACAAGGCGGTTGATGCCATCATTGCCATCTTCACAGCAAAGGAAATCTCCCCAAGGGGTCATTGTCAAGTTATCGGGATAATCAAGAACCTCCTTGCCCGGCGACTCAAGGAAGAGTTCAATCGTGCCACCCTCGCCCGAGGTGGAAGGGGGACGGTAACGCCAGATTTGCCCCAACCGTTTTTGCCCACCGCTGGTTGCCGTGAAGTAAAACTCGCCCTTGGCGTAGCAGAGGCCTTCACCCCGGACAAATTGAGCTGCGCCCTGCTCATATCCTTGGTAGCGGACGGTATCGGTGGCAGGGTCAGGATCGGGGATGGGCACCCACTCCACTTCAAAGGGTTTGCGCAGGGGAAAACCCTCGGCAGTGTTGAGTTTCGGGGCACCTTTGATCTTGAGGGCCTGTAACTCGCCGCCGGCAGCAAGGTTGCCCGGCTGTTTGGGAATAAAGCGGTAAAAGAGGCTGTCGCCGCGATCCTCCGTTTGGTAGAGGATATTTGTTTTTGGATCGATCGCGATCGCCTCATGTTGGAAGCGCCCCATTGCCTTCAGGGGAAGCGGCGTTACCGGTTCTTTGGCCTGAATAGGCACCTCAAAGTTGTAGCCGTGGCGTCTTTGCACGAGCCCTTGGTTGGCGGGATGTTCGGGCGTGGCAACGGTTTCCTCGCAGCTAATCCAACTCCCCCAGAGGGTTTTGCCGCCCCCACAGTTGCGAGAGGTGCCCGCCAAGGAAACGTAATGCCTGAGGAGCCGCCGATCTTTGCTGATAACCAGCGTGGTGGTGCCGCCGGGGGCAAGGGGGTCATACATCCTCTCCTGGGGAGCCACCACCCCC
Organism: Thermosynechococcus sp.; assembly: GCF_046299635.1. GTDB lineage: Bacteria > Cyanobacteriota > Cyanobacteriia > Thermosynechococcales > Thermosynechococcaceae > Thermosynechococcus. The sequence goes on along the minus strand of NZ_JBKBHV010000017.1, from coordinate 25,864 downwards.
TGAAAGGCACGGGGAAGGCCGGGATACGTTTCATGGTTGCGGACAAGGATGGTTGTGCCATCGGGGCCGGGGAAGGCGGCCATGCCATCGTGACAGGTGGGCACCGGGGTACCATCACTCAGGCGATCGCCCAACTTTGAGAAGACGCGATACCGAAAACCCGCCGGTAAATCCAGCAGGCCATTGGGGTCTTTGACCAGAGGGCCAAATCCACGGGTGGTGAGCGGTTGACCTTGGGCTGCCCGTTGGTAGAGAAGCTGCAAGCCCTGGGGAAAGAGGGCTGCCCCCATACCGGCGGCGGCAAGGGTGAGGAAGCGACGACGTTGCAAACCCATAAAAAACCTCAGTGAACTGCACAACCAACGGCTAAACACTGCCCCCTATTGTCTTACTGCAAAGTTAGGAAACGATTCAAGGGAGGGGTGGGGTTGAGCGAGGAAAGTTTACTAAAATAAACTCATAACGAGTTTGGATAAGCCGATGCGAGTTTTAGACTTACCCCTCCATGCCATTCGTCGGCCGCTGGTTCGGCAAACGGATCCTGCAAAAGTGGCAGCGCTGATGGCCTCAATTGCGGAAATCGGCCAGCAGGAACCCATTGAGGTTCTTGAAGTGGAAGGCCAATACTACAGCTTTTCCGGGTGTCATCGCTATGAAGCCTGTCAGCGCCTTGGACTGCCCACAATTCGGGCACGAGTCCGCCGCGCGCCCCGTTCGGTCCTGAAGCTGCACCTTGCCTAGGCACCTTGTCAGATTAGCCGCCGTGTGGGACTCTAGGGAATTAGCTCCCTAGGACGACAATTGTGAGCGGTGTACGCCTTGAACAACTGACCAAGGTCTATCGCGATCCCCAGCGCGGGCAGGATGTCACGGTGCTCAAGGACATTAATCTGACGGTTGGGGCGGGGGAGTTTTTGGTGCTGGTGGGGCCTTCGGGGTGTGGCAAGAGTACGCTCCTGCGACTGATTGCCGGCTTGGATGAGCCAACCACAGGCACCATTTGGGTGGGCGATCGCCCGGTCAACGGTTTACCCCCCAAAGCACGGGATATTGCCATGGTCTTTCAAAGCTATGCCCTCTATCCCCATCTCACGGTCTATGACAACTTGGCCTTTGGGTTGCGCCGCACCTGCCAAATGAATGGCCTGTTACCCGCTCCCATTGAAGCCACGCTGACCCGCTGGACGCGATCGCTCCCCAAGGGAATGCAGCTCTCCTTTCCGCGGGAACGCGCCATTCAGCAGCGGGTGATGCAGGTTGCGCAGATGCTGCAAATCGATCACTTGCTCCACCGTTATCCCAAACAACTGTCCGGCGGCCAAAAACAACGGGTTGCCCTCGGACGCGCCATGGCGCGCAATCCCCAAGTCTTTCTCATGGATGAACCCCTTTCTAACCTCGATGCCAAGCTGCGCACCGCAACTCGCACTCAAATTGTCCAACTTCAGCAGCAATTGGGCATCACAACCCTTTATGTGACCCACGATCAAACGGAAGCAATGACGATGGGCGATCGCATTGTCGTTCTCCACCAAGGCCAAATTCAACAAATTGCCAAGCCCCTTGAGCTGTATCAACGCCCCGCCAATCGCTTTGTTGCCGAGTTTATTGGCTCACCGCCGATGAACTTTTTAGCCGTGACCCTCAGGGAAGGGAAGATGCAGTACCACGGCTGGCAGTTCCCCTTGGGTTCTCCTCTGCCCAACGCCTCAGAGGTGTGGTTAGGAATTCGTCCGGAGCATCTTGAGTTAGCCACGGCTGAGGCGGAGACCACACTGCCCGTTGAAGTGGATCTCGTAGAAGCCCTTGGCAATGAAACCGGGCTGATGGTTCACCTGAGTGCGACCGGCGAAACGTTGCGGGTGCGGCTACCGGGTCAGCATGCCATTCGTCGGGGCGATCGCCTCTATTTGCGTCCCGATCCGCAGCATCTCCACTTTTTTGACAAGAAGACAGGGCAGCGCCTAGAGCCATGAGCCAAGATCTGCAAGCTCGCCTTGCCCTGGTCGGCATTACCTGCAAAAGTCAGCTGCGCCGTAAAGGTTTCACGCGACAGCAAGCCAATGCCATTTGGGCCGGGGATGTGCGCCGGCTGCGCCTTGAAACCCTTGAACACCTTGCCCATGTGCTGGGGGTAACTCCCTGGGAATTCTGGCGGTGGTTCTACGGCGAACCCGTCTCTGAAGCGGCGCTCCAACACCAAGCCCTGCAAATTCTTGAACCGTTTCTGCGTTTCTGGCCCACTGCCGCCTATGCTGCTCGCCAAACCCCCACCGCCCCCGCCCAGCGGATTTTGACCCTTGTCAACCCTGTGTTTCAACTCCTAGAACAATGGGGGGTCAAAAAGATTGGTGAGGTGGGAGAATGTGTTCCCTTTGATCCACATCAGCACCAGAGCGATCGCGCCCCCTTAGCGGCAGGAACGCTGGTGCGCATTACCCATGTGGGCTATTGGTGGGGCGATCGCCTGCTGTTTCGGGCGCTGGTGACGCCAGTAGATACTCTCGGACAATCTGACCCGCCAGCACATGCTCCTGAATCACCCGCTCAATAACCGCCGGGGTTGCCGAGTGATACCACACGCCATCGGGATACACGACGAGAATCGGTCCCTGTTGGCATACCCGCAGACAATTGGCCTTGGTGCGAAAAATACAGCCCTCTGGGCGCGGTTGATCCAAGCCCAATTCCTTGAGGCGCTTTTTCAAATACTCCCATGCCTCTAGCCCCACGGCCTTGTCACAGCAGAGGGGTTTTGTTTGATCGGCACAGAGAAACAAGTGCCGCTGAATGCGGTCAATGCCAAGGGCTGCAACCTGCTGGGCCAAGGAAGGAGAGGTCATAGCCGGGTTTTTTACTCCGTAACCAAGGTTTGGGGACAGCACCATCGAGAAGGCAAGGGAGGGCAATTTGGCCACCGCCTCTACCGGCAGAGTCAAGCCCATCGGCCTGCCGTATTTTACCTCGGCAATGGTAGCGATAACCCTCATCCTCTACTTTTGCATGGGTGGGCAAGGCGGCCAGAGGGTGCCAAAATTCTTCCACTACTTTGCCAACAACCAAGGACTATACAGCATATGAGCTGCTAGGAATGCAGGGTACTGGCAATTGACCTGAATCATTCGATAGGGTAGGGGGCGGTGTCACGGTGAGGTTTGCACCCATGTCAGCCATGTTAGAAACCCTTGCCCTGATTCTGCTGCTAGGGTTCTTTGGTGGTCAGTTGGCACGGCGACTGGGGGCACCGCCCTTGATCGGCATGATTCTCGTGGGGATTGTCCTTGGGCCTGCGGGTCTAGACCTCTTGCACGCCGATGTTCTGGGAGCAGCCCCCACCTTCCGCGCCGTGGCAGTGATGGTGATTTTGATGAAGGCGGGCTTGGGCTTGGATCGCCAGAAGTTGGCTCAACAGGGCACGGTGGCTCTGCGCCTTGGGGTGTTGCCCGCGTTGTGCGAAATGGCTGTGGTAGCAGGGATGGCGATGCTCCTGCTGGGATTTAATCTGCGCCAAGGGCTATTGCTGGGGGCGATCGTGGCCCCGGAGTCCCCCGCAGTCATTGTGCCGGGGATGCTGCGGCTAAAAAGTTTGGGCTGGGGCGTGGACAAGGGCATCAGTGATGCCATTCTCTCCGGCAGTGCCATTTCCGATGTCGTGGTGCTGTTGCTGTTTAGTCTGCTGCTGGGGTCTGACCAGGAGGGAGGATTCCTAGGCGCTTTGCCGCCAGCCTTGGGGGTGAGTGTGCAGGCGCTTCTGGAGATTGGCGGTGGCCTGATCGTGGGGTACGGTCTGGCATGGGCGCTGGTCTTTCTGTTGGCTCGGCAAAACTGGAGTCAAAATCGGGTGCAGACAACCCTTGTGGCAGCCGCCGTGGCCTTGGGAGCGGTGGGCTTAGCCGATCGCCTGCCCTTGTTTTCCGGCTACCTTGCGGTTATGAGTGCGGGGTTTTTCTTGATTGAGATGGATGCGCCCTTGGCGCGGCAACTGCGGGGCGGCTTTGATGCGCTGTGGCAGGGGGCAGAGATTTTCCTCTTTGTGTTGTTGGGTGCCGCTGTCCAGTTGGGGGTATTGCAACGTTCCCTTGGGGTAGGCTTGGTGATTTTGGCGGTGGGCACATTGATTGGGCGGAGCCTCGGTTGGTGCCTTTCTACCCTTGGCAGTAATTGGACGCTTTCAGAACGTCTCTTTTTGCTGCCGGGGAATTCGGCCAAGGCCACCGTGCAGGCGGCGATCGGTGCTTTGCCCCTGTCCGCCGGAGTGGCCGGCGGGGATACCATGCTGGCGATCGCCCTCCTTTCCATCTTGATTACCGCTCCCCTTGGGGCATGGGCAATTCCCACATTTGCCCCCAAACTCCTGCAAAAAGGGGAGGTTGATCCCACCAAAGTCTTGCTACAGTCTCGGGTGGTGCTCTTGGCTGCCGTGGATGTCTCAAGGGTGACCCCCTATGTTCTGCAAAAAGCGGCGGAGTTAGCACGGCGAGCCGATGGGGAAGTGATTGTTCTCCATGTCCAAAACCTGCCGCAGCCCAAGGCGATCGCCACCCTCAACGGTCAAATCAAGCAGTACCTTGCCGATATTCGCCATCGTTTCATTGTGACCGCCGGTCCGATTCCTCAGGCGATTTTGGAGACTGCCACTCTCTACAACGTTACGGAGATTATCCTTGGCAAACATGGCCAAGGGGGATTGCAGCGGGTGCTCATGGGGTCGGTGTGTCAGAGTATTCTGGAGGCATCAACGCGACCGGTGCTGATTGTGGAGGAACCCCGCTCGTGATCTCGATTCATCCTCGTTTGCGCCCCGCCTTGGCCGTTAGTCTTGGAGCCATCCTTGGCGCCTTGAGTCGCTTCTTACTGGAGGCCTATTTGGAACCCCATCTTGCCGGCAATTTGCCCTTTGCCACGTTGATCGTGAATGTCAGCGGCTGCTTTTTGCTGGGGGGGATTGCCCCCCTTGCCTTTGCCCGCACGTTTGTCCTACACCCCGATTTGCGCTTGCTATTGACAACGGGGTTGATCGGTTCCTACACAACCTTTTCATCCTATGAGTTGGATAACGACAAGTTACTGGGGATCAGGGATGGGTCAATCGAGGGCTTTTACTGGCTAGGCAGTATGGGGCTGGGATTACTCGCCCTAGAGGTGGGAAGCCGCCTAGTCCTGTGGGGATTGGCCTATTGGGAGAAATGGGATGATCTGGCCTGAGGGACTGTTGGCGATCGCCATTGGCGCTGTGCCCGGCGCTTTGATACGCTACTACATCGGCCTGGGGAGCGATCGCCGGTTTGGCACTCCTGTGGTCGGTACCTTGGGTGTGAATCTCAGCGGTGCCTTTCTCATGGGCTTTTTGAGCCACGTTTTAGGCCGCTGGGGGGCACCGCTGTGGCTGACCTATGGGATTACCGTGGGTTTTTTAGGGTCTTTGACCACCTTTTCCACGTTTATCCTCGAAGTCTCGAACCTGCGCCGCCAAGGCTACTCGCGGCTAGCGTGGTTTTATTGGCTGGGCACACCTGTTGGGGGATTTCTGTGTCTTGAAGGGGGAATCTCCCTTGCTCACGCATTCTAGGCGAGTTGAGACCGCCGAGGCTCCCTTGCTTGAGGCTCAAGATATTATTCTTCGCTAATCCTTTGGAGCTGCTGGCGATCGCAAATCGTAATTTCCGCCCCATTGACAGTGATGATTCCCTGGAGGCTCAGCTCATAAAAGGCACGGGATAAGGTCGCAGGAATTGTGCCCAAGAGGGCAGCTAACTCAGTTTTTGTCAAGTTCAGCGTGACCGTGTCGGAGCGATCGCGAGGGACAAGTTGCAGCAAATAGGCCGCCAGCCGTTGGGGCACCTGTTTGAAGGAAAGAGTTTCTACTAAGCTGACCAGATGCCGCAGGCGCTTGGCAAAGCCAGCTAAAAGATGAACGGCAAGGGCAGGCTCTCGATGCAGTAGCCCTAAAAAAGCTGACCGCGGAAAAAATACCAATTCAACATCATCAAGCGCTTGGGCAAAGGCAGGATAGGGCTGGTGGTCAAAGGCGGTCACCTCAGCAAAGCTATCTCCGGCTTCACAGATGTGCAGGATTTGTTCTTTTCCTGCTGTCGAAAGATTGAAGACTTTGACCCGTCCGGTTTTGACAACAAAAAACCCCGGAGCCAGATCTCCTTTGCGGAAAATGATGTGCTGCCGTTGCCAAACCTGTAGCTCAGCAATTGCAGCCAATTGCGCTAACTGTGCTGTGGAAAGTTCGCCAAACATGAGCGACTGGCGCAGGCACGGCTCAATATCCCTTTCCTGACCCATAGGCAAAGTTAAGGATTTCTCAAGGTTTCTTTTGACTTAGGTCAAAGCCCTACGCTTCAGCCCCCCCGTAACTTAAGAGCTTAAGGATACTGCTTGGGGAATCCTACCATGGTGAATTTGTCCTTCAATCCTACCAAAGCGCTGCAAACGGCGGCGCGATCGCGGGGCTGGACACTGCCTGCTTGGTTAGTGTTTGTCTGTGTGGTCACCTTCTCCGTTCTCCTCACCGCCGGCGCAGTGATTTACAAGAATGCTCCCCCGCTGCCGGCTACGATCGTATCGCCACAACAGGAAGTTCTGCTAGATCGCGCAACGATTCAGCGGGGTCAGGAACTGTATTTGGCACGGGGAGGGCAGCACATTGGCAGTATTTGGGGGCATGGCAGTTATCTTGCTCCCGATTGGACGGCCGATGTATTGCACCGCTGGGGGCTTGCCACCGCCGGGGTCTTGCTCAATGGTCATCCTGAGTTTGAGGAAGCAGATTGGCAAGCGTTATCCGAGGCCGATCGCGCTCAACTGCAAGTCCAGGTTCAAGAGCAATTCAAACCGAACCGCTACAACCCGGAAACGGGAGTGCTTGTGCTCACCCATGCCCAAAGCCAAGGACTGCAAAAGGTCTTTCGGGACTACCAAAACCTGCTCTCCCAAGGCTCTGCGGCTCACTCTATTCCCCGCCATTGGTTTACGGATGCAGAAGAGATCCATGCTGTTACAGCTTTCTTTGTCTGGACAGCGTGGGCGGCGGTGGCCACCCGTCCTTTGTCGCCGTTTTCCTATACGGCCAACTTTCCCTATGATCCCTTGGTGGGCAACCAACCACCGGGGCAGTTTGTCATCTGGTCAATTGTTTCCGTGGTGGTCTTAATTGCGGCGATCGCCCTCTTTCTTTTTGTCTATCTCACTCAAGAGGAAGATGCGGTTCAACCTGTAACCGAGCGCCCGGCAATTCGTCTGGCAACCCCCAGCCAAAAAGTGGCCACCCTCTTCTTTGGGGTAGCCATGGCTCTGTTCTTGGTGCAGATTTTGATGGGGATGGTGACTGCCCACTACGCCGTTGAGGGGGATGGATTTTATGGAATTCCGATTCAGCAGTATCTTCCCTATGCTGCCTCACGAACATGGCACTTGCAACTGGCCGTCTTTTGGATTGCCACCTGTTGGTTGGCTGCCGGTCTTTATTTTGGCCCGCGCTTTGCCCACCACGAACCCAAGTTTCAGGTTTGGGGCAACGGTAGTCTGCTGCTGGCTCTGACCATTGTGGTGATCGGCTCCTTGGTAGGCACATGGGCAGGGATTCAGGGATATCTTGGCTCCCAGAGTTTTTGGTTTGGACATCAAGGTTATGAGTATGTGGAGCTAGGGCGACTATGGCAACTTTTGCTCATCGCGGGTATGGTCCTGTGGCTTTGGTTAATGTTCCGCGCTCTGCGACCGGCTCTTAAAGCCGAGGGAAGGAAAACCGGTCTCAATCATTTTTTCCTTTACAGCGCCATCACTATTCCCCTGTTCTACGGGGCAGGGCTGATGTACACGAATCAGACTCCCTTGAGTGTGGCCGAGTACTGGCGCTGGTGGGTTGTCCATCTCTGGGTGGAGGGCTTCTTTGAGGTCTTTGCCACCGTCGCGATCGCTTACCTGTGCAGTGAACTGGGTTTTCTCAAGCGCTCCGCTGCGCTGCGCGCCAGCTATCTCACGACCATTCTCTATCTTGGCAGTGGCGTCATCGGTACCCTGCATCACCTTTACTTTGCCGGTACACCGGTCTTTATCACCGCCTTGGGGGCTGTGGCCTCTGCCTTGGAGGTGGTTCCCTTGACACTCATCGGCTTTGAGGTGGTGAAGTCACTTAAGCTTTCCCAAGAAGCCCAAGGGTTTTATCGGCTGCCCCTGCGTTTTTTCATTGCTACCTGTTTTTGGAATTTGGTGGGGGCAGGGGTCTTTGGGTTTTTGATCAATCCGCCGATTGTTCTCTACTATTCTCAAGGCTTAAATACAACCCCCATTCATGCCCACGCGGCGCTGTATGGGGTATATGGCTCCCTGGCGATCGCCCTAATGCTGTTTGTTTTGCGGGAAATCACACCGGAAACCGCCTGGGACGAAACAACCCTCAACCGCGCCTTTTGGTGGCTAAACGGGGGGTTGGTAGCCATGTTGGGGCTGGGTCTGATTCCCAACGGATTTTATCAGCTTGTGCAGTCCATTAACCACGGTACTTGGTATGCCCGCAGTGCCGCCGTCATTCACTCCCCTTGGATGCAGTGGACGGTTTGGCTGCGGATTCCCGGTGATGTGATCTTTGCGGTTGGGGCAGGGTTGCTCATTTACGCAGTGGCACGGGCACTCTTTGGGATTTGGCGAGAACCCACGGCAACTGTATCCCCCGCTGCCCAACCCCTTGAAAATTGACGTTGACCTTGCCGTTGGAGGTTACCCCTATGACGACTCAGTTACGTCTGACGGAGACCGTGGGCACCTTGGTGCGAGACCACCCTGCTTTGGCGACATTGTTTGAACGGGCACGCATTGACTACTGCTGTGGGGGGCGCCAAACCCTTGCTGAAGCCTGTGCGCAGCAGGGCATTGATCCGCAAGGGTTTCTACAGGAGTTAGAAGCTGCCTTAGAAACCGCCCCTGTAGCGTCAATGGAGGTTGCCTATGACTCCCTGACGGCGCTGATTGACCACATTGAGACGGTGCACCATGCCTATTTGCATCAGGAGCTTCCCCATCTCGAAGCGCGGGTTGCCCAAGTGGTGGCTGCCCACGGTCACAAGGATGCTCGTTTGGGGCAACTGCAATCCTGTGTAGCCGCCTTAGCCGCAGAGCTGCAAGCCCATTTGCAAAAGGAGGAACAGATTTTGTTTCCCCTGCTGCGCCAACTAGAGGCCGACCCCAACAGCACCCTGAGGTCTTTCATCCAAGCCCCGATCGCCTGTATGGAACAGGAACACCAAAAGACCGGGGCTGCCCTAGCCCAACTGCGGCGGCTGACCGATGACTTTACCCCTCCTGCGTGGGCGTGCAATACCTACCGCGCACTGTTGGCCGGCCTTTTGAGGCTGGAGCAAGACTTGCATCAGCATATCCACAAAGAAAATAATCTCCTCTTTCCGAGGGCGATCGCCGAACTCTGAGGGCAGCCATGCTGTTCAAACTTCTTGTGATTTTCCATACCCTCGGGGCAACGGTTTGGGTGGGAGGGCACCTGATTCTTGCCCTGACCATTCTGCCCCCTGCCCTCAAAGAGCAAAGGGCGGAACCTATCCGACGGTTTGAGGAGCCTTTTGAAAAATTGGGTTTGGCAGCGCTGCTGGTGCAGGTGGTGACCGGTGTGGGGCTGACCCTCATTTATTTTCCCCAACTGGAGGGTCTGTGGCCACCGCGCTCTGTAGTGGCGCAGTATGTTGTAATCAAGCTGGGAGGTTTGCTGGCAACCCTTGCCCTGGCGGTGCAGGCGCGGCTGCTAATTCTCCCAAAACTGACCGCCACAACCCTGCCTTGGCTGGGGCTGCACATTGTGGGTGTCACGGTTCTTGCTGTCCTGCTTGCCGTCGTAGGGACAGGAATTCGCTTAGGAGGGTTGATTTAGACCATGAACCTTGGAGAATCGCAACCGTTGTCTAAACCGGCACCCCCGCCAAGGAGCGGCAAACCGTGGTATCTGCCAACCTTCTCGCCGGAGCATGGGGTCTATGTCATGCTGCTGGTGGCGTTTCTGACGGGAGTGGCAGCCGCCCAACGGTGGACTTGGACAACAACGCTGGCATTGGTGTGCGCTTTCAGTGCCTTTCAGGCGGAGCACCCCTTGACGCTCCAAATGAAGCAACGGCGGCGTTGGCAACCGCGCCTTCTGGTGTGGGGAAGTTTCTATAGCGCCCTCGCCCTTGGCATTGCTTTTTATCTTTACTGGCAAGTGCCTCTATTACTTTGGATTTACTTGGGGGCGATCGCCATCTTTGCCATTGATAGTATTGCCGTCTTTTATCGGCAGCGCAAAGCCATCTGGAATGAGTTACTCACCTTTGCCGGCGTGTGTCTGGTTGCTCCCCTAACGGCGATCGCGACAACCGCAACAGCCGATGTTTCCCTCCTTGGGCTGTGGCTGCTGAATACCCTTTTCTTTGGCAGTGCCATTTTTACGGTCAAGCTGCGTAAGCTGCAAGACACCTCTTGGCCGGCCGCAGTGGTTTATCATGCCTTGGCCGGTCTCCTCATTGCTGGCCTTTGCTGGCTGGGTTGGTTAGGCGGTTGGGTGGCGATCGCCTTTTCTGGGGCAATCCTGAAATTCGGCCTGATTGCCTGGCAACGGGATTGGTACAAGACCACCGCCATACAAAACGTGGCCCTGCTGGAGACAGGCGCGGCATTTTTGTTCTTGGGTTTAAGCGCGATCGCGCTGCTGCCTCCCCACCCGGCCGGCGGTTAGCCACCGATACTGGCCCATAGCTTGGCCTCCTCCTCTTTGGAGATGAGACGGCCTTGATTTTCGTAGTCGGGGATTTGATCAAAGTAGAGGTAGCGATAGAGATCCGCTGCCAAGGGATCAATTTTCCGCGTCACAATCTCTAGGTACTCCTCGCGGGTGGGAATGCGCCCCAAGAGGGCACAGACGGCTGCCAACTCTGCGGATCCAAGATAGACCCGTGCTCCTTTGCCCATCCGGTTATTGAAGTTGCGGGTGGAGGTGGAGAAAACCGTCGTGTTATCGGCAACACGAGCTTGGTTACCCATGCACAAAGAGCAGCCCGGCATCTCCATGCGGGCGCCGGCAGCGGCAAAAATACTGTAGTAGCCCTCTTCGCGCAACTGCTGCTCATCCATACGGGTGGGAGGGGCAATCCAGAGGCGAACCTTCACCGCCCCTTCCCCCTCTAGCACCTTGGCTGCGGCACGGTAGTGGCCGATATTGGTCATGCAGGAACCGATAAAAACCTCCTGGACCGGCTCGCCCGCACATTCGGAAAGGGGTTTGATGTTGTCAGGGTCATTGGGGGCAGCCAGCAGCGGTTCCTTGATCTGATCGAGATCCACCTCAATCACATCGGCATACTCGGCATCCGCATCCGCACAGAGGAGACTGGGATTGGCCAACCAGGCCTCCATTTTTTTCACCCGCCGCAGGAGGGTACGGGCATCGCCGTATCCCCGCGCCACCATGTTTTTAAGGAGTGCCACATTGGATCGCAGGTAGGTGGCCACGGTTTCTACGCTGAGCTGAATGGTGCACCCTGCCGCCGATCGCTCCGCCGTAGCATCGGTGAGTTCAAAGGCCTGCTCCAGTTGCAAGTCCGGCAGTCCTTCCATCTCGATGATCCGCCCAGAGAAAACATTCTTTTTATTTTCCTTGGCAAGGGTGAGCTTGCCCTGCTGAAGAGCCACGTAGGGAATGGCATTGACCACATCCCGCAGGGTTATCCCCGGTTGCAGCGACCCCTTGAAGCGCACCAACACCGACTCCGGCATATCCAAGGGCATCACCCCCAAAGCTGCCGCAAAGGCCACCAAGCCAGACCCTGCCGGAAACGAGATGCCCAACGGAAAACGGGTGTGGGAATCACCGCCGGTGCCAACGGTATCCGGCAAAAGCATGCGGTTGAGCCAAGAGTGGATAATGCCATCCCCCGGCCGCAGCGAGACGCCCCCCCGCGAGGTGATAAAGTCCGGCAGTTCCTTGTGGGTTTTAATGTCAACGGGCTTGGGATAGGCGGCTGTGTGGCAGAAACTTTGCAACACCAAATCGGCGCCAAAGCCTAGGCAGGCCAGCTCCTTGAGTTCGTCGCGGGTCATGGGGCCTGTGGTATCCTGGGAGCCAACGGTGGTGATGACCGGCTCGCAGTAGGTACCGGGACGCACACCGGGAAGACCACAGGCTTTGCCCACAATCTTTTGGGCCAGGGTATAGCCTTTGTTGCTCGCAACGGGCGGCTGGGGACGGGCAAAGAGGGGACTAGGGTCTAAGCCCAAGGCAGCGCGGGCTTTGTCGGTGAGGGTACGACCGATGAGCAGGGAAATCCGGCCACCGGCGCGCACCTCATCCAAAAGGGTATCGGGCTTGAGGCTAAAGCGGCTGATGACCTCTCCTGCTGCGTTGGTGATTTCGCCGCGGTAGGGGTAAATGGTGATGACCTCCCCCATCTTCAGTGGGGTAACATCACACTCGATGGGTAGGGCGCCAGAGTCCTCCAGGGTGTTAAAGAAAATGGGCGCGATTTTGCCCCCTAGACAGATGCCCCCTGTGCGCTTGTTGGGAACAGAGGGAATGTCACGACCAATGTGCCAGATCAAAGAGTTGGTGGCGGACTTGCGGGAGGAACCGGTGCCCACCACATCCCCCACATAGGCAAGGGGGTAACCTTTTTGCCTCAGCTCGGCCATAATTTGCAGTGCCCCCGGCAGGCGGCTTTCCAGCATGCTGAGAGCATGGAGGGGAATATCGGGGCGGGTGGTGGCATGGGGCGCCGGCGAAAGATCATCAGTGGTGGTTTCCCCTTCCACCTTAAAAACGGTGACCGTCAGCGCCTCAGGCAGGGGATCGCGGCGGGTAAACCAGTTGCCGTTGGCCCAAGATTCCATCACTTGGCGGGCATAGGGGTTCCCTTGCTGCATCAGGTCTTGAACATCGTGAAAGGCGTCATAGACCAAGAGGGTATGGCCGAGGGCCGTGGCCGCTGCCTGGGCCAGTTCCGGGTTCTCGTAGCGCAGCAGATCGATCAGGGATTGGACGTTGTAGCCCCCCAGCATGGTGCCGAGGAGTTCCACGGCTGCCCCAGGGGAAAGGAGGGGGCTGGTGAGTTCCCCTCTGGCGATCGCCGTCAAAAAGCCCGCTTTGATATAGGCTGCTTCATCCACACCGGGGGGCACGCGATCGCGAATCAGGTGCAGCAGATAGTCTTCCTCTCCCGCTGGAGGGTGTTGCAGTAGATCACAGACCGCCGAGGTTTCTGCCGCCGTCAGGGGCAAGGGGGGAATGCCCAAGGCAGCACGTTCTTGGGTTTGCTGACGGTATTGGCTGAGTACGGTTGTGTCCACGCTCTGCTGACCTCAATTCAGAAATAAAAAGGAAAACAAAATCGTTTAGTTGCGGATCTAAATTTTAGAGTACAGATTTCTGTTTGATTCTTTGGTTACTTTCGATATGGATATCCTTGGGGCGATCGCCCCTATCGCCAGTCGCGCTGTAACTCTTCGGCCACCCGCCGGTAATCCGCTTGCGCCTCCTTGGCCTGCTTGCCCTTCCATCGGGTGATGGGCACTCCCTCTAGCGCTGCCCGTTCATGGGCTTTGTAGGCACGAATAAAAGAGTGACAGGCCGCCACCCCCAACTGCAAGAGCGTATTTTGAGCGTCGAGGGCTTCATTGACACAACGGGGATCCACGCGGGTGAGCAGAACGCGGTGAGGAACTTTAGACGGTTGCACCACTTGCTTCACAGTTTCAATGAGGGCGGCAAGGTCAATGGGGGCAGGTGGCGTGGGCAGCACGAGATAGTCGGCGATCGGTACCACCGCTGCTAGGGCACTGGAGGCCAAAGCTGGAGGGGTATCCACCACAATCAGGTCATAGCCAGAGAGCTTGCGCACGTTGCTGAGGAGTTTTGGGTTGACCTCCTGCGCGAGATCGAAACCCATGGACTGGCCACTGCGCTGAAACCACCACGTCGCCGAAGCTTGGGGATCCGTATCCACCAACAACACTTTGTACTGCTCGGCATAGGTGGCTGCCAGATTAATCGCCGTGGTGGTTTTGCCCACGCCCCCCTTCCCATTGAGGATGGCCAATAGACGGGGTTCCGCCAAGGTGCTGCCCTCCTAAAACTGCCGCAGAAAGCGCAGATCGCTGGTGTAGAAGCGGCGAATATCATCAATTTGATGCAGCACCATGGCAAACCGCTCCACGCCAAAACCGGCGGCAAAGCCGGTATAGACCTCCGGATCGTAGCCGACATTCTTGAGAACAGCGGGATCCACCATGCCACAACCCATCACCTCTAACCAGCGTCCCTGCCACTGCACATCCACCTCCGCCGAGGGTTCGGTAAAGGGGAAATAGCTTGCACGGAAGCGAATGGGAACATCACCAAAGAGTTCAGCCAGAAATGTTGTGACGGTGCCTTTGAGGTCGGTAAAGGTCAGTCCCTCATCCACTGCCAAAATCTCAACTTGGTGAAACACGGCCGCGTGGGTAGCATCCTCTGTATCCCGACGGTAACAGCGACCGGGAGCCACAATCCGAATGGGAGGGTCGTTGAGTTCCATGTAGCGAATCTGTACCGAGGAGGTGTGGGTGCGCAGGAGATTGCCGTCGGGCAGGTAAAAGGTGTCCTGCATATCGCGGGCCGGGTGATCTGCCGGCGTATTGAGCGCCTCAAAGTTGTAGTAGTCGGTTTCCATCTCTGGGCCGTTGGCCACGGTATAGCCGAGACCCACAAAAATATCGAGAATGCGGTCAATGGTGCTATTGAGGGGATGAATGTGCCCTTGGGGACGAAAGACCCCCGGCATTGTTACATCCAAGCTTTCGGCTGCTAACTGGGCGGCAATTTTTTCTGCTTGTAGGGTTTGGCGCCGTGTCTCTAGCTCTTGCAGGAGGCGCTCTTTAAGAGTGTTAGCAAGGCTACCAATGGTAGGGCGATCGCCGGCGGGCAACTTGCCCATCAGCCCCAGCACCTGCGACAGTTCCCCTTTTTTACCAAGGTAGGCCACACGCAGTTGCTCAAGGGTTTCAAGGTTGGGGGCTTGGGCGATCGCCTGCAGGGCTTTGGCTTCCAAAGCTTTGAGTTTTTGAATGAGCTGATCGCGATCAAGGGGGGGAGTGGTCATGGCAAAATGCGGTTGCGGGATACGCAAAGATCAACGGCACCAGTCTAGGGGAAGACAGGACATTCTAGAGCTTGGGAGTAAGCCTTGATTATAACGCTCTGTCCGCAGTTGCGATCGCCATGGTTTTAGAATGCCCATGCCTAACCTTACAAGCCAGCTTAAACTCACTATTGGTCAATGGTTGGCCAAAGCTCCCCAAGCCTTTTTGCGCTCACCGCAATTTTCCGCCAGACATGAGCAACAGATGGCGATCGCTGCCGGTGGACTGTGGTTTTTGGCGCAAGTGCTCTATCTCCACTATTTGTCGTCAACCCCTTGGCCGTGGTTAGAAAGTGTTGTGGAGGCTGCCGCCGTCGTCCTCATTGGCGGTTTTCCCGTGCTGTGGTGGGCAAGTGGGCGGCGCGATTTTGAGACCATTGCTCAACGCTGGCCAAGGCGGCTACTTCTGGGTTTGACCCTGTACCTCACGATTGGCCTGCTGCTGCCGGGGGGAACTCACTTTCGTTGGCGGCAAACCCTCGCCAATTTAATCTTTGCCGATCAACCGTGGCTAAATCTGCCAATCTTTCTTGGGGGCGTCTGGGCAATGGTGCGCGTGCCCTTTCTCCTGCGGCAGCAGACGACGCCGCGGCCGGTGTTGTGGACTTGGAGTAGCGGAGCAGCCCTCTATTTGTGGGTCAGCCACAGTGGGGGGATTTCGCCGGCACTCCCCAAAGAGCACAGCGAAGGCTTCCTCATTGCGCCGATTTATCTGCTGCTGTGTGCCTGGGGGGATTGGCAGCGGCACCATTGCCTCCAACAGAGACCGACGGGATTGGGATGGCAACACCTGCCCTTAATTGCGGTCTCGCTCTTTAGTCTCTATTGGTTTTCGACCCCCTACTTTCGCTTTGGCCCTTTGGTGGCGCTGCAATTATTTATCCTACTCATTATTTTTGGCAGCGGGCTGGGGCGATCGCACTTTGGCTATAGCTTTGAACCGCGCTGGCGCGATGCCCGTTTACTGACGGGACTGTTCTTGGCGGCCTTGATAACCATGGTGCCCTTGGGGAGTCTCTTGGGGTTTTTGCCCTTGGCGCAATTTAACTTGACTCCCTCGCCGCTTCAGCTCTTTGTCTATACCACCCTTTTTGCCCTGCGGGTGGGCATTTTTGAGGAGGTGCTTTTTCGCAGTGGTTTGATGATTCTCGTGCGGGATCTCTGGCAGCGCTATGGGGGCGATCGCCGGCCGCCGGCCGTCATTGCTTGGGGGGCCATTCTCATTTGTTCGCTCCTCTTTGGCATTGTCCATATCGGGAATGAACCGAACGCCCATATTCAACTGCCCCCCATGGTCTATCGAGGGGTTTATGTCCTGATGGCTACATTGGCCTCGTTGTTCTATTGCTTTGTCTTTGCCTGTACCCAGCGTCTCTGGGCGGGTGTTGTGCTTCATGGTCTTGTGGACGCGATCGCCGTCGTATTTTTCGGCGCTGCCTTGGTTGCCCCCTTCTAGCGCACCACAATCACCGGCGTCCCCGGTTGCACTTTCTCAAACAGCTCCTCAATGTCGCGGTTGTACATGCGCACGCAGCCGTGGGAAACAGCCTGCCCCACAGACTCTGGATGGGGCGTACCGTGCAACCCAACCCAATTGGTGCCATCGCTCCAAAAGCCAATCCACCGCCGCCCCAAAGGATTTTGAGGATGCCCGCCGGCAATCACCGCCCCTGTAAAGGGATTTTTCCAAGCAGGATTGCGAATCATCTGCCGCACCTGAAACTGACCTATGGGGGTTTCCCACCCCGGCCGTCCCACAGCCACCGGATAGCGGCGCAGGGGAGTTTGTCCCTGATAGAGGGTCAATTGTCGCCGCGAGAGGCTGATTTCTAGGCGCAGGGGGGTAACCCTAGGATTCGAGATAACGGCTGGCGGTGCACTGGCAAGGGCAAAGGGGAGAGGGGATAAAAGGCTGAAGCTCAGCAGTCCCAAAAGAGCGATCGCCCCTGGGCTAACGTCTGAGAACCCTCGTCTTGGCATGGTGCAATTTACTCCTCCCACAGCAAGGTTAGACTAACAAAGAATAGATACAGTAACTGTTGGGCAATTTTTCGGGATTGTGGATGAACAATCAATTCCTGCGCTATTTGCCCCTCGCAACGGGGGTGCTGGGGGGAACCCTGCTGCTTATCAACCGCCTGTTGACCCCCCTGCTGACCCCTTCCCAAGCGCGGGCGGATGTGGTGGGGGTGATCCTGGCAGCGGTGTTGGTTTTGACGACGTTGATTTGGCAGCAGGTGCAGCCCCGGCCGCCGCAAGCGGTGCTCCTTGAAGGGGAAGAGGGCTTTGAACTGGCGGATGATCTCGACCCTGCCCTGCAAACCGAGCTGGCGTGGTTATCCTATACGTTGCTGACCAATACCCCCACAAAGTCAATTGTTCTCTGGCGGGGCGATCGCCCCCTCTTGCGGCGCGGCATTCTCGGCCCGCAACCGATGACGACTCCAGGCCCTATTGTCCGGCGTGTCCTGCAAACCCAACGCCCCATCTATTTGGTGAATTTGGCGCTTTACCCTGGGCGTATTGAATTTGACTATTTACCCCCCAATACCCAAGGGGTCATCTGCCAACCCGTGGACGAGCAAACCGTGATGATTCTGGGCACCAACGCCCCGCGCAGCTATACCAAGCAGGATGAACGGTGGGTGGCTGCCCTTGCCGCAAAGCTCGCCCAGGTGCTGGCAGGACAGTACAATAAAGCCTAGACTCGCCTGAAGGCGACTTTTGACACTGACGATCGTTTATTAGGATTGCGATATTGACTATGACTGTTGCCACTTCTGCTACCCCGGCTGTGCCCAGTGATGCCCGGCAACGGGTGGCCACCTTTCTCAAGGCATTACAGGATCAGATTTGCCAAGCCCTAGAGGCTGCCGATGGCGATGCCCAGTTTCAGGAAGACACTTGGGAACGGCCCGAAGGGGGCGGCGGGCGATCGCGGGTGATGAAGAATGGCCGGCTCTTGGAGCAGGGGGGCGTTAATTTCTCGGAAGTGTGGGGAGAGCAGTTGCCCCCCTCAATTTTGGCGCAGCGGCCGGAGGCGGCAGGGTATGGCTTCTATGCCACGGGGACTTCCATGGTGCTCCATCCCCGCAATCCCTATGTGCCGACGGTGCACCTGAATTACCGTTACTTTGAGGCAGGGCCGGTGTGGTGGTTTGGCGGTGGCGCCGATTTGACCCCCTACTACCCCTTTGTCGAGGATGCCAAACACTTCCATCAGGTGCACAAGGCGGCCTGCGATCGCCACCACAGCGAGTACTATCCGGTGTTCAAACGCTGGTGTGATGAATACTTTTACCTGAAGCATCGGGGGGAAACCCGAGGGGTGGGCGGCATTTTCTTTGATTATCAAGACGGGAGCGATCGCGAGCTATACCGCGGCCCTGATCCCAACGGTGAGGCGGCTCGCTATAGCCGAGAGGTTGGTTCGATTGGCCCTCGTTCGTGGGAAGACCTCTTTGCTTTTGTGCAAAGCTGTGGCCAAGCCTTTCTGGAAGCCTACCTACCGATTGTGGAACGGCGGCGCCACCTAGAGTATGGCGATCGCGAGCGGCAATTCCAGCTCTATCGTCGCGGGCGCTATGTGGAATTTAACCTTGTCTATGACCGAGGGACGATTTTTGGCTTGCAAACCAACGGCCGCACCGAGTCTATTTTGATGTCTTTGCCGCCCCTTGTCCGCTGGGAATACGGCTATACCCCGGAACCCAACAGCCGCGAAGCCGAACTGTACACCACCTTTTTGAAGCCCCAAGACTGGGTAAATTGGCCACTCTAAAGAGGGATACCCCTGTGTTTCGCCGCCTGCTTGCTCTTTTGGGCGATCTACGCTTGGCCATTCTTCTGCTGCTGGTGATTGCGATCGCCAGTATGAGCGGCACGGTGATCGAACAGGGGCAACCCCTCAGCTTCTATCAAACCCACTATCCCGAAGACCCCGCCCTCTTTGGCTTTCTCAGTTGGCGGGTACTCTTGGCTCTGGGGTTAGATCATGTCTATCGCACCCCGTGGTATCTCACTCTGTTGGTGCTCTTTGGAGCCAGTTTGATTGCCTGTACCTTGAGTCGGCAGGTGCCTGCTCTCCTCGGTGCCCACCGCTGGCAGTACTACACAGAACCGCGACAGTTCACCAAGCTTGCCCTGAGCACCACGATTTCCCAAGGTTCCCTCAACACCTTAGCCACCACCTTAAGGGCGAAGGGCTACCGCGTCTGGCAAGCCGACAACCAACTCTATGCCCGCAAAGGCATTATTGGGCGTATTGGCCCGATTGTGGTTCATGGCAGTATGATCCTGATTTTGCTGGGGGGAATTTTGGGGGCGCTCACAGGCTTTATGGCCCAGGAACTCGTGCCCAGTGGGGAGACCTTTCATCTTCAGCACCTTGTGCAAGCAGGCCCCTTGGCACGCCTCCCCCAAGATTGGTCGGTAAAGGTCAACCGCTTTTGGATTGACTACACCGATGCCGGCGACATTGATCAGTTTTACTCGGATCTTTCCGTCCTAGATGCTCAGGGGCAGGAGGTAAAGCGGGCAACCATTCACGTGAACCGACCCTTGAAGTACGGTGGCGTAACCCTCTATCAGGCCGACTGGAGCATTGCTGCCCTGCGCTTTCGCCTCAACAACAGTCCCGTGCTGCAACTGCCCATGGCTCCACTCGACACCGGCGGCAAAGGGCGCCTCTGGGGCACTTGGCTTCCCACCAAGCCCGATCTCTCGGAAGGGATTTCCCTGATTGCGCGGGATCTGCAGGGCACGGTTCTCATCTATAGCCCCAAGGGGGAGTTTCTCACCAGCCTGCGCACAGGCATGAGTACAGAAATCAACGGGGTGAAGCTGACCTTGGTTGAACTGGTGGGCAGTACGGGGCTGCAAATTAAAGCGGATCCGGGCATTCCCCTCTTTTATGCGGGCTTTGCCTTTTTGATGGCCGGCGTGATCATGAGCTATGTCTCCCATTCCCAGGTGTGGGGGCTGCTGCAGAACGATGTTCTCTATCTGGGGGGGCGCACGAATCGGGCGCAGCTGGCCTTTGAGCAGGAATTGGAGGCGATCGCCCGCGAATTGGAATGCCAAAGCCAACCCACAGAAGTAGAAGCCTAGCCCCTTGACTCTCTAGTTGACTGGAGACCTGAGAATCCGAGGCAGTGCGTTAGGGGAAGGTTATGAAGACCCACCTCACCTTCAAGGTGCAGGGGATGCGCTGTGCTGCCTGCGCCAATGTGGTGGACTCTGCCCTGCGATCGCTAGAGGGGGTGGTGGATTGTGAAGTGCATTTTGCCGCTGCCCAAGCCCGCGTCACCTATGATCCACAGCGAGTCAGTTGGTCGGATCTCCAGGGGGCGATCGCCAAAGCCGGCTACCAACAGAGGGACTGATTACCGACACCGCCGCCGAAGAATTTGCCTATCGCGCCTCTTGGCCGGGGGTGCCACCCTTCGGATTACCACTTGGTTTGTGCCGACGGTGCTGGCGATCGCCCTCCTGACGGGGCTGCTGTGGCTCACCGTTGGCCGCAATCCCACCCTTACCATCGGCGTCCTGATCCTTGCCTGTCCCTGTGCCCTTGGCCTAGCCACTCCCACCGCCATCATGGTCGGCACCGGCAAAGCAGCGGAGTATAAGCAGTCTAGAACTGGCGCAGCGTCTTCAAACCCTTGTCCTCGACAAAACGGGAAGGCTCACCCAAGGCCGTCCCGGCGTCACGGATATTTACACCCAGGAGGATCCCACAGCCCTTTTGCGTCTTGCTGCCAGTGTGGAATGGCATTCGGAACATCCCCTTGCGGCGGCGGTGGTCGAGTACGCCCAAAGGCAGGGGTTGACGCTCATCCCGCTAACGCTTCTCGTATAGCGCGAGATTCCCCCTTCACCGAGTCTTGGCTAGATGTCCCGAAGGACACCCCCGCCAGAACCTCTCCAAGAGCCTTTTCAGCACTGGCCACCCGACAGCGCTTTTCAAATCTATTTCGCAGGACTGGTTATTATGGCTATATAGATCGCCCAGCAGGCGAGAATTGATCATTACATTGCCGCTGTCCGCCCCGATCAAAAGGCGGCAATCATCGCCGCCCTGCAACGGCAAGGAAAATGTGTGGCCATGGTGGGAGATGGTATTAACGATGCCCCGGCTCTGGCCCAAGCGGATGTGGGAATTGCTCTGGGCAGCGGTACCGATGTAGCGATCGCCAGCAGTGATATCACCCTCATTGCCGGCCACCTTCAGAGTCTTGTGACTGCCCTCCAACTCAGCCGTGCCACAATTCAAAATGTTCGCCAAAATCTCTTTTTTGCCTTTATCTACAATATGGCCGGCATTCCCATTGCCGCCGGCATCCTCTGGAACGCTTGGCTCCTCAACCCGATGCTGGCCGAAGCAGCCATGGCCTTTAGTTCTCTTTCGGTGGTGCTGAATGCCCTGCGCCTGCGCCATTTTCGACCAAGGCTCCCTGCCCTTGGCTAAAACGCGGGATATAAGATTGTGCCTAAAGCCGCCATCATTCAGCGCGATCGCTCCTATACGTTTGCCGATTGATCAATGGACTGAGGCTGACTTGGAGAACCTGCTGCGAATTCTCGTGAAAATTTTGACCCCCTAAAATTATTCCGTTGTCTGAATAGGGTAGAACTTCACTGGGTCACCGTTGCTTTGGGGCATCTCTTTCCAGCAATCGCCGGGTGGGCTAGGGCCTATTCCTTCTTTCACAGAAGCCACCGTAACCCCCCATTCTCTGGCATGGACACAGCCGGAGACCCCTGTTCCTGCCGGATCAATCGCCTGAGTATGTACCGAGACATACCAAGGGTTGCCCCCCCCATAGAGAACTCGATCAGTCTTTTCTTCCCTGATTTCATCGTAGGTCATGGTGAGGGGATAGTATCCCTCTATGCGGTAGCCGCCGCCGCGAGTGTCATAGATATTCAATAGATAAAGCTTGGTTGCAAAAATTTTGTGACGCACGCGGTAGGCCTCTTGGGCGCGATTGACGGCTCCCACCGTGCTCTTTGCCGCTGCCAGCTGTGCCTTGTGTTTCTGGTTTAGCAACGAAGGTAGGGCAATGAGGGCAATAATTCCCAAAATCACCATGACCACCAGCACTTCTGGCAGTGTTAGCCCCTTGGTTCGGCGCCGAAGGCGCTGCTCGTCGAGAAAGAGTAAAAACTTGAACCCCAACGGTGTAGGCAGCATGTCTTGCATCCTCAATAGATTAACTAATCACCGTACTTGCCACATCGCTCTATGCCACTTTCAACCCGCACAGCACCAACGAGGGTGGCCAAGCGTACACAGTGCAAAAACTCCCTCTCGTAGGCCGAGATACTAAAGGAAATCCGCCGTGGCGTGATGGGGGTAATGACTTTTCCTTGATAGTTGAAACTCACCCGACACTCCTCTGAGGGGCGAGCAGCCTCTTGCCAGCACTCTAGCGTCTGCTGGTTCTTATCCCGCACCGGCGAATAAAAATCGGTTCCCCACATTACCATCATCACTTGATCGTTGTCATCCTCTAGGAGGGGCTGCCAAGGGGGGGCGCTGGCGGCGGACATTTGGTTGCGATCGTCACGATAAATGCGATACTCTACCCCTTGCGGCCCATTGCGAAATGCTGCCGTCCAGATGCGCCGCTCTTTCATGGCTTTGGTTTGGGCAAGGCGAATGACATTGCGGGCTACACTGGCTGCTGCCCTTACCCGCTGCCGCTGCAGTAGGGGAAAGAGGCTCATCGTACCCACGGCAATAACGATGCCGATCAGCACAATCACCACCAGCATTTCTGTAAGCGTATAGCCTTGGGAATTGCGCACTCTCATGGAAAACATGGAAAACTCCTAGAACTCCTAGAAGGATCCTAATGTACCACAGCTAGAACTCACTACTAGAACTCCTAGAAGGATACTAATGTACCACAGAACGACTGAGAACCGTCGTTGCCATTTCTAAGCGCTTGCCGCTATCAAAGCCGGGCAGCGAATCCAAGGGCTTCAGACGCAGATAGACGTAGGTGGCAACATTGGTATTCGTAGAAGGACGCTGGACACAGGCATAGAAACTGTCGAAGCCTAGATTGGCAGGCGCAGTACGTTTGTAGGGGGCTACTTTTGTTGGCACTTCCGGACAGCCCAAAGGCCCCATTCCCACATCTACGCCATCAATGAGAACTTGAGCCATGTCTTTGTCATCTTGGTAGCGTTCGTACTCTTTGTCTTCTTCCGCTTTGAAATCTCCCTTAGGACGTTGACTTTGCAGGGATTGTTTGGTGTGGATGTCATAAGGCCACATAGCAAAGGAGGAGACAGAGTTGGGGTTGCCCAGCTGGGCATAGGAAGTAGGCTGCACATAGCCCTCGTTCCACCACAGATTTTCATCGGTCAGACCGCCGTCTTGTTGCTTGTACTTGCGCAAGGTATAGCGGCGCAAAATTGCCGGCCCGCGCCAAAATTGAAGGTTGGGTGCCGTGTCTAGGTAATAGACCACCAGTGTATAGGCATGGCGACTTTTTTGAAGGCGGCGACAGTCTTCTTGTGCCCAGTTAGGCAATTTGTTGCAGTTTCCGGGAATTTTGGCATCTTTGCGCCAATAGTACCCCAACTCATTGTTGTCGTAGGGCAACGGCTCTAGAATCCACATGGCCAAGATGGGGTGCATGGTTTCGGGGTACGCGGGGAGAAAATTTTTCACCGGGAGAAAATTTTTGTTGTCTCTCTCAGGGCAATTGGGTCCGTGGAGACATTTTTCATCATAGATATAGACCGCCTCGGCCAAATCTTTGCTGATGACATCCATTGCCATCTTTAGCTCTTGGCTGAGGGCATTGAGGTCAGCTTCTTCCCGCTCGGTCTTGAGCATGTCAATCAAAAGGGAGCCTAAGGAAACCATGATCACCCCGGCGATCACAAGGGAGACTAAAATCTCGACGATTGTGAAACCCTTTTGGCGCCGCTGCTTGGGGGAGTGCACTTTTTTTCTTGGCCACATGGATGAAAGCTCCTTAAAGGGTAGAGTCAGAATCTATCTCCTAAAACTTACTTAAAAGGAGGAGTTGGAGGAGTAAGAGAACCAAGGCTGCCTCCCGTCTTCGTCTGCATCTTCGTAGACGGCGGCGACTAAGTCCTACGCCTAGGCGCACAGATGGACTCAGGATCTAGCGTTTCCGGACTACGGGCGCGCAGAATACAGGTTGACAAGACAACGAGGGGATCTTCTTGATTGGGTGCCTCAATCTGATCGCTTGCTGCGGTAAAAAGCACCGGTTGCTCTTGAATTGGACCTGTGGGTGTGCTGCTTGCCCCGCTTTTGATGGCTCGTTTTTCATAAACCCGCACCTGCACCAGATAGCTGTTTACTTGGCTGTTTACTTGCAAAGGACCGCGAACGATTTGCAAAGGACCGCGAACGATTTGCACGCCAAATTCATGGCTGCCAACCCGACGTAGGCAAGCCTTGCGCGGATCATCGGTAAACCACGGATTGGGGGGGGCACAGTTCACCACACTGGTGGGGTGGGGTTCTCGGCTCAGATCGTTGGGCACTGTAGCCTCAGGGGGCAGCAAGGAGGTGTCACTTGTGCGAACATCTATCCCCTGCTCCATCATGGCCTGCAGCCGATCCAAGGATTCTCGCGCCAGTTCCCCTGCTTTGTTGATGCGATCATTGCGCAGCCGCGTAGCCGCCACAATGGCCAAGGGCATCGTCAGCATGGCAATGCCAAGGTTGACCACCAGAATTGCCACTAGGCATTCAAAGAGGGTTAGCCCCTTTTGCCGTGACCGAAGCTGTAACCAAGTGTTTATGCTGTTCATCGCCCTTCTCTCCTAGGGTTAGCGTGTTGATTGGGCCGAGGAAGCAGGACAGTTTGTGACCGTCGGATCAATCGGACCACTTCCTAGATTGGCCGGCCGTTGGGCACAGCGTAACTGCTTAATGTAAGGATCCTCAGCCGGCATTTCCTTGTAGTATTCATTGCGTTCTTCTTTGCTTGGGGTAAACATCCGCCTCGCGACCGGCCCTAGCGGTGCCAGTTGCAGCCCCACGTCATAACCCCAGCGGCGGGTGGGAGGAACGTAGTATTGAATCAGCTCGCCGGATGTTGCTGAGCAATTGAACGCTTCGTCGACATTACGGCAGTGATTATCCGAAGGAGTCGTTGGCGAGATTTCCCACTGGTCTTGGTCAAAGGGACCCGTGGCTTGGGTCGAGAAATTGGGTTGAATAAATGCCCCTTGAATCCAGAGGTTGCCCCACCCTTCAATAAATCGTGGGAAGTTGTGCATGCCGCCGTAGGATTGCATAGGCCGCGAGGGCACAATGCCACTCACAATCACAGCATTCACACGGGTATCGGCAGCACCATTAAGGGCGCGAGAGTCGTTGAAGGTGTAGTAGGCTTCTGGGTAGTCGTAGCGTCGCGTTTTACCGGTTAGGTAATTAATTGCCCAAGGATCGCCATTCTTATCCACATAAATCGGTGAGCTGGGATCAAAGGGATCTTCTCGCAACCAAACGTAGTCACCTTCTAAGTCTTCCTTAGGACGGTTGGCATTCAAGAAGGATGGACGGAGTTCTTCTGTGTTGGCACAACCCAAGTAGATTTGGCCAGTATTGGTGCTATTGTCCACCTTTGCATTCGAGCCTGTGTCTTGCACATAGTTCGATGCCAAGTTCTCGGGTGAATCGTTGCGTAGTCCCTGAACACTATTAT
>NZ_JBKBHV010000016.1:0-55471 GCF_046299635.1 Thermosynechococcus sp. | reverse complement strand
ATCCGTGCTTGGATGGCACCTCAAGACCAACCCCATGAAAACTTTGTCTTCCCAGAAGAGGTACTCCCCCGTGGTAACGCTCTCTAGTAATTCGATTTTCGCCACCAATCGCGACCAAGAATCCTCCGGTTTCGCGTGGTGGGCCGGTAATGCTCGTCTGATTAATCTTTCCGGCAAACTTTTGGGTGCCCACGTCGCCCACGCTGGCCTGATCGTCTTCTGGGCCGGTGCCATGACCCTGTTCGAGTTGGCTCACTTTATTCCTGAAAAGCCAATGTACGAGCAAGGGCTGATTCTCATTCCCCACATTGCCACCCTTGGTTGGGGCGTTGGCTCTGGGGGTGAAGTGGTGGACACGTTCCCCTTCTTTGTGGTTGGGGTGGTTCACCTGATTTCCTCTGCTGTTTTGGGCTTTGGTGGGGTTTACCATGCCATTCGTGGCCCTGAAACCCTTGAGGAATATTCCTCTTTCTTTGGCTACGACTGGAAAGATAAAAACAAGATGACGACGATCCTCGGTTTTCACCTGATCGTCCTTGGTATTGGTGCTCTACTGTTGGTGGCCAAAGCCATGTTCTTTGGTGGCCTCTACGACACTTGGGCACCCGGTGGTGGTGATGTGCGTGTCATTACCAACCCCACCCTTGACCCACGGGTGATCTTCGGCTACTTGCTGAAGTCTCCCTTTGGTGGTGAGGGTTGGATTGTCAGTGTCAATAACCTTGAGGACGTTGTCGGTGGTCACATTTGGATCGGTCTGATCTGTATTGCTGGTGGGATTTGGCACATTCTGACGACGCCCTTTGGCTGGGCACGCCGTGCCTTCATCTGGTCTGGGGAAGCCTATCTCTCCTATAGCTTGGGCGCCCTGTCCATGATGGGCTTCATTGCCACCTGCTTTGTCTGGTTCAATAACACGGTTTATCCCAGTGAATTCTACGGCCCCACAGGTCCAGAAGCCTCTCAGGCTCAGGCAATGACCTTCTTGATCCGTGACCAAAAACTGGGTGCTAACGTGGGTTCCGCTCAAGGCCCTACGGGCCTAGGTAAATACCTGATGCGCTCTCCCACAGGGGAAATTATTTTCGGTGGTGAGACAATGCGTTTCTGGGATTTCCGTGGTCCTTGGTTGGAGCCGCTGCGTGGTCCCAATGGTCTTGACCTCAACAAGATCAAAAACGATATCCAGCCCTGGCAAGAGCGGCGTGCCGCTGAGTACATGACCCATGCACCTCTTGGCTCCTTGAACTCTGTGGGCGGTGTGGCCACCGAAATCAACTCGGTGAACTTCGTGTCACCCCGTTCTTGGCTGGCTACGTCCCACTTTGTCTTGGCCTTCTTCTTCTTGGTGGGTCACCTGTGGCACGCAGGTCGTGCCCGTGCAGCTGCCGCTGGTTTCGAGAAGGGGATTGACCGCGAGTCTGAACCCGTGCTCTCGATGCCTAGCCTTGACTAAGCTCGGCTGCTAAACGCCGTCTATCACACCCTGACTCCCATCGCAATTGATGGGGGTCTTTTTTTTGAGAGGACTTAATCTCTGAGTATCCTTAGCAGATGGTCAGCAATGCGATCGCTGGCGCCGGGTTCCCCCATGCGTTCCTTGCCGTTGGCGGCAATTCGCGCCATTAAGGCAGTATCCTGCCAAATCTTGTAGAGGGTGGGGATAGCCGCCTGGGGATCATCCAGCAAGAAAATGGACTCCCCAAGGAGAGATTTTTGACTACGGGCAAAAGCCTCGGTAAACTGCGGACCTGCACCGGCAAAGGTAATCACGGGTTTTCCTAGGCCAACGCACTGCTCTGTGGCGGTTCCGGCGAGGGCAATTCCCCCTTCTGCCCAGTGCAAGAATTCACGGAAGTGCTGGGAGCTTAAAATTAGTTTTTGCTTCCCCAATTGCCATGCACGGGTGTCCGGTAAGGGACTGGGGATGGGTTGCCAATGCTTAAGGCTCTGCTCAAGGGAATGGCAGTCAAGGTTCGGACTCACGGCGGCCAAAAAGATCAACGGTCGATCGGGATAGGGGAGGATTGCCTGCAATATCCGTTGCCAATTGCGATAGGCCTCAGGAGCACGGGATCCCGGCAACAGCACAATTGTTTTTGTTCTAAAAGGAGAAGGGGCAGGGGGTGGCATTACCAAGTCCATCATTGGATTGCCATAGTAGTGGACGGTATAACCCAGTTGCCGCAGGTTCTTTGCCGTCAGGGCATCGCGGACAAAAACCCCTCGACAGCGGGGCGATCGCCACAACCATCGTTCCCAAGGCAGGTAATCACTCCCCGCCCAGCCCATGCCCCAACGATAGGGGCGCCCCGTGGCATCGTATAGGTAATAGTCAGACTTGGCAGTGCCGATAAAACTATAGGTTTCCCCTGTACAATAGGCCAGCAATAGGGGCACAATATCGCCCACAGCTAACAGATGCCCTGCCGATAATCGCTGCCAATGCTGAACGGCACGAACCTGCGCCCCTAAAAGTCCTAGCAGCCCTGCCCTAAGATCTCGCCATAGCTGTCGCAGATCTCTGTAAACGAAACCCCCAGAGGGGAGGATTTTGCCGGGATGCAACAAAGAAATTCCCAACCGAGTATAGGCAGCCCCTAGGCCCACCAAGGGCAATGCCATCAGGTCTAGGTTTGGACACCGGTGCCGCAAAGCCTGCAAAATTGAGCTGGTGATCGCGTCCTCACCATGACCGTTACTAAGACAAAGGAGCCGCTTCATATTTTCATTCGCTCAAGGTTGCTGGGAATCCTCATCGTGCGGCGCTATGGTGATGCTTTGGCAGTTCTCCGTTTAGACGTTTTCGGATTGGCGAGATCCACAAGGGTACGTAAGCGTGCTTGAATCTGTTGATGCCGTTCGACCCCCTCAAAAGCAAAGGGATTGTACCCGCGATCGCGCACCAAGCCGCGAATATAACGAATGCGTTCATCGGTGGGCGGGTGAGTCGAAAACCACGGCAGCGGTGGCTCCTGATTGCGGTATTCCTTTTTGAGAGTATGCATGAGGTTGAGAAGGCCATCGGCGGCATAGCCTGCCCTTGCGAGAATCCGCGTGCCCAAGATATCCGCCTCTCGCTCCATCTCTCGACTATAGCGAGTTACGAGAAGTCCTGTCACGTAGCCACCCGCCGGTAACAACCGCGTTAGGTTGGCCGTGGCCGTCCCCTGTGTCATGAGGCGAAAGCCGTGGGACAGCACCGCATGAGCCATTTCATGGGCAAGCAAGCCTGCCAATTCTGCTTCGGTATTGGCCTTTAGGATTGCCCCAGAATTGATAAAGATCTTACCCCCCGGCAGAGCAAAGGCATTGAGATCATTATCTTTTATCACAAAAAACTCATACTCAAACTCATTGCGACCCGCTACTTTGGCCAGACGCTGCCCCACTTCGTTGATGTAGGCCTGAACCTCAGGATCCTCAAGCAGCTTGACTTGACGACTAATGTGCCGGGCTGCGGAGCGACCGAGGGCAGATTCCCCTTGCATCATCAATGCCATCACTTGAATCGAGTCCAAAGACAGGAGGGGATTGCCCGTGAGGGCCACGCCCACCAAGCCGGTGAGGGCACCGACAATCATGCCTTCGCGCAGTTGCCCCTGAAGGCGGCGACGAAACCGTTGCATTCGCTCTGCGGCCAGTTCCTGAAATTCTGGTGTAGCGGGGTGGTCAGGATTCAGTAGAGCAAAGCGTTGGGCAGAAAGAGCTGCTTCTAGCCACTGTTGCTGGCGATCGTAGAGGGTGACGAGGCTACGTTGAATATCCGGTTGATCGGGATAGAGGCTGGCGGCTTGTTCAAGATGGGCATAGGCCTCTTTAAGCGAACCCTGCTGCGCTAAAAACTCGGCAAAGCG
The DNA here is from genome assembly GCF_046299635.1 of Thermosynechococcus sp. GTDB lineage: Bacteria > Cyanobacteriota > Cyanobacteriia > Thermosynechococcales > Thermosynechococcaceae > Thermosynechococcus. Next base: position 51,614 of record NZ_JBKBHV010000016.1, on the reverse strand, counting down.
CACTTGGCCGGGGATAAATTCCGGGAACTGCTCCACCAAAAGCCGCAGCGGTACGGCTTGGGCGCTGTAGAGTTGGGATCCCCCTTGCACTTCCCGCCAATAGACTTGAGCCGCAGGGGGCAGTTGACTAATTTCCAGGATCGCAGGGGGGGTGAGGCGGGGGGGTGGTAGGTTCAGCTCAGCTTTGGCCTTTTGGTAGTAGGTTTGGGCTGTTGTGGTATCGCCTAATTGCCAGTGGCGATCGCCCTCCCGTAAAAAGGCTAAACGCACCTCCTTGGCTACTTGCTCTGCTGTCAGTTTCGCTGTTATTGGCGCGGGCGAGGGAGGCTCCGCAGAATTGTCCGCCCTTGGCAGTGAATCTTCCCTAGGGGGAGCTGCCGAATCATCCTTGACCTCAGTACTGGTGGGCAGAGAAGCCGGAGATTCTACAGCAGGAGCAACTTCCGCTGCGGACTGTAGCGTTGGCGGCGGCAGGGGCAATAAATCAACGGCAGAGCCTTCGGATTGCGGTAGGCGAGCTTGGGCAAGCGCATCCTCCTTGACCAAAGCCATCACCCCCTCCTCTGCCACACCCGCTTGGAGTGGTGACATTGCTGCCGCTCTAGCCGGTTCAAGACCTGTGCCTAAAAGAAGAGCAACACCCAGCGGCCAGTAGCGTAACCCATCTTTCACCATGACACTGTCCTCCAACCACCTGATGCTTTATAGTCTAGCCGCAGCTAACAACCACAATCGGGCAACCGTTACAATAAAACTATTGGCGGATTTGAAATACAATGACCTCTGCTCTGGAAGAAAAATTACGAACTGCGTTTACACCTCAACAGGCACATCTACTAGCCGAAGTCATCCGTGAGGCCTATGACGATGTCGTCAGAGCCAAAGACTTTAATGAGTTAAAATCAATTGTCGGCGATCTAGCTCAAGCCCAAAAGCGCACCGAAGAGCGAGTTGAAGAACTAGCTCAGGCTCAAAAGCGTACCGAAGAGCGGGTCGATCAGTTGTCTGCTGCTGTAGATAGACTTGCTGCTGCTCAAGAACGCACAGAAAGAGCCGTTAGACAACTGGCGCGGCAAGTGGGGGGTCTCAGTGAAGCCCTGGGCGGCTCCCTGGAAGACTTGGCGTTGGAAGTAGTGCCGGAGATTCTCGAATACCGTTGGGGGATGGAAATTGAATTTTGCGATCGCGATACCCTGCCTCTGCGCAATGGGCAGTATGAGTTTGATTTAGTCATTCGCGGTCAGGTACAGGGACAGCCAGTACTAGTACTGGGAGAAGTCAAAAGCAACATCACAGAATCAGAAGTAGAGCGATTTTTGAACCTTGTGACCCAAGTAGAGGCTCGCGAAAACGTTCGCCCCCTCTTTTTCGGCTACCGGCTGGAACGGGCCGCCAAGGACTTGATCCGAGAACGGGGTGCCGTTATGGTCTCCACGCGGGGGAAATACTTTCCCGACTGAGCTTTGAGTAAGCAACCGCCCTAGCAGCGATAGGTAACAACGAGCAGCTCGCTGATCTTGCCCCGTTTATGGCCATTGGAATTGATCACACGGCTGGCCTTGAGTTCAATGCAGCGCCAAGAGCGATACAGTTGCAGCATGGGTTCAACCCAAGCATTGCTGAGCATGACGTAGCATCCCCGTTGTGCCAACTCCCTGACAACGTTAGCTAGGGCAATCTGTTCGGCCTCGCCAAAGGGCTGATCGGTGTAACCGGTAAAGTTGGCCGTTTTGGAAAGGGGATAGTAGGGCGGATCGAAGTAGATAAAATCCCCTGCCGTTGCCCAAGTTAAGACCTCTTGAAAATCCGCCACACTCAATATCACGTTTTGCAGGGCAAGACTGGCTTGGCGCAGTGCTTCTGGATCAAAAATCTGGGGATTGCGATAACGACCCATGGGAACGTTGAACTGCCCCGCACGATTGACGCGATAGAGACCGTTAAAACAGGTTTTGTTGAGATAAATAAAGCGAGCTGCCCGTGTCAGGGAATCAAGTTGCTGCGGATCTAAGCTACGAATGTGGTAATAAAAGCTTTCACCGTGCTGTCGGCGATATTCTGTGAGTTCTTGAATTAGATCCTCGACGCGATCGCGCACGATTTGGTAACAGTGAATCAGTTCAGGGTTGCGATCGCTCAACCGTGCCTGCTGAAAGTGAAATTTTCCGCACCGAGCCTGACCAAAGATATACCAATAGAGGGCGGCACTGCCACAGAACGGCTCGGCATAACAGCGACAGCCCGGCGGCAAATAGGGAGCCATTTGGCCTAGTAACTGGGACTTTCCCCCCGCCCATTTGAGAAACGGTTTCGGGTTTGGAATCGGTGTTGTCTCCACTAGGCCGGTGGAAACAAGATCAACAACAATCCCTGTTGTCCCACAAGCAATTCCCGCAGCAGGGTGACAATCCCCACCCAAATCACAGGACTAATATCCACTCCCCCCAAGGGCGGCACAAGGCGGCGAGTTGGTGCCAAAACGGGTTCTGAGAGCCAATAAATTACTTTCCACAGCCCTTGGGTGAGGTCAATCTGGGGATACCATGTGAGGACAATCCGCACCAGAAAGATGAGGGTAAAAATGGCGAAGGTGACGCCCAGCACCCCATTGATCACAACAACAGTAGGCATTGGCATTGCTTACGCTATCACGAGCTATTATCCCAAAAAATGATCAAGGGCAGCTTTGAGTTCAGCCAGTTCCTGATCAATGCGTCCTTCCTGAGCGGCACGGGTCACACATTCGTTCAAATGCTCATCGAGAATCAGCCGTGCCACCCGATCCAATGCTCCCCGTACCGCGGCAATTTGAATCAGTATCTCTGGGCAAGGGCGACTGTCTTGTACCATCGTCTTGATCCCACGCACGTGCCCTTCAATGCGGGAAAGCCGGTTGACGATCGCCCGCAGCGATTCCTCACTGTGATGATGGGGACGGGGATGCAAAGAAGGGGAAAAATGAGAATGCGATTCAGTGCCCACGGCCAACAGTCCTATAGAATTACAAGCGGTAAACGAGGATGAGATCACTCAAGAACGCGACAAACTAAGGTATTGTTGCCCCCTGGTGCAGGTGATCCACGGAACGGCCACTAGCTCATTGCACAGCAATTGTAGCAAACTTGCTAGCTGCGCTTGGTTTTGGGCATGGGTATTACAGCTTTTGTCTCAAGGTCATTCAGGGGGCATTTGACTGTTGCCCTTGGGGAACTCGTGATAGTATCGGGACACAGCCTGCGCAGGACTCTGTGGACAAACTGACGTGACAGAACCAATTTTTTGGTTAGCCGTGTCACTGGTATTAGTGGCCGTATGCTTGGCAGCCGTTTTGGTTGCTGCCATTCCGGCGTTTATGGAGTTGGCACGGGCTGCCCGCAGTGCTGAAAAGCTCTTTGATACCTTGGGACGTGAACTGCCGCCCACATTGGAAGCCATTCGCTTGACGGGGCTAGAGATTAGTGATCTCACCGATGACATTAGCCAAGGGGTAGAAAGTGCGGGCAATGTGGTCAAGCAGGTGGATCAGGGTATTGCGGCGGCAAAACGGCAGGTGCAAGAGGCAAAAATAACCACCCGGAGCGTCTTTGCGGGAGTAAAAGCCGCATGGCAAACGTGGAATCGTCCTAGTCGCAAACCCTCGCGGCTACCTTCGAGTCAATTGTCACCGCTGCCAGAGCGATCGCCCCAAGAACGCCGTGAGCAGGCCAAGGAAAGCTGAATTATCCCTTGACGGAGGGTAGCGACCGGCTCAGCTCCCAGTTTTAGTTGATACTCGGTGGCTAAAAGAATCTGCAAACAGGCCTGAAGGGCGGGCAGCGCAACAGTGTTCACTTCTTTTTGCAGGAAATAGACCCGTTTGGGATTCCCCACCTCGGCTAGCTTGGCAATGTGCTGATTGTCCCGCTCATGGCTGAGTAACTTGACCCATAACCACGTGCGAAATTGTTTCGTTAGAGTCGCTAGTAGGCGCAAGGGCGGTTCGTTTTGCAGCAGCAAGTCCTCCAGTTGACTCAAGGCAGTGGCGGTGTCCCCCCGCAAGAGTGTACTGGCAAGGGTGAGGCTACTTTGTTGGGTGGCATGAACAAGGGCTGTAATGTCTTCAGCAGTCAGGGGGCGATCGCCCGCAAACAAGGCCAATTTCTCTAATTCATTGTGGAGTTGGCGGCTGTCATTGCCCACGGCTTCGGCAAGGAGTTGTATCCCCTCAGGGGACAGGTGCAGTTGATGGCGTTGAGCCGCTTCACGGATCTGCTGTTCAATCTCGGCGGTTTTCCAAGGGGCAATCGGACTAAATTCCTGAATCTGACCGTACTGTTGCAGCAGCTTGACGGCTTTACTGCGGCTGTCGGGTTTTTGGGAACTGGTGAGGAGCAAATGGCAGTTCGGGGGAATTTGCGGCAAGGTCAGTTCTAAATCGGCGAGCAATTCAGCACTACAGCGTTGACCCAGCGTCGTATTCACCAGCCATACCAAGCGATCGCCCCCGCCAAAGGGTGGCGTCATTACCTGTGCTAGAGCCGCTTGAACCGCTTGGGGATCCTCACCGGCAAGTTTCTCAAAATTAAAACTCTCCCACAGGGGATCCACCACCTGTTGCCGTAGATCTTTCACGGCCTGCTCTAGCCGAAATTGATCGTCCCCCCAGTAGAAGTAAACGGGCATTGTACGGAAAACTTCCCTGATCCACTAGGATAAGGACATTGTGGCGGAGAATAAGGAGATGTTGCGTTCACTTTCAGTGCGCCGAAGGTGTTCTTGTTCCCGATGGACATCTCGCCTTTTGACGCTGGGTACACTGGGGGTAGGGTTAGCAATAGCGCCTTTGTTCTGGCAAGCTGCCGACTCCCAAGAAGCACCGTCCCAAGCACTCACGATTCTCGCTGATGTGCAGCAGGCGAATGCAATCACAGGAGTGATTACCGCACGGGGCAATGTGCAACTGCGGTATCCCGCCCGCCAAATTCAGGCCACAGCGGCACAGGCACAATATTTTAGCCGTGAAGGGCGCATTGTCCTCAGTGGGAATGTGTACGTTTTGCAGCAGGGGAACAGTCTGCGAGCCGACACCATCACGTATCTTATTGAGGAAGCAAAATTTGTCGCTCTGCCTGCCCCCAGCCGCCAAGTTGAATCTATCTTGATGATCCCCGATGACCCTAACCAACAAATTTTTACACCTGTGCAGCGCTGAGGGGCGGTTTGCGTTACCGACCACGCTTCGCCTAGAGGGAGTGTGTAAACGGTATGGCAGTCGTTGGGTGGTGGATCACGTCAGTCTCTCGGTGGCACGGGGAGAAGTGGTGGGTCTCCTCGGACCCAATGGTGCAGGGAAAACCACAACCTTTTACATGGCTACGGGGATTGAACGACCGGATTACGGGCGAGTCTGGCTGGATGATGAGGAGATTACCCATGCGCCTTTACATGAGCGGGCGCGGCGGGGGATTGGCTACCTGCCCCAAGAACCCAGTATCTTTCGCCAGTTAACGGTGGCTGAAAATATTCTCTTGGTTTTAGAAGAGACAGGCGTGCCTCGGCGGCAGTGGCGCGATCGCTTGGATCAACTCCTAACGGAATTTCGCCTCACCCACATTGCCCATACCCTTGGGCGGCGAGTCTCAGGGGGGGAACGGCGGCGTACCGAATTAGCCCGTGCTTTAGCGGCGGGTATCCAAGGTCCCAGTTTCCTGCTATTGGATGAACCTTTTGCAGGGGTGGATCCCATTGCCGTTCATGACTTACAGGACGTGATTGCTAAGCTGCGCGATCGCCAGATGGGCATTCTCATTACCGATCACAATGTGCGGGAAACACTGGAAATTATTGACCGCGCCTACATTCTGCGGGAAGGGAAGATTTTGGCCGCAGGGAATAGCTGGGAATTGGCACAGGATGCCAAAGTGCGGCAATACTACCTCGGTGAGGATTTTCGTTTCTAGGCATGATCAGAGCACTGCGGCGGTTCTGGCTGCCGACTCTCCCCCAATTAGATCAGTATCTTCTCTCACTACTGCTGCCGGGGTTTATCTTTGGCGTCACGATCTTTACCACCTTGGCACTGACCGTCGGCACGATTTTTGATCTGGTGCGGCAAATTGCTGATGCTCAACTGCCCCTGACGATCTTGCTGCAATTGATTGGCTATCAACTGCCTACCGTCTTGGTCTTGGTCTTTCCGATGGCTGTGCTGCTAGCGGTTGTGGGGGCAATGAGTCGGCTCTCGGAGGAGGGGGAGTGGATTGCACTGCGCAGTGTGGGCATTTGTTTGCGCCGTGTACTCGTACCTGTGGTGATTTTTGCTTTGTTTGTGAGTGGGTTGACCCTCGCGCTCAATGAAATCGCCGTACCGATCGCCAAATATGAATCTCAAAAACTCATGCGCGAGTTACTTCAGCAGGAGCGCACCCTCGGCTCTGGCACCGATATTTTCTACCCTGAGTACGATCGCCACGGAAATGTGCGACGCCTCTACTATGGGCATCGCTTTGACGGCAGCCGCATTCAGGGGATCACGGTTTTGGACTTTTCGCAACCGCAGATCACTCAAGTCATTAGTGCTGAATCCGCTGAGTGGAATGTGCGTGAGAGTCGCTGGTTACTCTCGCAGGGGGTGGCCTATTTGATTAGCCACACCGGGGTCAGCCGCAATCTGTTGCAATTTGAACAACAGGAGATCCGCTTGCCTCGGCCTGCCCAATCGCAACAACTGCGGCCTACCGATGTGAATGAACTCTCCATCACCCAAGCCCGCCGTGCCCTGCAACGTCTCGATCCGGAGCAAGAGCCAGAACTGGTGCGTGCCCTAGAGGTTCATGTGGCTCAATCCTATGCGCAGCCCTTTTTAGCCGTGGTCTTTGCGCTTTTGGGGGTAGGATTTGGCCTCAGTCCTTCCCAACGGCGCGGGCGGCAGGGATTTGGCATTAGTGTGGCAGTGGTGTTTGGTCAGTACGTGCTCACATTTTTTCTTGGTGCGCTGGGGACTATTGGTACACTTTCCCCCCTTGCGGCGGCGTGGTTGCCCCACGGTATTGGTTTGGCGGTGGCGATCGCCCTACTATGGCGTGCGGATCGCAGTTAGAGAGTTATGATGAAAAAAGTGCTGATTGCTGATCCATGCCGCAAACGTTTGATCTTCACGTTGTTGAGACGCGGCCCTTGTTGACGCCTGCTGCCCTGCTGGCGGATTTGCCGCTGACCGAATCCCAAGCCACCCTTGTGGCTACCACCCGCGATCGCATTCGTGACATTTTCAAGGGGCGCGATCGCCGACTCTTGGTCATTGTGGGTCCCTGTTCAATTCACGATGTCAAAGCAGCGCTGGACTATGGTGAAAAGTTGGCTCGAGTGCGCGATCGCCTGCGGGAGAGTCTTGAAATTGTCATGCGGGTTTATTTTGAAAAGCCGCGAACCTCTGTTGGCTGGAAAGGGTTGATCAACGATCCCCACCTCGATGGCAGCTACGACATCAATACCGGCCTGCGCTTAGCTCGCAAGCTCCTCCTCGATTTGGCCGACTTGGGAGTGCCCGCCGCTACGGAATTGCTGGATCCGATTATTCCTCAGTACATTGCCGACGTTGTCAGTTGGACGGCCATTGGGGCACGCACCACCGAAAGCCAAACCCACCGTCAAATGGCGTCGGGTCTCTCGATGCCCGTAGGCTTCAAAAACGGCACCGATGGTCACTTAGATTCGGCAATTAACGCCATGATAGCCGCCCGCCAATCGCATCACTTTCTGGGGATTAATGCTGAAGGCCGTGCCAGTATCGTGGCCACCACAGGCAATCCCGATACCCATCTGGTGCTGCGCGGCGGCAAAGATGGCCCGAACTATTCTGCTGCCCACATTGAAATGGCGGCGGCACTCCTCGAGCGTAAGGGACTTACCCCTCGCCTGATGGTGGATTGTAGCCATGCCAATGCCGGCAAAGACGCCCAACGCCAAGTGCTGGTGTGTGAGAACCTCGCTCAGCAGGTACAGCAAGGCTCCCGTTATCTAGCGGGAGTGATGATCGAGAGCCATCTCAAGGCGGGGAACCAACCGATTCCTAAAGATCTCTCACAGTTGGTTTATGGCCAGAGTATTACCGATCCCTGTGTGGACTTTGCGACAACAGTCAGGATGCTGGAACAATTGGCCAGTGCGGTAGGGTCGCAACTGGTCACCAGATAATTAAATTGGATTGCCCATTAAATCATAGCTAGTCACTTGCTTTTTGCAGAGGTAGAGTCAAGGAAAAGAATTCTTGCTCATCCTTGAGGATTTGAAAGACCTTATCCATGCTCGTGAGTTCAAAGAGCATCATCATTTGTTTAGGAATGTGGCATAGGTAAAGCTGTCCCCCACCTGCGCGGATAGTTTTTAGGGCCACCACAAGAGCGCCGAGACCAGAACTATCAATAAAGCTGACATCACCACAATCCAGCAATAGAGCCTGAGTCCCCCCCTGAACCAACTCACTAATGGTTTGACGAAATTCCTGAGCTTGGGGGCCACCAAAAACCCCAGACAACTTCATCACTTCGACAGGGTTAGCCATAACAGGATCACGGAAACGAGTTCCCCGCTAGTATACAGCCTTTTTTTCACAGAGATTCGTAACGGGACAAACCCCTCACCGCCCTTTCCTTAGTTCCAGCGAGGGGTGGCTCTGTGAAATTTTGTGGAGCAACCGTAACAAGCCGTAGGAGTCATAGTAGGCTTAACTCTAGCCGTTGAGAAATTTCTAGGACGATAACTCATGGTGCAACGTGGTTCTAAAGTCAAGATTCTCCGCCCTGAATCCTACTGGTACAACGAAGTGGGCACCGTCGCCTCGGTGGATCAAACCCCCGGCGTCAAATACCCTGTGATTGTGCGCTTCGACAAAGTCAATTACACCGGCTACAGCGGCAGTGCCGGTGGTGTCAACACTAATAACTTTGCCCTCCACGAAGTGCAAGAAGTGGCTCCTCCCAAAAAAGGTAAATAGTTTCTGAAACCGTGCCGGAATTACCGGAAGTTGAAACGGTACGTCGTGGGCTAGAGGCCGTCACCCTTGCGCAACCCATTGTTGGAGTCGAAGTGCTTCTAGCCCGCGCGATCGCGTTTCCTGAGCAGCCCCAAGCGTTCATTGATCACTTGCGCGATCGCGCCTTTGAACAATGGCAACGGCGGGGCAAGTACCTTTTGGCCACCTTGGATGATGGCAGTCGCCTCGTCATTCATCTGCGCATGAGTGGCCAGCTACTCTGGCTTACGACTCCCTCCCCCCCTTGTTCTCATACCCGTGTACGCTGGTTTTTCGCAACAGGGGCAGAACTCCGTTTTGTGGATCAACGCACCTTTGGTCGCTGTTGGTGGATTTCGCCACACTGCCCTCCAGAACAAGCCATTCCCCCACTGGCCACCTTGGCACCGGAACCGTTGAGTGAAGCTTTTACCGTTGAGGTCTTGGCAAAGCGGTTGGGGCATTCTCGTCGCGCCCTGAAAACGGCGCTTTTAGATCAAACCGTTGTTGCGGGCATGGGGAATATCTATGCCGATGAAAGTCTTTTCTTAAGCGGTCTGCACCCCGCCCTCCCCGCCCACACCTTAACCCCTGCCCAGATTGCTCGCCTGCACCGGGTCATACGCCAAGTGCTGAGGGAGGGAATAGCGGCGGGTGGCACAACCATTCGCACCTTTGTCACGCCCCAGGGGATCAATGGTCACTATGGAGGAAAAGCATGGGTTTATGGTCGCAAAGGGGAGGCCTGCCGCCTCTGTGGCACAACCATTGAACGACTCCGCTTGGCAGGGCGCTCCAGTCACTATTGCCCCCGCTGTCAGCCACTCTCTTGGGCAATGGGCAAATAAAGGGTGAGAATTTCTCCCGCTTGGCGATCGCGCCGTTGAATCACCTTCGCACCGACGGCTTCAATCAGGAGTTTTGCGGCCTGAAAGTTGAGACTCAGTTGCCCTGTTGCCGGATGCCACAGGAGAAGGTGCCCCAAGGCGGCGAGATCACTGCGGTGTTTGTACTGGGGCGATCGCAACTCCAGCTTCACGTGCTGCCCGGCCCGCTGCACCACCAATTGCAGTTCACTCTCCGGAGCAAGGGTTTGGCTGTAGTACTCGACTAACCCGGTCAACACCTGATCCAAGGAGGTGGGATCACTGAGGACAATGGGCAACTCCGGCGGACAATCCAGTGCCAGTTTGACTTGACGACGAGCCGCCTGTTTTTGCCAGCGCGCTAGGTTTGCCGTGAAGAGTTCCGCCAAGGGGGTCTGGCTAAAAGCAAGGGGCGGTTTAGGGCTAGGGCTGGTGAATCTTTCGGCGGCATCGCTGAGGAGATTAAAGCGGGTAATCTGATCCTGAATCTCCTGACCAATCTTTTGCAGATACTGGTACGTGCGCTGGGGTAGATTCTCTTGCCGTTGTAGCAATTGGATAAGGGTGTTGATCGTTGTCAGGGGAGTGCGCACCTCGTGGGAGAGGGCCTGCAGAAGGCTAATGTCAGCAGCCATGGAAGGGGAAGTGACCGTGAGGGGTGGGGTCTCGGGTTGACTATAATCCAGCAGCCATTGCCCAAATTGATTCACCAAGCGATAGTTCGGAGGCACCATCTGCCCGCCGGCAAACCATTGATCAATGGGGTAGAGGTTCGGGAAGGGAAGCTGCTGCCGTAACTGCTGCCAAAAGGCGTGAATTTCTTCTAAGGCAAAGGAAAAATGCAGTCCCCGCTCCCCTTGGTAAACCAGCAAGAGACTGACTTCCAGACTCAGTACCAGGCAAAAAGGACTCATCCCCTCCTTTGTCGAGGGCAAAAGGGTCATTGCCGGCAAAGGGGTATTGGCGTCCGTCGGCGGCAGGCAGAGGAGCGATCGCCCCTGGGGCAGGAGGACATAGGTTTTCAGGGGACAATCTTGAAGAATCAGGCTGGGGAAGGACACTAAAAACCCCTCTATGGGATGGGTCACTGCCAAGAGTTTGCCCAAAGCAGCAACCCCCGCTTGCCACTGCCAGAAGCGATCGCCGGCACGGGTATCCTCCCGATCACGGGCAAAATGCGAGCGTCCCATAGCAGCCGATGCAACATCCCCAACTGCCTTGACCATAGCCCCAAGGTTTCACGGTCGCCTAGGGGTAAAACCGAACTTAGGCAGCAATGATACCGTACAGATCGTACGTATCGGCTGCGGTGATTTCCACCGGGACAATGGTGCCCAAAGTCGCAACTCCCTTGACATAAACCACACCATCCACCTCCGGGGCAAAGCGGGGAGAGCGGCCGATGAATTCGCCGGTTTGGGGATTTTCCTGCTCAATGAGCACGGGCACCGTCTTGCCCACTTCGGCGGCATTTTTGCGCCGGGCAATGGGTTGTTGCAGTTGCATCAGGCGATCGCGCCGCGCTATTTTGATTTCCTCTGGAATCTGATCCGGCAGATCATAGGCGGCAGTCCCTTCCTCGGCAGAGTAGGTAAAGACTCCCACATGGTCGAATTCGTGCCGCTGCACAAAGCGGCAGAGGTGCTCAAAGTGATCCTCCGTTTCACCGGGAAAGCCGACAATAAAGCTCGTGCGCATCACTGCTTCCGGTAGTTCCTGCCGCAGCCGTTCAATCAGGCGATCGTTGACCCCCGCTTGCCAAGGCCGGTTCATTGCCCGCAGGACTTCAGGGTGGGAGTGTTGCAACGGCAAATCGAGATAGGGCAGGATGTTGGGCGTCTCCCGCATCGCCGCAATCACCTCCGGCGTCAGTCCCGTCGGATAGGCATAGTGCAGGCGAATCCAGGGCACCTCCACTTCCCCAAGGGCACGAATGAGGGTCGCTAGTTGGGGTTGGCCATATAGATCAATGCCGTAGTTGGTTGTAATTTGGGAAACAAGGATGAGTTCTTGCACGCCCTCATCGGCCAGTTGATGGGCTTCCCGCACAATGGATTCAATGGGGCGCGATCGCTGGTTGCCCCGCAGATGGGGAATAATACAAAAGGCACAGCGATAGTCACAGCCCTCGGCAATTCGCAGGTAGGCCACCGCTGCCGGTGTGGTGCGATAGCGGGGAACCGTTTCATCGGCAATGTAGGTGGGGACGGCACTGATTTGCTGCACCCGCTCGCCTCTTTCCACCCGCTCAATGACCTCAACAATGCGGTGATAATCCCCACTACCCACGACGGCCACGGCTTCGGGAATCTCCGCCAACAGTTCCCCTTGAAAGTGCTGAGCCAAGCAGCCGGTGATGACGATTTTCTTATTCGCCTCCGCCAGTTCTACGAGGGTACGCACCGACTCTTCGCGGGCGGCGTGGATAAAGCTACAGGTGTTGACCACAACGTAGTCGGCCTCGGTTTCATCGGTTCCCACCCCATAGCCTGCGGCGGCGAGAAGACCGATCATGTGCTCCGTATCCACGCGGTTCTTGTCACAGCCAAGGTGAGCAAAGGCAATTTTCGCTTTGGTTGGGTTTGGCATCTAAACGGGTCAGCACTATCTAACAGTAGGGGGTAATATCTTCACCACACTCCTCGGCCAAGTAGGTGAGGGAGCGGAAGCGCAACCCCACTAACTGATCATAAAGGGGATTGAGTTTACACAAGGGGGGAATATGGACAATCTTGCGGCCAAAAAGGGTAATGTCGCGCTCAAAGGGGCATTGGGGAGGAATCAGGCGGCAGAGAAAGCGAGCCACTTTGGCATCCTTGATCTCTAACCCATCCAGCCAGTGGCGCACGGGATCGAGTAGGCGCAGGGTTTGTTCATTGGTTTCATGCCGGCCGTCGAGGGTGTGTTTCAAGGACTCCAAGGCCTCAATTTCCAGTCCCAAGGCGCGGCAGAAGCGTTGCAGTTCGGCCTCCTCCGATTGGGAGTAAATGCCGTTGGCCAAGGCCACCATGACCGCCGTGCGCAGAAAATTCTCCGCAAGGGGGCGATCGCTCCCAAAGGTGGCCACCAGTTCTGTATCGGTGACGGGCGCAAAATGCTCAAGATCAATTTCTGGGGCAATTTCCTCGCGAATTAGACTCGCAATCAGTTGCTTCTCTTCGGGATCAAAGTGACCGTCGGCCCAGGCAATGCTCAAGAGACCCTTAATCCAAATGGCCGTTTGTTCCGGTGTTAGTTCAAGGGTAGAGACTGCGGTGGTTGCCATAGAAATTGTCCTAAGGTAACTGCTCACTATGACTGTACTCTAGGTCTTGGCCTTCGGTGCCGTCCTGAAGGACGGATAAAATCCTTGCTACAATTGACGAAGTTTTGTTAAGTAGCGTGTTGCGTCCTTGACGGTTTCGCTGTTGCCCGCCACCTGCTCAACCCCTTGGTATGCCCTTGATCCCATCTGGCAGGGGGATGCGGCGGCGATCGCCCAAGGGTTGCCCCATGATCTGTTGGCGCCTGCGTGGCAGATGCTGATTCTCGGCGATGGCTCCCCCACCCGCCACCTGCAACTGCTCACCGGTGAGACCACGGAAGTGGATGTGATTGATATGTCGGCCATCGGCTACGCCGGCGATCGCGCCCCGGCGCAACTGCAACTGATTCCGGGGCCTCGGCTGCGGCGGCAAGTGTGGCTGCGCACGGCCTCCGGTCAACGGCTGGCCTATGCCACCTCTTGGTGGGAAGCCGCCCAGGTGGATGAGTACCTACAAAACCGCGCCATGCCCATCTGGACAAACCTTGCCCAGCGCAAGGTAGAACTCTATCGGGATATTCAGGCGGTGTATCTGGGACACTCGCAAACGCTTGCTGCCGCCCTTGGGGAGGCGGGGCCATTTTGGGGGCGACATTACCTCTTTTGGCACGATCGCCGTCCCATTACGCTGATCTATGAGGTCTTTTCTCCCTACCTCTGCCGTTATCTCGGTCCGATGGGAAGTACGGCCTGGGTGACCTATTCAAACCCAACCTGACCTTCAGGCGGGTGTCTCCGTAACGTTTTGTAAATATAATATGAACAGCTTTTTGTCCCCCCAAGGGACTGCGTTCATCGTCGTCAGTTAGGGTAGCGTCATTCATGCGAGTTGCAATTGCCGGTGGTGGCTTAGCGGGTTTAGCCTGTGCCAAGTATCTAGTGGATGCAGGACATACCCCCATGGTTTTTGAGCGAGCCAACGTCTTGGGCGGTCTGGTGGCGGCATGGCAGGATGCTGATGGCGATTGGATAGAAACAGGCCTGCATGCCTTCTTTGGCGCCTACCCGAATATGCTGCAACTCCTCGAGGAACTAGGAATTAGCGATCGCCTGCAATGGAAACGCCATGCCCTGATTTTTAACCAACCGGAAAAACCGGGAGTGCTTTCGTGGTTTGATGTCCCCGATATCCCCGCCCCTTTTAATGTGCTGCTCTCGATTTTGCGCAACAACGATATGCTCACCTGGGAGCAGAAATTCCGCTTTGCCTTGGGATTGTGGCCGGCAATCCTGCGGGGTCAAAAGTACGTTGAAGCCATGGACAAGTACAGCCTGCTTGAATGGCTACGGCGTCAAGGAATTGATGAGCGGGTGAATTCTGATATTTTTATTGCTGCCTCGAAGGCTCTGACCTTTCTCAACCCCGATGAAGTGTCGGCAACGATTCCCCTGACGGCGATGAACCGCTTCCTGCGGGAACGCTATGGCTCGAAAATTGCCTTCTTGGACGGCGCACCCCCCGAACGGTTGTGTCAGCCAATTGTGGACTACGTCATGGCGCGGGGCGGTGAAGTGCACACCAACGTTGCCCTGCGGGAGATTGTTCTCAAGGAGGATCTCTCGGTGCGGTGCTTTGTCATGGGCGATCGCGAGGGAAAACAGCGCTTTGAAGTAACCGCCGATGCCTATGTTTCGGCGATGTCGGTGGATGCCCTTAAACTGCTGCTGCCGAAGCCGTGGCAAGAGCTGCCCTTTTTCCAGAAACTCAATGGCCTTGAAGGCGTACCTGTAATCAATGTTCAAGTCTGGTTTGATCGCAAACTGCCCACGGTGGATCACCTGCTCTTCTCGCGATCGCCCCTCTTGAGTGTCTATGCCGATATGAGCGAAACCTGTAAGGGCTATGCCGATCCCGACAAGTCAATGTTGGAACTGGTTTTGGCGCCTGCTGCGGAGTGGATTGGCCGCAGCGATGAAGAGATTGTTGCGGCGACCCTTGCAGAACTGGCCAAGCTCTTCCCCAGTCACCTACCGCAACCTGCTAAAGTGCTGAAAACGGCGGTGGTGAAAACCCCGCGCTCGGTCTATAAAGCCACCCCCGGTCGCCAAGCCTTTCGGCCGGATCAGGCCACGCCCATTCCCAACTTTTTCTTGGCAGGGAGCTACACGATGCAGCCCTACTTGGGGAGTATGGAAGGGGCGGTACTTTCTGGTAAGCTGACAGCGCAGGCGATCGCGAAGCGGTCCGCAGAGAGCAACGCCCCGCAGGCCTCCAAATCCTCTACTCAGACTGTCGCCAATGTTGCAACTGCCTAGAGCCGAGTACGTCCCTCCCCTGATTTCCCTCGATGAAGCCTATGAGCTTTGTCGGCAAGTGACAGCCACCTACGCCAAGACGTTTTACCTCGGCACGTTGTTGATGCCCCCCGCCAAGCGCCGCGCCATTTGGGCCATTTACGTTTGGTGTCGGCGCACCGATGAACTGGTGGATGGGCCACAGGCAGCAACGACAACAATGGCTACCCTCGATGAGTGGGAAGCGCGCCTTGAGGACATTTTTGCCGGTCGCCCCCACGATGCCATGGACTTGGCGCTGACGGCAACGCTGGAACAGTATCCCCTCGACATCCAGCCTTTTCGGGACATGATTGCCGGCCAGCGGATGGACTTGCACCGCAGTCGCTATGAGACCTTTGCCGAACTGGAACTCTACTGCTACCGCGTGGCCGGCACCGTGGGGTTGATGTCCCTTCAGGTCATGGGCGGAAATCCCTATAGCGATCGCCTGTGTTCTCCTTGGGTGGATCCCTATCAGGCCAAAGGCACCCTCAAAGATCAGGCCATTGCCCTTGGCATTGCCAACCAGCTTACCAATATCCTGCGGGATGTGGGGGAAGATATGCGGCGGGGACGGATTTATTTGCCCCTAGAGGATTTGGCTACCTTTGATTACACCGAGGCGGATTTGCAGCGGGGGGTAATTGACGATCGCTGGCGGGCGCTGATGCGCTTTCAAATTCAGCGGGCACGGCAATTTTATCGGGAGGCCGAAGTGGGGGTTGCCTACCTAGAGCGGGATGCCCGTTGGCCGGTGTGGTCGGCGCTGATGCTCTATCGCCAAATCCTTGATGTCATCGAAGCCAACGATTACGATGTGTTTAATCGGCGCGCCTTTGTGGCCAACTGGCGCAAACTGCTATTTATACCTGTTTCTTGGTTCAAGGCCAGCTTCTAGGCACCATGACAGATCTGTACGTGGATTGGGACGAGTATCATCACACAATTGAGCAGTTGGCGATCGCCATCTATGAATCGGGATGGCAGTTCAATCAAATCCTCTGCCTAGCCAAGGGGGGGCTGCGGGTGGGCGATATTCTCAGCCGTCTCTTTAATCAGCCCCTCGCGATTTTGGCGGTGTCCTCCTATGGCGGTGTAAATCCTCAAGAGCGGGGTCGCCTCACCTTCGCGCGGGATTTGACCATGACCACCGCCACCCTTGGCAGCCATGTCCTTGTAGTGGATGATTTGGTAGATTCCGGCCTTTCCTTAAAAAAGACGCTGCGCTGGCTGGAACTGAAATATGGCTTTGCCGTTGAGGAGGTGCGCACGGCTGTGCTTTGGTACAAAGCGGCCTCTTGTATTCGTCCAGACTACTACGTCCATTACCTGCCCGAAAATCCGTGGATTCATCAGCCCTTTGAACGCTACGAACAACTGACGGCAGCCGATCTTGCTCGCACCCTCACCCCCTGTCCATGACACCTCCCCTCACCCCCTCCCTGCAATGGCAGCGTCGCCACGTCCTCTCCCTCCAAGACTTTACGGTGGCAGAGCTAGATATTGTCCTGCAAACAGCGCTCAGTTTTCAGGAGGTTCTGAATCGCCGCACCAAAAAAGTCCCCACCCTCCAAGCGCGGGTTGTGGCCAATCTCTTTTTTGAAAGTTCAACGCGCACCCGCAACAGTTTTGAGCTGGCAGCTAAGCGGCTTTCTGCCGATATTCTCAACTTTTCCCCCGGCACTTCTGCCCTCAACAAAGGGGAAACAATCCTCGATACCGCCAAGACCCTGTGGGCGATGGGAGCCGAGTTCATGGTGATTCGCCATCAGCAGTCGGGGGTGCCCCAGACCATTGCGGCGGAACTGGATCGCCTTGGCGCTCAGGTGGCCGTTCTCAATGCCGGCGATGGCTTGCACGAGCATCCCTCCCAAGCCCTACTGGATCTGTTTACCCTTTGCCGCCTCTACGATCCGCAGCGACCCCGCTGTGCCCTGTTGCAGGGGAAGAAAATTGCCATTGTCGGGGATATTCGCCATTCCCGCGTGGCCCGATCCAACCTCTACAGCCTCAAGACTGCCGGTGCCGATGTGCACTTGGCAGGACCTCCTACCCTGCTGCCGCCGGAATTTGCCGACTATGGAGCAACCCTGCACTGGACGCTGGAACCCGCCCTTGCCGATGCCGATATTGTCATGACCCTGCGGCTACAGCAGGAGCGCATGGATCAACACTTGATCCCCAGTTTGCGGGAGTACCATCGGCAGTTTGGCATGACCCATGAGCGGCTGCGCCTGTGTAAACCCCATGTGCACTTGATGCATCCGGGGCCGGTGAATCGCGGTGTAGAGCTGAGTTCCGCTCTGCTGGATGATCCGCAGTTCAGTTTAGTGCATCAACAGGTAAGCAGTGGAGTGGCGGTGCGGATGGCCTTACTCTACCTCATGGGAACCTACCATGGAGCCAAGGGGGACTAGCGAATGATCAAGGTAACCTTTTTGCCGGATCAGGTCTGTGTCACAGCCGAAGCGGGTGAAAGTTGGTTGAGCGTGGCCGCGCGGGCTGGTGTGGAGATTCCCACAGGCTGCCGAATGGGCAGTTGCGGCGCCTGCATGGTGGAATTGGAGAATGGAGAAGAGATTCGCGCCTGTATCTCAACCGTTGCCGGCGATCGCCCGCCTGCTGCCGGGGAAACCGACCTTCATATTACTGCCTACGTCTTTCGCGATCCCACTTGGTAAACCCCGCCCAACTCCGAGGTGCTTTGCTTCAATGTGCCAGAATGTTTCCTGTGTTCACCTACCATCCCATAGCGATCTACCCTTGCACACTCCCACGGCGATCGCCCTTGGCAATTTTGACGGTGTCCATCGCGGGCACCAGGAGGTTATCCGTACCCTCGTTGCCGCAGCACCGCCCGGCTGTTCCCGTTCGGTCATCACCTTTTCCCCCCATCCCCAGACCTTTTTTAGCGGAAAAGCACGCCTTCTCCTGACGCCGGAAGCAGAAAAACGTGCTCTTTTGGGTCAGTATGGCATTGAGCAGGTGATTGTCCTACCCTTCAACTCTGCCCTTGCCCAACTGTCGCCCCTAGAGTTTGTCGAGCGGATTTTGGTAGAGCAGTTGCAGGCCAAGGTGTTGAGTGTCGGGTTTAACTTTGGCTTTGGCCGCGGGCGATCGGGCACCGCCGAGGATTTGCGTACCCTCTGTGCCGCCTTTGGCATCCCGGTGCATATTGTGCCCCCCTATTGTCGCGGGCGCGATCGCGTCAGTAGTTCGGCCATACGGGCCGCCCTTGCCGAGGGAGATGTGGTCTTGGCACGGGAGCTATTGGGACGCGCCTACACCTTGACGGGCACAGTAGTCCAAGGGGAACAGTTGGGACGCCGGTTAGGATTTCCCACGGCCAATGTGAGTCTGCCTCCCGATAAATTCTTGCCCCGCTACGGGGTCTATGCCTGCCGTGTGACGGGAGCCACCTTGGGTGGGGAGCAGTTGGGGGTGGCAAACATTGGCGTGCGACCGACGGTGAGTGCTCAGCAGGTCACAACGGAGGTGCATCTACTGAATTGGCAGGGAAACCTCTACAATCAAGAAATCACGCTCCATCTAGAGGCCTTTCTTCGCCCTGAGATGCGCTTTCCCAGTTTGGCTGCCCTACAGGCGCAAATTGCTGCCGATTGCCAAGTGGCGGCTCAGCTCCTAGAGCAGGTGGTTTCCTATGCGTGAACCCCTTCGGCGACTGATCGAGAACTTGGGGCAGGTAGTGGTGGGCAAAGAAGCCGCCATTGAACTCCTGCTGGTGGGGGTTTTGGCAGGGGGGCATGTCCTGCTGGAGGATGTGCCGGGGGTAGGTAAAACGCTCTTGGCCAAGGCCTTGGCGCGATCGCTAGGCGGTACCTTTCAGCGCATCCAAGCCACCCCTGATCTCCTGCCCACCGACCTATCCGGCACCAATATCTGGAATCCCAAAACTGCCGAGTTTGAGTTTCGCCCAGGGCCTGTTTTCTGTAATATCCTGCTGGCGGATGAAATTAACCGTGCCACACCGCGCACCCAATCGGCCCTTCTTGAGGTCATGGAGGAGTACCAAGTCACCATTGACGGTGTCACCTACCCCCTGCCCCAGCCCTTTTTTGTCATTGCCACCCAGAATCCTGTCGAATACCAAGGCACATTTCCCCTGCCCGAAGCACAGTTGGATCGCTTTGCCCTCTGTTTTAGCTTGGGCTACCCCAGCGAGGAAGAGGAGCTACAAATGCTGCAACGGGTGCGGGGGGGCTTGGATGTCAATCAACTGGAACCCTGCCTGAGCTTGGCGGAGATTCAACAGTTGCGCCAGCAGGTGCTACAGGTGCGGGTGGATTCAGCGCTGCAAAAGTATATCCTTGCCTTGGTGCGCTCCAGCCGCCAGAGCGATCGCATTACCTTGGGGGTGAGTCCAAGGGGTACCGTCATGCTTCAGCGCACGGCGCAGGCCTTGGCGTTTCTCAACGGCCGCGATTATGTTCTTCCCGATGATGTGAAGCAACTCGCCCCCCATGTCTTGGCCCATCGTTTGATTACCACGGCAGGGCGATCCGGGCGAGCCTGTGTGGCAGAATTGCTAGAAACGGTGGCCGTTCCCTAGGGGCAACTGCGACGACCCTTTGCCGTTTGCGGGGAACCCTCCTAGGAGTTGCAGCGAAATACTCTAATGGCGAGCTTTAGCCGTTTCACGGCATCCCCCTAGGACGGTCTGGCAGAGGCAGTGCCATCCCCTAACGAAAAGGAAAGATGGACAGTGTTGCTGTCTAGACTGCTTAACTCCCCAGGCTGGATTCGAACCAGCGACCAATCGGTTAACAGCCGACCGCTCTACCGCTGAGCTACTGAGGAATGTTGATGGTCTTCTAATATAGCGTAGCTCACGGCGCTTTGCAAGCCTCACTCTTCCTTAAGACCGACATGGGGGCCAGCGCTGTCGCAGTTCCGTGACCACTCGATCTAGGGCAACGGCATGGGAGGCCTTAAAGAGAAGGCGATCGCCCGCCTGCACCTCCCTCAATAAGTACTCCACCACTTCCTCATGGGAAGCAAACTGCCGACTGGGAATGTGCCCTGCTCCCCGCGCTAGGGCGGCTCCTTCATCGCCTTTATCGAGAATTAAAAGACCATCGAGGTTTAACTGGGCAACAGTGGCTCCCACCTGCTCATGAAAGGGGATAGAAAAGGCGTCCAATTCCCGCATGGGGCCAAGAACCGCAAAATGGCGCCGACCGGGGAGCGATCGCAACAGGTGCAAGGCCGCCACCATGGATTCTAGCCCGGCATTGTAGGTTTCATCCAAAAGCAGAATATCCGGCTCCAGCAGATAACGGCCACCGCGACCGGCAGGCAATTCCACGGTCAACTGCGGCGGCAGGCGATCGCTCTTAAGACCCAAGGCCTGCAGGACGCCAAGAGCCGCCAAGAAGTTCAGGGCATGGTGGGCACCAACGAGGGGAACGGTGTAGGTGTGCTCACCCACATGGAGGGTTTGGGGAGGAATGTAACGTCCCCGCAGGGTGCCTCCCTCTAGGCCATAGGTGATGGTGCGCCCAGACCAGACCTGCGCCGCTGTCGGCAAGAGTAAGGAGCTATCGGCATTGAGCACCGCTACTCCTGTGGGGGGCATTTCCGCCAGCAGTTCACATTTGGCTTCGGCAATGGCCTGGCGCGACCCGAGGCGGCCAATATGGGCGGTGCCGACATTGGTAATTACGGCAACATCCGGCTGGGCAATCCGGCTCAACAGGGCAATTTCACCGCGTGCCCGCATCCCCATTTCAATCACGGCAAATTGGTGGTGGGGTTCTAGTTGCAGGAGGGTTTTGGGAACGCCAATCTCGTTGTTGAAGTTGGCCTCGGTTTTGAGGACAGGGCCATAGTGGCTCAGGACGGCGGCAATCATTTCCTTGGTGGTGGTTTTGCCCACCGAGCCGGTGACAGCAATTACTTGGGCAGGACACCGCTGCCGCCACCACTGTCCTAAGCGTTGGTAGGCACTCAGGGTATTCGGCACTTGAAGTTGGGGCAGAGGAGAGGACACCGGTGCCTCGACCATCAGGGCGATCGCCCCCCCGGCGGCTGCCTGTTGCACAAATTGATGGCCATCAAAGGTGTCTCCCCGCAGGGCAACAAACAGGTTTCCCGGTGCAATCTGGCGCGAATCGGTGCAAATGCCTGTGACCGGCACATCGGGATAGACTAGCTCTAGCCCCAGCGCTTGGGCGATCGCCCCTAGGGTGGTCTTCACGCTCTTGCCCCGCCCAGCTGGCTGCACTTCAGGTAGGGTTGCAGCACCTCCGGGACGCGCACCGTCCCATCGGGTTGTTGGTAGTTTTCCAGAATGGCCGCCATGGTGCGGCCGACGGCAAGGCCGGAGCCGTTGAGGGTGTGGACAAACTGCGTTCCCTTTTGCTTGGCTCCCTTAAAGCGAATCTTCGCCCGCCGCGCCTGAAAATCCCCGAAGTTGGAGCAACTGGAAATCTCGCGGTAGCAGCCGGCAGCGGGCAGCCACACTTCGAGGTCGTAGCATTTCATTGCCGCAAAGCCCAAATCCCCGCTACACAGCTCGACCACCCGATAGGGCAGCTTCAGCGCTTGCAGAATAAACTCGGCATCGGCCACCAGGGCTTCATGTTCGGCAGCAGAGGTCTCGGGGTGAACAAACTTGACCAGCTCCACCTTATTGAATTGGTGGAGGCGAATCAGGCCACGGGTATCTTTGCCGTAGCTGCCCGCTTCGCGGCGAAAGCAGGGGGTGTAGGCACAGTGGTAAATGGGCAGTTGCTCCGCTGCTAGAATCTCATCGCGATAGAGATTCGTCACCGGCACTTCTGCTGTGGGAATCAGCCAAAGATCATCATCGTCACAGCGAAAACTTTCTTCGGCAAATTTGGGTAACTGCCCCGTTCCCGTCAGGGAGGCACTGTTGACCAGCAAGGGGGGCAACACTTCCACATAGCCGCGTTGGCGGTGGCAATCGAGCATAAATTGAATCAAGGCTCGCTCTAGGGCAGCCCCCATGCCCACCAGCGTTACAAAGCGACTCTGAGCAACTTTGACCGATCGCTCCACCTCCCAAAGTCCCCATTGTGTGGCAATCTCCCAGTGGGGTCGGCAAGGTTGCTTGGGCTTGTACTCATCCCCCCACCGACGCACCTCCACGTTGTCGCTCTCATCGCGGCCAATGGGGGTGGTTTCACTGGGAGGGTTGGGAATTGTCAGCAGCAGGCGCTCTAGCTCCTCTTTCAGTTGCCGTTCTTGGGGTTCGAGGTCGGCAAGTTGCTGCTTGAGATCGTTGGCCTCGGCTTTCAGGGCTTGAATTTCTGAATCGGTGGGGGCAGCGCCCGCCTTGATCTTTTTGCCGACGAGGGCACCGATTTCGTTACTGCGGGCTTGGAGGTGCGATCGCCGTTGTTCCAGCTGTCGCTGCTGCGCATCCAAGTCTAAAATGCGCTCGAGGTCAAAGTCACCGCCGCGCCGCCGCAGGCGATCGCCAAAAGCTTGGGGGTTCTCTCGCAGTTGTTTGAGATCAATCACAGGTAGAAGGGCACCAAGGCAAACCGCAATTGATCCTAACACCAAGGGGGAGATGGATTCTAAGGCCCCGGCCCGGTGCGGTGGGTTATTCCATTCCCCTCTCAACGGTTCGGATTTTAATCATCGGTGGCGTCAACAAGGGGTCGCCGTCCTCTAAAATGAGGGATGTATTAAGCGGTGTTAGCAATATGAGTGTCATTAGTCAGGTTCTTCTTAAAGCGGACGATGAATTGCGCTATCCCACCACGGGTGAACTCCAGACCATTAGTGACTTTTTCCAAACGGGTGAGCAACGCCTCCGCATTGCCACGACATTGGCCGAAAATGAGAAACGCATTGTTGAGCAAGCCAGCAAACAACTGTGGCAGAAGCGGCCTGACTTTATTGCACCGGGGGGCAATGCCTATGGCCAGAAACAGCGTGCCCTGTGTCTGCGCGACTATGGCTGGTATATGCGCCTGATTACCTATGGCATTCTCGCCGGTGACAAAGACCCCATTGAGCGCACGGGCATTATTGGGGTGCGGGAAATGTACAACTCCCTTGGCGTGCCAATGACGGGGATGGCAGAAGCGATCCGTTGCCTCAAAGATGCCTCCTTGGCACTGCTGAGCACTGAAGATGCGGAAGTAGCTGCGCCCTACTTTGACTACATTATCCAGGAAATGTCCTAAGAAGAGATTGACGTTTTGCACTGACGCTCTTGACCTGCAAGGGGAAAAGGGTAGAACCCATGAAACATCCCCTTGAGATTGTATTGCTCAGCAACGGCCCTGGTGAGCTGGCCACGTGGGTCTATCCTTTTGTGATAGCACTGCGGCAAGAGGTCAAAGAGAGAATTCGAGTTTCAGTGGTGATTGTTCCCTGTCCCCATGCCAGTGGTCAGGAGGCGGAGATTGCCCGCCGCTATCCGGGGGTTGATCGCGTGCTGCCGGCCACAGAGTTTTGGCACCTTGTGCGAACGAAAAAAACTCATAATAACTGGAATTGGTTTCCCCAAGGGGTAGTCGTCTTTTTGGGGGGTGATCAACTGTTTGCCGTACTGCTGGCCAAGCGGTTAGGCTATCGCTGTGTGCTCTACTGTGAGTGGCAGGCACGTTGGCAAAGATGGGTGGATGGCATTGGGCTACGGCGTCCTTTACCGGTGGGCAACACAAGAGCAAAGGTAGCGGTGGTGGGGGATTTGATGACCGATGTGTCAGCCCTCGATCTCGATTCTCTGCCTGATGTGCGCCAACAGTTAGGCATTGCCGCCGATGCTCCCCTCGTGGGTCTAATGGTGGGTTCTAAGCCCAATAAGTTAAAACTGGGTGTGCCCCTATCGCTGGCGATCGCCGACCATTTAGCGGCTGCCGATCCACCAATTCGGTGTGTGATTCCGGTGGCACCGACCCTTACCCCCACAAGCCTCAGCCGCTACGCCGATCCCGGCTTTAACCCCGAGCTGGAGTACGTCGAGGGCACCACTGCCACACTCATCCAACCCGATGAGGGGCTACCCTATCTGGAGACGCCAAGGGGGACTAAGATCCCTCTTTGGCAGCAGTTTCCCCACTATCCCTTGCTGCGGCAGGTGACCCTCTGTGTAACCACCGTTGGCGCCAATACCGCCGAACTGGCTGCCTTGAATGTGCCGATGATGGTTCTTTTGCCCGCCCAACAACTGCAGGTGCAGCGGGCACACCCTTGGGAGGGTTTGGCCGGATTGCTGGTGGGTCTGCCGGCGATCGGACGGCAGTGGACGGCGTTGGTGTTCTGGTTCCTTGTGGCCAAAGGATTGGGCTGGCGCCGCTTTTGGCAGTTGTGGCGATCGCCCCAAATAGATTGGGACTTGGTCAAACAGGGGCTTGGTTACAAGGCGTGGCCCAATATCTGGGCGGGCAAAGAAATTGTCCCGGAGCTGGTGGGTCCCGTTGAGCCGGCCGAGGTTGCAGATCGGATTAAGCGTCTTCTGCATCATCCTCAGGAATTGAGTCGGATGCGGCAGGCGTTGCAGGAGCAGGTGGGGAGGCCGGGGGCAGCGGCAAGATTGGTGGACTTGACGCTTCAGGTGGCGGGCTGGGCTGCCAGCGGTCCAAAATGTCCTTGAGCACAATTTCTGTAAACCAAATTTGGCCGACAATCACAAGGGGAAGCGCCAACAGCAAGCCCAAAAAGCCAAAGAAAATCGCAAAAACAATTTGGGAAACGAGGGTCACCGCCGGCAGGAGGGCCACCTGTTTGGCCATGACGACGGGTACCAGTAGGTACTGCTCCAACTGTTGAATGACAATGT
This sequence comes from Thermosynechococcus sp., assembly GCF_046299635.1. GTDB lineage: Bacteria > Cyanobacteriota > Cyanobacteriia > Thermosynechococcales > Thermosynechococcaceae > Thermosynechococcus. The sequence continues at coordinate 26,394 of NZ_JBKBHV010000016.1, read as the reverse complement.
AGGCAATCAACACTGCCACCGCTCGCCAAGGGTCGTCAATAAAAGCAATGATCATCGGCGGAATGACACTGAGGGTCGGGCCGATGTTGGGAATTGCCTCTAAAAGCCCTGCCAAGAAGGCATTGGCCAAGACCAACCGCACTCCCAACAGGGCGAGCACAACGCCGCTGACCATGCCAATCACGAGCATATTGAGACCGGTTCCCGCCAGCCAGGCCAAGAGAGCCTGCTCACTTTCGGTGAGAATCATGTCAATGCGAGAGCGGTAAAACGCCGGAAACAGGCGAATAAATCCCCTGCGGTAGGGCTGGGGATCCAGAACCAGCATCACCGTGAGAACCAACACCAGCAGCGTATTCAGTAGAACTGCCAGGGTATTGGAAAAGAGCGCAAAGAAGTTATTGAGGATTTGCTCTAGGAACGGCTCCAGTTGGGTAATGAGACGATTGAGTAACGGTCTGTCCGCGAAGTCGGCAAAAGGGAGGCGGTAAGCAAACTCATTGAGCCATCCTTCCAGTTGCGCCAAGCCTTTGGGAATCAAGACCGCCAGTTGGCGCACTTCTTGTAAAAAAGGGGGGATGATCAGCCAAAAGAAGCCAATCACCACCAGAAAGGTCATGCTTAGACTGATGGCGATCGCCCGCCCTCGTTGCAGTCCCCAGCGCTGGAGTTGCAGTTGTAGCCAGTTGAGAGCCGTGGCCAAAACAACCGCCAAAAACACCAAAAGCAAGACTTGGCGAATTTCCCAGAGGATGTAGAGACACACCCCCAGCACCAGCAAGCCAATCCACTGACCAAACGTCACTACTTTGCATCCAATCCGTGCCTCAACCCCCTATTACAGCAGGTTTTAGGCTCCTACTATCCCAACTAAAGGCATTACTAAACGACAAAGACTGTATTGTTGTCCTGGAGCTGGGGATACTCCCCTGGCGGCCTGTGGTTGAACTGGGCAAAGTAGGCGGCCAAGGGTTCCGGTAGGGTCGGTAGCATGACTTGGGTATCTCCCTTAGCAATTTCCGGCCAGAGGGACGCTAGAGCTTGGGCAAGGGGCTTGGCCTCTGTTTCCGATAAATTAAAGGGCGGTAAAGTGAGAAAGCGCACCATAAATCCTGCACCGCGCTGAAGCATCCATTCTCGTGAGAGGTCACTTAAGGTGGGATAGGCCTGCAAAGATTCAATGCGGTAGGATTCCACCTCCACTTGCCAGCCCCCTTGGGGGTGTTCCTGCAAAATGAGCCGGCGGTAGGGGTGGGGATAGCTGACGAGGGAACCGGTCGTGAGGTCAAACACCCCCTGCTCATAGGCAATGTCTTGCACATGGAGGTGTCCGGTTAAGACCAAGGCCACCCCCGCCGATCGCAACAGGGTCAATAGCTCTGCCCGATTCTCCAAGAGGTAGCGCTGTCCTATCGGACTTTGGCTCTGCTGAGGCCAATGCTCAAGAACATTGTGGTGAACCATCACCAAGCGCAGGCCGGCAAAAGGTTCTGCCAACAGCGCCGCCAACCATGCCAGTTGTCCTTGATCGACGGCTCCCACCTGCTGACCGGTTGGGCTAAATTGGTTGGAATTCAGGGCAATCAGTTGCAGGTTGTCTGCCAGCAGGGTTTGATAGTAGTGACGGGTGCTGTTGCCGTAGCCCGCGTGGGCATACCACTGGGGAAAGTCAGCCCAACCAATACGCTTGTTATCACCCAAAGGTAAAGGCACATCGTGGTTCCCCGGAATCACATAGCAGGGAACAGGCAGGGTTTGCAGATAGCGACTGAGCCAGCAATGGTTGAGGACTTCACCATCCCGCGTCAGGTCACCGGGAATCAGGAGGGAATCAATGCCTAACGCTAGAAGATGGGCAACGGCGGCTTCAAAGGCAGGGACACTGACTTCGTAGAGAAAAATGGGGGGATAATCCGTCGGAATCGTCTCCGGCAGGGCGATGTGGGGATCACTGATAATGCCCAGTCGCACGACCATGGCTATTGCCTAGTGGCGGAAGTGGCGGCGGTTGGTAAAGACCATGGCTATTCCCGCTGCCTCGGCGGCTGCGATAGACTCCTTATCCCGCAGACTGCCCCCCGGTTGAATTATTGCCGCAATCCCGGCTTGGGCGGCAGCTTGCACCGAATCGGCAAAGGGGAAAAAGCCATCACTGGCCAGAACAGCCCCCCGTGCCGCTTCACCGGCTTGAGCTAGGGCAATTTTGACCGCACCGACGCGGTTTGTTTGACCTGCCCCAATCCCTTGGGTCTGGCGATCGCGACTGACGACGATGGCATTGGACTTGACGTGCTTCACCACTTTCCAGGCAAAAATTAGCTCTGCCATCATCTGCGGCGGGAGTTCGGTGGCCGTAACCACTTGCCACGCCTCTGGATCAAGGGGGAGGGAATGACTCTCTTGGACAAGAAAGCCGCCGGCAATGGTTTGAATGGCCGCGGGGGGAGCAGTCTGCAACTCAGGTAAGGTGAGAACCCGCATCTTGGGCTTGGTTTTCAGGATCGGCAGCGCCGCTTCCTCACAGGCAGGCGCCACGACACACTCTAAAAAAGTACGGGTTAGGGCTGCGGCAGTGGCCGCATCCAAGGGGCGATTGAGGGCAACAATACCGCCAAAGGCAGAGACAGGATCGGCGGCAAAGGCACGCTCGTAGGCCTCCACAAGGGTCTTGCCCTCCGCCACGCCACAGGGATTGGTGTGTTTGATGATTACGGCAGCAGGGGCACTCTCCCCTAGGAATTCACTGATCACTGCCCGTGCCGCTTCCAGATCCAGCAGGTTGTTGTAACTGAGTTCTTTGCCTTGGAGCAGGTCAGCAGCAGCCCAACCCTTGGGGTGTGCCCCGGTCGTGTACCAAGCCGCCTTCTGGTGGGGGTTTTCGCCATAGCGCAGGACTTGTTTTTGCTGCCCCATCAGGTGAAAGACGGGGGGGAGAATCTCTGGCTCAGTACCGGGGGACGTGATTTGTTGCAGGTATTCGGCGATCGCCTGATCATAGGTTGCCGTCAGAGCAAACGCCCGCTGGGCACAGGCGAGGCGAAAGGCGGGCTGGGGATCCCCATGCAGCCGCAGCTCCTGAAGATAGGTCTCATATTGGCCGGGATCCACCAAGACCGTCACATGGGCATGGTTTTTGGCAGCGGCCCGGATGAGCGTTGGCCCACCAATATCAATTTGCTCGATTGCTTCTGCAAGGGTGACGTTGGGCTGGGCAAGGGTTTCGGCAAAGGGATAAAGGTTGACAACCACCAGATCAATGGGAGCAATCCCTTGGGCTTGCAGATCGGCCTCGTCTTGGGGGCGATCGCGCCGCGCCAAAATGCCGCCGTGGATTTTCGGGTGCAGGGTCTTAACCCGCCCGCCTAGGATTTCTGGTGCCCCGGTATACTCAGAGACTGTTGTGACCGGAATTCCTGCTGTCCGCAAGGTCTCGGCCGTACCGCCGCTGCTTAGGAGCGTAAAGCCGAACTCCCGCACCAAGGCCGTTGCCAGCTCCACCAGTCCCTGCTTATTACTGGTGCTGAGTAAGGCAATTCGCCCCATTCTGCCGTCCCCCTCAGGAATCAAGAAATTCTATTTTAGCGGAACATACTACTTACAGAGCTATCTTCGTGAATCCGCCAAATTGTTTCACCAAGAATACTCGCTACCGAGAGTACCGTGAGTTGAGGGAAGCGTTGCGTCTCCGGTACAGGAATCGTGTTGGTAACAATCACCTCTTCAAAATCCCCTCCTTGGAGGCGCTCGATCGCCGGCGGTGAAAATACAGCGTGTGTCGCACAGGCATAGACTTCCTTAGCACCTTCCCGCCGCAGTAATCGTGCCCCTTCTAAAATCGTGCCTGCTGTATCAATCATGTCATCCACGAGCACTGCCGTTTTTCCCTTCACATCCCCCACCACATTCATCACTTCGGCCACATTGTGGGCTTGGCGTCGTTTATCAATAATGGCGAGGGGCGCATCATCCAGCTTATTGGCAAAGGCACGGGCACGGGCCACCCCACCCACATCGGGGGACACGACGACAATATCCTCAAGATTTTTGCCGCGCAGGTAGTCAAGGAGAACTGGTGAGGCATAGACATGATCCACAGGGATATCAAAGTAGCCCTGAATTTGCGCGGAGTGTAGATCCATTGCTAGCACCCGACTTGCCCCCGCTTGGGTAATCAGATTAGCCACCAACTTAGCAGTAATGGACTCACGGCCAGCGGTCTTGCGATCGGCACGGGCATAGCCATAGTAGGGAATCACCGCAGTCACTTGGCGAGCCGAAGCGCGACGGCAGGCATCCACCATGATCAGCAGTTCCATCAAGTGATCATTGACGGGTCGGCAGCAGGGCTGGATCAAGTAAACATCACAACCGCGAATGGATTCTTGAATCTGCACATACAGCTCCCCATCGGCAAATCGCTTGCGCACCATGGGGCCGAGATCAATACCGAGGTAACGGGCAATTTCCTGAGCAAGGGCAGTATTGGCAGAACCCGAAAACAGCTTTAGACGACTATGATCAGAGATATGAGAGGGGGTCGTCGTGGGCAATGGCGCAGTGTGAATCACAGCATCTCCCCAAGATGGCGTGTATTTTGATTCAATCTTATCATTTCCAATTTCGGCAGCCACTACCCTAGGATTGAATTTATAACAACAAAGACGAATTTTGAGGTCATCATCTTTGCCAATGGCGCGATCGCAATTCCTACGGTTAGGGGATGTTTTTTGGTCACCGATCGGGGTAGCTTGGTTCTTCCTTTTACCTGCACTTTTGTTTCTGACAATTTTTGTTTTTTTGCCGATTTTGTACCTTGTCTATCTGAGTTTTACGACGGGTAGTTTTAGTCAAGAAGGGGTGCGCTGGGTTGGCCTCCAGAACTATCAACAGTTGTTCCTCAGTCCAGACTTTTGGCAAGTCATCGGCAATACCCTCTATTTCACAGGGGCAACTGTTCTGCCGACAATTGTGCTGCCCCTCCTGTTGGCGGTGGGTCTGAATCAAGCGATTGTGGGGCGGGATCTGTTGCGTACAGCCTACTTTTTGCCGACAATGACCTCAATTGTTGCGGCCGGTTTAGGGTTTCGTTGGCTGTTTCAAACCAATGGCCCAGTGAACCAACTGGTGCAAAGTTTAGGGGGTGAACCCATTGCTTGGCTGAGTGACCCCACTTGGGCAATGCCGGTGCTGATTTTGCTCAGTAGCTGGAAGCAGTTGGGGTTTAACCTAGTTATCTTTTTGGCAGGATTGCAAACGATTCCCCGCGATCGCTACGAAGCGGCTCTTCTCGATGGTGCCAACGCCTGGCAACAGTTTCGCTACATTACCCTGCCGGGGCTGCGACCCACGTTAGTTCTCGTCTTTGTGACAACCACCATTTTTACCTTGCGCAGTTTTGAACAGGTCTATGTGGTAACCGGTGGCGGCCCCTTAGATACAACAAACCTGCTGGTATTTTATATTTACCAACAGGCCTTCGCATTATTTGACTTTGGTTATGCCGCTGCGGCAGCAACGATTCTTTTGGGCGTCACCCTTGGACTCATTTGGCTACAATTGCGTACGCGCCAAGACCCCAACCTCTAGAGGGAGGAGCCAAGACCAGCGTAGGCACCATAGAAGAACAGCCCAACAATGACAATTACCCCCATGCCGGCCACCGTTGCCACAACCCACAGGGGGATACGTCCGCCTTCAGACAACATGATCAATTCCTCCTAAGCAGATTCGGTTATAGAGCAGATCTTTAGTTAAAGAAGTAGCTTGAAAAGAGCAACGCAAGGACGAAGATCAGCAGCAACCCTAGATAGAGGGATGTGCGATTCAGTTCGACAGGCTGACGATTTGGATTCGGTTCCATGGCTGTACCTTCCTAACGTTGGATAAACTGCATTGCCGCGATCGCCCCGAGGAAGAAAATCGTGGGCACAGCAAGGGTATGAACGGCCAACCAGCGGACCGTAAAAATCGGGTAAGAAACGGGTTCTTGATTGGGTGTGTTACTGGTCATGGCAATCCTACTTCAACTGTTCTAAAAAGGTTTCGACTTGTTGTTTGGCTTCAAAGCGATCAGTCACCAGAGGAATTGACCGCTGTTCCTGAGCATAGTAGCTATCGGGGCGGGGTGTGCCAAACACATCATAGGCCAAGCCGGTGCTGACAAAGAGCCAGCCGGCAATAAACAACGCCGGAATGGTGATGCTGTGAATCACCCAATAACGGACACTGGTAATAATGTCGGAAAATGGTCGTTCTCCTGTCGTTCCAGCCACGTTGCGATGCCTCCAAAGTGTCTAATGTAAAAAAAAGGAAACGGTACTATCTATCATACAGCCTTTTTTCACAACGATTTAGCCGCGTAAATAAGAACTGCAAGTCCCCTCCACAGCGGTGAAATGCTGAGTCTCTACGATGTTACTTACTTAAAGTCCAGCTTTGGCCAAGTCAGTGAGCACCTCTTCAGCACTCTGGTAGCGATCGCGAAAATTGTACTTGATCATTTTATTGATAATGGCAACAAACTGTGGTGAAAGATGCCGTCCCGGCTGCCAGACAATGTCCCCCGTGTGGGGGTCAGAGGGCAAATCCATCGGAGCCAGTCCCGTCAGGCCTTCAACAATCACCATGCCCAAAGAGTAAATATCACTAGCAATTACAGGTCGTCCTGCCATTTGCTCGCTAGGGGCGTAGCCACGGGTTCCAATCGAGATGGTATATTTGCCGTGCTGAAGTAAGTCCTCCGGCTGGACATGGCGTACCGCCCCAAAGTCAATCAAAAACAGTTGTTGATCACTGTGGCGGCGCATGATATTGGCGGGCTTAATATCTCGATGCACCACGCCAAACTGATGCACGTACTGCAAAATCTCCAGAATACTCTTGAGAATGGCGAGGGCTTCGGCTTGGGAGAGGGTAATTTTCTTTTCAAACTCCTCTTTGAGCGATTCGCCATCCACATACTCTTGAGTGAGATAGAAATATCCCCCCTCCTCAAAGTAAGCTAGTAATCGAGGGATACGCTCGTGCCGACCCAATTGGGCTAACGTTTCTGCTTCCCGCTGAAAGAGACGACGGGCAATAGCCAAAAAACGTTCATCCTTACGGGAGGGAACCAACTGCTTGACGACGCAAATCGGATGATCCGGCAGGTGTAAATCGGCAGCCAAGAACGTGCGCCCAAATCCTCCTTCCCCCAGTTGACTCAGGACACGGTAACGTCCCCCAACAGTTTGTGGTAGAGGTTCACTGGGTTCTTCAGTAATGTCAGAAATGACGGTGGTTTTTGGTTGAGTGCTGCTCGGGGTTTGGGTCTCTGTGGTTGGAGGTGCCGGCGAGGGGACTGTCGTGGGGGGAATCACCTCTGGAAGCTGGATGGGATCCGCAGGTGCCGAAGTCAAGGGGGCAGGGTTGGATGGTTGTGTTTCCGGTAGGTCTCCCCTCGGAGCATCTGGAATCGACAATTGGGTTTCAGGCAAGTCGGCACTGGTTGCGAATTGAGTAGGTGGGGTTGAGGCAATGTCTGGTGGTATCTCAGCAATAGACGGTTGTGTTTCAGGAATGTCCCCCCTCGTCACAGGAGCTGAAATTAATTCTGCTGGACTTAAGGTCTGAGGGATGGACAGTTGTGTTTCAGGCAAGTCCACACTGGTTGCGAATTGGGTTGACGGTGTGGAGGTCAGTTCTGAGGTAGTCAGCGGCTCAGGAAGAGTGAGTTCTGTTTCAGTCAAATTGCTATGGGGGATACCAGGGGTCTCTGGCATCGTTGTTAAGGCTTCGGGAACTGTCAGTTGGGTTTCCGGTAAATCAGGAAGCGGTGTCGAGGGAATGACTGAGGAATCCGTTGATTCGCGCGTAGTTTTAGATTCACGAATGACAACTTGGGTTTCAGGGAGATCGACACCCCTCGGTTCAGGAGTCGTTAGGGGGCGTTCTGGCAATTCTGGGGCAGACGTGTCAGCTTCGTCAGGATGAACCACTAAAAAGGTTTCCCTCTCGGTGATAGGCTGTGGTGGCGTCTCGCGGATCTCTGTGGGCGGAATTTGATTCACGACGGAGGTGAGGAGGGTGGGTGCGGTGTGGAGTTTATCTCCAGCAGCAGGGGGTGGGGTGGGTTGGATGGGGGTAAAGGAAATTGCTGTTTCGGGTTGCAGCACCGTTGCGTTGGCATCCGTCTCTAAGCGCGAGACTTCCGTTGGCGAGGTTTCGGGGATTTCCAAAATGGGGGCTGATTCGGGTGTGGTTGATTGACTGACGCCTTCAGTAATTAACTCCAAGGGAGTGGCTGAGAGGGCACTGGGGACAGCTGTTGGCGTAGAGGGGGTAGAGGAGGATTCAGCAGGACTCAAGGCACGATAGCCCAGCATTAAAACTGCCGCACTGCCAAAGCCAACGAGAGGCGCCACCAGCGGAATCCAACTCCCCTGTAAGAAGAGCAGAAATGTGAGGCCACTGAGACCCAGTCCCCCAGCCACCAACAGCGGCGCAATTACCCAGCGGTGTCCCTTGGCGATAATCAGAGCACCGAGGGCAGACCAAGCGAGAATCCAAAGGGCGATCGCCTCCTGTGGCCATGTTCCTATGGGAGAACGGTTATCCAGAGCCGCTGCCAGCAAATCTTCAAGAATCGCTGCTTGAACCACAACACCGGGGGTAAGGCGGTTGGTTTTCCCTGGCAATGTAATTGGAATCAAAAACTTGTCGTTGCTACTGCTGCCGGTAAGACCAATGAGCACAGCGCGATCGCGCACCTTTGAGGGCAGCACTTGACCTGTCAGCACCTCGCTTAGGGTGACTGTTTCATAGGGCTGGGTGGGGTGGGCATAGTTGATCAAGATTTGAAACCCGGCAGCATCTAGATTGTTGTAGCCCCCCCAGTGACTGGTTAAGGCCTGAAAGCGGGCTGTTCCCAATTCAAGGCGGTTCTGAGCTACGGCTTGGGGATTCATCCCCAGAAAAACACGCGCTAAGGCAAGGGCAAAGGACTGAGGGGTAGAGCAGCGATCGCGAGCTTCGGGCTGGCTGGCAAGAATGGCACGGCGCACCACCCCATCATCATCAATCGGAATGTCAGCAAACCCCACCTGCTCATTCGGCAGTCCAGCGGGAGGCGCGATTCCGGAATCCGCTTCGCTCCCTACTTTGCAGACAATGACAGTGTTCGGCTGGGTCAGCATCACCCGCCCCAAGGAGGGGAGCACGTCGGTCGGCGGTTTGAAGCGGTCGGGAACAGGAAAATCGCGAAAAATATCAATGCCAATGACCTTAGGCTGGTGCTCCTGCAATTCATTGACGGCTTGAATGAGCACTTCGTCGGGAATCGGGTACTGCTTGAGGGTTTGAATGTCAGCTTCAGTAATCCCGACAATTAAAAGTCGCTGCGAGGTGGCCGGTGTCGATCGCCAGCGCAGCCATTGGTCATAGGCTCTCAATTCCAAAGGTTCCAATAGGCCAACCGGCCGCAGTGTTAGGACGCCCACCGTGGCAATTGCCGTCGCAATGATCGCCGGTAAAGCGCGTTTAAGATGCTCAGGGATGGATACACGGGTCATGGCATCAGTTGGGGCTGTTCCGCTAGCGCTGAAAGATTTTGAAAGCGATCTTGCTTCTATCCTGACCTACGGTGCGGGCGATCGGCAAATTCAGGACGATAACTCTTAACATCGTCCCCACTCCAGAGACCCTAGGTGGCGGAAGGGGAAACGACTATAATCAGTGAGGTGATGGCTAAGCACAACAAGCGCTATGACGGAAACGCCCGATTCAACGACGACTTCAACCTCGACGGAAAGCACCACAGCGGCAGCACGGCAACTGCTGGGGATGAAAGGTGCCAAAAGCGGTGAGACCAATATCTGGAAAATTCGCTTGCAATTGATGAAGCCGATTACGTGGATTCCCCTCATGTGGGGAGTCATCTGTGGTGCCGCTTCGTCGGGGCAATTTACATGGAGTCTGGAGGATGTTCTCAAGGCAGCCACCTGTATGCTGCTGTCGGGGCCTTTGATGGCCGGCTATACGCAAACCCTCAACGATTACTACGATCGCGAGATTGATGCGATCAATGAACCCTACCGCCCGATTCCTTCGGGGGCGATTTCCCTTAATCAAGTGCGGGTGCAGATTGTCTTCCTCGTTCTTACGGGCTTGGGTCTAGCTGTTTTACTGGATCTATGGGCTGACCATCCCACGTTCCCCGTGACCAAAATTGCCTTGCTGGGGGGCTTTTTGGCCTATATTTACTCTGCACCACCGCTGAAGCTGAAAAAGAACGGTTGGCTCGGTAATTATGCTCTGGGGGCAAGCTACATTGCGTTGCCATGGTGGGCCGGTCACGCGCTGTTTGGGGAATTGACGCCGACAATTGTGATCTTAACGTTGATCTACAGTCTGGCCGGCTTGGGCATTGCCATTGTCAACGACTTCAAAAGTGTTGAGGGCGATCGCCAACTAGGCTTGGCATCCTTACCTGTCATGTTTGGCGTCACCACCGCTGCATGGATCTGTGTCTTGATGATTGACATTTTCCAGTTGGGAATTGCAGGTTACTTGATGGTGATTCATGCCAATCTTTACGCCGTGCTGCTGATTTTGCTGATTATTCCCCAAATCGTGTTTCAGGATATGTACTTCCTGCGGGATCCTCTGAAAAACGATGTGAAGTATCAAGCCAGCGCTCAGCCCTTTCTGGTGTTAGGGATGTTGGTGGTGGGTTTAGCCCTTGGGCATACGCTGGTGTAGTTGGGGGGCATGACGACAGCGCTGACCTTTCGAGTAGAAAAGGGGGGTGATCGCCTCGATACCTTCCTTGCCCAACAGCATCCTGAACTGTCGCGATCGCGCTGGCAGCAATTGATCCAACAGGGGCATGTGCGCCTCAACGGCCAAGTGTGCGATCGCAAAAATCAGCCCCTCAGTGGCGGTGAACTCCTCGAAGTGGTGCTGCCTGAGCCGGAGCCACCGACGTTAACCCCTGAACCCCTGCCCCTGCGCATTCTCTACGAGGATGATGAACTGCTGATTCTCGATAAACCGGTGAATTTAGTGGTGCATCCTGCGCCGGGTCATAGCCACGGAACACTGGTTCACGGTTTATTGGCCCACTGTCCGCATTTGACGGGGATTGGCGGTGTGCAGCGGCCGGGAATCGTGCATCGCTTAGACAAAGACACCTCCGGCGTTATGGTTGTCGCCAAAACGGAGTTTGCCCTATCCCATCTGCAACAACAATTGAAAGCGCGGCAAATGCAGCGCCACTACCTTGGGGTGGTTTATGGCCAGCCTTCCCAAGACAGGGGGACTGTGAGCACGCCGATCGGGCGTCATCCGGTGGATCGCAAGAAGATGGCAGTGGTGCCTCCTGAAAAAGGTCGCCTCGCTATTACCCACTGGTACGTGAAGGAGCGCTTTCGCCACTGTGCCCTTGTGGAGTTTCACCTTGAAACCGGCCGCACCCATCAAATCCGCGTTCACGCTGCCCATCTCGGTTGGCCGCTGTTGGGAGATCCCCTCTATGGCCGAGGCACACCGCTAAAAGTGAAGCTTCCCGGCCAAGCCCTCCATGCCTATCGCCTCCGGTTGCAGCATCCACGGACGGGTGAGGAGGTTGTGGCGATCGCCCCCCTACCAGAGCATCTAGAAAAGCTCCTGCGCATCTTGCGCCAGCAAGCTCTCCCCTAGGGTTGGGGCAGATCAAACATCAATAGTTTGGCCAGCAAGCCCACGGTGGCGATTAAGAGCGCCACCAGAAATCCCCAGAGGCGCGCATCTGTTCCTGCTTGGCGTTTGGCAATGTCCTGCAACGTCACCTCAATGGTGGAGATGCGCTGTCCCAATTGCGCTTCCGCGTTCTTAATTTGCTGCTCTAACTTGGCTTCAATGGCACTAATCCGCTGTTCCAGAGTCTTGATTTGCTGCTCTAGCTTCGACTCAACGGCGCTAATCTGCTGTTCTAACCTAGACTCCACAGCCTTGATTTGCTGCTCTAGTTTTGATTCAACGGCACTAATCCGCTGCTCTAACCTGGACTCAACGGTCTTGATTTGCTGCTCTAACTTTGATTCAACGGTACTAATCCGCTGTTCTAGTCTTGATTCTACAGCATTGATCCGTTGCTCTAGTTTGGCTTCAACAGCATTAATCCGCTGCTCTAGTTTGGCTTCAACGGCATTAATCTGCTGCTCTAGCTTCCCTTCGACGGTATCTATTTTCTCTTCAAGGCGTTGAAAGCGCTCATTTGTGGTGGCAATGTGGATGTCTAGCTTTTTATCAATTTGCTGGATAGCATGCTGAATGCCTTGGATGGACTCCAAGACTTGACTCAATTCAGACTGGGTTGCGGACTCACTCATTGCTTAGAAGCAGGGTTCTTTATTAATGGAGCTAAGCGGACTCGAACCGCTGACCCCTTCAATGCCATTGAAGTGCTCTACCAACTGAGCTATAGCCCCGAATCAGCAGATTCTTATTTTCGTGGAAAGTGCTGCCTTTTGTCAACTCTGTCTCTTAAAGCGAAGATAGGGACACTTGGGGCTTCTGCTCGCCCTCCTGATGAAGGGAAGTATCAAGCGACCAGTGTATAGTGAGTGTGAGTGCTGAGCAGGTAGGACTTTGGGATTCTCACCGTCCCCCTTGCAGTTGATGCGGGTAGGAATGAATCGCGATCGCTCCCCCCTTAATCCAACGCTAAAGTATGCGGGTGTGCTGCGGCAAGTCTCCCCTGAAATGGGGCAGTTTTGGCTCTCCCAAGAGGATGTGACGATTATCGGCCGTGACCCCGCTACCTGTCATATTGTCCTTGACGCTCACATCTATACTTCTGTTTCCCGCCACCATGCCCAACTTACCTGTCAAAAGCGGGGTAGCATTCCCGTGTGGGCGATCGCCGACCTCGGAAGTGTCAACGGTACCTATGTCAATCAACGGCGAGTAAAGACACCCACCTTGCTCAATGCCGGCGATCGCATTCAATTGGGACGCCAAGGGCCTGAATTTGTTCTAGAATACCTCCCCCTCACCGAAGTGGCGAGCACCCAGCCCGATCAACCCCTCACCCTCACCCAACTCCTACCGATTTTCGCAATCAATCCCGATTGGATGCGCAAAGCCTATTTGGTACCGGGAATTATCACGGTTGTTGCCGTCATCCTACTCTTTACCACTGCCGGTTCCCCCGCTGCCTTCAAAGTCATCTTGGCGCTCTACTTAGGCAGTGCCGCCTATTACTTCATCTATCAGCTCTGCGGCAAACGCAAACCTGTATGGGTTCTCCTGGGCACGTTGACGCTGGAAATTCTAATTCTCCAAAGCCCGATATTACCGGCAATGATCTATCTGTTTCGCACCGTTTTACCCGGCCAACTGCATCCACCCCATCCATCATTTTGGGTGTTATTCGGCCGCAACTTCATTGGTGCCGGACTCATGGAAGAGCTACTCAAGGCTTTACCGATGGTCGTGGCCTACGGCTTAGGGCGATCGCTCCCTAGTCCGTGGAAACAAAAGGTGGGGGTCTGGGAACCCCTCGATGGCATTCTCTTAGGAGCCGCTGCCGGCCTCGGTTTTACGTGGACGGAAACCCTTGGGCAGTATGTCCCCGGTATTGCCGGTCAATTTGGTTCTTTAGCCGGGCTGCAAGTGCTGATTCCACGGGTATTGGGATCGCTGACGGGGCACATGGCCTACACCGGCTATTTGGGCTATTGTGTGGGACTGAGTGTGTTGCGTCCCCGTTGGGCACCCTTAATCTTAACGGTTGGCCTTGGGTTGGCGGCCTTTCTCCATGCCCTTTGGAATACGGCTGCGGCCCGTTTTGGACCGATGGGGTTGGCAGGGGTGGGAATTTTGGCCTATGTGTTTCTTACTGCCGCGATTTTGAAAGCGCGTCAACTCTCTCCTACGCGATCGCAAAACTTTGCCACCCGCTTCTATGGTTATCGGTAGGGAAGGGGGGTGCCCATCCTAAGGGGATGGCCGCCGGACGAAATTCACAAAGTTACGCAGCACTTGCAGACCAACCTTGCCGGACTTTTCGGGGTGAAATTGACAGGCAAAGACATTCTTACAAGCGATCGCCCCTGTGACGGTTTGCCGACCATGGCACACAGTGGCGGCCACTAGCTCTGGATCATCGGAGACAACAAAGTAGGAGTGGACAAAATACACCCAAGGGGTGGGTGGTAAATCTTGCCAGAGGGGACAGTCAGATTGCGTTAGGGTGAGTTGATTCCAGCCCATGTGGGGAATCGTGAGGCCGGGTTCGGCGTGAAAGCGCTTGACTGTGCCGGCAAAGAGACCAAGACCGGGTTCTTTTCCTTCTTCACTTGATTCAAAGAGTACTTGAAGGCCAAGGCAAATCCCTAGGAAAGGCATCCCCTGCTGAATCACTTGGTGAATGACGGGCACCAGTCCTCGCCGGTGGAGATGGGTCATGGCCGGGTCAAAGGCACCGACCCCGGGAAGAACCACGGCATCAGCGGTAACAATGTCATCGGGGCGATCGCTCACCAGGGGCTTTGCCCCCACCACCTCAAGGGCTTTACTAACGGAATGCAGGTTGCCCATATCGTAGTCAATGATGGCGATCGCCGGTGCGCTCACAGGAGACTTCCCCAAAAGTAACCCTACTTATTCTACAGGGCTGCTCCTCACGACTTGCTTGGCATCCCGCACAATGCGAATCCCTCCCCAGAGCACAAGGCCGGCGATGCCAAATCCCACAATCAAGTCAGGATAAGGGGACTGAAAGAGGACAACCAACCCCCGGCGATCATCACACTGACATCGGCAATCACGTCATTTTGGGTAAAAATCCAACTCGCGTGCAGAGGGACTTCCCCTGGCCGATGTTTGGCAATCAGATAAAGGCAGTAGCCATTGACCACCAGTTCAAGGAGCGCGATCGCCATCATCCAATCGGCCGCTGGCGTCCTATCTGCTATAAAGCGACGGATCACATCCGCCAAAATTAAAACTGCTAGGGTCATCTGAAAAAAAAACACTCAGCCCTGCTGCGCGCGTTTTGTCTTGTGGCGATCGCCCTACAGCATGAAGGGTTTTGCGCTCCGCCCCATTTTTTGCTTCAATATGGCAACCCCAGTCGGACGTTTAATGTCATTTAATGTCCCCAAATACTTCTAGGATATTATTCGGAACATCGCAGCATACAGCGCCCCACGCCTTAGTTCGACTGGTTTTTTAGTTTGATTGATTTTGAATGACGACGCAAACTCGCCTAGAATACGATTCCCTTGGCGCCGTTGAGGTACCGGCAGACTGCTATTGGGGGGCACAAACGGCACGTTCCCTAAAATATTTTTCCATTGGTGGCCTGCGGATGCCCCTTGAGGTGATCCATGCCATGGCACGGCTGAAGAAAGCAGCTGCGATCGCCAACTGGGATCTGGGGGTTTTGGCTCCCGATAAGGCAGCCTGGATTATTCAAGCTGCCACCGAGGTCATTGAGGGACGTTGGGATGATCAGTTTCCCCTCTCCATCTGGCAGACGGGCAGCGGTACCCAAACCAACATGAACGTCAACGAGGTGATTGCCAACCGTGCCATTGAACTGGCAGGAGGAGTCAAGGGGAGCAAAACGCCGATTCACCCCAATGATCATGTGAACTGTAGCCAGTCCTCCAATGACACGTTCCCCTCGGCGATGCATATTGCCACGGTGATTCAGCTTCAGGAGCGACTGCTGCCGATGCTGCGGCATCTACGGGCAGTATTGGAGGAAAAAGTGACAGCCTTTGCGGACATTATTAAAATCGGGCGCACCCACCTTATGGATGCAGTACCTCTCACCCTGGGCCAGGAATTCTCAGGTTACGCCAGTCAAATTGCCGCCTGTCAAGCCCATATTGAGTACGTATTAGAGCATCTCTATCCTCTTGCCATCGGTGGTACCGCCGTCGGGACGGGTCTGAATGCGCCGCCGGGCTTTGGCGATCGCGTGGCTGCGGAGGTGGCGCAAATGACGGGGTATCCCTTCCGCAGGGCAGAAAATCCCTTTGCCGCCTTGGCCGCCCATGATCCCTTGGTGATGCTCAGCGGTGCCCTGAAAACCTTGGCGGCGGCCATGATGAAAATGGCCAACGATATTCGCTGGTTGGCCTCAGGCCCCCGTTGCGGCATCGGCGAGCTGATTCTGCCGGCCAACGAACCGGGGTCATCCATCATGCCGGGCAAGGTGAACCCCACCCAATGTGAAGCCCTGACCATGGTGTGTGTGCAGGTGATGGGCAACGATGCGGCAGTGGGCATTGCCGGTAGTCAAGGGAACTTTGAACTGAATGTTTTTAAGCCCTTGATCATTCACAATGTGCTGCACTCCATTGAGCTTCTGAGCGATGCGGGGCGAACCTTTACCCAGTTTTGTCTGGTGGGCATTGAACCCAATCGCAAGCAAATTCAGGCTTACCTAGAGCAATCCCTCATGTTGGTGACGGCCTTGAATTCCCATATCGGCTACGACAAGGCAGCGGCAGTCGCCCAAAAGGCCTACCGCGAAGGTAAGACCCTTAAGGAAGCGGCGGTGGAATTGGGGTACCTTACGGCCGAGGAGTTTGATCAGTGGGTGCGACCAGAGTGGATGCTGGGGGAAAAGGGCACCAGTTGACCCCGTAGAGATTGCTGCCAAAAGGGGGTATTGCCGGCGCGCGATCGCAGGCTTTGGTGGGTCACCGTCCAAGTGACCGTCGGATCAAATAGAACGAAGTTGCGACTGTTGAGCTCTAGGCGGGGTGGCTCAATGCCCAAAATCCGCGCCGGCGCCGTACTGAGGGCATGCCAAAGCTCAAGGGCACTCAGGTATTCCTTGGCAACCAGTTCCTGCCAGAGGGCAGGGAGGGCCAATTCAAGGCCAATGGCGCCGGGGAGGGCCTCGGCAAAGGAAACCATTTTTTCTTCGTAAAGCAGGGGCGTATGGTCAATGGCGATCGCCTCAATGACCCCACGTTTGATGCCTGCGATGAGTGCTTGGCGATCCTCGGCCGTTCCCAGAGGCGGCTCAAGGCGCAAATTGGGATCGTAATCGGTTAAATCCTCCACTGTAAAAAGTAAGTGCAGCCATGCCACACTGGCACTGACGTGAGGGGGCTTCTCGTTAGTGAGAATCTCCACACTGCGAGCGGTTGATAATCGCATGAGGTGAATCGGGGTTGAGACCGTGCGGGCCAATTCCAAAATCGCCAAGAGGGGAATGGTTTCACAGCAGACCGGTTGCTCCACCAGCCCTAAACGCGTGGCGACTCCACTTTGCCGCGCTACCCCATTCGCCGCCAAGGCCGGATCAAAAGGCCACAGCGCCACCGGCTTGCCGAAGGGCTGGAGATAGGTCAGCGCCCGCTGTAGCAAAGGCCAATGGGTCAATCCCCGGTTCTCACAGAAGCCGACTACGCCAGCGGCGGCCAGTTCCCCCAAATCGGTGAGCGCCAGCCCCTTGCCCCCCTGCGTCAGGGCGCCCCATACCCGTACCTTTGTCCAAGCGGTGGCCGGCACCTGTTGCCGTAGCGCTTGCCAGACTGCCGGATTATCCATCACCGGTTCGGTGGTCGGCAATAGGGTTAAATGCTGCACCCCCCCGGCAGCAGCGGCGGCCAAAAGGCTGTCGAGGGTTTCTCGCGCCTCATACCCCGGCTGACCACTGTGGCTGTAGAGATCCACCAAGGGCGGTGCCAAAACCCAATCGGTGGCTGGGATGATTTCCGCGTCAGGGGGCACGGCCGCGGGGGCGATCGCCACCAGTTGATCATCCTCCAGCAGCACATCCACGTGTTGATCTTGGCGGTTGACGGGATCCAGCAGCCGCACCTGTTGCAACAGTCGCCACACCATGGCCTACAAGGCTCCTGCTGCCGTTCGATCCAATATGCCCCCTAAATGGGTGGTGATATTCACGGCCTGTAATCGCGGCAGACCTCCCTTGAGGGGATAGTCAATCACCGTGACACTGCCATTCCCCTGCTTAAAGAGCCAGAAGTTTTCAATGCCCAAGCCGACGATGTGGCAGAGCAACACCTTATTGGTGGCATCGTGAGCCACAACCAAGACATGGTGGGGGGTGGGTGCATTGGTGGTCCAGCGTTTCAGCCACCGTTCCCACGCCTGAACCACGCGATCGCGCACCTGTGGTAGGTTTTCGCCATTGGGCATTTGCACGACGGCAGGGGTTGTCCGCCAGCGTTGCAGTTCCCCCGGATAGGCCGCCTCCACCTCCGCTTCAAACTTGCCCTCCCAATCGCCGTGGCTAATCTCCACAAGGGCAGGCTCCAACGCCAGTTCAACGCCGGGGTGATACTGCAAAATCGCCAAAGCGGTCTCCTTGGGACGCAACAGAGGACTACTCAAGGCATGGTGGAGGGGCACCTCCTTAAGGAATTCGGCCACCGCCGCCGCTTGGGCACGGCCATTCTCATTGAGGGGGACATCAATCTGCCCTTGGAAGCGTCCCTCGCGGTTCCAGTCGGTTTCACCGTGGCGCACCAGAAAGATACGTAGGGCTTGCTCCTTGAAGCGAGGCTGCGGAAAGGGATCATTGAGATGACTTGTAAGATTGAGGGCTTGCAGTTGGGCCGGTTGCCGCAGGCCATTGCCGAAATTTAAGACACTGATGCCGCCATTGGCCTGTTGCAGTCGCAGATAGCCCTTGACCCCCAAGCCGAGAGCGGTGCAAATCAGGGCACGATTCATGCCACTGTGACCCACAATAACAATCGTTTCATTGTCGTGGGCTGCCAGCAGTGCTTCCAAGACCATGGCGGCGCGATCGTAGAGATCCAATAACGGGAAAAACTCCTTGGTTTGGCCATTCTCTGTCGTAATGCTCATCATCAAGGTCTCTGGCGCTTCCTGCCAACGGCGATAGTCCTCTGGGAACCGTGCCTTTACTTCGGCAAAGGGTAGATCTTCCCAAGCCGGCAGGGCAATCTCTTTAAGTAAATCAAGGGAATGGGGTGGCTGGAGTTCAGGGTTTTGGAGCTGAGCATAGATACCCTCTGCAGTTTCCTGTGCCCGTTTCAGGGGACTGGTGTAAATCTTGCGGATGGGAATGCCCCGCAGGGCAAGACCCACTTGGGCTGCCATCCAATGACCGCGCTCCGTGAGGGAAGAGGCATCACTGTGACCTTGCACCCGCTCTTGAACATTAAACGTGCTTTCACCGTGGCGGACAATAATGACTCGCGTACTCAGAGCTTTCTCCTTAGCGATTGACAGACAACAAGCTTGGCCGTCCCACCATGCCATAAAGACTGTACCAGAAACCGTGGCTTCGAGAGCGAAAGATTCAGGAATCGGCAGGTAGCATCCCTCTGAACATCAAATAAAAATCAAAAAAACCGACCGCAGGAGCGATCGGTGAGTATTAAAGACCGATTTGTGATGGGTTAGAGGCTACTTCTTAGTGATCCGAGGAGGCTCACGGAAGAAGATGGCAAAGAAGAACAGCGCAATAATGCAAGCAAAGATGAAAACGTAGGTGATGGTTTCCATAGTAGGCCCCTAGGAATGACTAGACAGCTTCTTTGCGACGAGTGGTGACATCGCCCACCTTTTGGTAGTAGCCCCATTCCACTTGCTCCGGCGACAGTTCGGGATCAATCCCAGAGAAGACATCGCGAAACAGGGTACGGGCA
The DNA here is from genome assembly GCF_046299635.1 of Thermosynechococcus sp. Classification (GTDB taxonomy): domain Bacteria; phylum Cyanobacteriota; class Cyanobacteriia; order Thermosynechococcales; family Thermosynechococcaceae; genus Thermosynechococcus. Next base: position 6,763 of record NZ_JBKBHV010000016.1, on the reverse strand, counting down.
CCATGCCAAATGTGGCCAAAGAAGAAGAGCAAGGCAAACACCGCATGGGCAAAGGTAAACCAGCCACGGGGACTGGTGCGGAAGATGCCGTCGGAGTTGAGGGTTTCTTTATCGAATTCAAAGATCTCACCGAAGATGGCTTTACGGGCATAGCTCTTGACGGTGGGCGGATCGGTGAAGGTTTGGCCATTCAATTCACCACCGTAGAAGCTGACGGTAACCCCCTGTTGCTCAAAGCTATACTTCGACTCCGCACGACGGAAAGGAATATCGGCCTTGACGACACCATTTTTGTCGGTGAGAACCACAGGGAAGCTCTCAAAAAAGGCAGGCATCCGACGGACAAAGAGTTCTTCACCCTCCTTGTTGCGGAAGACGGCATGGCCTTTCCAAGCTTGGGCAATTCCATCCCCTTTGTTCATCGGGCCGGTACGGAACAAACCACCTTTAGCGGGGTTATTGCCAATGTAATCGTAGAAGGCCAGTTTTTCTGGAATCGCCGACCAAGCCTCTTCAAGGGTGGCACCACTGGCAAGAGAGGCCTGCACGCGGCGGTTAATTTCCTGTTGGAAGTAGCCACTGTCCCACTGATAGCGAGTTGGCCCAAAGAGTTCAATGGGCGTGGTGGCACTGCCATACCACATCGTGCCGGCAACAACAAAGGCGGCAAAGAAGACGGCAGCAATGCTGCTGGAGAGTACGGTTTCAATGTTCCCCATGCGCAGCGCTTTGTAAAGGCGTTGGGGCGGACGCACCAAGAGGTGAAATAGGCCGGCAATAATACCGACAATGCCTGCGGCGATATGGTGAGCCACCACACCACCGGGGTTATAGGGGTTAAAGCCATCGGGTCCCCATTCGGGTGCCACAGGCTGAACACTGCCCGTCAAGCCATAGGGGTCAGAGACCCACATCCCAGGGCCAAAGAGACCCGTCAGGTGAAAAGCACCAAAGCCAAAGCAAAGCAAACCGGCAAGGAATAGGTGAATGCCAAACATTTTCGGCAAGTCGAGTGCCGGCTCACCGGTGCGAGGATCGCGGAAGAGTTCGAGATCCCAATAGACCCAGTGCCAGCAGGCCGCCAAGAACAACAGACCCGAGAGCACAATGTGGGCAAGGGCAACCCCTTCAAAGCTCCAAAAGCCGGGGTCAATTCCCGTTTCGCCTGTAATACTCCAACCGCTCCAAGACCCTGTGACCCCCAACCGTGCCATGAAGGGCAACACAAACATTCCCTGCCGCCACATTGGGTTGAGAACTGGATCACTGGGATCAAAAATAGCTAGCTCATAAAGAGCCATCGACCCTGCCCAACCGGCGACCAATGCCGTGTGCATCAGGTGGGCCGCAATCAACCGCCCTGGATCATTGATCAGGACAGTGTGGACTCGGTACCAGGGTAGTCCCATTGACTACGCTCCTCCTATACAAAAATTTAGCGTTTGCATGAACAAATTTTATTAAGCAGCCGGATCACGGTAACAACCGCTTCCCTACTAAGAGTTTAACGGCCAATTTACCCGTAACTTCAGCTACGGTTGGGCAGTTTTTCTGCCAAAATGAGAATGTATTAAGAATGGTAACTAGCGTAGGTTCCTATGGCAAGCAAAGCTGAATTTGTGGCCACAAATATTAAGTTTGTTAACGAAAACAAAGAAATTATTGCTGCCAACGGCGCGAATCTGCGCTTAAAAGCAATGGAAGCGGGGGTTGACCTTTATACCCTCAAGGGCAAGCTCTTTAATTGTGGGGGCTATGGCCAGTGTGGCACGTGTATTGTTGAGATTGTCGAGGGCATGGAACACCTTTCGCCCTGCACGCCAGTGGAAGAGCGCAAGCTCCGCCGTAAGCCAGAAAATTATCGCTTGGCGTGCCAAGCCCTTGTCTATGGGCCAGTGTGCGTGAAGACAAAGCCGAAGGGCTAGACTGTGAATTCTTACTTAGGGCAATCAGGTAGCTGTTTTCAGAGCCTGTAGGACATTAGCGGCCTGCTCTAGCCATTTGAGTAGCTGAGCATCATCAATGCTGTGGGGAATACTGAGGAGGTCTTGCAGGGAGTCAGGCGATCGCCCCGTTGCCGTCTGCCACGCTTGAATGAGTTCTACATCCTTAGGAAGATGGTGACGATTGGCAGCAAGGCCGAGTGGACTGGCTAAATCATAGCGGAGGCGATCTTGCAGCTGTTCTAGGACAAACTGCCGCTGCTGCGCCCGCTGAAGAACGCTTGCGAGGGCTGCAATGTAGACGGCACTGTCACTTGAGACGGGTTCTTTTTCTAAAAAGAGTGAACCAAAACGTTGGTTTTGTTGCCATAGCAGGAAGAGGAACAAGAGGACGAACTGTAACCCTACAGCCAACCAAGGGGTACGACTGAAGTAATCGAAGAGGGTCTGAGGTACGATACCACTTGCTAGGTCCTCTGGGGTGCGTTGGCGGTAGCCGTGGAGCCATTCATCAAAGTAAATCGTTGCCCCCGGTTCGGCCACCTCCTGCAAGAGCTGAGCCACAATGGCAAAGTTGGCAAAACCCGTTTCGCCGCTATAGGCATTGGCCACCAACCAAGGATAGACCCCAAGGACATGCTGTTCATGGCTATGCGGACTCTTTGCCTGCCTGAGATAGACAATCAAGCCGTGATCATCCTTGAGGAGGGAGCGATCGCCCTGCGGAAAAGGGACGCGACGGCGCGTTTCAATCAACACATTACCTTGGGGCGTTGAGAGCCGTGCCTCAAAGGGAGCTGCTGTGGGTTCACCGTGCCAGTAGAAGCGCACCAGTGTATTGTCCTGAGCCAGCCACTCCACAAGAGGCGGTGGCCAACCGATGGGACGACCACTGATTTGAATAAAGATGTGTCCTTGGCCCTTGAGGTTGCTATAGTTCCGCTGCCAGCGCTCCACCCGAAACCCCTGCTGCTCTAGGTAGGTATAGAATTTCTGCGTGCCCCAAGGGGAGGAATCAAAGGAGGAGCCAGCGCGGCTACTCGGTGCCACCGCCAGAATCAGGAGGCCGACCACCAACAACACAAGGACAGCGAAGCCGAGGAAAAACCACTGCCGACGGTTGATTGCGATCATTGCCGGGTCTCTTGCAGGAAGGGTTCCACTTCAAAATAGGCAGCTTGACAGGTGGCTAGGGTTTGGGCATCCACCGCCTCGGCACCATAGTAACTGCGACTGTGAACTTGAAAGAGGTGCTGGATACTCCGCCGTACGGCTGGCGATCGCTCTCCCAGTTGAAAGAGTCGCTCCAATTCCCGCAGGTAGTCGCCATTAGTCCAATGGGCTTGTATTCGTAGCCAGCCCGCCTCCTGCAACCGATAGAGCAAGGCCATATAAAGGGCACGGCAGGCTCCTCGGTAATCCCCCGCCAATTGTAGGTTTTGGGCGAGTTCCAGCCACTCCCGCACGGGTTTGGGACGCTCCTCAAGGGTAGAAACGAGTGTTGCTGAGGGGGAAAGCGATCGCTCTTGCCACCATCGCCACAGGCTGCGTCCTAGGAAATACAGGGCGAATCCAAGGCCAACGAGCAAGACCCCTTGAAAGACCCAGCGTAGCCATGCCTCTAAGGAGGGGGAGTCTTCCCAAAACGGCTCCATTTGCCGGCGAAAGAGTTGCAAAAAGGTGTACTCAAGGGCTTCACTCAATTGTCGCCACTGGCGATCGCCCTGCCAGCGCAAATTATCGAGAAAGGTCACCGCCGCCAGATCTGACTACGCCTCCGATTGTCGCACAAAGAGCACAGGACACTCGGCATAGACCCGCACATAGTCAGAAAGGGAAGTGCCCAAGAGGCGATCTAAGTCGGGCAAACTGCGGGCGATCGACGGACGTCGATCCGGAGAGCCAAGAACAAGGAGATCGGCATTGGTATCGGCAGCAATGCGGCAAATTTCCTCACCGGGTTTGCCGGTGGTCAGGACACACTGGTATTCCACACCCCGCTGTTTGGCCACCGTTGCAGCTTGTGCCAGAATTGGATCTTTTTCGGCAGCAGTGCTGGGGGTATCGGCATGTCCTTTGAGGTCTGGATTCACATGGGCAAGAATGAGTTTGCCGCCTTTGACCCCCTCGATGAGGCGCACCGCTAAATCCAAAGAGGCTTTGGCTGCGGCAGAATTATTGAGCGCCACCATAATGCGGTTGATTTTCTTCACAAAGAGGTCATCGCGCACCAGCAACATGGGTCGAGAAGACAGTTGAAAGACGTACTGGCTGACGGAGTTCTCCAGAATAGATTGCAGGCGCTTGAGTCCTCGTGATCCCATGATGATCAGGTCAGAATTGATTTCATCGGCTACCTGCAACACCGTATCTTTGGGATCCCCCTCCCGAAGCATGGTGTTGACGCTAATGACAGGATCAAGGTGCAGGCGGGCAACGGCTTCCGCTAGGAGTTTGGCACCCGCTTGACGTTGTTCGGCCATCTCCTCGGCAGTAATTTTTGGTGGAATCACGTGCAAAACGGTGACGGCAGCCCGTTGAATCGCTGGCAACTCCATCAGCGACTTGAGCATTTGTTCGGATTGTCCAGTTCCAGAGTCTGCCAATAGAATATTCTCAATCATAAATTTTAAACTCCCAACATCTGGTGAGCATCACGGCACGGATGGCCACTACAGCCCTTTTCACAAGGGATGGCACACGCTGAAAACAGTCAAAACTGCTGTAGCACAGGAGCATCTCCTTTTTGTGTACCCCATATTCTAGAAAAAGGCTGTATGACGATCTTAGGTCTGGGTTAGGGGCTTGTTGGCGGAACGCTACAAATCTTAGGCATTGGCGAGAAGTGCGATCGCTGGTGGTGCTTTTGATACACTAAGCTAGAGACCGTTCAAGGAAGCTCTATGCCGCGATCGCAACGGAACGACAATTTTATTGACAAAACCTTTACGGTCATGGCCGACCTGATTCTCAAAGTCTTGCCCACCAGTTCGCAGTCAAAAACCGCCTTTGCTTATTATCGTGATGGCATGTCTGCCCAAGCAGATGGGGAATACGCTGAGGCCTTGGAAAACTACCAAGCAGCCCTAGAACTGGAAGAAGACCCCAACGATCGCAGCTACATTCTCTATAACATTGGCCTGATCCACGCCAGCAATGGCGATCATGAGAAGGCGCTGGAATATTATCACCAAGCCCTTGAACTCAATCCCCGCATGCCCCAAGCCCTTAATAATATCGCGGTGATCTACCACTACTTGGGGACACAGGCGGAGGAGCAGCAGCGCTCAGAGGAGGCTGAACAACTCTTTGATCGCGCCGCAGACTACTGGAAACGGGCAATTCAGCTGGCGCCCAATAACTATATCGAGGCGCAAAACTGGCTGAAGACCACAGGTCGCTCCAGTATGGATGTTTACTTCTAAGGGATCGCCCATGGCAACAAAAGTCATTACCCCAGAGGATGTGCGCAAGGTGGCTCACTTGGCTCGTCTAGCTGTTGATGAAAGCGAGATTGAAGCGCTGACACAGCAACTCGATAGCATCCTTGATTATGTGAACCAATTGAGTGAACTGGATGTCACGGATATTCTGCCGACGACCCGTGCGATTGAAGTCAGTAATGTGACCCGTCCCGATGTGTTGGAACCGTGGCCGAATCGGGAGGACTTGCTGGCGATCGCTCCAGATCGCGAGGATGATTTTTTCCGTGTGCCCAAAATCATGTAAGGCGTCAGGCTGTGCGGCGGCGTCAATCCCACCATTTACAACTGGACTTATTTCCCTTCCTCTCAATCTTGGCCTGTACCATTGGCACGCTGATCCTGCTTGTTGTAGTGATTAGTGCCAGTAGCCTTGGGCGAGAACGCACCAATGTGCAAATTTTGGCACGGGAAAATGCCCAAAATGAGGGGCGCACCCCCCGCTATCTAGAGTGTCGTCGCGAGGGAGCCATCCTCCATCCTCAACAGGTGCTGGTGCCCAAAGCAGACCTCGACAAGCCCACCTCCACGCTGGCCATTTTATTGGCCAACCTCCGTCGTCAGAGCGATCGCGAGTACATTATTATTGCGGTGCGCCCCGATGGCTTTGAGTGCTTTGAGGAGGTGCGCTATCAAGCAGAACGCGCTGGGGTGGCACTGGGCTACGAACCCTTCAATGCTGAGTGGGAGTTGTGTGTGCCTGCGCCGGGGCGGAGCAATTGTCCCTAGAGCCATAGCTCGTCGTCCCAAAAGTACTGGCCGAGCTTAGATTGAGCAATCTCAGTGGGAAAAGCGCTCAGGTTCACATACCTAGAAAATTTGCGATCGCTCCCCGCGAATATCCAAGTTGGGAAGTACCTTTGCCTTCAGAAATAGCTTATGCTCAGGGTAAATTCTTAAGGGGTTTCTTAAGATAAAATAATGCTCCCAGTTGCGATCGCTGCCCTACTCTTTGGCTTTGCCACCAACATGGATAACTTTAGCGTGGCTGTTAGCTATGGTCTGCGCCGCTATCGCATGAGTTGGCTGGGTAATGCCCTGATTGCCGCGCTTTCAGGTGGTAGTACCTTTTTGGCCATCGCACTAGGAGTGTGGATACAGCAGTATGTGCCTTTGATTTGGGCGCAACGCCTTGGCAGTGGTTTGCTCATGGTGATGGGGGCATCAGCACTGGTAGAGGTTCTGTTGAGCCTGAGAAATGTATCGAAAAAATCAACAGTAGGGACGTTACCAGTTCTGCACTATTCCTACGAGTTTACGCCCTACCTGAAAAGTGCCGCAGTGCTGGTGAAGCGGCAGACGACCAGCGGGAGGAATTACTCAATTTCAGCTTGTTGC
>NZ_JBKBHV010000015.1:0-57491 GCF_046299635.1 Thermosynechococcus sp. | reverse complement strand
CTCGAAGAAAGCTTGAACAGCATGAGAGCCTTGTTTTATCGGCTCAATCAGTCAGGGATAGAGGTGGATATCTCCGCCTTTTCCAAAGCGAATAAAACACAAATACAGAGTACTTTGCCAAGATTTACAAGGCCTTAATCTCAAAAGTGAAACAGAAGCATCGCAGTACAGTGATGAGGATTTTTCCTGTAGATTCTACAGTGATAACGTTAACAAGTCAGCTGCTTTGGCAATAGGGATACCATCAGGTAAAAATATGGATAGAGGGTTTGCGAGCTAGAAGTTTCTAGACCAGTTATGTGAAGCGAACAAAGCGTTTGTTGTGAGCATCAGAAACAATATGAGAACAGAGCTGAGTCACGACAGATACCGACTGGTTCGTTTTTATGATATTGCCAGCAAGAGAGAGTTTCGACTAGCGACGAATCTCTGGAGTTTAACAAATGAAGAAGTAGCTGAAGTGTATCGGCAGTGGTGGGCGATTGAGAATCTATAGAAATTCCTGAAGATGCACTTATCATTAGACCAGTTGATTACAAAGAGTGTGAATGGGATAGTCAAGCAGATATACATGGTGTTGATTGCGTATTTAATTTTAGAGCTAGTAGATATTCCTGAATCCTTTGGGAGGAAACTGTTAGATAAGTTGCGATATTTGCAACTGGAACTCAGTCGGCGGTGTTCCATCGTGCATTGGAGCTTTGATTGGCAGCCAGAGTTCCTTGTCTCTTAAAATGTTAAGTTTTGTTGCAGAATTCAACACTTCTGCATTTCTATGATTCTCTGAACCAATTCAGGGTGCCCCTCTTGCACTAATTTTCGACAAAAAAGCAGAAGACAATTCCTCAGAACGAATTCTGTCCAAAAGTCCAAAATAACATTACGAACGCTGGTTTATGAGGGAAACGGTGTTGCCGGAGTCTCGGTACTAGCCTACTCTGGTTGCGGGGAGGAATACAATTCCGGTGGCATTAGCTCCGGTTGCAGGCTAACTGTTTGGCGGCGATCGCCCCGTTGAATCTCTAGGGTCATTTTCTCGCCGAGTCTTGTTTGCTCAACAACGCTCTGTACCTGTTGGGGGCTGGGTTGATTGACATCGTTAATTTTGGCAATCCAATCTCCCGCTTGCAGACCCGCTTTGGCCGCCGGGGAATTGGGGGCAATGCCGATGATCAGCGTGCCTTGGGTTTGGTTGAGTGTCCAGTCGGGACGAGCTTCACGGATTCGAGCCGCCAGTTCGGGCGTCAATTGCACCATGCGAATTCCCAAATAGAGGTGCTGGGCGCGACCGGTGGTAATGATTTGCTCCGCAATGCGATAGGCCGTATTGATGGGAATGGCAAACCCCAGACCCTGCGCTTGGGAGATCACAGCGGTATTGACCCCCACCACTTGACCGACGGCATTCAGAAGGGGTCCTCCGGAATTCCCCGGATTAATGGCTGCATCCGTTTGAATGAAGCTCACCCGCTTATCGGCAGCGCCAATTTCATTACTGGCACGCCCTGTGGCACTAATAATCCCTGCCGTCACGGTGTTACTTAGCCCCAAGGGGTTACCAATAGCGATCGCCCACTCACCGGGAACCAAGGCATCGGAATTGCCCAGTTGGACCGTGGGTAAATTTTCAGCCTCGATTTGCACCACCGCCACATCCGTCAGGGAATCAGCACCCACCACTTTGCCGTTGAATTGGCGACCATCGGGGAGTGTGACTCGCACGGCACCAGCACCTTCCACGACATGAGCATTGGTCATAATCTTGCCATCGGGGGTAAATATAAACCCAGAGCCTTGACCTTGACGCACCGGCACATCTGGTATCGGAAAAGGATTGAGAAAACTATCCTCTTTACTGTGACGCATCCGCAGGGTATCAATGCTTACCACCGCTGGCCCTGCCTCAGCAACCACCTTGGCAATGAAATTTTCGCCCGCGTTGGGTCGATCCGGGGGGGCAGGGGGAGGCAGAGATGCTGCAGTATTGGGGGTGGGGGGGGTGAGATTTGGCAGACGTAGCGAACAGCTCGTCAGTACTCCTAGGGCGATCGCCATCCCAACGAAACTCAACTGTGTACGAACCATACTGAACCCAACTCGGCATCAGATCCACTCTAGCCTTATCCTGAAAGTAGTGAGTCTGTCGAACGTCTGCTGCCATGCTGACTGTGATTAGCTACCTCGAACAGCCCATCACCTTTGATAGTTTCTTTGGGCCTGTGACCCTTCAGCCCGGTCGCAATGAAAATGTTGATGAACGGCGCTGGCGCAACTGCCAAACTCACAATCCTGACCTACAAGCACTGATGAAAAAGGGACTCGTTGTTGTCGAAGAATTGGGATAAATTTAGACTGAGAATGCCAAACTGCTCTTCCACCTGACCTGTTTAGACCCCCATGAGCTACCGCATTGATCCCCAGACCTATGCAGAAACCGATGGCCCGACGGTGGGCGGTCTGCGGCTGACGGATACCGACCCAATTATTTTGTCCACAGTAGATTGCCACTGCCATTGCCTCTAGCATCACAACGGTATGACAACACGGTATGACAACAATGATGGCGGGCGGAACCGGGGCTGCCACGGGTGCCCTTTGAGTGTTGCTCCTTGCCCAAGGGTACGTCCTCTTTATAAGTTCTTAAGTTTATGACAGATAAAGTAGCTGCCCTCTTTCAACAGGGGCAACAGGCCTTCGAGCGCGGAAACTACCAACAATCCATTGCCCTTTTAGGACAGGCGGTGGCGCTGGCGGAGGGAAATGCGCTGCGATCCGGGGAGATTAGCCTTTGGTTAGTCACGGCCTATAGTGCTGCCGGCGATCAAGGGGCAGCCCTGAGCCTCTGCCGTCAACTCCAACGGCACCCCGATCATCACACACGGCAGGAAAGTCGTCGCTTACTGGCAATTTTGGAGGCTCCCCAACTGAAACGCCGCCCAGAATGGTACACTGAAATACCTGATCTCTCCCATGTGGGCGATCGCCTTCAGTGTGCCGCCGGTAATCGCGCCTACACATCCCCCTATCGCTCTGCCCCGAAAAAGCAAGCCGCTCCCACCCAAAACCCCCAAGAACCACCGTCCCTCGCCACCCCTTTGCCGAACGCTTTCATTTGGATTGCCCTCACGGTCTTGGGCGTGGTTACCCTCTTGGCAGCTTGGTTATAGTGACCGCTGCTCTAGATGAGCAAACTGACGATTAATCTGATCTATTTACGCTGCACAGTGCTGAGCATTTGGGGCATCGAAATACCTTGTGTCTATCTAAGCCGTTGTGAATATGACCGCAGCAAGTACAGATAAATCCTGATCTTTTTGGATTGCAGTTTTGTACTTGGGCAGCCCGTAGCGTTGTTCTGCACCAGAGAGCATGCGGATGGCTTTGATGAGTCCGCCCTTTTCCCACTGTCGGAAGGTGTACAGACTGACCAATGACTCTCTCAAGCTAACATTGGATGATGAAAAAGCTGCAAAAAGATACGATAGAGAATAGAAATGTCTGCTAACAAGCGATCGCGAATGCCCCAAGACCTTGAATCAGAATTTCGACAGCAGGTGGATCGTCTGCATCACTTTACCGTGGTTATGCGCTGGAGTGTGGTGCTCTTTCTTTGGCTCACCGTGGGCACTTTGAGTCTCTGGGGCTTCCGTTATGAAATCGGCCTGATGCGGGAGCACTTTACGTGGGCGGCGCTGCGCTATGGGATTTTCTTCAATCGGCTGCCGGCGATCGGCTTGGCACTGTGTATTGGCATGACCCTGAGTGTTCTCTACTGGCAGACCCGCAACATTTTCTGGGGCAGATCGCCCAAGTGGCAGCAACGCCTAGAAAAACAAGTCCTGCGCATTCGGCAGCAGGGAGAGCGCCACCCCCTATGGCATTGGGTGTGTCGGCAGTAGGAACGCCGCAAGGGGTGCCGGCACGGGGAAAATAATCAGCAGCAACAACACTAGAGCCATCAAGCCAAGGGCATCGCGCCCGTTATCCAGCTCGCTGACATCATTCAAGGCAGGTTCATCAAAGGCCGGCAGGAAAAACAGGATCAAGACCCAGACAAAAAGCCACGGTTGAATAAACGCGAGAATCAAGACCAGTAAACGGCTGACTTGGCCAATGATTGCCCCCGCCCGATGGCCGTACATGGCATGGACAATGTGACCCCCATCCAATTGACCCACGGGCATCAAGTTCAAGGCCGTCACCACCAAACCCAGCACCCCGGCCACTGCCATGGGATGGAGGTGGAGCGCACTGTCACTCTTGAGGGCAGCACCAAAAATGGCTTTGGCAATGAGGGCAAAGAGAATGGAAATGCGCGGACTAAACACCTGCGGATTGAGAGTTTGCTCCGAAGCATTGGCGGGCAATTGCACCACCTCAGACTGCTGTAACCCCCAAACTAGAATCGGCAGGGTGACAAGCAAGCCGGCCATCGGACCTGCTATACCAATGTCAAAAAGGGCACGGCGATGGGGAACGGGCGATCGCATCTGGATAAAGGCTCCCAGTGTACCCATGGCAAAGGGCAAGGGAATAAAGTAGGGGAGTGTTGCTTTAACGCGGTAATACCATGCAGTGGCAAAGTGTCCCAGTTCATGGATGCCCAAAATCAACAGCAGACTGACGCTGTAGGGCAACCCCTGCCAGAGCAAGCCGGGATTGAGTCGGAGTTCTGCTGCCGTCAGATCAGGCGCCGCCAAGGCCAATCCGGTGACCGTTGTGGTGAAAAACGTCAAGGCGAAGAGGCCAAGGCTAAGTCCGGGACGAAAAAGCTGTTGGGGCTGGGGCAGGCGATCGCGGGGAATCAAAGCGAAAAAGGGCTTATTACTCAAACCCATTTGAAACATGACCAGAAAGCGATCGCCAAAGCGTTGGGCGATATTGCGCTCCACCGTTTCATAGACTTGGTTGGCCTCACCGCGCATTTGCCCGCGGCAGATCACCGCCTGCGGACGATACTCAATTTGTTGCAGGTAATACATCCCCCAGGGGAAGCAGCTTTGCAGTTGCGTCTCTTCCTCCTGATTGAGAAGCTTGCCATTTTCCGTCGTTGGGGAAGGAGGGGGTGTCAGCGGTGCAGCGGGTAAGGGGGGCTGACCTCGGCGCAAAAGCACAAGGTAGAGCACGGAACTAGTGACAAACACGAGGATCAACCATCCCGAGGGCACAGGGGTATTCCCTAGAAGCAGCATCCAACCCCCAATAAAAAACGCTGGCAACATCAGCACCAGCCACAGGAGCCACCAAGGGGTTTGACTGACACGGGCAGCACTCTGGCGGACAATAAAGACCAAGATCAAACCCAATACAATAAGGGAAATCCATATCATGATTTCGATACCTGTGGCTCAACAACCGAAACCGCCCCGCCTTGTATTGCCCATGGTTTATGGGTTTCCACCAAACCGCGAGACGCTGGGAGGCACGGCTTATCTCATTGTAGAAAATGATGGCAATACACTTATTGATTCTCCCCCTTGGACGGAGAGCAACCAAGCGTGGCTTATGGAAAAGGGCGGCGTCAAGCGCCTCATCCTCACCCATCGGGGGGCGATCGCCCGCGTACGCGAGATGCAGCGCACCTTTAACTGTGAAGTAATCATTCAGGCGCAGGAGGCCTATCTTCTGCCCCAAGTGACCGTCACCCCCTTTGATCGTCATCTTTACGTCGGTGACACCCTAGAAGTCCTCTGGACCCCCGGTCACTCCCCCGGCAGCGCCTGCGTGTATTGGCAGGGTCAAGGGGGCGTTCTCTTTACCGGCCGCCATCTGCTGCCTACGCCGACAGGACAACTGGCACCGATTAAAACGGCTACCACCTTCCACTGGCCTCGACAACTGCGCAGCGTTGAGGCAGTAAAAGCCTTCTGTCGGCAGAAGTCCTTGAGCTATCTTTGTCCGGGGGCAAATATCGGTTTTCTGCGGGGGACACCGGCGATCGCCAATGCCCAAGCTGTCCTGCAAGAACTCCCTGTTAATAACCTTTTGTTTAACAAGTTTTAATGTTTGCTTAATTTCCCTATTAGGATAATACAAGTTCGGGAAAAGGAACTTGGAGAGATCGTTAAACCCCACTTTTATCAAGACTTGCATCCTCTATAGTGAAGGTAGGCAGAGGGAATAAGCCCAAGCAATACCAAGCAAAATAAAAACAAAGTTAGTTGTTGGCGCTATTCTCTCTGTAAACCACCCCGTGGGCAATCTGAAACCTTAAAGAACACAGGAGGATAAGCGTATGGCACTCGTTCGTTGGGAACCGTTCCGCGAAATCGACGCGCTACAACGCCAAATGAACCGTCTATTTGATGAATTGATTCCCTTGACCGAACGCCGCAACGATCTCAGCTTCCTGCCGGCGGCTGAACTGGAAGAAACCCCAGATGCCTTGCTGCTCAAAATTGAACTGCCGGGCATGGATCCGAAGGACTTGGATATTCAGGTGACGGCAGAAGCGGTGTCTGTCAGTGGCGAGCGCAAGTCTGAAAGCCACAGCGAACGCGATGGGATGAAACGTACCGAATTCCGCTACGGGAAATTCCAACGGGTCATTCCGCTGCCGGTGCGGATTCAAAATACCGATGTTAAAGCCGAATACAAAAATGGCATCCTGCACCTGACCCTACCGAAAGCGGAAGAGGAGAAAAACCGCGTCGTCAGAGTAAACGTTAGCTAACTTGCCACCGGCAAGGCCAGAGGGCTAACGTTGCCAACAATAAAGATCAAGATCCCCCGCCGAGGGGGATTTATTTTTGAGGGTGGGTGAACGGCAAAAGCCGCCTAGGAGGCTAAGGCTACCTCAACCAGTTGTTGCAATTCGCCACTTTGATATAGCTCAATGAGAATATCCGAACCCCCGATGAACTCGCCATTGATAAACACCTGGGGAATCGTTGGCCAGTTGGAATACTCCTTAATCCCTTGGCGAATCTCAAAATCCTCAAGGACATCCACCGTTTCATAGGGGACGCCGAGGGCATTCAAAATTTGCACCGCATTGTTAGAAAAGCCACATTGGGGCATGAGCTTGCTGCCCTTCATGAAGACAATAATTTTGTTGCTTTTAACGAGGTTGTCAATTTTAGCGTGGAGTTCTGGTGTCATGGTTCGTGCTACCTCTTGAGTTCACAAGTTACAAAAGAACAGCAATAGATTGCATTCTAAATCACTGGCGTTGTGCCCATTGCTGAGGGGTATAGGTCTTGAGAGCAAGGGCGTGCAGTTCGTTGGTAGCCATCAACTCCTTCAGGCTGCTATAGACCAATTGGTGCTGCTGCACTAGTCGCTTCCCCTCAAAGGCGGCAGACACCACCACTGCCTCATAGTGATCGCCGCCACCGGTTAAATCTTGCACCTGCACAAAGGCGTCGGGCAGGCTGGATTGAATAAGATGAGTTAGTTGCTCAGGGGTAACCATAGATAATTATTTAGTCCTGACTCGAATCAAGAACCAGAAAGTCTATTTTCCTAGTGTATCTCTAAATGCCTGCCAGCAAGGTTTTGCTAGCCTATACACCGTGAGTGAGGGGGAAGCACCGTTGCAAGGCGCGCACCAACTCCTCGATGCGAACCGGCTTACTGACGTAATCATCCATGCCGGCCTCAAGGCAACGCTGGCGATCGCTCTCCATGGCATTGGCGGTCATGGCAATAATGCGCGGACGGGGTTGGTTCAGCCGTTGAAACAGGTCAATCACCTCTCGCGTGGCCGTCACCCCATCCATCTCCGGCATTTGCATATCCATCAGAATCACATCGTAGGGCTGTCGCCGCACTGCCTCCAACACCTCTAGCCCATTGGCAGCCACGTCCCCGCGGTACCCCAACTTTTCCAGCAGTCGCAGGGCCACCATTTGATTCACCTTATTGTCCTCGGCAACGAGAATCCGTAGGGGCGGCAACCCTTCCTTGAGACGTTCCAGCGAAGGAGCAGAAGGTTGGGGCTTGACGATTTGTCGCCGACGGTCAAAGACATCGCTGAGGACATCAAAGAGGGTGGACGGTTTGACCGGCTTACTCACCAGACTATGGAAAAGTTGCCGCTGTTGGGGCGTGAGGTCGTTGCCCACGGAGGTAAGAAGGATAAGGGGCAGCCGGGGATACTGCCGATGCAGGTGCTCTGCGAGTGTCACCCCGTCCATCTGCGGCATTTGTAGGTCAAGGATGGCCGCATCCGGTAAAGGTTCACGGCTTAACAGCGCCAGCGCCTCTGGCCCACTGGCTGCCAACAGGGGTCGCATCTGCCAGTTTTGGGTTTGCAGTTGGAGGATTTGGCGATTGATAGGATTGTCGTCCACAATTAGCAGAGAACGCCCCTGCAAGGAGGGAACAGAAGACTCGCTAATGCGATTGGGATTGAGAAGAAGGCGAATCCGAAAGTAAAAAACTGAGCCACTGTCGCGAATAGGCAGCGCTTCATAGTCCTCGGGAGGATTGCCCCCACGGGCAAGGGAACCTTCCTTGGTTTTTGTTTCCAGCCAGATTTGCCCCTGCATACGCTCCACAAGTCGCTGACAAATCGCCAGCCCTAAACCCGTACCCCCATAGCGGCGGGTAACTGAGGCATCTGCCTGACTAAAGGGCTGAAACAGACGAGAAACGCGATCGCTCGGAATACCAATACCGGTATCTTGGACGGCAAAAAACACGTCGTAGTAGGTAGGCAAAAAGTCAGAGTAATCGATTTTGGTTGTCCGTTTTGCTTTAACGTGCAAGATTACTTCACCCTTAGGTGTAAACTTAATCGCGTTGCTGACCAAATTTATCAGTACCTGCCGCAGCCGCCCCATATCACCAATGACCTGTCGGGGCACGCTAGGGTCAATATAACTGATTAGCTCAACTTCGCGTTCTCGCGCCCGTTCTCCTAGCAGATCCAAGACTTCTTCGACGCAACTGTGGAGATTAAAGGGATAAGCCTCCAACTCCAGCTTGCCGGCTTCAATTTTAGAGAAATCAAGAATGTCGTTGATAATCGTCAGCAGCGCATCGCCACTGATGCGAATGGTACTCACAAATTCCCGCTGTTGCTCGCTTAAAGGCGTATCCAAGAGCAATCCCGTCAGACCGATGATGGCATTCATAGGGGTGCGAATCTCATGGCTCATCGTTGCCAGAAACTCACTCTTGGCACGACTGGCCTCTTCGGCAGCTTTGCGGGCTTCCTCTAAGAGTTGCCGCTGTTTAACTAACGCCGAAATATCCTCCCATGTCCCCAAAAAGCAAGTCTTTCCCTCCTGATCGGTCAAGGGAACAACGCGAGCACTAATCCAGCGATGGCTGCCATCCTTTTGTAAGAGGCGAAACTGTTCCTGAAAGGGTTGTTTCTTCTGTTGACACGCCTGCCACCGCAGCGCAATCTGCTCTCGATCCTCCGGATGCAGACGCTCAAGCCAATGTTGTTGTGCTTCAAAAGCACTTTCCACCTCTAAAAACCGCAGCATCGCTTGGTTCAAAAAGGTGGGCTTTCCCGTGGCCTCCAGCCTAAAAATACCAACCGGCGCCATTTCGCTCACTTGCCTAAACCGAATTTCACTGGCTGACAGTTGGTCTTGCCAGCCTTGCTGCCGCTGTCGGTAACGCACGCTTAAATAAACACTCACCGCCGTTACCACCCATACCCCTAAAAATCCGCTCAAGAGAGGAAAATAAACTGTTGAGCTAAGCTTGGCTTCAAGGGCAGCCGTCGGCAAATGTGCCACTATCCAGAGCGAGGCATTGCCGTCCTCAATCAGTGCGCCACTTTCAGGATCAAAAGAGCGCTGTTCATTCCCTAGAGGAAAAATTTGGCTATAGACAAAAAGACCTTGGTCATCCATCCAGCTTCCTTCAGGGGCAGCTTGCATATACGCCCAGAGACGCGGATACCGCTGCTGCATGGTAAATGACTGCCGCTGGGGATCGTTTGCTACCCACTCTTCCCCCCAATAGTGGCCAACTAGCCAGTGACCCTGCCGATCCACCAATAGACAGCTAAGGTAGGGATTCCGACAGATCAGCTGAAATTCTTCAAATAGAGGCTTGGCAATGTAGCGCACCATCAAAAAGCCACCGTCGGCCACCCGTACAATTAGGTACAGGAAAGGCTGAGCCTCAACCCTAGTGGACTGCGGATCACTGAACAACTCAAAGGGTGAGACAAACAGCTCTCCCGGTTGTAGTTGCCGCAGAGCCGGCCAGTAGCGTTGCAGCTGCTTTCGATCAACAGGAACCCCTTCTTTAACGGCTGTTGCCTCCTGCTCCTGATCAAGGGCAAGGCTCAGCTGGGGTTGACCGTTGGCGTCCAGAAGAAATAAGCAATCATAGTTTTGCTTCTCTTTGAGCCACCTCGTGAGATCCTGCTTATAGGCCTGTAGCCGACTGGGCGTCATCCCCGAGGTGAATTTTGAACCAAAGACAGCATAAAAAGTTTTGATATCGTTAGTAATGGTTTCTAGATCATTTTTCAAAACCAGCTCAGAGCGCTCAATTTTTGCGACTTTATCGAATTCTACTTGACTAAGGAAATGGCTGCGCTGGATGCCGTAGAGGACAAGAAAAAAGGCGGTAATGACTCCTGTGGCAGGCAGAAAGTACTTCAGGAACTGCGGGAGTAGAGGGCGAGACATAGATTTTGCCATGCTGTATGGGGGGCAAGCCGCCCCGTGGAAGCTCAACAAGGAATCACAAAATGGTGTATCCTAGATCAGGATGACATCACTGTTGCTAGTATACCCAGTTTGCCCAATGATTGAGCCGTTGTTGTGTGGTATTGTGCTAGGCCTGATTCCGGTTACGTTGGCAGGGCTGTTCTTTGCTGCTTATCGCCAGTATCGCCGCAGTAGCTCCCTAGAGCTGTAAAGAATCTCCCGCAAAGGTTCCCTCGCTTCCCAACATTGCCTATGACTTTACCCGTGGTTGCGGTAGTGGGTCGCCCCAATGTGGGGAAGTCAACCTTCGTAAATCGCCTTGCCGGTGAACGGGATGCCATTGTCCACGATGAACCCGGTGTTACCCGCGATCGCACCTACCGCCAAGTGTTTTGGCAAGATCGGGAGTTCTTGGTGGTGGATACCGGGGGCTTAGTGTTTGATGATGACAGTGACTTTTTGCCCCTGATTCGCCAGCAGGCAGAAATTGCCCTTCAGGAAGCCACGGCTGCCATACTGGTGGTGGATGGTCAAGCGGGTCCGACGGCATTGGACTACGACATTGCTGCGTGGCTACGACAGCTTTCTTTGCCTGTGTTAGTGGCGGTGAATAAATGCGAGTCGCGCCAGATGGGTCAAGTTCAAGCGGCGGAGTTTTGGTCACTGGGGCTGGGGGAACCTTACCCGATTTCCAGTATCCACGGCAGCGGTACGGGCGAGTTGCTGGATCAATTAATCACCTACTTGCCGGCGGTGGAAACGCTCCCTGAGGCGCCGCAGATTCAGGTGGCCATTGCCGGGCGTCCCAATGTGGGTAAATCCAGTTTGCTCAATGCCTTGATCGGGAGCGATCGCGCCATTGTCAGTCCGATTTCCGGAACTACCCGCGATACCATTGATACCGTCATTGAACACCAAGGCACCCAGTACCGCTTTATTGATACCGCCGGCATTCGGAAACGGGGTCATGTGGCCTATGGGCCAGAAATGTTTAGTGTCCATCGTGCCTTTAAGGCCATTCATCGCTCCGATGTGGTGCTGTTGGTCTTAGATGCCCTAGAAGAGATTACCGAACAGGATCAACGCTTGGCGGGGCACATTGCCGATCAGGGGCGAGCCTGTGTGTTGATCATGAATAAGTGGGATGCCGTTCCCGAGAAAGATGCCTATACGATGAATGCGTATCGCGATCGCCTGTATCAGCGGCTACATTTTCTTGACTGGGCAGATGCCCTCTTTGTCAGTGCCCATACGGGTCAACGCCTCGACAAAATTTTTGCAGCAGTGGATGCGGCAGTTGAACAACATCGTCGCCGCGTCAGTACAGCCGTAGTGAATGAAGTGATTCAAGAAGCCCTGCGTTGGCATACACCCCCCGCGACTCGCCAAGGCCGCCAAGGCAAAATCTACTACGCTACCCAAGTAGCCACTCAACCGCCAACCTTTGCCTTTTTTGTCAATGATGCCAAGCTCTTCAAAGAGAACTACCGCCGCTACATCGAAGGTCAAATTCGCCAACAACTGGGATTTCGCGGTACTCCCATTCGCCTCCTTTGGCGGAGTAAAAAACCCCGGGAAGCTGCTCAATTGGTGAGTCCCTAGTTTGCGTCTTTGGTTTTAGTCCTGTGGGCGTTCAACTTTTTTCACTAAGCTAAACTTTCCACTTTGGCCATCCTTACTCATCTCAATCTGGCCGACGTAAAAGAAGCGTTGCAGCACTTCACCCTCAGGTGTAAAGCGAATTTCCCCAAGGGGGGTTTCATAGACGCCCTTGAGAATCTCTTGATTTAAGGCCTGACGCAAGTCTCCAAGGGACAATTCCGACAAGTTCTTTTCTTGAGACAGTCGCGCTAGGGAGTCTGCAAAGACTTGAACTGCCGTAAAAGCTTGGGCACTGAACTGAGAGGGGGCTTGGCGATATTTAGCTTCAAAGGCGTCGCGGAACTTAACATTCATGGGATCGGGATTTTCGGGATTATAGGCCTGAGCCACTAAAACACCGTTACAGAGGCGACGGCAAACAGGGAAGAGGTTGACGGTATTGATACCATTGCCCCCCAAAATTAGCCCTTGATAGCCCAATTCCCGCAGTTGACGAATGAGATTACCACCGTCTGCTGCTAAACCGGAGATGACGATTAAATCAGGTTTGAGATTGAGGGTGGCATTAATCTGCGCTTGAAAATTGGTATCGGTGGTTTGGGTTTGCTGAACAATCACCAGTTCAAGTTTGGGGTTGTCTTGAATCGCTTTTTGGAAAATCTCAGTTTCTGAGCGACTAAAGGCATCATCTTGGGCAAAGAAGACAGCGACGCGGCGAATGTTGGGATTAATCTCAAGGGCGGCTTGAATCGCCGTGGGAGCCACCACATCCACCCCTGCGGAGACACGGCTAATGAAGGCACCGATTTCGGGAATACCACGGGCTGTGTTGGAAGGAGCCACTACTGGGACACCGGCTTGCTCAGCAATGGGATCTGCACTAAAAGCTTGCTGCGAGAGGGTGGGTCCAACAATGCCAATCACGCGATCGCGATTGATCAAGGTTTGAAAGACATTGACTGCTCCAGCCTCATCACTACCCGTATCTTGAATCACCAGCCGTAGGGTCTGCCCCTTGATCTGGCCTGCTTGGTTGAAAAACTCCCCGGCGACTTGCACCCCCTGTAGTGACTCTTGACCGTAGAGAGCTGCATTACCCGTTTGAGCGAGGGCAACCCCAAGGGGCAACGAATTGTTGTTTGCTGAGGGGGATTCGGTTACAGTACAGCTACTGAGGGCAATCGCCCCCAATGCGAGCAAGAACCAGCGACACTTCCCCGCCAACTAGACCCGCGCCTCCAAGGACTTCAGATACTCCGTATTCACTCCGGACTCGCGCACAAGGGCAATTTTCCCCGTGCGGGCAATTTCACGGATGCCGAATTTATTAAGCATTTGAACAATGGCCACCATTTTGCCGGGATCACCTGACACCTCAATAGTCAGGGAATCATCGGAGACATCCACCACCTTGGCGCGGAAGATTTGCACCAGTTCCAAGATTTCAGAGCGGGTGCTAGCCGTGGCATTCACCTTCAGGAGCATGAGTTCCCGTTCCACGCAGGGAATTGTGGTAATATCCTGCACCTTGAGGACATTGATCAGCTTGTAGAGTTGCTTGGTTAGTTGCTCAATGATGGCATCATCGCCGGGCACCACCATTGTAATGCGGGAGATGCCAATTTGCTCCGCCGGGCCTACCGCCAAGCTTTCGATATTAAAGCCACGCCGCGCAAATAAACCGGCAATGCGAGTGAGTACACCCGCCTCATCTTCCACCAAAACCGATAGGGTATGTTTCATAACGGAGATTAAATTTTGCTGCCATGCTGGAATGCCGATGCTCTCCAGTTTAGCGGACAAGTCGACACTCTGCGAAGAGACGATGGGCGATGCGAAAAAGTTCTTGCCCGGTGTGCAAATAGCGATCGTCGTAGCTGTGGCTAAATTGCTCTAGCTCATCGAGACCATCCACCAGTTGATTCAAACAGTAATAGAGGTGGGCTGCTACCTTGGCCACAGCAGCGGGGTTAGGTTGGGCTTGGAATGTATAACGGGCGCGGGTGAGGGCACGGCGACAGTCCTGCAAGTAGGTAAGAAAGTGATCCATCAGGTCATCATCAAAGGGATCGGCAGCAAGGGCATCAATTTGGTGGGGGAGCGATCGCAAGACTGCTGCAATAATGCGACTGACAGGGTTATAGGTCAGCGCCAGCCATTGCTCTAGCTCGCGATCGGCAGCTTGAGAACGTTGAATATTGGGCTTAGCATTGGTTTGGTGAATGCGGTGCTGGGCATCATAGGCCTGCCGACACTGCTCATCTCCTAAGATTTCATAGGCGGCGTTAATCGCGGCCATTCGCTCATGACTGGAGCGATCGCTGGGGTGGTAGTCGGGGTGATACTGCTTTACCAAGCGTCGATAGGCAGCTTTAATCTCGGCTTGAGTCGCCGTTACTGCCACCTGTAGCGTCACATAGGGATTGGGCTGAGACATGGAAATTGTGATAAGGCTTCCATATTTAGGTTAAAGTGCTGATTTGGCGGTGTCGAGAAATGGTTATCTATGGAACTGCAAGAACGCCTTGGGGGAGTCAATATCTATCTTGTGGGCATGATGGGTGCGGGTAAAACCACCACAGGCCGCATACTGGCACAACGCTTGGGCTACGGTTTTGTGGATACAGATGCAGTGATTACCGAGTTTCGTCAACGACCCATTCGCGAGATCTTTGCCCAAGAGGGGGAGGCTGCCTTTCGGGAGTTGGAACAACAGGTCTTGGCACAAGTCTCTTGTTATCATCATTTAGTAGTGGCCACCGGTGGCGGCATTGTCCTCAACCCGATGAACTGGAGTTATCTGCGGCATGGAATTGTGGTTTGGCTCCACGTCCCCCTTGCGGTACTCTGTCAACGGCTGCACCAAGATCAGGAACGTCCCCTGTTGCAGGAGCAACCCCTTGAGGAACGCTTGAGCGAACTGCTGCAAGCCCGTCAATACCTCTATGCTCAGGCAGATTTAGAGCTAAGGATTACGGCGGAAGATACCCCGGAAACGGTGTGCGATCGCCTGTGGGAAACCCTCCCTAATATCTTGAAACCTATCGAACCGTCATGCTAGAAGTTTTAGCGATTCTTTCAGCAGCAGCGGCTGGCGGCCTACGACTGGCACTCCCCCTCCTGTTGATTGGCTTATTGCAGGGAGAACAACTCTGGTCACAGGTGCCTTTAGTGCGTCATTTCTCTCCCTATTGGGTAGTGGGGGTTTTAACCGCTTGGTCATTTCTTGAGATTTTCTTGGCAGGTAATGTCTGGGGCTACCGCCTGATTATCCTTGTGCAACTGTGCTTTAGCCCCTTGGTGGGTGCACTTTTGGGCATGACCGTGGCAACAGCAACAGATACACCCCAGTGGCTCATCGGTACCCTCAGTGGTCTGTTTGCCTTTGTGTTGCAATTGGTGCAGGTGGGTTGGTTTTATCGCCTAGGGAAGCTGCCCCGTTGGGTCATTGTCGGGCAGGATATTCTCTGTATGCTGTTAATTTTATTTGCCCTTAAGGCACCCAAGCAGGGTGGGTTGATTGCCTTACTTCTGTTGTGGTTGGCGGTGCGCAGTGCCAAGGATTGGCAGCAACGGTATCGGCGCTCCCGTCATCGGCGGCGCAGCTCCTAGCAGTTATGTTAAAGTCGCTCTAGCGCAGTAGGAGGATTGGATGTGAACCAGCAGGCATTCATCGCAACAGCAGTGATTAGTGCAGCCCTCGGCGGTAGCACTGTCTTTGCTATGCCCTCCCCCATGCAGCAACTCGTGCAAACCAATGCCTGTCCCGGTTGTGATCTGCGGAATGTGGATCTGCGGGGCTATCACTTGGCGGGGGCAAATTTGCGCGGTGCCAATCTTGAGGGCGCTAACCTACAAGACACCAACCTGATGGTAGCCAATTTGGTAGGGGCAAATCTGAGGAATGCCAACCTCACCGCCGCCTATCTAGAGCGGGCCAACCTCGAGCAGGCAAATCTGGGGGGAGCGAACCTTAGTCTGGCAGTTTTGCGCCATAGCCGTGCCCGCCATGCCGATTTCAGCAACAGCAATTTAACAGGAGCGGATGTGCGCTATGCCGATTTTCGCCGTGCCAATCTCAGCGGTGCCACTTTTGAGCAGGCCAATATGCAGTGGGCACGGTTAAACCATGCCAGGGTGAGTCAAACCAATTTTAGGGATGCTTACCGTCCCCGCATGCCCTATCGTCTCAATCTTTACTAAGCGCTGGGAGAAGTGCTCATCAGCTGGTAGGGAACCTTTGTGCCCCCAAGGCCGCAGTAGCCATTGACATTGCGGTGGAGGTATTGCTGGTGGTAGGGTTCGGCAAAGTAAAATTCAGGTGCCGGCAGAATTTCGGTGGTGATCCGGCCATAGCCTGCGGCACTTAGGGCTGCTTGGTAGCGATCGCAACTGGCCTCGGCAAGAGCCTTTTGCTCAGGGGAGTAGTAATAAATTCCGGAGCGATACTGCGTCCCCACATCATTGCCTTGGCGCATGCCTTGGGTGGGGTCATGGTTTTCCCAAAAGACCTTGAGCAATTCCTCATAGGTTACCTGCTGGGGGTCAAAGACCACCCGCACCACCTCGTTGTGACCCGTCATGCCGGTACACACCTCTTCATAGGTGGGATTGGGGGTATAGCCGCCGGCATAGCCCACAGCGGTCACATAAACCCCCGGCACCTGCCAAAACTTGCGCTCAGCCCCCCAGAAGCAGCCCATCCCAAACATGGCGAGTTCCATGCCTTCCGGATAGGGAGGGGTGAGGGGGCGGCCGTTTACCAGATGCGCCTTCGGCACCGGCATGGGTTCTGGCCGACCGGGTAAAGCAGCACTGGGGCTAGGCATTGTCAGCTTTTTGAATCCGAAGAATCCCATGACTGATGTCCACTTGATAGTTCACTACGCTTTTATATTTTGACGAGCTTTCGCTGAGTCGTGCTAGCACTGACAGCATTCTAGTTTGCTGCTGGAGGTTGCTGACGCTCCCATTCCTGTAAGGGTCGCTGGAGGGCATTTTTAAGGTCAAGGGGAACCAAGGTTACCGTCATTTTTTCGCGCGGTTCCGGTGGAGGGTCAATTTCCGCATAGAGCTTGAGACCGTCAAACGTGGTGTCGCCCAAGAGCAAGCGGTGCTGCCGGCCGTCTTTGAGGGAGATATCTACAGTGGCCATGGGGGGAGCAAGGCCATACTCCCCAGCGTTTTCTGTAGGTACTTCAAAAGAGCGATCGCGCTGACCTGTGGCCAATAAGTTTAATAAGAAGACAACAGTGCCCTCTTCGGCAGGGGTTTGTTTTTCCCGATCAAGCACCCAGTTGCCTGTAGCCAACTTTTTCAGGTTCAGGCTGTAATCAGGGGCAATAATTTTCAATGCGGCAACATCCGCCTCTTGAAAGTTAAAGAGGGGTTTCTTCATTTGTGTGTCACTACTACTGGGACTCGGCAGTTGTTGCTCAAATAAAAGGAGACCGCCGCCTAAAATGGCTGCCGTTGTTAAAAGAACTAGCGTTTTTGTGCGGATGCCACTTGCCATTACCTATCAATTATAAGCTCATTGATAGGGGAGACCCTCAAGCTCCTTGGCGCAACTTATCCAAGACTGACCGATCCTCCAACGTCGAAGTATCTCCAGACACCTCTTGGCCTGCCGCCAAGGAACGCAGGAGCCGCCGCATGATTTTGCCCGATCGCGTCTTGGGTAGGGCATCGGTAAAGCGAATCTCCCCTGGGCGCGCCAAGGCACCGATTTCATTTACCACGTGCTGCTTCAATTCCTGTTGGAGGGCGTCACTGGGGGTAGCCGACCCATCAAGAATCACAAAGGCCACGATTTCTTCTCCCTTCACTTCATGGGGTTTGCCAACCACCGCCGCTTCCGCCACGGCAGGGTGGGAGACCAATGCCGATTCGATTTCCATTGTCCCTAGGCGGTGACCGGAGACATTGATCACATCGTCCACCCGCCCCATGACCCAAAAGTAGCCATCCTCGTCCTTGCGGGCACCATCGCCGGCAAAGTAAACGTATTGGCCGTTGCGCGGCGGGATGTGTTCCCAATAGGTGCGGCGGAAGCGATCGGGATCGCCATAGACCGTGCGCATCATCCCCGGCCAAGGGTGACGAATCACCAGATAACCCCCCTCGTTGACGCCAACGGGGTTCCCTTCTATATCCACGACATCGGCCAGAATCCCCGGCAAGGGCTTGGTGGCAGAGCCGGGTTTCATGGGAATGGCGCCGGGCAGGGAGGTAATCATGTGCCCCCCCGTTTCCGTTTGCCACCAGGTATCCACAATGGGGCAGCGTTCACCGCCAATGACGCGGTAATACCACATCCAGGCTTCGGGGTTAATGGGTTCCCCTACGGTGCCCAGCAGGCGGAGTGAGGAGAGATCTCGCGATCGGGGCAAATGTTCCCCCATTTTGATGAAGGCGCGAATTGCCGTGGGAGCCGTGTAGAAAATCGTGACGCCATACTTCTCGATGACCTCCCAGAAGCAGCCGGGGTTGGAGGGGCGGGGTGCCCCTTCGTACATGAGGGTAGTTGCCCCGTTGGAGAGTGGCCCATAGACAATGTAGCTGTGGCCGGTAATCCAGCCTACATCGGCGGTACACCAATAGACATCGCCCTCTTGTAAGTCAAAGACCCATTGAGTGGTGATGTGGGTATAGAGGTTGTAGCCGCCGGTGGTGTGGACAACGCCCTTGGGTTTACCGGTGGAGCCGGAGGTATAGAGAATAAAGAGTAAATCTTCACTGTCCATCGGCTCAGCAGGACAGTCGGCACTCACGCCCTTTTGTAAGTCGTGCCACCAGTGATCGCGACCGGGCACCATGGTCACCGGCTGCTGGGTGCGCTGCACCACCAAGACATGCTCAACACTGGGAACCGCCCCATGGGCCAAGGCTTTATCCACCTGATCTTTGAGGGGCACAATGGCATCTTTGCGCCAGCCACCGTCGGCAGTCACCACGAGTTTGGCTTGGGCATCAATGAGGCGATCGCGCAAGGCTTCGGCACTAAAGCCGCCAAAGACCACAGAGTGGGGAGCACCAATGCGGGCGCAGGCCAACATGGCAATGGCGGCTTCGGGAATCATGGGCATATAAATCCCGACGCGATCGCCCTTTTTCACCCCCAGTTGCTTGAGGACATTGGCAAACTGGCAGACTTCGCGGTGCAGTTGGGCATAGGTCAGCGTGCGACTATCGCCGGGTTCTCCCTCCCAGATCAAGGCGGCTTTGTTCTTGCGCCAAGTTTTCAGGTGGCGATCCAAGCAGTTGTGGGTGATGTTGATCTTGCCGTTGACAAACCACTTGGCATGGGGGGGCTGCCAATCCAGCACCTGATCCCACGGTTGAAACCATTCCAATTCCTGTTGTGCCAATTCACCCCAAAAGGCAGCAGGATCGGCTTTGGCCTTTTCATAAAGGGCATTGTAGGCCTCCATGAAATTGATCCGCGCCTTGGCAACAAAATCGACGGGGGGATAAAAAAGGCGGTTTTCCTGAAGAATGGATTCAATCGTGGGCTGAGTCATCCGTTGTATCCGTGGCAGCAAGATCTATGATAGGGGCGATCGCTCCCCGGCTGAAGGCTCTTACCGTTGAATCCAATCGAGACCGATGCCCCGCGCCATCATCGCTGCCAAAAAGGGAATGGCACTGAGAAAAGCCAGCTCCGCCCGAATTACCCAAGTCAAACGCTGCACAGTCGGCAGGTCTAGGGTGGGTGCTCTTTCTTCTCGCAACGGTTTAATCCACAGGAGGAAGGAGATTGTCGGATACAGGGACAACAACCCCACCAAGATAAATAGACCCACCTTAAGGTGAAAGACGGGGTTGGCCAAGTAGTACGCCGTGCCTTTGCCGAAATAGAGCACCCGCAAAATCCCCGTGACCAGAACGGTCACCGCCGCAATACCATAGAGGGCATCGGTAATCACCAATCGCCACGCCTGTTTGAGGTCTAAATCCTTGCGCAGGGTAAGGTGCTCCACCACAAGGGCAGCAAAAGCCACCATGAAGCTGAGATAGTGTAGATAGGCGATCGCAGCACTGCTCCAAAGGGCGTTCATCCGAAATTTTCCTTGGCGAGTGAGAGACTTTGCAAAAAGAGCTGTATTCATCCTAAGGGGCAGCGCTGGGATGTGCAAGCACCAACCCACAGAGGTTTTTAGGCTTTAGCCACGGCGTAGGTCTTTGGCCATGGAGCGAAAGAGGTCTAAGCTGGGATCACTGCGGCGGCGTTCCTGTTCTTCGGCTGGGGGTGTCACCACATCACTGACGCTGGGTTCCGGTTTCCCTTTGTTTTGCTCTTCGGGATTCACCTTTTCAATGGAAGAGACCAACTCCACCACTTCTACTTCTTCTTTTGCACCGCCGGTTGCAGGGAACGTTTTTTTCACGACTTTGGCGGTACGCATATACTCAATATTGCCGTAGGTCTTGGCTTCATCGGGATCGAGAAAAAAGTCTTTGCTGGGTTGGGCGTCAGCTTGCTTGCCCCGACGAAAAAGGCGATCAAAGAATCCCATAGCGGAATTGTTACCTTTTATGAAGAAACCGCTAATTAGTTTACAGTAAAGTCCGTGGGGAAAGCTATCAGAAATTCTACAAATTGGGTGGCGATCGCCAAGCTTGGTGGCACAAGTCGCTCCAATTATCCAGATATCTTAGGAAAAGGGCTGTAAATCAACTCATGACGTGTTGAGATGATAGGCAAAGTGCAGCACATTCCCTAGGGGCAATTTTTGTCCCCTAAGCTCCCCAAGACCTGAATCCTCATGATACGTTAACGGTGGAAATGCCACAGGATGCAGGACTATGCACGCCAAAACCAAAGGGGAATCGCTCGTCCGCTTACTGGATGTGGGTAAGGCCTACCGTCAGCCTAACGGTCAGGTCATTAGCATTATGGAAAATATTAACCTTGAGTTGCGCACAGGAGAAATTGTTGCCCTCCTAGGGCCATCGGGATCCGGTAAGTCAACACTGATGCGCATTATTACGGGTTTGGTTGCGCCTACCTCTGGGCAGGTCTTGTACCGCGAGCAGCCGATGCAGGGCTTGAACCCGGGAGCGGCCATTGTCTTTCAAAGTTCGGCGCTCTATCCGTGGCTAACGGTGTTGGAAAATGTGGAATTGGGTCTAAAGGCTTTAGGAGAAGGCCCGCGATCGCGCCGCCGCAAGGCACTGCGAATGATTGACATTATTGGCTTGGATGGTTTTGAAAACGCCTACCCCAAGGAACTATCGGGCGGAATGCGGCAGCGGGTAGGGTTTGCCCGTGCTCTAGCGGTGGAGCCAGAACTATTGTGTATGGATGAGCCATTTTCGGCTTTGGATGTGCTGACAGCAGAAAACCTGCGTTTTGAACTCCTTGACCTGTGGCTAGAGCACAAAATCCCCACGCAGAGTATCTTGATCGTCACCCACCACATTGAGGAGGCGGTCATTCTCGCCGATCGCATTATTGTTTTGGGGAGCAACCCCGGTCGGGTACGGGCTGATTTTCCAGTAACACTCCCCCACTATCGCGATCGCAAGAATCCGGAGTTTCAAGCCACCGTGGATCGCATCTATAAAATCCTCACCAATCTCCATGTGGATGAATTGGAGCAACTGGAACCCAAGCCAGCAACAATCCCTACGAGTCAAGAACCGCGCTATCCGCTGCTGCCCCATGTGCGCATTGGCTCGATCGCCGGTCTATTGGAACTCCTCGAACATCGCAAAGAAGATCTCTATCGCATTGCCCAAGAATTGCAACTGGAGCTAGATGACATTCTGCCCATTGTCGAAGCCGCCCAGATGATGGAACTGGTGGAACTCAAGGAGGGCGATATTAGTGTCACCCCCATTGGCAATGCCTTTATTCAGGGGGATATTGACCAGCGCAAGCTGATTATTCGCCAGCAACTCCTCAAGCATATCCGTCTTGTGCAGCAGATCCACAATTTCCTGATGGCCAAGCAAAACCACCGCATTCCCGAAAGTCTGGTGCTGGATATTTTAGAGCGGCACTTTACGCCGCAGGAGGCCGATCGCCAGCTCAATACCGCCATTGACTGGGGACGCTATGCCGAACTCTTTAGCTACGACGAACCCGCCAAGGAAATTTTCCTTGAAGTCAATGAACCCGAAGAGCCACTGCCCCTTGAAACAACTGCCGTTTGAGGCCGGCTGCCTACTGCGCTTCTTCTTGGGCAAATTCCTCTAGCGCCTCCATCACATGGGTGGCATACATCAAGGCAGGACCGCCATCCATGGCCACCGTCACCATCAGAGTCTCCATGATTTCCGCAGGGGTTGCCCCGGCGTGCAAAGCGGCACGGGTATGGAAGGCAATGCAGCCGTCACAGTGCTTGGCCACCCCGATGGCCAGGGCAATTAACTCTTTGGTTTTGGTATCGAGGGCACCGGGCGCCGAAGAGGCACGACTTAAACTGTAAAAGGCCTTCATGGCCTCGGGCATCGCCGCCGTCAGCTTTGCCGTATAGGATTTAATGTGATTGATCTGTTCGGTGTACATCCCTGTTTTGCAACAAGAACTGATACCTCTATCATCGCCGTTAACCGGGGGCGGCGGGCTGAACTTTCAACGTTTTTTCCGTTTTTTGGGGGTTGGTGTCCCTTTGACGAGAAAAACGGCTTAGGCAATGATTGAGGAATTGCACCCCGTTGAGGATGTCTGTATGCAATTTAGGTGGGGCAATAGGGTTAGTCTTCTCGGTGGCTTACTTCTTTTGGTGGGGGGGTCGGTGGCAACGGTTGCGCCGGCAGCTTTAGCACCCCCGCCTCCGGCAAGCCCGTTGTACACCGCTGTGGATGAGTTTGGCCGACCCCAGTTTCAAGTGGATGGACGGAAACTGTTTCGCGATCGCCCCCTGCCCTCACACCGCATTAGCACCGTCCCCATGAAGCTACTCCAAGTGTTGCGTAACACTCGCCAGTATTTTCAAGACTTTAGTGAGACAGATCCCATTACCCAACGGGAGGGCATTCTGGCGATTAAGGGAGTCACGCTGCCCCAAGTCCTCACGACCCTAGATTTTATGATTGCAACGCTGACCGAGGACATTAGCAGCAAGCGCCCCATCCGTTTACAAGATCCGGCATTTATTCATCGGCACTTTCGCGTCATTCAATGGCTGCCCTACAACCCCCGCAACCCGACCCAAACCGAGGAATTGCGCCTCACCAACTATGCGGTGTTTACCCATCGCGGCTCACGCACCCGCACAGACACCTACAATACGGCACTTTATGCCTTGCCGCCCCGTCTTCCCGACCAACCAGAGGACTTGTTTTATAAGCAATTCACCAAGCAGCAAGTACTCGCAGGAATTTTTGAACCCGGTGGTTCTTTCTATGGACGGGTGCAGCCCTTGGCCTACCTGACGCGAGCCGCCTTTGAAGATGCCCTAATGCAGGGAACAATTCTCGTTCACTTTGAGGAGGGTGGCCAAGCCTTTTTTAATGTGGATCGCAATAACGGCATTCCCTTTGCAAAGGGGGTTTCGCCCTCCGAGCAGCGCCGCTATTGGTATTTTCGCGAAGTGGCGGCCATCAAGGGCTATGGCAACACAATCGAGAACAAAATCAACATTGAACCTGAAGTGACCTTTGCAGGGGATGTCTGGAATATCGGTCTCGGGCGGGTGGTGGTGATTGAAGACACACGGGGCAAACAACCTAAACTGCGTCTTGGTGTTATTGCCGATACGGGCGGCGCCTTTGTCCCCAATCTCTATCAGTTGGACTTTCTGGCGGGAATTTTTCCTAACCGTGCGACCTATCAAGCGGCTACCCGTCGCTTACCGGATCGTGTGCGAGCCTACATTTTGATTAAGAAATAACACTAGCGCTGCCCCAGAAATTTGTGGGTTTGGGGCACAACGCGGACGGTGCTCAACCGTGCCTTGAGCTGTGCTTGCCAGGCAAGAACCTGTGCCGGGGTCGGTGGAGGGGTATAGCGCCCGGTACCGATGGGCGTTACCGGTTGCAGAAAGACCGGAATGTGGGGATTTACCCCGGCCACTAGGGTACTGAGGCGATCCAGATCGGCAGGGTCGGTGGCTTGGGAAAGAATTACTTTGCAAAAGACCTCGACAGGGGCGCGATCGCAGAGGCGCAAAAAGGCCTCATGGGCTGACCAATGGCACTCACCACTGACGCTAGGCAGCTTGATGTCCATGCCGACACTATCGAGATAGGAAAGAACCAGTTCCAGTGCTTCTGGATGATGTCCGCCGGTTTCAAGGTAGAGGGGCAGTGAGCTATGCGCCTTCAGGAGGGGCAAAAATTGAGCCAATGTTGTCGCATGGAGGAGCGGTTCACCGCCAGTGAGGCTAATGCTGTCATGGATTGGCGGCCTATTGAGCTGCGCGACAGCATGGAGCACCTGAGAGGTAGTGACGGGGTTGGGAACAGTTTGAAAATGGCGATCGCCCGCGCGTTCCTCAATTAGAGCATGGGAGGGAACAAACCAAGTGTGGGCACTGTCACAATAGGTGCAGCGGAGATCACAGCCCGCCAAACGAATAAATATCTGACGACACCCGACATTGGCGCCTTCCCCTTGAATGGCTGAGAAAATTTCCACCAAGGGAAGGGCACGTTGATCAAGAGAGACCTGATCCTGAGTCTGCTGTTCTTTTACAGAAATCACAGGGGAGATGCAAGCCTGATCACAATCGGGCGCTCTTTCCGATAGTACCTTAAAGATAGTTAGCGTGTTCAGTAGGTTAGTGCTATGTCTGCCCACCGTTTTGGCCTTGCATGGCTCGTGCTCGGTACCTTGGCAATGGGGAGAGGCGCCCTGCCAGTCATTTTGCCATCGTTACCTGCTGTTGCCCAAAATTCTCCTAGCGAAGCCAGTGAGTTCGATCGCTACATGCAGCGGGGATATCAACTCACCGCTAAGCGCGACTATCAATCCGCCTTGGTGAATTTCCGCCGTGCCCTCAGTTTGCGTCCCGGCAATCGCTATGCCCTCACGGCCATTAGTAATGTGGAGGCCTATATTGCCCGCGATCGCTACGCTGCCCAATCGAGTAACCGTCTCACCTTTGTACCTACAAATCGTGGGATGCCGGGGCAACGAGTCGC
Source organism: Thermosynechococcus sp. (assembly GCF_046299635.1). Taxonomy (GTDB): domain Bacteria; phylum Cyanobacteriota; class Cyanobacteriia; order Thermosynechococcales; family Thermosynechococcaceae; genus Thermosynechococcus. The sequence goes on along the minus strand of NZ_JBKBHV010000015.1, from coordinate 32,169 downwards.
AGGCGCCACCCGCTTTGGTGAATGTACCCAAGGCGCCCTGACAAAAATCGTCGCCCTTGTTCCCGATAACAACTTGGGGATGACGGCTGCGGCTAATCCCAGTCTCTTTTTCTTTGTGCCCCAAAGCATGGCAAAATCTGCGGAACTGCTGCTGCTCTCAGAAGCCGGCGATCTCCTGCTCACTCAAAAAGTGCCCCTCAATGGTAAAGCCGGTATTTTACCCGTGACGGTGGATGCCAGTAAAGCGAAGTTACAACCGGGCCAAAAATACCAGTGGATCTTCTCCCTCACCTGTAAGCCCAATGAACCGGATGCCAATCCCTTTGTCACAGGCTGGATTGAGCGGGCCGATGTGGACAAAAACCTTGCCCAGGTGATCGCTGCCATGCCAGCAGCTGATCGCCTGCCGCTTTTGGCAACGAGTCAACTCTGGAATGATACCTTGGCAACCCTTGTGGAGTTGCAGCAGAGCAATCCCAATGACGCTGCAATCAAACAGCAGTGGCAGGATGTCCTCAAGAGTGCGGGTATTGATCCACAAATTGTCAATATGCCGCTGTTGCGCTAGAGGCTCCTGTGCCGATATTGAGGGCGGTTGGCTGAGAACAAACCTCACATCAAGTTGCACTAGGATAGAAGGTAGGCTGCATTGACAGGAGCGTGCGCCATGCTCAAGATAACTCGATCACCATTCTCCCTTTGGCTAACCAGTATTGTGCTCCTTGGAGCGATCGCCCCCCTGCCTGCCTTGGCACAACGGGTTGCGGGTGACATTGTGATTATTGGCAACTCTCCTAATGAGTGGGGGCGCAATCAACGCTACTGGAACCATCTGCTGAATCTTTCTGGTGCAACGGCAGCCGCTTCTGCGCCCGCGACCCCAAACAATAGCCAAGAAGTTGATCCCAAAGTTCTGGAACAGCAACTGTTGCGCAATATCCGCGTCGGTCAGCCCCAGCTTCAGCCGGTACTTAAGTTACCGGGGTCTTCGGTAGTGACCGGCACAGTGACGAATAATAACCGCCAAGCGGTAACCATCCAATCCATTAACTATGAAGTTGTAGGTACCAACGGCGAAATTCTGCAAACGGGAGCAGCGACGCCAGAACCGGCAACCGTAGGTCCTGGTCAAACCGTGACATTTCAGCAAATGCTCCCTACTGTGCCAGCAGATATTGGGGCACGGGTGCGCTTGAGTCAGCCAGCGGTAGTGCTACAAGGGGGTGTCTAAACCGCTTCGCCTTGGTATCACCGGTGGGATTGCCTGTGGTAAATCCGTGGTGGCTACCTACTTGCAGCAGCGCTATGGTCTGCCCGTTGTGGATGCTGATAAATTAGCACGACAAGCAGTTGCCGTGGGGACGCCCATTTATCAAGCCATTGTCGATCGCTATGGGGGTAAGATTTGTCGTAGTGATGGCACCCTTGATCGCCCCCGCTTAGGGGAAATTGTCTTTGCCCAACCCCAAGAGCGCCAATGGTTAGAGGCACAAATTCATCCTTGGGTCATTGCTGAGATGGAGCGAGCCATTGAGATGTGCGATCAACCCCTGATGGCCTTGGTCATTCCCCTCCTCTTTGAAGTTCACCTTGAAAGCCTCGTAGATCGCATTTGGGTGGTAGCCACTACATCTGAGCAACAGTTGGCTCGCCTTCAGCAGCGCGATCGCCTCTCTGGACATGCCGCCGCCCAACGCCTAGCTAGTCAACTGCCCCTAGAGGAAAAAATTCGGCGGGCAGACACAGTGCTCTGGAATACCGGTTCTCTTGCGGAACTTTACCATCAGGTGGATGAGGCATTCTCCTCATTGGGCAGAAATGGCAAGGGAGGTTAGCCCCATTGTCACCTGTTGCAGGAAACTTTCTGGATTAATGGGTAGGGGAATGTAGCGATCGACTCCCTGATAGTTCCCGTCTGATCCCAAAATGAAAATCTTAAGTTGCTCAGGGGTGCAGCGTTGCCGCAACTGATCCACCAGCTCCTGCACATCTCCATAGCTAAAGGGTTCGGCCAAAAGAACTGCAATGGGGGTGAGTGCTAGCAGTCGTTCTACTTCACCATCCACGAGCCAAATGACTTGATAACCCGCCGTGGTCAAAATAGAGCAGATCAGTGTGGCGGTGGCCTCATCTTCACTCACGAGCACAATCCGCCCTTCAGGCTCCACCAGCACATCCGTTGTTGCTAAGGGTGGGACATCCAGCTTGACTTTAGGGGGTTCTGACAGGGGTTCTGAAGGAATTGCCGGCAGCCCAACGGTGAAGATACTGCCTTTACCCTCAGTGGACTCTACCTCAATCCAGCCATGGTGCAGATCTACCCATTGCTTGGTGAGGGCTAGCCCTAAACCGGCTCCTGTGTAGGCACGGCCAAAGGAGCTATCTAATTGTTGAAACTTCTGAAAGAGCAAGGGTTGTAGATGAGCAGGGATACCAATGCCGTTATCCTGCACTTGGAAAATCAGTTCATCCTCTTTCCACCATGCCCGCAGAATCACTTCCCCCATTGCGGGAGTAAACTTGATGGCATTGCTCAGCAGGTTAATGAGAATTTGCTGAATGCGGCGATAGTCGCCCGAAAAGCGATCGCGACTGGGCGGAATCATCAGTTGGTGGTGCAGGTTCACCTGATGGCGATGAGCTTGGGGTTTGACGACTTCAATGCAGTCCGTACACAGTTGCCGAATTGAAAAGGCACTGCGATGCAGGTGTGATCGCCCCAGTTCTGCTTGGGAAAGATCGAGAATGCTGTTGATCAACTCCAGTAGGTGCGTGCCACTCTCATGGATAATTTCCAGATATTCCCGCTGTTTTGCCGGATCAAGGGGCCAGCGCAAGAGGGTAGCGGAAACCCCAATGATACAGGTGAGGGGGGTGCGCAGTTCATGGCTCATGGTGGCCAAGAAGTCGTTTTTAATGCGATGGGCAGCCTCCATGGCACTGAGAGCTTCCCGCAGCGCTTGGGTGCGTTCGTTAACCCGCTGTTCGAGGGTGGCCTTTTGCTGTTGCAGTTCACTATAGAGTTGCGCTTGGTAAATGGCAATGCTGAGGTGTTGACTAAGGTGGGTGAGAAATTCAATTTCTTGGGGTTGCCAGCGGCGGGGGCGATCGCACTGGTGAGCAATGAGCACGCCCCAGAGTTTGTCTTGAACAAGAATTGGCACAATCAACCAAGCTTTGATCTGCCAGCGGGCGGCAAAGGATTGAAGGCAGGGCACCTCTGCGTAAAATTGCTCGATGTCGCTCACAACAATGGTCTCGCCACGATGCAGACGCTGATAGCTACTGCTGGGTAGGGCTGACCACTGCCAACATTCATCCCATAGCCCCAAGACGGAGGGAATGCTCCCATCGCGGCAGGATTCATAGGTAATTTGCCCGTGCAGCGCCCCTTGGGTTTGACCAAACTGCCCCACCAGCAACCGATCCACATCCAGAAACTCGCGAATGCGATCCACGGCTGTTTTTAGGAGTTCAGGCAGTTCTAGACTCTGACGAATTTGGGTGGTGACTTGGTGCAGCAACCGTTCTTGGGCTTGACGCTCGTTGAGGGCAGCCGTCACGAGGGGTTGGCAACTTTGGCACTGAGCGGTGGTTTCTTCACTGAGGATAGCCATCAGGGCGATCGCCAACTCCGCAGGCAACATCTGTTCCTTGCCGTTGAGGGCCGGCAGTTGCTGCAACACTGTGCGGATCAGGGGGCGGCACTTCACAGGGGCTTGGCTACGGAGTTTGCGCAAAAAGCGGGCGATCGCCGAGGGGTCGGTAACGAGTTGCACCCGATAGGCATGGAGCTGGGGGACGGGTTCCGCCCGCACCAGCAGGGCAAAGGTGGCTGCGACAACCGCCAGAAAAGGAGCCTCACTATTGCTGCCCTCGCTGACCTCTTCCCAGCTGAGCACCGTGGCACCTCGCTGGGTGGCGTCTGTGAGCAAGAGGGTAGTGATTCGCTCGTAGAAAAAGACGGGTAAAATTCGATCAAAGGTCGGCAGAGGCATAGGGTGTGGATGTCGGCGGGGATGGGTATTGCCGCAGCGCGGGCGATCGCTCCTTAGATTCCGTTGTAGAGGCTTAAGGCTAGAAGACGGGAAAGTGCTCTAGTTTCTTTAATGTTGTTGTCAAGGAATGCATCGAATTCTTACATTAAATGATCTTTCTGTTGCCCCTGATAACGGGGAAGTTGCATTTCTACAGCAAAGCAGTGCACCCATTGTTATTTTAACGGCGGCGGATACGGAGATTGCCCTGCTCGCGCAGGCTTACCGCCAACTGCCTGCGGACTTTCCGCCACTGCGCGTTGCCAACCTCCTGCATTTACAGGCAGCGGCAGCCATTGATGACTATGGCGATCGCGTCTTGGCCAAGGCTGAGGTTGTGGTGATTCGCCTGTTGGGGGGACGGGGCTATTGGAGCTATGGCCTAGAGGTGGCGCAGCAGGTGGTCGGCGATCGCGGCGGGCAGTTGGTTCTCTTGCCGGGGGACGATCGCCCCGATCTAGAACTCATGAGCCGCTCCAGTTGGCCGCCGGCACAGGTGGATCGCCTCTGGCAATACTTCTGCGAGGGGGGGCAAGAAAATATTCGGCGGGCTTTGGAATTCATCGGCCACTACGGCTGCGGTTGGGGTCAGCCTCCCCTGCCTCCTCAAAGGATTCCCCGTTGGGGCACCTATCCCATGTCGGGAGAAACGTCAAGCGACTGGCCGCAGGTGGGGATTCTCTTTTATCGTGCCCACTATTTGGCAGGCAATACCGCCGTGATTGATGCCCTTGCTCAAGCCTTGATGCAGCGGCAACTGGCACCTGTGCCGGTGTTTGTCTCCTCGCTGCAGGACTCGGAAATTCAACGGGAGCTGCTGGCGGCATGGCAGGGCAAGGTGGAACTGGTGCTCAATACCACGGGGTTCGCGATCGCCAGAGCCAACGAGGTTCATCTTTGGCAGCAGTTGGATGTCCCCGTATTACAGGTGATTCTCAGCAGCAGTACCTACGAGACTTGGCAACAGCATCCCCAAGGGCTGACGCCGCGCGACCTGGCAATGCAGGTGGTCTTGCCGGAGGTGGATGGGCGCATTATTACCCGTGCGGTGTCCTTTAAGGCGGTCTCGCAAATTCAACCGCAGCTGGAAACAACGGTGACCACCTATGCAGCAGCGGGCGATCGCCTGCAATGGGTCAGTGATCTGGCGGCCAACTGGCTGAAGCTGCGCCGCAAAGCCCCCTCCCAACGCCGCATTGCCCTGATTTTGGCCAACTACCCCTGCCGGGATGGTCGTCTTGCCAATGGCGTGGGTCTGGATACCCCCAACAGTATCGTGGAACTGCTCAAGGCACTGCGGCAGGCAGGTTATGATCTCGGGGCGGATCCTCTGCCCAAGGATGGCGATGCCCTGATCCGTCACCTCAGCCGCTCCTCCACCAACGACCCCGAAGGCAATCCTTGGCGGCTGCCCCGCTACACGCTGCCCCTTAACACCTACCGGCGCTATTTTCAGGCACTGCCCCAAGCCGCCCAAGAGGCCATCCACCGACGCTGGCCCTCTCCCACCGCCGACTTGCCGATTGCGGGTGAGTGTTGGGGCAACATTTTCGTCGGCATTCAGCCCAGTCGCGGCTACGATCGCGACCCCAGTTTGAATTACCATGCCCCCGATTTGGAACCCACCCCCGAATATCTTGCCTTTTACTTTTGGCTGCGTCATGTCTTTGGAGCAGATGCGATTGTCCATGTGGGCAAGCACGGCAACTTGGAATGGCTGCCCGGCAAAGGGATTGCCCTCAGTGAGGCCTGTTTTCCGGAAATTGCCCTAGGGCCTGTGCCCCACTTTTACCCCTTTATTGTCAACGACCCCGGCGAAGGTGCCCAGGCCAAACGCCGTGCCCAAGCGGTCATTTTGGATCACCTGACACCGCCCCTTACCCGCGCCGAGCTGTACGGTGGCCTAGAGACCCTCAGCCACTACATCGAGGAATACTATGCCGCCGAGCAGTTCGATCGCCCGCGCCTGCAGGTGCTGCGGCAGCAGATTGAAGCCCTTGTCAAAGCCCTAGACTTAGATCAAGAAATTGCTGCCCCCCGCCCAGAGGAAACTTGGACGGCTTGGCTGGCGCGTACCGATGGCTACCTCTGCGAGCTGCGGGATGCCCAAATCCGCGATGGCCTGCATATCCTTGGCCGATGTCCCCAAGGGCGACAGTTGCGGGATCTCATCGTTGCCATTGCCCGCAGTCCCAGTTCACAGCATATCGGTCTCACCCGCGCCTTAGCTCAAGATCAAGGGGTAGAGCTAGACCCGCTCACTGCGGATGCAACGGCGCCGAGTCCTGTGGCCGGCTATCGCTCTGTGGGCGAATGGCAAAATGCCCTCGAGGAAACGGCAGCAACCCTGGTGGATGGTTTGATTCAAGGCAAACCCTCTCTCCCCTGTGGTAGGGCGACCGGACAGGTACTGGATTGGATTCGCACCGTCCTCTATCCTGCCCTGCAACAGACCCGCCAAGAAATTGACCACTTGCTCCATGGCCTCAATGGTGGCTATGTTCCCAGTGGGGCTGCCGGTGCCCCGACGCGCGGTCGTCCCGATGTTCTACCCACCGGCCGCAATTTCTATGCCGTGGATCTGCGGGCCGTGCCTACCGAAGCTGCTTGGGCGTTGGCGGAGCGATCGGCTGCGGCTCTCATCGAACGCTATTGTCAGGAGCACGGCGAATTCCCCCGCACCCTTGGCCTATCGGTATGGGGCACGGCCACGATGCGCACCGGCGGCGACGATATTGCCCAGGCTCTCGCCTTGTTGGGGGTACGTCCGGTGTGGGAAGGCACCTCGCGGCGGGTGGTGGATTTAGAGATAATTCCCCTGTCCCTGTTGGGACGACCGCGGGTGGATGTGATGTTGCGGATTTCCGGCTTTTTCCGCGATGCTTTTCCCAATTTAATTGCCCTGTTTGACGAGGCGGTGCAGCGGGTCAGCCGGTTGGATGAACCCCCCGACCAAAATCCCTTGGCCGCTCAGGTGGCAAGGGAGACCGAGTATTGGCACCGGCAGGGTCTTTCTTGGGATGAAGCACGGCAACGGGCATGCTTTCGCATCTTCGGCTCTAAACCGGGTGCCTACGGGGCAGGCCTCCAAGGACTGATCGAAGCCCAAAACTGGCAGGGGGATGAGGACTTGGCTCGTGCCTACATTTACTGGAGTAGCTACGCCTACACAGGAGAAGCCCACGGCCACAATGTCCCTGAAGCCCTTGAGCAGCGGCTAAGTCAATTGCAGGTGGTGCTGCAAAACCAAGACAACCGCGAGCATGATCTGTTGGACTCCGATGATTATTACCAGTTTCAGGGGGGCTTGACCGTTGCCGTGCGATCGCGATCGGGGCAGCAGCCCACGGTTTACTTTGGCGATCACTCCCGACCAGAGCAGCCGAAGATTCGCACCCTGCAAGAGGAACTGCTGCGGGTCTATCGCTCCCGTGTCATCAATCCGAAATGGCTGGCCGGCGTCAAACGCCATGGCTACAAAGGCGCCTTTGAAATGGCCGCCACGGTGGATTACCTCTTTGGCTATGCCGCCACCACTCGCTGTGTGCCCGACTATGTGTTTACAGGCGTTGCTCAGGCCTACCTGCTCGATGGCGAAATGCAAGCCTTTGTGGCGCAGCACAATCCTTGGGCCCTGCGGGATATGGCCGAGCGGCTCCTCGAAGCTGCCCAACGTCAACTGTGGCAGACCCCCGATCCGCAGATATTAGACTGCCTGCGATCGCTCGCTTTAGAGGCAGAAGGGTGGATTGAGGGCAACGCCGTTCCTTAGTACAGCAACATCCAGCGCAACACCCGCGCCACGGTGGCCACCAAGCAGACAATCACCAACTGCCCCGGCAAGGCAAAAAGGGAATACTGCTCTAGTAGCTCCAGCAAGGGTTGACCCAACTGTCCTGCCAGAGCCAGACCACCGAGGTAGAGGGCACCGCAGACATGAATGAGCACCAGTCCCGCCAGGGCACTCAAGGCAAGCCATTCCAAGCTCGCCCGCTTTTGAGGACGAAAGGCCAGCCACCCACAGACCCAAGCCGCCGGCACAAACCCCAAGAGGTAGCCAAATGTCGGTTCACGCCAATAGTCCAAGCCGCCCCCTTGGGAAAACACCTGAAAGCCGCTCAGCCCCAGAATCAAATAGGCTATCTGGGAGAGGGCTGCCGCCTGAGGTCCCCCCATACAGCCGACCAGGAGAACCGCCGCCACTTGGTAGGATACGGGTAAGGCATACACGGGAACGGCAGCCCATGAACTCGGCAAAACCCATTGCCCTTCCGCATTGAGAAAGTTGGGGATGGCGATCGCTGCTTCCATAAATGTGCCAGTCACGGTGAGCAGCAGGCCTAAAATTGCCCATAGAAATTCATCGAGGGGAGACAAGGGGGTTCTCAAGAGGGCTGCAACACCTCCGGCAGGACTGGGGGGGTAGGAGCGGTATAGCGAAACGTGAGATCCGTATCCCCCATCATGATAATGTCGCCATGGTGCAATACTCGCTCATCGGCTAGGGGAGTACCGTTAATCAATGTGCCATTGCGACTGTGGTGATCCCGAATTAAGTACACCAAGGCATGGCCGCGAGGCCGCACTTCAATGGTGGCCTGATGTCGGGAAACATAAGGATCGTGGAGGATAATGTCACAGTCACTGGCTCGCCCAATTTTCCAAAAGGCCTTGCCTGCGAGGTGATACTTACCGACCACCGTGCCTTGGGAGCGCACAATCAGCCATGCTTGCTTGTCAACACTTGGAAAATTCACCATGGAGATTGACCGTTGATACTTCTATCATACGAATTTTTTGCGACTTTTCAGACAGATTGCTTTTTGGGCTTCAGGGTGCCTCGATACCCCCGCCTTTCCGATAGATCAATACACGTAGAACAGTCCTCTGGCAAGGGTAGACACAAGCACAAGGTGGCATTCTTAACCCTTGAAGGGGATAGTTCTGTAGTTTAGAAAACATCCGTCAATTCGGTACTTTCGCCGAGATGAAATTCAGTAGTTTCACGGATAGCACCAGCTTAAAAAGTATGCTTAGATTAAAGCATATCAAAAACAAAAGAAATCTAAAGGTAAATCAATTTTTAGCAGTCTAGTACTTAAAAAAGAAGGTGACAGACTAACACAATACTTAATTCAAAAAGAGTCACCCATCCCTGTTCTAAATTATTGGATTGGCTATGAAAGAAGTCCCCTTAGCTTCTAGGTTAAAGCTCCTGAAGAGAACTAAACCCCCTCGGACTCAAAAGCCCGTTTTTTCCACCCAACAGCTGAAGCTACGGCGATCGCTCCTTGCCAATCTACTTGTGCTGGCAGCCGGCTGTGGCATCCTTGCCTTTACCAGTGTGTTTCTCTACCGCCATTTAACAACGGTGCGCAGTCGTGATGCGGTCATTAATGGCGTGATTGTGAATGTGCGTGCCCCAGAGGAAGGAACCCTAGAGGAACTCAAAGCACGGGTAGGTGAGTTGATTGAACCCACAGATGCTCCCCTAGCCCTCATAGAAAATGACTATGTTAGTCAAGGCAACGCTCGAGAAGTCGAAAAATGGCTAGAACGGCGGCGCGGAGAATTAGAAGCTGCCCAAGCAAAGCTAGCTCAGTTGCAGGGACTGCTCGCTTCTGCCCAACGGGATGAACGCAATCAACAAGTCCTCGAAGTTGAACAAACCGAGCGCCAAGTGGCGGCCGCCCAAGCCGAATTCGCGGCTGCTCAGGCGAATCTTGCCGATGCCAAGGCACGCTATCGTCTTGCCCAAACCAACTACCGGCGCTTTAGGCAGTTGGCGCAGCAGGGAGCCGTGCCCCAAATCCAGGCAGATGCCGCACTCACGGAATTGCAGCAAAGCCAAGCCCAAGTGGCTGCACGTCAACGGGAGGTGGAAGCTGCGGCTCGCACCGTGGAAGCACTGAAGGCCGAAGCCCGTGCTGCCGAATTGGGACTCACCCTGCGTCGCACCCGCAGTAGCGATGACCCCCGCCTACGGCTACAAGAGTTAGAAATTCAAATTGGGGAACAGCAGGCAATTGTCAAAGGCATTCAACGGGAAATTGCTGCCCAAGAACGGCAGGTTGCCCAAGCCCGGCGGGAGGTGGCACAGCGCAGGGTGGTGAAGGTGCCTGCCCCCATTGCCGGTTATGTGTGGCGGGTGGATGCTCGTCTGGGAATGTTTCTCGGCAAAGGGGATCGCATTTTGCAGTTGTTGGACTGCCAGCGCCGTTGGGTTGATGTCTTTGTAGATGAACAATCGCTGCGGCTGATCCACCCGGGCACGAGGGCAAAAATTGAACCCTATGGCAAGAAAGGGAAGATCCTATGGGGCACCGTCAGCAACATTCGCTCGGGTTTAGGTCGCCTGAACCCCGGCGACGATCAGGTGCTCCCCATTCCCGAAAACTATCCACGCCAGAGTCAGGTGCGCGTCGAGCTGGATTCTGACCCCGATTGGGGCGAGGGTAACTTCTGCTATGTGGGCTACACCGCCCGGGTGACCTTTCAAATTTTCCCTTAGGTGTTGACAGGGTCATTCTTGGGGCAACGGCTGGGGTTGCCGCTTATCTAGGCAATAAGAAAGTGTGATGTAACTTTACCCTTGAACGCTGTCAAGTACGGTGCCGTTGATAGATAGGATTAAATTCTATGAGTCTTCTCCATTAAGTATAAGCAAGGTTTATGTTGCAATCATTGGCGGACACCCTATGGCTCGTTCCCTTCTACTCGCTGGTGGGAATGGGGCTGTCCTTGATTTGGTCGCCGGGGATTACTCGGAAAACAGGGCCTCGGCCGGCGGGCTATGTGAATCTCTTGCTCACGTTTTTTTCCTTTGGGCATGCCCTCCTCGCCACGGTGGCGATCGCCCACCAACCACCGCAGTCTGTGCATTGGACGTGGCTCGATGTCGCGGGTCTGCACTTTGACATTCCCGTTGAAATCTCGATTTTGACGACCACAGCTCTCATGCTGATCACAGGCTTGAACCTCATGGCTCAGGTCTTTGCCATCGGCTACATGGAGACGGATTGGGGCTGGGCGCGGTTTTTTGCCCTCTTAGCCCTCTTTGAAGGGGGGATGGCGGCTCTTGTGCTCCTTGACTCCCTCTTCTTTAACTATGTAGTGCTGGAAATTCTGACCCTTGCCACCTACTTACTCATCGGCTTTTGGTTTAACCAGCCTCTGGTGGTTACCGGTGCCCGCGATGCCTTTCTCACCAAACGGATAGGAGACTTGGTGCTGCTGATGGGGGTGTTGGCAATTTATCCCCTTGCCGGCTCGTGGAACTACGACGATTTGGCGGCTTGGGCAGCGACGGCTGAGGTCAATCCCACGCTGATTACACTGATTTGTTTGGCCTTGATTGCCGGACCGATGGGCAAATGTGCTCAGTTTCCGCTGCACCTGTGGTTGGATGAAGCCATGGAAGGACCAGTTCCTGCTTCGATTTTGCGGAATGCCGTTGTTGTGGCCACGGGGGCATGGGTGCTGGTGAAGCTAACCCCCGTTCTCAGTCTTTCCCCTGTGGCCTTGACGGCTTTGCTGGTGATCGGGAGTGTTACCGCCTTGGGGGGCACCCTCATTGCCATTGCCCAAGTGGATATTAAGCGCGCCCTCTCCTATTTGGTCAGCGCCTACATGGGCTGGGTATTCATTGCGGTGGGTCTCAAGGAACCGGGCTTGGCCTTTGTCTTTATCCTCACCTATGGGGTGGCAATGGCTCTGCTGATGATGAGTATCGGAGCCATTATCTGGAATAGCATCACGCAAGATCTGCGCCTGTTGGGTGGGCTGTGGTCACGGCGCCCCATCTCGGGTATCTCGTTCCTTTTGGGTTCGGCAGGACTGTTGGCGTTGCCACCGTTGGCAAGTTTTTTCCCTCAGGCGGAGTTGCTGGATACGGCCTTTGCCCAACTGCCTTGGGTGGGGGTGGTGCTGTTGCTGGTGAATACCTTTGCCGCCTTTAGTCTGGGGCGCACGTTCTGCCTTGTGTGGGGCGGTGAGGTGAAACCCATGACGGCGCGATCGCCGGAGGTCTTTTGGCCAATGATTTTGCCGATGACCGTTGACCTCGGAATCGTCCTGCACCTGCCAATTCTCATGTGGCGGTTTGATTGGGTGATTTGGACGCATCCTTCCTTGACCACCGCCGTTGCCCTGACCCTGAGCGCCCTCTTGGGCTGGGGAGCAGCCGCATGGGTCTATCTCGGCAAAGCAGTTCCCAAGCCGGTGCAGTTTCCCCTCCCGTCGGTTCAAGATCTGCTGGCCTACGATTTCTATACGCCAAAGCTCTATAAAGCCACCGTGGTGGGTGCGGTGGATATAATTTCCCGCCTGACCGCTTGGTTTGATCGCACCTTTGTGGATGGGGCGGGCAACGCCTTTGGCGTGGTGACGCTCTTGGGGGGCGATCGCCTGAAGTACAGCACGACCGGTCAATCCCAAGCCTATCTCCTCACCATCTTGATGGGGGTTGCCATTCTGGTCATTGCCATTTGCTGGCCCCTGCTGGCCTAGTGTGCCATTCCTTGAGGTTGTTGCCCTATGCTGACGCTGTTAATTGTTTTGCCCGTCATCGGTGCACTGCTGATGCCGCTGTTGCCGGAGCGATCGCTGCGTTCGGTAGCGTTGAGTACTGCCGGTGTCACCTTTGCCCTTTCCTTGGGAATGCTGACGCAGTTCGATGTCCACCAGACAACCCTGCAATTTACGGAATTTGTACCGTGGCTGTCGCCCTTGGGATTGAACTATTCCCTGGGGGTGGATGGGTTGTCTTTACCCCTGATTGTCCTAGGGACGTTCTTGACCCTTGGGGTGGTGTTTACAGGTGAAAAAAGTGCCCCTCGCCTGTTCTATGCCCTTGTCCTTCTGGCCAATGCAGGGGTTAGCGGCGCTTTGGCCGCCCAAAATCTGCTCCTGTTCGTCCTCTTCTACGAAATCGAGTTGGTGCCCTTTTATCTGCTGATCCTGATCTGGGGGGGACAACGCCGTGAACAGGCTGCCATCAAGTTCCTTATCTATACCGCAGTTTCCGGCATTTTGGTTCTTGCCGCCTTTTTGGCCATGGGCTGGCTGACCCAGGCGCCGAGCTTTGACGTTGGTGATATCCAGCTGGCCGGCTTGGCACCCACGACCCAAGCCATTCTCCTGTTGCTGTTAATCTTGGGCTTTGGGATCAAAATGCCGTTGGTGCCCCTCCACAGTTGGTTGCCCGATGCCTATGTGGAAGCCTCCACCCCGACGGCGATTCTCCTAGGAGGCGTACTGGCAAAGCTGGGCACCTATGGCTTGGTGCGTTTTGCCTTGGGCTATTTTCCAGCGGCTTGGGGGCAGTTTTCCGGCCTGCTGGCGATCGTGGCGGCGGTGGGGATTATCTATGGTGCCCTTGCGGCTATTGCCCAAAAGGATATGAAACGGATGGTGGCCTACAGTTCCATTGGCCACATGAGCTATGTCCTGCTGGCGGCAGCGGCCCATACCCCACTGAGCATGGTGGGGGCGATCGCCCAAATGATTAGCCACGGCTTGATTTTGGCGCTGCTGTTCTATCTGGTAGGGGTGATTGAAACCAAAGTGGGCACCCGGGAATTAAATGTGCTCAACGGCCTGCTAAACCCCCTGCGCGGCCTCCCCACGACCGCTGCCCTTTTAATTTTGGGCGGGATGGCCAGTGCGGGGATTCCGGGACTGATGGGGTTTGTTGCTGAATTTTTAATCTTCCAAGGTAGCTATCGCCGGTTCCCAATTCCCACCCTGATTGCCGTTGTCGGCACCGGTTTGACGGCGGTTTACTTTGTGATTTTGATTAATCGCACCTGTTTTGGTCGCCTTGACAATGCCACCGCCTACTACCCACGGGTGGTTTGGTCAGAAAAAATACCCGCCCTTGTCCTGACCCTGTTGATCCTAGTCTTGGGCATTCAGCCCACGTGGCTGGTGCGGTGGAGTGAAACCACCAGTGCCCAGATGGTTGCTGCCATACCGAGTGCCACGGAAATTGTGGCTCGTTTACCCCAATAGTTAGGAGAATCTCCTATGGTTGAAGCGATCGCCCACCCCAGTTCGGCAAAACTGCCACCGCTGGATCACCCCTTGGCCGAGATTATTTACCGCCTTGAGGCGGGGGGTGCCCTCATTCCCGACACGCCGGTAAACCTGATGAAGATCATCGGCATGTACAAAGCCTATTCGATTCCGATGGACTTCTACTGGCGGGATTTGCTCTATCTCGGCGAGCGGGTCTTCATTGATCCTTTTCCCTTCTTTAAGTACTTCCCGACCAAGGAATACTTTGATTTGCCCAACCACTATGCCGGCGATACGGCAGATCTGCGGATTTGGCGGGGTTCGGCCCATGCTCGCCCCGAACTGATGGCCTTCATCGAGAAGGGGGAAACCGGCAAGATGCCCCGCCTGCTGCACCACCTTTGGCACGATCGCATCAACATGGAGTTTTCGGAGGATCTTGCCCGCAAAATGATGTGGCACCGCATGGGAGGCGAGCTGGATCGTTACCTGGATTCTGAGGAGTACAAAGCCGCTGCCGACAAGGCCATTCGTGCCTACTTCAGACGCAACCCCCTGATGCTGGGGCTGTACAAGCTCTTTCCCGACCTCTTTTTGGAACAGACCCGCCAAGCCACCTACATGACCGTGCTGGGGCTATTTTGGGAAGTGATGGCACCGGTCTTCTTTGAGATTAGCGATCGCTACGACGAGGGCAGCATCACCAGTGTCAAGGAGGCCATGAACTTCTTGGTCAATGCAATTTTTGCTGCTGCCGGTCGCCCCATTTACCACCATGTCTATATTGATGACGAGGTGCATGTCCTTGTGCCCAAGGAAAAGGGCTTTATGTGGCTCTATGAAGCGGCCTTCCCCTATGTGGAAGCAGTCTTTTACCGCACAGCCCCCTTCCGCGGCACCAAGTCCTACAATGCCCAAGCCCATCAAATCCCCACTGATCAAGTGGACTTCCACTATGGCATTCTCTTTGCCGATAAATTCCCCGTGGGGACAGCAGGGATTCCCCCAACACTGCTGCACCAAGACATGTATCACTTCCTGCCCCAGTACCTAAGGGATTACTTCCACCAGCACTGTCGGGGTGAGGAGGATATTTTGGTGCAGTTGGGGATTGCCTTCCAACACTCGATGTACACCGTGACCTCTGCGGTTTTGCAAGCCACCCGTGCGGCCTTCTACTATCCCTTGGATGACCCCAATCCCGAGCACCTGATGGCAAACCGCCGCTTCTTTGTGGCGCAGATGGATCGCTTTATTCGCCCGCAGTACGGGATTGCCGAGGCTTGCAAGATCCGCAATGTCCAAGTTCCCAATTACCTGTAGAGCTTGAACAGGAGCTGAAGGACAGGGGGAGAGAGAAGGTGTGTCTCTTCTCCCTTTTTGCTAGGCTGGAACCAAGGTGAATTTTTGTAACGAGGTGTCATTGCTGTGGCCAAGGTTGAAATCTATACGTGGTCTCGTTGTCCCTTCTGCATTCGGGCAAAGCAACTGTTGAGGCACAAGGGGGTGCAGTTTACCGAGTACGTGATTGATGGGGATGAAGCGGCGCGGGAAGCAATGGCTCGGCGTGCCCATGGCCGGCGATCGCTCCCGCAAATTTTCATCAACAACGAGCACATTGGTGGCTGCGATGACCTCTATGCCCTAGAGGCGCAAGGAAAACTGGACGCTCTCCTGCAAGCGGCAGCCTAGCGGAATGGCCGTGGAGATTGCCTTTATCATTGACCCCATTGCCGGTCTTGACCCCGGCCACGATACCAGTGCGGCTCTCATGGAGGCAGCACAGGCAGCAGGGGCACAGGTGTGGGTGACCGAAATTTCCCAACTGCTGATCCGCGAAGGTCAGGCATGGGCTGCCCTCACCCCCATTCGGTTATCGCCGGCACAACTGGTGGCCGGGCAGTGGCACATTCCCCAACCGTGGTTTCAGGCGGGCGCAGTGGAATGGCGGCCCCTCAATACCTTTCGGGCGGTGTGGATGCGCAAGGATCCCCCCGTCAATGCCGCCTACCTCTATGCCACCTACTGTCTGGATTTAGTTGATCCCCAAACCACCCTTGTGCTCAACTCGCCGGCAGGGTTGCGCCATGCTAACGAGAAGATGTATGCCCTGCAATTCCCCAGCGTCATTCCCAAAACAATTGTGACCGGCGACAAGGAGCGGATCCGCGAATTTGTGCAGCAGCAGGGGATGGCCGTTCTCAAACCTTTGGGGGGCAAAGCGGGGGAAGGCATTCTCTTTTTGCAGGCGGGCGATCGCAACCTCAATTCAATGATTGAAATCAGTACCCAACGCGGACAACTGCCGGTGATGGTGCAAGAGTATCTCCCTGCGGCCAAGGAGGGCGACAAGCGAATTATTCTTCTCAACGGTGAACCCATTGGGGCAGTGAATCGGATTCCCACAGGGGATGAATTCCGCGGCAATATGGCAACGGGGGGACGGGTGGCCGCCGTCGAAATTACAGAGCGCGATCGCCAGATCTGTCAAACCTTAGCCCCTGCCCTGCGCCGCGATGGTCTCTATTTTGTGGGAATTGATGTCATTGGG
This sequence comes from Thermosynechococcus sp., assembly GCF_046299635.1. Classification (GTDB taxonomy): domain Bacteria; phylum Cyanobacteriota; class Cyanobacteriia; order Thermosynechococcales; family Thermosynechococcaceae; genus Thermosynechococcus. The sequence continues at coordinate 15,564 of NZ_JBKBHV010000015.1, read as the reverse complement.
GGCTATTTAACAGAAGTAAACGTGACCAGCCCCACCGGTGTGCGCGAGATCGATCGCCTCAACGGCACCTGCCTTGGTCAACAGGTCATGGCTTGGCTGTTGGGTTAACATTGAGTTACGCTTAGCCCTCAAAGAGTTTGACTCAAGCCGGCAGTCAAATTTTTAGCGCAACATGGTTTACAGCAAAGAACGCGCTCCCAGAAATCGCACAATCACCCTGACAGACGAAGAAAAAGCAAAATATCGCAAACGGCTCCTGCGATTAAGTCGTCCTGTGAGTTTATCAGAAATCATTAACCGCACCATCAATCAAGATATCTTTGAAGTCAGCCGGTTTCTCCCAAGTCAATTTGTTGATTTGCTCTTTATTGACCCGCCCTACAACCTAAACAAAGTATTTAACTCAATTAGCTTTAAGAAAAAGACTTTAGAGGGTTACACCAACTGGCTAGAACTCTGTTTATCTAGTCTCGAAAAGACTCTCAAGCCAACTGCATCTATTTACATTTGCTCTGATTGGGAATCCTCATATGCCGTATTTGAGGTGATTAAAGACCGTTTTCAAATCCGCAACCGAATTACATGGGAGCGCGAAAAAGGACGAGGATCTAGCAAGAATTGGAAAAATGCCTCTGAAGATATATGGTTCTGCACTGTTTCTGACGAGTACACCTTCAATGTTGAGGCCGTTAAGCTCAAGCGTAAAGTCCTCGCCCCCTACAGAGTCAACGGCAATCCCAAAGATTGGCAGGCCACAGAGGAAGGAAATTACCGCCTAACCCATCCTTCTAACCTATGGACAGACTTGACAGTGCCCTTTTGGTCAATGCCGGAAAATACAGATCATCCCACGCAAAAGCCCGAAAAGCTACTGGCTAAAGTCATTTTAGCTAGCTCCAATCCAGATGACATTGTTTTTGATCCGTTTCTCGGCTCTGGTACGACCTCTGTTGTTGCCAAGAAGCTCGGTCGGCGTTTTTTGGGAGTTGAACTGGATAAAACCTATGCCTGCCTAGCGGAGAAGCGTCTTGAAATGGCCGAAGTTGATGCCTCAATTCAGGGCTATGCAGATGGTGTGTTTTGGGAAAGAAACACATTACATCAGCACGCATGTTCTACGCAAAAGAAGTATCGGCGCCAACAACTATCTCACCAACCAGAGCTTTTTTCCCTAGGAGAAACATGAGGATCAATGCAAAAAAGACATATTTTCTATAGTGACAAGATTGGTCAGATTGAAGAGAATATTAAAGAACTCTTGAACTCACAAGAAGATTTCTTATCTACTGTAACGGTGAATAGTCCAAGAGCCGTTGGTGATGCCGTTCAGGAAATTCTTACCAATCATCTACAGATTGTTCTTGGTAAAGAAATTTGCAAAAACTATTCGGCACAGTTTGCCCGTAGAGCCATGGCCGATCTTGCTTTTGAGGATGATCAAGGATTTTACTATGTGATTGATGTGAAAACTCACAGATTGAGCACACAGTTTAATATGCCCAACCTAATCTCTGTAGAGCGCCTCGCCCGCTTTTACGAGTCAGATAAAAATGTTTTTGTAATTTTACTGATTGCCTATGATCCTAAAGGAAATAGAATTAGCGTTGAAAATGTTAAATTTTTACCGATAGAGTTTTTGGGCTGGGACTGCTTGACGATTGGGGCTTTAGGTTGGGGGCAAATCCAGATTGCGAACTCTAATGCCTTGACGATTAATTATGGCTACTCCCGTAAGCGGTGGATGCTCCAGTTGTGTGAGGCATTGGCCGAATTCTACCCCCGGGAAATGAGTAAGCTTGAGGAGCGCCTCAGGTATTTTGCAAAGGTTCGCGAGTTTTGGCTTAAGCATGGCGATTAATGGAACGATGACTACCCCGCTTTCCTCCTTGCTACTGCTTGAGTATGCCTTTGCCCTACCTAGGGCACAAAGCGCAGGAATTTTTTCTTGCCCACTTGTAGCACTTGGTTGATATACGGTTCGGGTGCGGTGAGGGTAAAGTCCACATCGGTAATTTTTTCACTGTTGAGGCGGACGCCCCCCCCTTGGATTTGCCGCCGTGCTTCGCTGCTACTGGGGCAGAGCTTGGTGTGACTGAGTACGTAGGTCAGCTTCACGGGAAACTGAAACTCCCCAAGGGAATACTCTGGAATCGACCCTGCCTGCGCCGTTTGCCCTTGGGTGACGATGGCGGCCAGTTCCGCTTGGGTTTGCAGGGCTAGCTCACGCCCGTGGTATTGAGTGACAACTTCTAGAGCCAAGGCCTTCTGGCGATCGCGGGGATTGGCGGGTAAACTATCCAATGGCAAATCCGTGAGCAACTCAATGTATTGGTTCACCAAGGCATCGGGAATTTTTTCGAGCTTAGAGTACATACTGGCCGCTGACTCCGTGAGCGCCACATAGTTGCCAAGGGACTTCGACATTTTCTGCACCCCGTCTGTCCCCACAAGGATCGGCATCAGTAGGCCAAACTGCACCGTTGGCAAGCGAAAATGACGCTGTAAATCGCGCCCCACAGCGATATTGAACTTTTGATCTGTTCCCCCCAACTCCACATCGGCAGCCACCGCCACTGAATCATAGCCCTGCATCAGTGGATAGAGAAACTCATGGAGAAAAATCGGCGTTTCCTTGGCGTAGCGTTCGGCAAACTCCTCTTTGGCCAGCATTTGGCCGACGGTCATGGTTCCCAGTAGCTCGAGGATTTTCCGCAAATCCAGTTTGGCGAGCCACTCCGAGTTATAGCGAACTTCCAGGCGACCGGGAGTCTCGAAATCCAAAATGGGCTTCACCTGTTCAAGGTAAGTTTGCACATTGGCGGCCACCTCCGCCGGCGTAAGTTGTTTGCGAACCTCCGACTTCCCGGTAGGATCGCCGATTTGAGCCGTAAAGTCACCGATAATCAGCACGGCACAGTGCCCCGCATCCTGAAACTGCCGCAGCTTGCGCAGGACAATACTGTGACCGAGGTGAATTTCGCTGCCCGTAGGATCAATGCCAAACTTAATTCGCAGTGGGCGCTCCGTTTGCCGCAAATAGACCCAGAGATTTTCTTGCGGTTTGTTGGAATCAGGGACATAGGGAAATGTTTCGACAACGCCGCGCTGGAGCCGGGCAATTGTGGCCTCAAGATCTGAAGACATCACTTGATTGGGCATTGGGTTGGGCATTTGATTTGGGCAAGGACATTTTCTGGTCTAGGATGGCTATGATAGCAATCAATTGCGATCGCGCAGCAATTTTGCCATCTCTTATTCTTATCTAGGTAAAAAATCATATACGAAACAAAAAATAATCGGCGTGAGGAAGCGACTGTCGTGTCCACCACTACCCTTGGCAAACACCCCTCCCAAACTCGCCCCCAAGATGAAAACTTCTGGCGTGGGGTACTGCGGATTGCCAACCGCACCTTCCTTGTAGGGATGACCCTTGGCTGTGCGGCTATCGGGGGTGGCTTGCTGGGCTTGGCAATTAGCTTTCGCAACCTTCCCGATGTGCGATCGCTGCGGGGCTACATTCCCAGTGAAACGACGCACATTTACGATGCCAAGGGCACACTCCTCGTGAGCCTTCACGATGAAGAAAACCGTGAAGTCGTTCCCCTCAACGAAATTTCGCCCAATTTGAAGCTGGCCGTGATGGCGATCGAAGACAGTAGCTTCTACCAGCATCGCGGCATCAACCCCATCGGCATTTCCCGTGCCTTGATGGTCAACCTGACCTCCGGCCGTACCGTACAGGGTGGCTCGACCCTGACGATGCAACTGGTGAAAAATCTCTTTCTCTCCCAAGATCGCTCCCTCAGCCGTAAGGTGGCCGAGGCCGTTCTGGCCATGCGCCTTGAGCAGATTTTCAGCAAAGATGAAATTTTAGAGATGTACCTCAATCAGGTCTATTGGGGTCACAACACCTACGGCGTGCAAACGGCAGCCCAGAGCTACTTCAAAAAAAATGCCGCAGATCTCAGCCTTGCCGAAGCCGCGATGATGGCTGGGATTATTCAAGCCCCGGAAGCCTATAGCCCCTTTGTGGATTTTCAACTGGCCAAGGAACGGCAGCAATTGGTACTGGATCGCATGGTGGAGTTGGGTTGGATTACTCCCCAAGAGGCTGCTGCCGCTGCTCAAGAACCCATCCAGCTAGGGGAGATTACCTCGTTCCAACGCAGTCGCAGCCCGTGGATTACCGATGCCGTCTTGCAGGAGCTGACCCGCCAATTTGGTCGTGAAGCCGTCATCCGTGGGGGAATGCGGGTACAAAGCAGCCTTGATGTCAAGGTGCAAAAAATGGCCGAAGAGGTGATCCAACGCGGCTATCAAACCCTACGAGCCAGTGGTGTCCGCGCCGATCAATTGGCCTTGGCAGCGGTGGATCCACGCACTCACTACGTCAAAGCCCTTGTGGGCGGTGTGGACTACAACCGCAGTCAGTTTAATCGCGCCACCCAAGCGATGCGTCAGCCGGGGTCTGCTTTTAAGCCCTTTGTCTTTTATGCCGCCTATGCCAGTGGTAAATATACTCCCGATTCGGGGATTAGCGACTCTCCTGTGCGTTACCGCGACGGCGATGGCTGGTATGTGCCCCGCAATTACGATGGCTCCTTTATGGGTGGGATGTCCATGCGCATGGCCTTAGCGCTGTCCCGCAACATCCCTGCCATTGTTCTGGGTCAGGAAGTGGGCATCGAACGGGTGATTGAAATTTGCCGTACCTTGGGCATCACCAGTCCAATACTGCCTGTTGTTTCCCTGCCGCTGGGGGCGGTAGACCTCACGCCCTTGGAAATGGCCGCGGCCTATGCCACATTTGCCAACAACGGCTGGCAATCCCCCACCACGACGATTATTCAAGTCACCGATAACAACGGCAATTTGCTCTTGGATCACACGCCGCGCCCCAAACTTGTGCTGGATCCGTGGGCAGCGGCAGCGTTGAACGATACGCTGCGGAGTGTCATCACCAGTGGGACAGGCACCGCCGCCAACATTGGCCGACCCGCCGCCGGCAAAACAGGCACCACCTCTTCGGAACGGGATATTTGGTTTGTCGGATACGTGCCACAACTGTCAACGGCCGTTTGGGCCGGCAATGACAACTATGCGCCCTTAGGGCAGGGGGCAACGGGGGGTGGCTTTATGGCACCCATTTGGCGGGATTTCATGAGTCAGGCTCTCAAGGATGTGCCCGTCGAAAACTTTACCCCGATGTCGAAGTTCCAACGACCCAAGCCTCAACGGCAAACAAATTAACTCTTCTTGGGGAGTTGCCAACCCGTTGATGCGGTGTTTATGCAGTGAGGTAGTTTACGGGTTAATTGATTGGTACGCCCTTAGATGTATTGGGTTGGGGTTGATCGTTGCAACTAATTCGCAGAAATTTCAGTAAAACTATTGTAATTATTCTCAATAAGCCGGGGTTGTTGCAAATGACACTTGTTGTCGGCTATCATGCAAACCAATACCGGCAGATCAAGCGAACCTCCTATGCCACTTTATACAGCAGCAGCCTTAAAGGCAGAACTGAATGAGAAAGGTTGGCGGTTGACGCCACAGCGAGAAACGATTCTCAATATTTTCCAAAATTTACCCAAGGGCAACCACCTAAGCGCTGAAGACCTGCACCATGAGTTGCGCAAGCAGGGTCACTCCATTAGTTTATCCACTGTTTACCGTACCGTGAAATTGATGTCACGGATGGGCATCCTGCGGGAGTTGGAACTTGCCGAGGGACACAAGCACTATGAATTAAACACAATGTCTCCGCACCATCATCATCATATGGTGTGTGTCCAATGTAACCGCACAATGGAATTCGATAACGATTCCATTCTCAAGCAGGCCTTGAAACAAACGGAGAAATACGGTCTGCAACTCATTGATTGCCAATTGACGATCTATACCATTTGCCCGGAGGCGTTGCGGCGCGGTTACCCCGGCCTGCCGGAAAACTGGGTCTGTAGTAGCGCGATCGCCCAAGGAGCAGCCTTCCCGTCTCGGGGCAAATAAGTGATGTTACGGCCGCTAGCGATCGCCCTTGTTGGGATAGCAACCTTGACCCCTAAAATCCTAGGAGTTGAGTTTCCCGATAGTCGGGTGGCCTTTGATCAGCTGCCTGTTTTTGTTGAAGCCAATACCCGCTATCCTCAAGTGTGGCTGACAAATACCACCTACAACTTTATTGTGCAGATACCGACCACCGCAGGCGAACCTCTTGCCCGTCTTGACATTCGGCAACTGCCCAGCATTGAGACCATTTACTTTTTGCCCCAACGCACCCGTGCTTTTATTGGCGATCGCCCCCATCAGCCAATTCCCTTGGGCGAGGTAACCTTTGATGGCAATTCAGCGCTGCTCAAAGTGACATTTGATCCCCCTGTGCCACCGGGGTCGTACCTGCGGGTTGAGGTTGCGCCTGTGCGCAATCCTCAGTGGGATGGGACGTATCTTTTTGCGGTGACCGCCTTTCCTCGGGGGGGCGATCGCGCCTTGGGTCAAAATATCGGCACGGGTCGCTTGCAGTTTTACCGGAATTCTAATTTTTTCTAATGTGACCATCTTTGCAACGTTACCGCCTCCCCTTCAGCCGGGCGATCGCCTTGCCGTCGCCTTTCCCAGTGGTGTTCTCCGCCAAAGGGAACCTTTTTGGCAGGGAGTGGCCTGTTGGCAAGCCCAAGGCTATGAGGTCATTGTTGATGAAGCTGCCTTTGCAGGCTGGGGCTACCTTGCCGGGTCCGATCAGCAGCGGCGCGATCGCCTGTGGCACTTATTGCAAGATGATGCTATTAAGGGTATCCTCTGTGGGCGGGGCGGATTTGGTGCAACTCGTCTCTTGGAGCAGTGGCAGTGGCCTGCGACACTACCGAAATGGCTCATTGGCTTTTCGGATATTACAGCGCTGCTGTGGAGCTATGCTGCCCAAGGCGTGGCCGGCGTCCATGGGCCGGTACTCACCACCTTAGCCGCAGAACCCCCTTGGAGTCAGCAGCGTCTTTTCGATCTGGTGCAGGGCAAACCCCTAGCGCCGCTGTGGGGAACCGGCTGGGGGGGCGGTGTGGTGCAGGGTCGCCTCTTGGTGGGGAATTTGACGGTTGCCACGCATCTACTGGCCACTCCCGATTGCCCCCCGTTGGAGAATGTGATCTTGGCCTTAGAGGATGTGGGGGAAGCCCCCTATCGCATTGACCGCATGCTGACGCAGTGGCGCCGCAGTGGAGTGTTGCATCAAATCAAGGGAATTGCCTTGGGGCGTTTTAGTTCCTGTGAAGACACAACACAACCCAATTTGCAGGTCATGGAGGTTTTGCGCGATCGCCTAGGGGATTTGGGAATTCCGATTGTCGGTGACCTGCCCTTTGGCCATGAGGGGGTGAATGCTGCTTTACCGGTGGGGGTGGCGGCTGAGCTAGATGGCGATCGCGGCTTTTTGCGGATCCTGCTGTGAGGCAAACTCAAAACCCATCTCGCCAAAGTTGGCAAAAACTAATCCCATCCATAAGCAGAAGGCGATCGCCGGCTCACGGTGAAGTGAAAATCTGAGTGATAAGATATGGGGGATTCTCTCAAGGCGCGGAAAAAGTTATGGATTTGGTGACACTAGCCGGACAGTTAAATGCCGGCACCATCTTGCCGGAAACCATCGTGATTGTGACGCTGATCGTCGTCCTCTTAGCCGATTTGATTCAGGGACGCCAAGCCGATCGCTGGACACCCTACTTGGCCATTTCCGGTTTAGGGGGGGCGATCGCCACGATGATTCCTCTGTGGGGTCAGCCCGACACCGTCAGCTTCTTTGGCAGCTTTATCTCCGATCACCTTAGCCTATTCTTCCGGGGGCTGATTGCCCTGTCAGCCTTGGGCACAATTCTCATGTCCATCCGCTATGTGGAACAAACCGGCAGTTCCCTCGGCGAATTTATGACCATCCTCTTGACGGCCACGGTGGGGGGCATGTTGGTTGCCGCTGCCCAAGAACTCATCTTCATCTTTGTGGCGCTAGAGACCTTGAGTATTGCCTCCTATTTGCTCACCGGCTACACCAAACGGGATAGTCGCTCCAATGAAGCTGCCTTGAAATATCTCCTGATTGGTGCCGCCAGTTCGGCCATTTTCCTCTACGGCTCCTCCCTGTTGTATGGCCTTTCGGGGGGGCACACCCAACTGCCGGCAATTGCCCAAGCGCTGTCCTCAGAATCCTTGGGGCTTGTCATTGCCCTTGTCTTTGTCATTGCGGGAATTAGTTTCAAAATTTCGGCGGTGCCCTTTCACCAATGGACGCCCGATGTCTATGAGGGTGCCCCTACGCCGGTGGTGGCCTTTCTCTCCGTCGGTTCCAAAGCCGCCGGGTTTGCTCTTGCCATTCGCTTTTTGACCTTGGCCTTCCCCGGTGTGACCGAGCAGTGGCAACTCATCTTTACGGTGCTGGCCATCTTGAGCATGATTCTCGGCAATGTGGTGGCCCTTGCCCAAACCAGCATGAAGCGGATGCTGGCCTACTCCTCCATCGGTCAGGCAGGGTTTGTCATGATTGGCCTAGTGGTGGGCACGGAGGCCGGTTATGCCAGTATGCTCTTTTATTTGCTGGTGTATCTCTTTATGAACCTCGGTGCCTTCACCTGTGTGATTCTCTTTTCGCTGCGCACTGGCACCGATCAGATTAGTGAGTATGCGGGGCTGTACCAGAAAGATCCCCTCCTCACCCTTGGGCTGAGCCTCTGTCTGCTTTCCTTGGGAGGGATTCCGCCCTTGGCCGGCTTCTTTGGCAAGATTTATCTTTTTTGGGCCGGCTGGCAAGCGGGAGCCTATGGGCTGGTGCTGTTGGGTCTCTTGACAAGTGTCATCTCCATTTACTACTACATCCGCGTTGTCAAGATGATGGTGGTCAAGGAACCCCATGAAATGTCCCTTGCCGTGCAAAACTACCCGCAGGTGTCGTGGTCAAGCTTTGGCATGCGGCCTTTGCAGGTGGGGCTGGTGACAATGGTGGTTGCCACCGCCTTGGCGGGTATCCTAGCCAATCCCCTCTTTAACGTCGTGAATACGGCCGTCTTGGATGTGCCCCAAGTGGCCAATCAACCGCCGATTACAGAGGTGGCCTCCCAACCCCTTCCCACAGCAGGCGAATCTTAAGGATGATTTCACGACGATCCCCGATCGCTTCCCCTAGAATCGAGGGGTAACAACAGTAACCGATAAATTAACCAAAATTACACAAACTTATACTTTTATGGTGTATGATCTGAGCAAATTATCAATTTCTCAAGCGGCGAAATGAAAGGGCGTGTCCACCCCAACCCTGCGGCAGGGGGAGGCTCCATCGGTTGAATTTTGTAGGTACCCCAAGCTCTGGGGAAATTGAAGCCTAGGGAGAAGTAAAACCCCTTGAGCGCATTGCTCTTGAGACTTCGGTGCAGCAGGAAGTGAGCAGCAAATCTAAACAATTGAGTCTATTTGACTTGACGGGAGAGATTTGTATAAGTCTTACAGAGCGGAAACCATGCTCGGACAAATCACAGTGGTGGAATTGGCACAACGCTTGGCCACAGACGCAAAGACCTTGCAGCTGATTGACGTGCGGGAGCCGGCAGAGTGGGAAATCGTCCACCTGCCTCATTTTACCCTTTTGCCCCTGAGCGCCTTTCCCCAATGGTCTCCCCAGATTCACCGGCGCTTTGATCCCGACCGGGAGACCTTGGTGCTCTGCCACCACGGTGTGCGCTCGGCACAAGTGGGTCACTGGTTGATTCGGCAGGGCTTCCGCGATGTAAAAAACATTGTCGGTGGCATTGATGCCTATGCTGTGGCGGTGGATCCAACCTTACCTCGCTATTAGTTTGAGTGCCTTAGGAGAGTTTCTATGACACTGAAAGTTGGTATTAATGGCTTTGGTCGCATTGGCCGCTTGGTGCTGCGGGCGGGTCTTGCCCACGATAATCTTGAGTTTGTCGGCATTAACGATCTGGTGCCGGCGGATAACCTAGCCTACCTCTTTAAGTACGATTCCACCCATGGCATTTATCCGGGAACCGTCAAGGCAACGGCGGAGGGGATTGAGGTGGACGGCAAGTTTATTCCCTGTACGTCCATTCGCAATCCGGCAGAACTGCCCTGGGGAGCGGTTGGGGCAGATTACGTTGTTGAGTCCACGGGATTATTTACCGGCTACGAGGGCGCCGCTCAGCATTTACAGGCCGGTGCCAAGCGGGTGGTGATCTCGGCGCCCACCAAAGATGCCGATAAGGTGAAAACCATTGTCGTCGGTGTTAATGAGGCAACCTTTGATCCGGCCGTGGATGTGATTGTCTCCAATGCCAGCTGCACCACCAATTGCTTGGCGCCGGTGGCCAAGGTTCTCCATCAAACCTTTGGGCTGGCCGAGGGCTTAATGACCACGGTGCACTCTGTTACCGCCACCCAACCCACGGTGGATGGCCCCAGTAAAAAGGATTGGCGCGGCGGCCGCGGTGCCGGCCAGAATATCATTCCGGCTTCGACAGGGGCTGCCAAGGCGGTGACCTTGGTGTTACCTGAACTTAAGGGTAAACTCACGGGGATGGCCTTTCGCGTGCCGACGCCGGATGTCTCGGTGGTGGATTTGACCTTCAAAACCGAGAAGGCTACCAGCTATGCCGAGATTTGCGCGGCTATGAAGGCGGCAGCCGAGGGGGAACTCAAGGGGATTCTCGGCTATACTGAAGAGGCGGTGGTCTCCAGTGATTTTATCGGCGATGGCCGCTCCAGTATCTTTGATGCCACGGCGGGAATTGAACTCAACCCCCACTTCTTCAAGGTGGTTGCTTGGTATGACAACGAGTGGGGCTATTCCTGTCGGGTGGTGGATTTATTAAAAATAATGGCGGCTAAGGAGGGCTTGCTCTAGCGCCCCAAGTCATGAAGGCGGTGGATCACGTCGCAGCAGTGTTGGGTCACGGCCTCTAGGGCAGCGCGATCGCCCGAAGGCGGCGGCGGAATCGGGGCACCGATGCGCACGGTAATCGGCACCGGCCGGGGGAAGGCTCCGTTTTTGAGAATCTCCTGGGTTCCCCAAAGGCACACAGGTAAAAGGGGGGCTTGAGCCTTGGCTGCAATCACCGCTGCCCCTAGTTTCGGGTCATAAATACGGCCATCCCTGGTGCGGCTGCCCTCCAAAAAGACCCCCACTGCCCAACCCTCTTCTAGGGCTTTGAGGGCGGCCTGTAGGGCACGGCGATCGCCTGTGCCCCGCTTTACGGGATAGGCGCCGTACCACCTAATCAACGTCCGAAGGATGGGAATCTGGAACAATTCCGCCTTGGCCATCCAAGCGACGGGGCGGCGCACACAGTTGGAGATGAGGGGGGGATCAAAGTAGCTGGCATGATTGGCCACCACCACCAGCGGCCCCCGCAGCGGTACCTGCTGAGCGCCGTAGATGCGCCCCCGAAAATAGGTGTGCAGCAGTGGACTCACCACCGACCACTTGAAGAGATGGTAAAGGAGCAGGCTGATCGGCGGCTCGCGATCGCGACTCACCCAAGACTCTCCAGACTAGCTATTGTGGCCACGTTGGTAACGGTCACCTCGGGGGTGGTACGTTTCACCAAGCCTGCCAAGACATTGCCGGGCCCGATTTCTAGGGCTTGGGTCACCCCTGCTGCTGCAAGGGTCTGACAGGTTTCCACCCAGCGCACCGAACCCGTCATCTGCGATCGCAACCGTGCCTTGATCAGCGCGGCATCGGTGATCGGCTCGGGTTCCACATTGTTCAACACGGGGAAAATCGCCTCTTGGAACGGGCAGGCTTCCAGCAGGGTGGCAAAGGTAGCAGCCGCCTCCGCCATCAGCGGCGAATGAAAGGCACCGCTTACCTTCAGGGGTACCGCTCGCTTCACGGTAATTTTGCTCAGGACAGCATCCACCGCTGCCGGCAGCCCCGAAATCACCACCTGCCCTGGATGGTTATCGTTGGCCAAGACCACATTGGGGGTGCTGGCGATCGCCGCTTGCAACGCCTTGCGGTCAAACCCCATCAAGGCCACCATCTTGCCCCCGCCGGCGGCATTCATCAGTTCGGCTCGTCGTTGCACTAACTTCAGTCCCGTGGTAAAGTCAAAAACCTCCGCTGCATAGAGGGCAACGTATTCACCAAGACTATGCCCTGCCACAAAGTCCGCTTTGGCACCCCGTTCCTTGAGAGCATCCACCAGCAGGCTCTCCACCAAAAACAAACTCGGCTGCGTATAGAGGGTTTGATCTAGATTGCCGATGCGGCCTGCACAGCAGTCAATGACCGACCACCCCAAAATGGCTGCTGCCTCTTCGCACCGCTCCTTAGCTGGGGAATAGGCCGTCAGCAAATCCGCCATCATTTCGGGATGTTGCGACCCTTGGCCGGGAAATAACCACGCTATCTTGGTCATCGGCATTGCTCAACTCGAACCGCAATCTACTTTACCCGATTTGGGATGTCCGTTATACTAGAAAATTGTCGAGAAAAACCTGCTCCTTTTATTTCCATAGGCTGACATGATTAAACTGCGTCTCAAACGCTACGGCAAAAAACGGAACGCCACCTATCGGATTGTGGCCATGAATAATACTGATCGCCGCGATGGGCGTGCCCTTGAAGAATTGGGCTTCTACGACCCGATCCGTGATGAAGTGCGCCTCAAAGAAGAGGCCATTAAGCGGCGTTTGGCGCAGGGGGCACAACCTACAGATACCGTGCGGCGGCTCTTTGTCAAAGCGAATCTTCTCCCCGAAACTGCCAAAAGATAGGCAATGACTGAGTCGGCTGCCCCCAACTATGCTGCCTTGATTCGCTTCCTCCTTGAACCGTTTATGGAAGCCCCAGAAACCCTACGGCTCCATGCGGAATTTTCCCCTGCCAATTCTCGCATTTGGGTACGTCTTGCCTTTGCCGGTGAGGATAAGGGGCGGGTCTATGGCCGTGGGGGTCGTAATCTTCATGCCATTCGAGCAGTGTTACAGGCTGCCGCTCAAGCTGCCGGTCAGAAGGTTTACTTGGATGTTTATGACGATGCCAAGAATGCACCCAAAACTAAAAGTCTGCCTAAAATAGATCATCAAGGGAGCGATCGCCCCCGGCGATCTCGCCGTCGTTCTTATACATCATCAAGGAGGCAAAGTTAGCGCGTGTCTGAAGTGCGTTTAGGTGAAAACGAGTCCATTGAGTCCGCTCTACGGCGATTCAAGAAAAAAATCCAAAAAGCGGGCATTCTTTCGGAAGTCAAACGGCGTGAACGTTACGAAAAACCCAGCCTGCGCCGCAAACGCAAACAGGAGGCTGCCCGCAAGCGCAATCGCTAAGCCTTGGGTATGACCGCGAGGGAAAGCCTCACCATTGACCTCCACAGCACGGAAAGTGCGATCGCCCTTGTCGGTGAGCAAGAAGCCAACCTGCGCATCTTTGCCGCCCAAACAGGGGCGACTCTTGTTTTAAGGGGACGCGACCTTTACATCACCGGCACCCCTGCCCAAATCCAGCTCTGCCAACAACTGATTCAAGACCTTGGTACTCTCTGGCGTGAGGGTCGCCCAGTGTCAGGGGTGGATATTCTCACGGTTCGCCATGCTTACGATACCCAACAGCGGGAAGCCCTCCAAGAGCTGCAACAGGATATTCTGGCTCGCACCCGTCGCGGTGACATTATTCGCGCCAAAACCTTTCGCCAGCGCCAGTATATCCAAGCGATTCGCAGCCACACGCTGACCTTTGGCATTGGACCAGCCGGCACTGGGAAAACCTTCTTGGCCACTGTCCTCGCCGTACAAGCGCTACTGTCGGGCACCTATGAGCGGTTGATTTTGACGCGGCCTGCTGTCGAAGCCGGTGAGCGGCTCGGCTTTTTGCCTGGAGACTTACAGCAAAAAATTGATCCCTATCTACGTCCCCTCTACGATGCTCTCTACGAGCTGGTGGAACCGGAGAAAATTAGCAACCTGATGGAGCGGGGGGTGATTGAAGTAGCACCCTTGGCCTATATGCGGGGGCGTACCCTGAATAATGCCTTTGTCATTCTTGATGAGGCACAGAACACCACTCCTGCCCAGATGAAAATGGTGTTGACCCGCATTGGTTTTAACTCCTGCTTGGTGGTGACCGGAGACTTGACACAAACCGATTTACCGGAACATCAAGCCTCCGGCCTCAGTGTGGCCACAAAAGTTCTCAAAGATGTTGAAGGAATCGCGTTTTGTTATCTAACCAAGGGGGATGTGATTCGCCATCCCCTTGTCGAGCGGATTATTGATGCCTACGATCGCCATGAGCAGGCTCTGCTCACTAAGCCAAAAGAGCGCGCATCTGGGCGTAGCGATCGCTCAGCCAAGGCCAATTAACCACCTGCCACCAAGCTTCTAGGTACTGATCGCGACGGTTGCGGTATGTCAAGTAGTAGGCATGCTCCCACAGATCATTGCCCAAGATCGGCAATTGCCCTTGTATCAGCGGAGAATCTTGGTTCAACGTGGTGGTAATTTCTAGATGCCCTTGGGGCGTGAGCACGAGCCAAACCCAGCCACTGCCAAAGTGCTTCAGACCCGCCTGCTGAAACTGGGTTTGAAACTCTGAGAAAGAGCCAAATGTGGCTACAATTGCTGTGGCCAAATCCCCGGTGGGTTCACCGCCGCCCTTGGGTGTCATACTTTGCCAAAAGAGGGAATGGTTGGCATGGCCGCCGCCGTGGTTGCGCACGGTCTGCTGGATGGCGGTGGGCAGTTGGCGAAGGTGGCGTAGCAGGTCTTCAATGGCTAGACTGTGCCATTGGCGGTAGGGTGTCAGTGCCTTGTTCAGTGTCTTCACATAGGCCGCATGGTGTTTGTCGTGGTGTAGATGCATCGTCTCCGCATCAATCACTGGCTCTAGGGCATCGTAGTCATAAGGCAAAGGCGGCAGGGTATAAATTTCTGATGGTTCACCTACGGCAATTGCGGGGCGCGATCCCAACCAGAGGGTAGTAGTACTGCCGACGAGGAGGCCGAGGGCTTGACGACGGGTTAGGAGCATAACGAGTACGTGAAATGTTCCTGCTTATAATCTAAGCCCCTGAGGATTATTCTTGGTACAGCAGGAGTTGTTGGGCTTGGCTGGGGGTTAGGAGTTGGCCATCCACTTCAATTTGCAGCACCTTGTCAGAGGAGGGTTGCAGTGTTGTACTGACCTCGCGGCGGTCTTTAGAACGCCACTGATTTTGCTAAAGGCGGTTCATTTCTGAGGATTGAAAGCCGGTGGTCGACGAGATGGGATTAAAGATCGGAGGCAGAGGAGTCGCCAACATGGCGAGAGGTTGACTAACAGGAGTCAATTTGTTAACAATCGCTAACTTAGGCTACTATTATGGCATACGCTCCACTTAGAAAAGCCGGCAAATTTCTAAGCTTGCCTCCAAATACATTAAGAAAGTACGCAGACAAAGGGAAGATCAACTCCATTAAAAACGAAGCGGGGCAGCGACTCTATGATGTCATCAAAGACAGTGGCAGCGGACTTACCTTCAAACGGAAAGGATTGCAAGGCTTATTGGTGCGACTTATGCATGGCGATAAGCTCACGACTGTTGTTGCCTG
>NZ_JBKBHV010000014.1:0-62610 GCF_046299635.1 Thermosynechococcus sp. | reverse complement strand
AGGAGCGATTACCGAAAAGTTTCAGCGACGGTCGGTTAACGCTTGCCTATGGCGAGTATTATCTGATTGTTTCTGAAAAAGTGCAACCGCGTCAGACTGAGAACCAAGGTCGAGTGGTTGCCTTAGACCCCGATGTCCGCACCTTCCTCACGTTCTTTTCCGAGTCGTCCTATGGATGGCTTGGGATTGATGCTAATTTGCCGAAGCCTACACTTCTAAGACTGTTTCTTGGACTGGAGAAGTGAAGCAGATTGGTGGTTCTCGCGTGATTAAAGACGCGGAAGGGAGGAGTATGGATAGGGATCTGAATGGTGCCCGTGGGATATTCCTGCGGGCATTGGTTGATACGCCTTGGTTAAGAGAAAATCTTAACCTATGTATTTGTTAGCGAAAGTTAACGAAAATGTATCGGTCATAGATACTCTCTAGATGGTTCTTGAGTTTGTTCTTTGACCCAATTCAAGTAGGCAGGGGAACCAGCAATGATGGGTAGGGCAATGATTTCTGGGACTTCATAACTGTGCAATGCCACTAGGCGATCGCGCACCTGCTCAAACAAGGCCATGCGGGTTTTAATGAGTAACTGCCATTCTGGATCGCGATGTACCGCACCTTGCCAGCAGTATATTGATTGAATAGGCAGAATCTGCACACAGGCGGCTAGGTGCTCGGCCACCAGTTGATCGGCCAAAGAGCGAGCCTCAACTTCCGTGGCAGTGGTAACAATCACAACACAATACTCCGTTGTCGTTTCCAAGACTGCTGTCCTCACATCACTATGTCGATCATATCTTGAAGCAATTGTGCAGTGAATGTTGTTATTACCGGGATTGGGCTGTGGACAGCGCTGGGGGAGACGGCGATCGCCACATGGCAGCGCTACTGTGAAGGCAAGACAGCACTCATCCCCACCCCTGAAGGACTGGTGGGGTCAATAACCTTGCCTCTGGAGAAAATCATCGAAACGACGGCCACTCAAGCGCTCAAGGATGCCAAATTGACGGCTCCCTTACCCGCTGCGGGAATTGTGGTCGGCTCCAGTCGTGGTTTTCAAGCCCGCTGGGAAACTTGGCTGGGACAGCCTTCCCTACCGCGAGCCACATGGTTACACACCTTGCCGGCAAGCGTCTCGCAGCGGGTTGCGCAAATCGTCGGTAGCCAAGGGATCGTTCTCAACCCCGCCGCCGCCTGTGCCACGGGCATGTGGGCGATCGCCCAAGGGGCACTGTTGATCCAACAGGGTAAGTGTGATCTGGTCTTGGCCGGGGGGGTCGAATCCGCCGTCTCCCCCTTGACTTTGGCCGGATTTCGGCAGTTGGGGGTGCTGGCTCAGGAGCGGGCGGCTCCCTTTGATCGGCGGCGGCAGGGATTCGGGTTGGCGGCCGGGGGTGCCCTTGTTGTCTTGGAGGCCGAGGCACGGGCGCGATCGCGAGCCGTTGAACCCTATGCCCGCATTGCCGGCATGGGTCTCAGTGCCGATGCCGAGCAGATGGCTGCCCCCAGTGTGAATCAAACGGGTGCGCTCTTGGCCATTCACAAGGCCTTGACCCGGGCAAATCTAACCCCGCAAGCAATCCACTGTATCCATAGCCATGGCACGGGAACTGTGCGCAATGATGCCGCCGAAGCGGCTTGGATTCAACGCCTTTTTGGTCAGGGGGTACCGGTCACCGGCCATAAAGGCGCCCTCGGGCATACCCTCGGCGCTGCCGGCGCGATCGCAATCGCCCTCTCTTGCCTGTCGTTGCGGGAGCAACAAATTCCCCCCTGTGTTGGCTGTGAGACTCCTGACTTTGACCTTGACATTGTCCGGCATAGCCGCCCTGCCCCTTTAGAACATATTCTCTGCTGTAGTTACGGCTTTGGAGGGCAGAATGCCGTGATCGTGCTGGCGCGCCCTTAAGAGGCATTCACCACCGTGGGTTGAGCAACCCCAAACTTGTGCAGGATTGTTTTGGCCATTTGCGGTGGTGTCAGTCCCAAGTCGGCTTTTGATTCATCGGGGGTTGCGTGTTCGACCAACACATCGGGTACCCCCAACCGCAGCACAGGGACGAGAATCTCTGCCTCTTGGAGCGCCTCAAGGACTGCCGAGCCAAAGCCCCCAATCAAGCAGCCCTCCTCAAGGGTAACCACCCGGCCGATTTGTTTTGCTAGGGGCAGAATCAGGTCAATGTCTAGGGGCTTCGCAAAGCGGGCATTGATCACTGCGGCACTCATACCGTGTTCCTTGAGGATTTCTGCCACCTGCATTGCCGGATAGACCATTGAGCCGTAGGCCACCAAGAGAATATCTTCCCCTGAGCGCAGCAGTTCCCCTTTGCCGATTTCAAGGGGTTCCCAGCCTTCCTCCATCAGGGCAACACCATAGCCATTGCCACGGGGATAGCGCAGGGCGATCGGCCCATCGGTGTAGTTGATGCCTGTGACGATCATCCGTTGCAGTTCGGCTTCATCCTTGGGAGCCATCAGCACCATATTGGGGAGGCAGCGCAGATAGGCAATGTCGTACATCCCTTGGTGGGTTGGCCCATCGGCCCCGACAATCCCTGCCCGATCCATACAGAAAAAGACCGGCAAATTTTGGATACAGACATCGTGGACAATTTGGTCGTAGGCGCGCTGTAAGAAGGTGGAGTAAATCGCAACCACAGGGCGCATGCCTTGGGTGGCCATGCCGGCGGCCATTGTTACGGCGTGCTGCTCTGCAATCCCCACATCAATGTATTGCCTTGGCACCCGTTTTTGGAGAATGTCTAGGCCGGTGCCGGTGGCCATTGCCGCCGTAATGCCGACAATCCGTGGATCGTTTTCTGCAAGCTTGGTCAGGGTCTCGCCAAACACTTTGGAGTAGCTAGGCGGTTTGGGCTTACTGGAGGGTTTGGCTTTACCTGTAACCAAATCAAACGGCGGCTGGGCATGGTAGCCCACCTGATCCTTTTCGGCGATCGCGTAGCCTTTCCCCTTGACGGTTGCCACATGCACCAGCACCGGACCGGGAATCGTGTGGGCATGTTGGAATGTAGCAATGAGTTCTTCTAAATTGTGGCCATCCACAGGACCCACGTAGGTAAAGCCCAATTCCTCAAAGACAGCCCCCACCTTGGGAACCGCAAGGCGCTTCATGCCCTCCTTGATGCGCTGCATCTCCGGAGTCAGGTTTTCACCCAAGAAGGGGATATGCTTGAACTGTTCTTCAAGGTTATCGGTAATAAATTGCACCTGCGGCGAGAGGCGGATTTTATTCAGATAGCGGGGAATCGCGCCCACATTGGGGGAAATAGACATCTCATTGTCGTTGAGCACCACCATCAGGTTGGTGTGGGGCAAGTGGCCGGCGTGGTTAATCGCCTCTAGCGCCATCCCCCCAGTCAGGGCACCATCGCCAATAATGGCCACGACTTTGAACTTCTCTCCCTTGAGATCGCGGGCGATCGCCATCCCTAAAGCCGCCGAAATACTGGTGGAGGCATGACCGGCACCAAAGTGATCAAAGGGACTTTCGCGGCGGTTGAGATAACCGGCAATCCCTCCCTTTTGCCGCAGGGTATGGAAGTTGTTGTAGCGACCCGTCAACATCTTGTGGGGGTAGGCTTGGTGCCCCACATCCCAAACCACCCGGTCTTTGTCTAAGTCAAGGGTTTGGTAGAGGGCAAGGGTGAGTTCGACAACCCCCAATCCCGGCCCAAGGTGTCCTCCCGTGGCCGCCACCGTTTCCAAATGTTTGTCGCGGATTTGGGCGGCAATTTGACTCAATTGGGCAATGGACAACCCATGCAACTGGTTGGGATGGGTGAGTTCACTTAAGTGCATAGAAACCCGACCTCGCAAGATACCTAGGAGCGATAGCCTACCGCTGACCACAGAAAAACTATCTGTTGACTGATTCTAGCAAAGTCCTTCGCCGAAGTTGGGCATTATTTCGCCCCTAGACGTGGTGAAAAGCCACAATAATCACGAAACAGCTGATCATAAATTTCTAATGCACTCTCATAGGTTTTGCTCAATTCACGAATCTTTTCAGTAGATTCATCGGTGTAATTTGCCACTAACCAAATGACCCATTGGTAAAAGCGTTCCTGACTCCACTGTTGCCAGTAGTTGGCGAGAATGCCCCGCGCGAGATCCGTTCCCAACCGTTTGGGGTAGCCGTGGGCAGTGGTCAAGTCCTGAAGATCTCCGAGGAAACGTTCAGTCATCGCACTAAGATGACTCAGGGACATCTGAGCGCATTGGCAAGCCCGCTCAAAGGCAGCATTGGTCTCTAGGGAACTGGACTTGACCGTTTCAGCAATCACGCGACCGTTAGTATCTACCTCACGCTCCACAGCGCAGTAGGGAACTTTGGTGAGGGGATAGCCTTCACAGGCGAGATACACCCGAAAGCTTTTTTCTAGACGATCTACTTCCTCTGAACTGAGGTGGATGTCGAGTTCAAGGAGAAGTTGACCAAAGGTACGCTGATCAGTGGTGGTTGGAGAGTAGGTCATCGCGACGTCCTTCACAGGTTGTCAAAAGATTATCCTGTGAGCTTTGCTTGTTTATGCACCTAGCCTAAAGAATGCCCCAAACCTACGATCCCAAGATTGTGTCCTCGAATACGATCAGTTCATCGCGGTGTCCTTCTAGGGTGACTTGGGTGCCTACGGCATGGGGTTGCAAAGAGAGCTTGACGGTTTCGAGCCGCTGGGCACCTCGCCAATAGAACCAAGGGGCAATGGGTGTCAAACCAATGAGACCAAAGGCCAGAATGCCGCGATCGGGAAAGAGGACAGTCAATACAAGGGCGATCGCCACAGCACCGCAGACGGCAAGGCCGAAGAGGAAAACGGCCAAAAAGGGACTGGCGGCAACATTTCCCTGAAACGTCACTTCACTGCCATCGGCACTGACGGTATGGAGACGGTAGCCCCGCTGCTGAAAATACTGCTTAAAACGGGGGGCAAGTTCAGCAATGGATTGGTCAATGAGCCATTCTTTAGTTTCAATGCGTTCTTTGGTGGAGGCACGAATGAAAAACACAAATCCGACGGCCAAGAGACTCGTCAGCAGCAGGGTTGAAGGATAAATTAAATCACTGGACATGTTGAGGCGGTCTTGATGGGCTTCCTATCTTTCATTGTCGAGGATTTATTAGGGTCTGCAAAGAGATATTGCACGGCGATCGCCCCTTGGGGTTCTGCGGAATACTAAACTCTAGCGATAGGGATTTTGCTGCTCCATGATGCGGTCTCAAGCTTCTCCCCGTGATATTCGGGCACCTCGCTGCCGTCGGATGTGGTTGCGCTCAGAAACGGCCTTTGCCCTGCTGCTCTTCACTAGCGACCTCGTGGGGTTGGTGCTGGCTTGGAAATTGGGATTACGACTCAATCGCTTCTATGCACCACTGCCCCCTGATTTGGCAGCTTGGTACTGGCTGGGATTACCTAGCATTTTTTGGCTGTTTGCAGCGGGTCTGGTGTTTTTGATTGCTGTGAGTGGACTGTATCACCCGCGCGGCCATTGGAAAAATTATCTGCGCCTCGCTAAGGTGTTGAGTTTGGGCTATTTGCTGGCACTGGCGATCGCCTACTTCTACGATCCCAAGGTAGATTTGCCCCGTTCTTTATTTTTCAGTGCTTGGGGTCTCAGTGTGGTCTTCGCCGTGATCTTGCGCTTGGCCGTCAGTTTAGGGTTCAAAGTTTGGACGCTACGGCAACCGATTCGCGCCTTTTTAGTGGCGCCTCCGGAGCGGCAGGAGTATCTCAGTAGCCTGCTAGAGCAACGCTCCAACTATAAAATTGTCGGCAGGGCGATCGCCACCATGGCCAATGAACCGCAAACCGTTGAGGAAATTCTTGCAGCGCAGGCTGACGAGGTCATTGTTGAAGGCCTACCGCCGGATCACCTTGCCTCCAGGCTGTATTGGCAACTGCGCCAGCACGGCATTGCCCTACGGCTAATTCCCTCTAGTTTGGAAATGCTCTACCGCCGTGGCACGCCGGAAATTGTGGCGGCTGTGCCCACCCTGCGGGTGGATATGACCTATCTCCACGGTTGGGAGTATCGGCTAAAGCGCTACTTGGACGTGATTTTGGCGCTCATTGGCATTGTGGTGCTGGCACCCCTTTTTATCGGGGTGGCGATCGCCATCAAACTCACCTCCCCCGGACCGGTCTTTTTCCGCCAAGAACGGGTGGGACTGCACGGCCGGGTCTTTCAGATGTGGAAATTTCGCACCATGCGAGCCGACGCTCCTCAACTCCAAGCCCAGTTGGAGGCCCACAACGAATCCGCCGATGGCATTCTCTTTAAGGTCAGAAACGATCCTCGCCGCACTCCCCTGGGTTGTTTCCTGCGCAAAACCAGTATTGATGAACTGCCGCAGCTGTTTAACGTCCTCTGGGGAGACATGAGTTTAGTGGGGCCGCGTCCTTTACCGTTGCGGGATGTTGCCCGTTTTCATTCTTGGCATCACATTCGCCATCAGGTGCTGCCGGGAATCACCGGCCTATGGCAAATTTCTGGCCGCTCTCAGATTGGCAATTTTGATGAAGCGGCACGTCTTGACCTTTACTACATAGATAATTGGTCTCTCAATCTAGACTTGGAAATTCTAGTGGAGACCGTGCGCATTGTGCTCTTTGGTAGTGGGGCGTATTAAGTGTGGTAACGATTGGCTGGCAAATAACTGTTCTACCTGTTGAGCTGAAAGGGGGCGGGCAAAAAAATACCCTTGACCATAGTTACAACCGAGGGCTTGGAGCACACGATACTGTTCACGGGTCTCGATGCCCTCCGCCACCACCTTCAGCCGCAAAGAATGCGCCAGCATGAGAATGGTATGCACAATTGTCGCCGAAGACTCCTCACTATTGAGGGCGGAAATAAACGTGCGATCAATTTTCAGAGTGTCAATGGGAAAGCGGTGCAAATAACTGAGGGAAGAGTAGCCTGTGCCGAAATCATCCATAGACAGGCCAATCCCCATGGCACGAATTGCCTCTAGGGTAGCGATCGCGACCTCCTTGTTATCAATCAGGATCCCTTCGGTCACCTCAAGGCGCAGTCGCTCGGCAGGAAATGCTGTTTCTGACAAAATCCTTCTTAAGTTGAGAAGCAGGTCTGCCTGCTGGAAATGACGGCCACTGAGGTTGACACTAAGGCTTAAACCGCGACTGCAAGGAAAAGCCTTTGCCCAGCGCTGCATCTGCTGACACGCCTGCGCCATCACCCACCAACTAATGGGGAGAATCAAACCCGTTTCTTCGGCTACCGTCATGAACTCGGCAGGGGAAATGACCCCCCGTTCGGGATGTTGCCAGCGCAGCAGCGTTTCAAAGCCGACGATCTTGAGCGTTGCCAAATCCACAATGGGTTGATAGTACACCAAAAATTCATTGCGCTCTGCCGCCCGTCGCAGCTCGGTTTCAATTTGCATCAGGGCAACACTCTGGGCACGCATCGTCATACTGAAAACTTCATAGCGCGCCTTGCCTAGGGATTTGGCTCGGTACATCGCCGTATCCGCATCTCGCAATAAGTCCTCAGCCGTTTTGCTTTCCTCGCTGGGGAAGGCAATGCCAATACTGGCACTGGTAAAGACTTCATGCCCCTCAAGGAGAAAAGGACGGCTCAAGGCCACCAGCAAGCGTTCTGCTACTTCGATCGCTTGGGCTGGATTCTTTAGCTCTTCCAAAAGAATGGCAAATTCATCACCACCAAGGCGGGCTACCGTATCTCCAGCACGGGTACACTTGAGCAGGCGCTGGGCGATGCCGATAAGAAGCTGATCCCCTGCAAGGTGCCCTAAGCTATCGTTGATGACCTTAAAGCGGTCCACATCCAAAAAGAGCACCGCAAAGAGGGAATTGGAACAGCGTGCCCAGCAGCCGAGCGCCTGATGAAGATGATCCATTAGCAGCACACGGTTGGGCAGCCCTGTGAGCGCATCGTGAAGGGCATCGTGAAGAATTTGCTCTTGAATGCGATGGTATTCCGTAACATCGGTCATGGAGCCGGCCATGCGGTAGGATTTGCCCTTAGAATTACGCAGAGCCTTGCCCCGCGATCGCATCCAGCGGTAACTGCCATCGGCATGCTTAATCCGAAATTCACACTCAAAATGGGGACGGGTACCGAGGAGATGCTCCTTCATGCTCTGGCGCAACCGCTCTAGGTCATCGGGGTGGACACGCCGCCACCATTCCTCGATGGTCGGTTGTAGGGTACCGGGGGTTTCGCCAATCAGGAGTTCCCAGCGGGGGGAATAATACATCGAGCGATCGCTAATGTGCCAATCCCACAGGCCATCGTTTGCCCCTTCTGCGGCTAGGGCATAGCGTTCCTCGCTAAGGCGCACGGCCAGTTCGGAGCGTTTGCGCTCGGTAATGTCCGTCATGTAGCAGCGAATGAGCTGACTTTCCACCAGCCTATGGATACTCATCTCATAGGTGCGATCGCCCACCGTGATCTCCTTCAGCGTCAGCCGCCCCCCTTTAGACAACATTCCTTCATGAAACCAATCCTTGAATAGGGGATGGGCACGACCTTGGCTCTGTAAATCGGGAAAGCACTGAAGGGCAGCCGGATTGAGGTAGGTAATGCAGCCGTCAGCGGTGAGTTCCAGGATGGGATGGGGACTCAGCTCCGGAAAGGAGGAAAGCCGCAGGAGTTGTTCCTCACTGAGCTGGGCCATCTTTGAGGATGACACCCAATCAACGCCGAGTCTTGTGCTGTCCTCATCGGATAATTCATCAATCTGCGCCGCCTGGGTGTAACGATTGAAGGTGGTATCGGAGACGTTGGCGACGACGTGGTAACAGGCGCGCACCTCATCCCCGAAAAAGATGATGTCACGATGCCGGAGAATACAGGAGCGGCAACGCCTGCCGTTGACCGTAATGCCGTTCACACTGGGCTTCCCCTGCAAATTCCCGTCCACAAGGCGAAAGAGAAAGTTCCCTGTGTTGGGATCGACAATCCGGAGCAAGACGGCATGTTGCCGTGAAACCATCGGCGACTTGAGGACAATGGTGTTACTTGGGTGGCGACCGATAGTATAGGTATTGGCTTCTAGGCGGATTGTGCGGCGACCTGCACGATCCTCAATTACCAAAAGATGACGCCACCTCTGGCGCGCAGGGGGGTTCACGGCAACAGCCTCGTCAACTGCTCAGCAAATTCAGCAGGATCAATGGCAACAAACCTGAGAATTCAGCGTTTAGGGAAACTGCTCTAGGAGATCCGACTCCTATTCTAGGGTGGGACAGGCTTCTTCTTCTATGTCCTCCCAACCTTACAATGGCTTGACCCCTTGCCCCACCGTCGCGAGGCGCTAATGCAGAAAATTGCGCGGGAGAGCCTTGAGGAGAGGCAAATTCTAGATGGTCAACATTCTAGGTTCACCGAAATAATTTGCGGGCGATCGCTTGCGGTGGAAGTAGGAAAGTTGACGACAGCTCCCAGAGGAATTTTTAAGGTCTCCATGTACTTCTTGACTTGTCTGACTTCCTTATCGCCAACGGTTTGAACCGCCTTCAGCTCAACCACAACAACCGCTTGGCCGTTGTCCCGGACAATGAGATCGGGAATGGCTTCCCCCACAAAATAACCGTGAAAGAAAATCGGCACCTTACGTTGTTCTTCGTACTCAATTTGTCGTTCCCGCAGGGCAACCTCAAAGGCCTTCTGGTAGATGGCTTCACTAAACCCACTCCCCAATTCTTGAAAGATGTCTTGGGCAATGTCCTGAATCGTCTGGAGCCAGTTTTTCATAGCGATGCGGCATGCTCACGATACCAAGCAATTGTACGTTCTAAGCCTTCCCTAAGGCGAACCTGGGCACAAAACCCAAAGGCCTCTTTTGCCTTCGTAGTATCAAGGCAGCGACGGGGCTGACCGTTGGGCTTCTCGGTTTGCCATTCAATTTGCCCTTGAAAGCCCATGAGTTCGCAGATGAGAGAAACCAAGTTCTGAATGGTAATCTCTTCGCCCGTTCCCAGATTGACCGGATCGGGAGCATCGTAGGCTTGGG
Organism: Thermosynechococcus sp.; assembly: GCF_046299635.1. Lineage (GTDB taxonomy): Bacteria > Cyanobacteriota > Cyanobacteriia > Thermosynechococcales > Thermosynechococcaceae > Thermosynechococcus. Next base: position 52,595 of record NZ_JBKBHV010000014.1, on the reverse strand, counting down.
TGGCCATGACAATCCCGCAAGCGGCATCCTCAACGTAGAGAAATTCACGGCTCGGACTGCCATCTCCCCAGACGGGAATCACCCTTTCCCCCCGTTGCTGAGCGGTGTGAACCTTGCGAATCAAAGCGGGAATCACATGGGAACTGACCGGGTCAAAGTTATCCCCCGGGCCGTAGAGGTTGACGGGCAACAAATAGATGCCGTTGAAGCCGTACTGCTGCCGATAGGCCTGCAATTGGACGAGGAGGGCTTTTTTGGCAATGCCGTAGGGGGCGTTGGTCTCTTCGGGGTAACCGTTCCACAGATCGCTCTCCTTGAAGGGAACGGGGGTGAATTTGGGATAGGCACAAATGGTTCCCACGCACACGAATTTCTCAACTCCGGCGCGATAGGCACAGTCAATGAGTTGTGCCCCCATCATCAAGTTGTCATAAAAGAGTTCGGCAGGCTTGGCTTGATTAAGACCAATCCCCCCCACATGGGCGGCAAGGTGAATGACAATATCTTGGTTTTGAACGACGGCTTGACAGGCAGACAGTTGGCGAAGATCGTAGTCGCGCGATCGCACCACGGTAATTTGGGCAGGCACTGCCCCTGCTTTTTGCAGTTGTGCCACCACATGGCGTCCCAAAAATCCGGCGCCGCCGGTGACGAGAATCCTTTTTTGACCGAGATCCATGGCTAGTCTGCCTTACTGATCAACTGCCGCCGAGCAATGAGATCCAGCACCGTGTCGGAGGGGGCTTTGGGGGTTGTTCCTTGAATGCCCACCGCCCGCAGATCCGCTTCCACCATCAAGGCCACCAGTTCAGGAAAGGTGACTGAGGGTTGCCAGCCTAGAACCGTTTTGGCTTTGGTCGGATCCCCCAAGAGTAAATCCACTTCGGTGGGGCGCAAATACCGCGGATCAAATTCCACATAGTCTTGCCAGTTAAGGCCCACATAGCCAAAGGCCAATTCTAGGAATTCCCGCACCGAGTGGGTCTCTCCGGTGGCGATCACGTAGTCATCGGGTTGCTCCTGTTGCAGCATCAACCACATCGCCCGCACGTAGTCCTTGGCATAGCCCCAATCCCGTTTGGCATCCAAGTTGCCCAAATAGAGCTTGTTTTGTTGGCCGGCCACAATGCGGGCAACGGCACGGGTAATTTTGCGGGTCACGAAGGTTTCACCTCGCCGAGGGGAGTTGTGGATCCAACCTTGGCCAATACCGGCATGAAAGGTGCCAGAGGTGGTCGCCAGATCGAATACCCATCCTTCGTGAGCGATCGCGTGGGCTGTTATGACTTCATTTTTGGGTTGGCAGAGGTGCTGTCCCGATTGGCGGGTCTGGGAACTGTCCCAAGTCAGCTTGTAGTAGGTGCGATCGCCCCCTTCTTCGAGGCAAAGGGTAATAGGCTGCTCCAAGGTGGTGCTCACCAGCCAATAGAGGCCTGCCGCCAATACGGGTGAAGCCGTGCAAAAGCCCTGAAACCCATCAGTCCAAGGCGGGCTGCGCAAGCCATCCCCGGCGTTAAAGCCCTCTAGAAAAGCCAAGCGAGCCGTGTGATCAGCGTTGAGAATGCGTTGGGGAATCCGCTTGTATCCCTCACGGGTATAGATTTGGGGATAGAGGTAGCGGCCATAGTCGCAATTGCCCTCGAGGTGGAGTTGGCTCACAGGCTGACCGCTGGGGAAGCCGCTACCAGCGGTGGACTCCCTGATGTATCCTGCGGCAACTTTGCGCCATGTGGCACCGACCCGTGCCAATAACTCGGGGTCGTGGTTGGCCACTGTCACTTTGCCTTCAGGGGTAATATGTCCCTTTGCAACTAGAATGCCGAGGAGCCAAGCTTCGCTGGGGCTGACATCCACTTGCTCTGTGGCTGGGGGGAGATCAATGAGGGCAAGGCGATCGCCCACCTGTACCTGCCGGGTCTCCTTCGCGCAGGGTGTTTCCCCATTCAGGACAAAGACTTGATGATCAGCAGTTGTTTCGTAGAGGGCTGCCCTTGCCATGATCCGATGAACGGTTTTATCGCCGCCATTCCAAGTGGCAGTCATGCAGGTCACAGTTGTCCAGCCTTGGGCATCCCAGACCTCAAAGCGATCAGCGGGTGCCAACTCGGTCGTGTAGCGTTTACCCTGCTTGGGATCACTGCAATGGGGAACAACCTCGGCAATGGGCAGAATATCAATCAGTCCCTGCCGCCGCAGAATCACCGGTGTGGTACCGGTCACACACTCATGGTTAAAGAGAATGCCATTACAGGCAAAAAGATGATAGGCCTCGCGATAATTCACCGTTTGCCAGTGGGCATAGACCTTGGCACAGGCATAGGGACTGCGGGGATAAAAGGGCGTGGTTTCCCGCTGCGGCACTTCCTGCACCAAGCCAAACATCTCCGAAGACCCCGCTTGGTAAAACTTCACCCGCTTGCCGGTGCGCTCTTGGTATTCCCGAATCGCTTCTAAGAGTCGCAGCGTCCCCATGGCCACGGTCTCGACGGTGTATTGCGGTGCATCAAAGCTGACCCGCACATGGGATTGCGCCCCTAAGTTGTAAATCTCATCGGGCTGGCTAAGTTCAATAATTCGCCGTAGAGTACCGCCATCGGTGAGATCGCCGTAGTGCAGGCGCAGGGCAGCCCCCTCTTGGTGGGGATCAACGTAAATGTGGTCAATGCGATCGGTGTTGAAGGTGGAGGTGCGGCGAATGATGCCGTGGACTTCGTAGCCCTTTTCAAGGAGTAGCTCACTCAGATAAGAGCCATCCTGACCCGTGATGCCGGTAATGAGTGCCCGCTTGCGATCGCCCATACCCTATTTGTTGACTCCTAACCGTCCTTGTTTTGGATAGCCCACAGCCCGCTTTAATGCTGCTAAGGAGCGATTGTAATTCAAAATGGCCGCCAGGAGATTGCCTTGGGCTTGGGTCAAGTTGGTTTCGGCACGGCTGACCTCCTGTTGAGTGCCCACCCCTGCTTGAAAGCGCAGCCGCGCCAAGCGTAGTCCTTCCGTTGCTTGGGTAACCGCCGTCTGGGCGGTGGCAATGTTTTTCTCATTGGCCCTGAGAGTGATATAGGCGGTTTCCACCTCTTGACGGATGAGGGTCTTCTGATTGGCGTATTCTGCCTCAGCGGTTGCCGCAAGGGCTTCTTGGCGAGCCGCACCGGCGCGGGCATTGCCACCCTCAAAGAGGGCTAATTGCATTTGCAGCCCCACCCCATAGCCAAAGCGGGGTGCCAGATCATCGGTGACTTTGTCCAGCATATTGCCACTGGCAAAGAGACTCACTTGGGGACGGGCAGCCGCCAAGGCCACCTGACGATTTTTCAGGGCAATCCTGCGCTGGAGCAGCCGCTGCTCTAACTCAACGCGGTTTTGGTAGGCAAGGAGAATACTGTCCTCCAAGGAAAGTGTCCATGCCTCAGCGGGTTCGACGCGGTCAGCGATCGCCACATCCACCGTCTGATTCACATTTAGCCGCTGGGCCAACTGGCGGCGGGTAGTAATTTCCAAATTGCGCGCTTGGCTTAAGTTTTGCTCGGCATTGGCAAGGTTCACCTCAGCGGTCAGCACGTCCACCAGTGTTCCGGTCCCTGCGCGTTCAAAGGCCTGAGTATCCCGCAAGCTCACTTGGGCATTGGCCACGGCGGCCTCCGCAATTTGCACCTGAACCTTGGCCTGTTGCGCCAAATAATAATCATTGGTAACGTCAAGGATCAGCTGTTGGCGTTGACGCTCCACCTCCAATTCACTCAAGCGCACTTGGTCGCGAGCCGCTGCAATGGCCGCCGATCGCCCGCCCCCTGCAAACAATGTATAGTTCATCACCAGCGCGACATTGGCGGTGGCGCCACTTGTTGCCCCAAAAACATTGGTGAAAAAGTTTCTAAAGTTAAGTTGATTGACGGGCGCAAGGGGAATCGGTGTGAAAGGGGCGGGCGTTGCCGCCTGACTAGCGCTGTTTTGCAGTTGTTGCAGTTGCTGTTGCAGCTCTAGGTTTTGCTGATCTGTAAAGGCCGTCAGTTGGGGACCTTGGAATCGCTGTTGCAGCCGTTGCACCTGCGTATTCAAAATACTCCTAGCGGCCAGTTGTTGCCCCAGAAGCTGTTGCTGAGCCTGTTGCTGTTGCTGCTGTTGTAAAGAAAGCTGCTGCTGAACGTTGAGGGGCAGATAGGCAGGTTGGCCGCCGGGGGTGGTATTCTGACCGATGCTGGCCTGAAGGGCAAGGGTGGGATAAAGCAGCTGGGCCTGCACCTGCCGCAGTTGGGTCCGTGCCCGTTGTAGTTGTAACTCACTAATTTGGAGACCAATGTTATTGCGAATGGCCACCTCAATTGCTTGCTCTAGGGTGAGGGGTTGATTGAGATCAATGTTGACCTTCTCAGGAAGCGCCAGTCTATCGGGGTTGGGGTTGAAGGGTGCAAGGACATCCGATGTTGAAGGCGCCTGTGCCACTGGAGTAGTTGTGGGTGTCGCTTGAACTGGGCTAGGCAGCGTTACTGGGGCGATCGCCAATAGTCCCGACATCAGCATTTTTTGGGAATTCAGGGCAAGATCATTCAACATGAAAACTTAGACGGACAACCTGCTCAACTCAGCCATAATAGAAATTCGCCTAAGCACTGTTGAAGATTGCCAGCATACAGCCATTTACTTCACTCCCACAACACAGCCATTCTGCAAAACTCTAGCACGGATTCTCGGTTGCGATCGCCCCCTAGAGCAACAGCCACAGTGCAATGAGGATTGAAAAGGGGGAGAAAACTGATCTAGAATAAGGAACCCTCAAAAAGGAGAGGTGGCTGAGTGGTCGAAAGCGGCAGATTGCTAATCTGTTGATAGGCAGGTAACTCCTATCCGAGGGTTCGAATCCCTCCCTCTCCGTTAAAGAAAATATCATCAAACCAATAGCTGAGACTTATCCTCTACTACCCTTCAGCAAAGCCCGAAGGGGTCAAGGGCAGGAGATAATAAAGAAACATGACATCTTTGGGATAAGACGATGGCCAGCGACTTAGCAATGACGATTCTCCCCGGCATGACCGTGAAAGTAACCAATCCCAACGATACCTACTACCAATTTCAGGGGATTGTGCAGCGGGTTAGCGATGGCAAAGTGGCTGTGCTCTTTGAGGGGGGAAACTGGGATAAGTTGGTCACGTTTCAAATGAGCGAGCTAGAACCAGTCGTGATCACGCCCAAAGGAAAAGCGAAAAAGTAAACCATGGCGCGGCAATCGCCTTCCCCCCAGCCCTTTGCCGAAATTGTCCAGACGGCTACAGATCACTGTCTTGCCCAGTGTCACGAACCCGCCACCCTTGATTTTCCTGTGGCTCCGGCCCTAGGCAGCTGGGTGCAGATTCCCGAGGGCGATCGCGTGATCTACGGCGTTGTGGCCTATGTGGTGACAGCTCCCATTGACACGATTCACCGCGCCACCGCCTTGGGGCTATCGTTAGAACAATTGCGGCAAGAGCAGCCCCATATTTTTGCCATGCTGAAAACCGAGGTCACGATCGCCATCGCCGGCTTTCAAGAACAGGAACGTTTTTATCACCATCTGCCCCCCCATCCACCCCAAATGCACCAGCAGGTATACAGTTGTCCCCCTGAGGAAGTGATTGCCTTCAGTGGCACATTGAGCTTTTTGCGAACGCTGCTGACCCTGCGCTATGGTCCGGGGGATGCCTTGGTGGCAGCAACACTGCGTTCCTTGTATCAACTCCGCCGCCGCGATCGCCAGTGGCTGGTGCAGGCATCCCAATACCTGAATCGTCTCCTCAAAGACGACTACGATCGCCTGCGGGGAATTCTCGAGCAGTTATAAGAGGCGTTTTAACGAGCAGATTCTAGCTGTTTCACGAGGCGATTGTACTGCTGAGTTTCCGCCCAATTGAGAATTTCCCTTGCCCGCAGCACCGGTAGGGGATGGGTGAGCTGAGTGGCCTGCACTTCCTTGAAAAGGGTGTACCACCCCCGATCGGCAGCGTCATATTCCCGCGCTTGGGCAATAAAGGCGTCGAGATTCAGGCGATCGCTCCACTGGGGTGAGCCACCACAGAGTTTCATGAGCACCGAAGCCACCATACGTGGGTCTTGAGTCACCAGCAAAGCCGCGCGATCGCAGGTGAGTTCAGCACAGCGCAGCCAGTGCATCAATTGGGTTTGCAGAACCTGTGCTACGAGCAAGCCCCAAGTGGAAAGCTGACTGGTGGCAAAAAGCAGCAGGTTGGCGATCGTTAGATACACTCCATGCTCACACTTGAGATGCCCCAACTCATGCGCCAGCACCGCCTGCAATTCCTTTGGCGTCAGGAGTTCCACCAGAGAAGAGTGCAGTACCACAAAAGGCTGCTTGCCCCGCATGGCAAAGGTATAGGCATTGGGAACAGGATGTTGCTTAAGATAAAGCTGCGGTGGCTCTAAGCCCAAGATGCGGCACGCCTCGATATGAAGGTCATAAATTTCTGGGAGTTGCTGTTCACCGAGGCGCAGACTACTGCCGATGTTCTCAAGATAAAAGGCCTGCTCTGCCACCGAACCGAGGAGCGATCGCACCAGAAAATCTAGCCCCGGCAGTTGTTGGAGCGCTTGGGTGGCCTCGCGATCGCGGGGATGACGAAATTGATCCGCTCTGAGGCTGGAATACGCTGAAACAACCATGAAATGCTAATTTTTCCTGCGATGCCTCTACTGCAATTTTAGGGTATAACTAAGGTTTCCCGCATCGCTGCAAAAACTTTCTACAGTGTTCAGCATGATCTCCGATCTGAGACCAAAAAGCTACGGTAAGTGCACCGACAGCCCATTACTGAATCGGGTGCCAACTCCTACCGTAGCCTCCTTATTATTGAGGAGATTTTAGTTAGAAGGCATCATCCTCCTCTTCATCCCCATAGTCATCGTCCTCGTCTGCAAGGTCGTCCTCCTCATCGTCAGCATCACTACTGGCGAATTCAAAGTCGCGAGTCCGTCCCGTAATTTTTTCAATCACATGGGGCGCGGTTTCATCGTCAATGAGAAGATCCTCGCCAAGGTCAGCGGCCACATTCACCATCATCGCTGGAGGTTCAGGTTCAGGGCTAATAACGTGGGTTTGTCCCAAGCGATCTTCACCCTCATCCCACTCTTCGTTGCCGTTGCTACTTTCCTCGTAGCTGTTGAAGCCAGTACCTGCTGGGATGAGACGGCCAATGATCACGTTTTCCTTGAGTCCGCGCAGCCAATCGGACTTGCCTTCAATGGCGGCTTCTGTCAGCACGCGAGTTGTCTCTTGGAAACTGGCCGCCGAAATAAAGCTGTCGGTATTCAGCGAGGCCTTAGTGATTCCCAAGAGGACGGGAGTATATTCGGCGGGTGCACCACCGGTAAGAGCCATCGGCTCGTTGGCCTGTTCTGCTTGGCGTAAGTTCATCAGTTCGCCCGATAGCAAAATGGTGTCACCGGCATCCTCAATCCGCACTTTTGAAGTCATCTGGCGGACAATGATCTCAATGTGCTTGTCAGAAATCTCAATGCCTTGGGTCAGGTACACCGACTGTACTTCGTTGACCAAAAATGACTGCACCTTTTCAAAGCTAATTTGGGCAGCTTTGAGTAACCCTTGGGGTTTGTAGTACTCAAAGTAAATCGAGAGGATGTCGTGGGGATCCACCGGGCCATCGGTGAGGGGGTCAGCAAGATTCACCTTTTGACCATCCACCACCAAGGGGTTTTGACCCGGCAGCACAGGGTATTCCTGAATCGTGCCATCCTCTTCAATGACTTTGATATCTACGCTGTCATCACTGTTGTAGGTGACTTGACAGGTGCCAGGGCGCACAGCTAACACACATTTTTCTTTGGGATGGCGCGCTTCAAGAAGTTCTTCAATCCGAGGCAACCCTTGAATGATGTCACCCGTTTTCGCCCGCTCAAACACCAACAGGGCAAGGTTATCCCCCCGCTGCACAAGGTCACCATCCTCAATTTGCAGCACTGCCCCCGGCGAGACAAGGTAGGGGCGAGCTAAGCGTAGGATCACATGGTCATCGGCTACCGCCATTACCGCTGCTGTTTCTGGGGCACTCACGCCTTCGGCCAGTTCATCGCCGGGACGCACGAGATCGCCGACTTTGACCGTGGGTTTTGCCCCGTTGGTCTCGATCCGCAGGCGATCGCTCTCGGTAACGACCAGAATGCGGCGAACCGATTCACCACTGCGCAGGATTCCCTGCACTTCACCCGCCTGTTTGGCTTTGATGTCTGTCCGGGCAATCACAGCACCGGGCCCAATGTGATCGCCATCTTTGACCAGAAGGGAGGTAAACGTACTGCCTTGGGTTTGATCCGCGGCAATGTCACGGCGAATTACCAAGAATTCAAGAATCACCAGTTGCAGGCGCTGGGCTTCTGGATCTACCTCGTCCGTCACAATTTCAATATCAGCAGCCAGTTGCGGCGCCTCGCTGCCAATTTCAAGAACCAATTGCGTCCGTAGCAAATCAACCCCATCCACAGACTTGACCCGCTCATCGTGTTTGTAAGGCAACCGCTGTACGGCTCGCAGGCGAATGGATTGCCCTGAGCTATCACTGGAATCTTGGCTGGGTACCGATGGCTCATCAGGAACGCTAAATTCTTGGACAGGGCGCAGCAGAACTGCCGGCCCTTCGGGCGTGTCCTCCAGATAATCCACTTGCGAGAGGGTTTCCACCACCAAGCCGGGAAGCACCTCTTCACCGGGACGCGCCAAGGTTCCATGCTTTAACCGTGCGGCTTCCGGATCATCCACAAGGTGAAGTTGACCGGGTTTGATGATGATTTCCCGCAGGATATCGTTTTTCTGGATGACTTCAACGACACCGCTGTTTTGACAGAAGATGTCCTTGACAACTTCAGTCCCTGCTTCGACGTATTGGTTGTCTTCCACCATCAGCAGGGAAATATCCTTGTTCACCTCATGGGTTTCTTCAGGAATCCACAGAAGGGTTCCCCCTTTGAGGACTTCGTAACCCTGCTTGGCTTTGCCTTTTTTGGCCACTTCGATATCGGCGTATTTGAGAATACCACCAGTCGTGGTGTGGTAGCGATCGTCAATCAGTTCGGCCACCACTTGCCCGTTGGCGACTTTCGTACCAGGAGCAGCTTTTAGGGAGAAACGCTGACCGGTGGCCGTCTCAATAATGTAGTGCTCGCGACCTTGCTGTGTTTCTTTGAGCACCTTGGCTTTATCGAGCATTACGGAGGCGGTAATGATTTCCACCTCGCGCCCCCCTTTGCTGTCCTGTTGCTCAGGGAGACGAACCACACCCCCATGCTCCGTTTTTACCGTAGTTTCGGCGAGTACAGCCCCGGCTTCAATGCGATCGCCATTTTTAACAACCGGCTCTGCACCGGGGGGCAGATTATAGACTTCCCCCGACAGCACCCAAATCAACCCACCTTTGGAGGCAACGCGCGTCGTAGTGCCTTGGCGATCGCGCTTTTCTTCGGCCTCAAGGTTAACAAACTTCACTTGACCCGCCAAATCGGAAGCCACATCTTTCGTCACCTTTTCTACTGCCTTGCGGACACTGCGACTGGCTTGAGCCACTTCCGCCAACAGTTGACCCGCTTCAACAGTTTCCCCATCTTCCACTAGCACAATTGACCCTTGGGGAAGATCAAATTCTTGGGTTTGCTGCGCACCTTTGACCACCAGCTTGCCAAGAGTTTCGACAATAAAGGCATCATCGCCGTGGCGGGTGCGATAGGGACGTACCCGTAATTTCTTGCCGTACTCCACCGTGCCAGCAAAGGGAGCGCGTTCTTGGCGCGCCACTTCCCCCGTAAACACCCCCCCTGTGTGGAACGTGCGCATCGTCAACTGGGTACCGGGTTCGCCAATGGATTGAGCAGCAATAATTCCTACGGCTTCTCCCATATCCACCAATTTGGCATGGGCAAGACTCCAGCCATAGCAGAGCCGACAAACAGAGCCGGTGGCCTCGCAGGTGAGGGGCGATCGCACCACCACTTCTTCGATGCCAGCATTGACAATTTTCTTGGCCAGATCGGCGGAGATGGCTTGATTTTTGGCCACCAGCACTTCGCCCGTTTCCGGATGGCAGACATCATTGAGCACCACCCGCCCCAAGAGCCGATCCTCTAGCGCTAGTACCTTATCCCCCACCGTCATACTGCGCAGGGTAATCCCGCGCTGCGTCTCGCAGTCCTCTTCGCGGATAATCACATCTTGGGAGACATCCACCAAGCGACGGGTCAAGTAACCAGAGTCCGCTGTCCGCAGGGCTGTATCCACTAACCCCTTACGGGCGCCATAGGACGAAATAATGTACTCCGTCACCGTCAGCCCTTCACGGAAGTTGGTTTTAATCGGCAGGTCAATGATTTCCCCCTGGGGATTGGCCATCAGCCCCCGCATCCCCACCAACTGCCGCACCTGCGAGAGATTCCCCCGTGCGCCGGAAAAAGCCATCATATAGACGGAGTTGAGAACATCGGTCTCGCGGAAATGGCGCACCACCTCGTTTTTCAGTTCTTCGTTTGTGGTGTTCCAAGTGTCAATCACCTTCTGGAAGCGTTCTACTTCCGTAATTTCCCCCCGCGAGTAGCGCTCTTGGGCGGTTTTAATTTCCTTTTCTGCCGCTTCAAGGAGTTCCTGTTTTTTCGGGGGAACGAGCAGGTCATCCACACTGATGGAAACGCCGGCGCGGGTGGCATAACGAAAGCCAAGATCCTTGACTTTATCCGCCATTTCCGCTGTGCGGGCGGTGCCAAAGTTGCTAAACGACCAAGCAATCAGGTTCCGCAAACCTTTTTTGTCAATGATGCGGTTAAAGAAAACAGGCTTTTTCTCAGTCATGGTGTTGGGGTCTCCCAAATTAACTGGCTAGGGCTTCTTGAATCGTTTGGTTGTAGATGATGCGACCGGGGGTGGTGCGGATGTATTGGGAAATCAGTTGACCGTTGGCATCCTCTTTGACCCGCCGCAGGGGGTACTCCAGCAAACGGCAGCCATCGTCATAGGTCGTAATCTGGGGTTCACTGGTGTCACCATCATCCACCTCACCGTCGTAGCGCACCCAGACAAAGGCATGGAGAGGCAAGTGTCCCTGTTCGTAGGCCATGACCACGTCTTGAAAGCTGGCATAGTAGCGATCGCCATAGTCGGGCAGTTTCGGATTTTCTGCCGTCAAGTAATAGCAGCCCAAAACCATATCTTGGCTAGGGGTAATAATCGGCTTACCCGTGGCCGGCGACAGGATATTATTCGAGGCCAGCATCAGCATCCGCGCCTCTGCTTGAGCCTCAATAGAAAGGGGCACGTGCACCGCCATTTGGTCACCGTCAAAGTCGGCGTTGAAGGCAGGACACACCAAGGGGTGCAGTTGAATGGCACGCCCTTCCACCAGAATAGGCTCAAAGGCCTGAATCCCTAGGCGGTGGAGCGTCGGTGCTCGGTTGAGCAGCACCGGGTGACCCTCAATCACCTCCTCCAGCACATCCCAAATTTGTGGGTCATTGCGCTGGATCATCCGCTTTGCCGCCTTAATGTTGTTGACAATTTGCTGACGAATCAAGCGGTGAATCACAAAGGGCTGGAAGAGTTCAATGGCCATTTCCCGCGGCAGGCCGCACTGGTGCATTTGCAGCTTTGGCCCCACTACAATCACCGAACGACCGGAGTAGTCCACCCGTTTCCCCAGCAGGTTTTGGCGGAAGCGACCCTGTTTGCCCTCAATAATGTCGGAAAGGGACTTCAGGGGACGGTTATTGGCGCCCACCACCGTGCGACCGCGTCGGCCATTGTCAATTAGGGCATCCACCGCCTCTTGCAGCATCCGCTTCTCATTACGGACAATAATTTCTGGGGCGAGAATCTCTTGCAGGCGGGCAAGGCGGTTGTTGCGGTTAATGACACGGCGGTACAAGTCATTAAGGTCAGAGGTGGCAAAGCGCCCCCCATCCAACTGCACCATTGGCCGCAGATCCGGTGGAATCACGGGAATTACCGTCAAGACCATCCATTCTGGCTTGGAGCCAGTGGCAATAAAGTTATCAATGACCCGCAGCCGTTTGATCAGCTTGGCGCGTTTTTGTCCCTTGGAGTTGAGGATTTCCTGCCGCAGTTGATCCGCCTCCGCTTGCAGATCTAAATCCTGAAGCAGGCGTTGAATGGCTTCAGCGCCAATGCCCACCTCGATGCCCTCTCGCTCCGAGTCTTCGCTGTAGATCTCTTCTTCGATTTCCTGCCATTGATCTTCACTCAGGAGCTGCTTGTAGCTGAGGTCGGGGTGATTGCCCGGATTGAGCACCACATAGGAGTTGAAATAGACAATTTGCTCTACATCTCGCAGGGGCATATCCAGCAGGATCGCCATGTAGCTGGGAATTCCCTTGAGATACCAGACATGGGTCACCGGCGCAGCCAACTTAATGTAGCCCATGCGATGGCGGCGCACCCGCGATTCGGTGACTTCAACCCCACAGCGTTCGCAGACAATGCCCCGATGGCGCACCCGCTTGTATTTACCGCAGTGGCACTCCCAATCCTTTGCAGGACCAAAAATCCGCTCGCAGAAGAGGCCATCCATCTCCGGCTTGAGCGTACGGTAGTTGATGGTTTCTGGCTTAGTGACCTCGCCCACCACTTGACCGTTGGGGAGCGTGCGCTGACCCCATTGGATGATACGCTCTGGTGACGCGAGAGACACTTTTACATAATCAAAGCGTTGCTCGATTCTGGGCATAACACAAATCCTTTGACGATGAATGGTTCGAGGGGGCGATCGCCCCCAACAAGCTGAAAGAGATGCCGCGCGTCTAGAATGTCGTTGCCCCTTCTTTGTCGTCCGCGTCATCAAGGGCACTGTAGTCAATGGTGAGCCGCGGCGGCGTGCGGCGAGGACTGGCATCCACCATCAAATCCACCTCGGGGTCAGGTTTTGTTTCGCCATCATCATCAAAGCTAGGAATACTAGCCTTGCGCACGGAAATATCCAAGCACAGGGATTGCAGCTCCCGCATTAGCACCTTAAAGGATTCTGGTGTGCCCGGTCGGGGAATCGATTGACCCTTGACAATGGCATTGAGGGCTTCATTGCGTCCTTGCATATCATCGGATTTAACCGTTAGCAACTCTTGGAGGGTATAGGCAGCACCATAGGCCTCCAGTGCCCACACCTCCATTTCGCCAAAACGCTGACCCCCTTGCTGAGCCTTGCCACCAAGAGGCTGCTGGGTAACCAAAGAGTAGGGGCCGGTGGAGCGGGCATGGATTTTATCGTCCACCAAGTGCACAAGCTTCAGCATATAGGCCATCCCAACTGTTACCGGTCGGTCAAAGGGTTCACCGGTGCGGCCATCATAGACTACCATTTTGCCTGGGTCGTTCTCATTAAAGACCCAATCTTGACCCGTGACTTCTTTGGCCTCTTGCAGCTTGGCATGAACCGTTTCGCGGGATTTCTCCTTGCCATGCATTTCATCAAAGGGGGTGATTTTGAAGCGACGACCAAGGCATTCGCCAGCCCAGCCCAAGAGACACTCATAGACTTGCCCCACATTCATCCGTGAGGGCACCCCCAAGGGATTGAGGACAATATCTACGGGGCGACCATCGGGTAGGAAGGGCATATCCTCCACAGGGAGAATGCGGGAAATAATCCCTTTGTTGCCGTGGCGGCCGGCCATTTTATCCCCCACTTGGATTTTGCGCTTCTGCGCCACATAAACCCGCACTACCATATTGGCGCCGGGCGGTAGCTCATCCCCCTGCTCACGGGTAAAGACGCGCACATCAACCACGCGACCTTTTTCACCATTGGGCACCCGCAGGGAGTTATCCCGCACATCCCGCGCTTTTTCACCAAAAATGGCACGCAGGAGTTTTTCTTCGGGGGGCTGATCCGATTCCCCTTTGGGGGTGACTTTACCGACAAGAATATCCCCCGCCTCAACAAAGGCACCGATGCGAATAATGCCGTTTTCATCCAATTGCCGCAGGGCATCCTCGGAAACGTTGGGCACTTCACGGGTAATTTCCTCAGGACCTAGTTTGGTTTGCCGTGCCTCGATTTCATACTTTTCAATGTGGATGGAGGTATAGACATCCTCTTTCACTAGCCGTTCGCTAATCAGGATTGCGTCTTCGTAGTTGTAGCCCTCCCAAGGCATATAGGCCACGAGAATATTTTGGCCAAGGGCGAGTTCACCTCCCTCGGTGGCGGAGCCATCGGCAATCACTTGCCCCGCTTGAACGCGATCGCCCATAAAGACAATGGGGCGTTGATTCAAGCAGGTATCTTGGTTGGAACGCTGGTACTTTTGCAGCGTGTAGGTAATCTCAGAACCATGATCGGTTTTGACCCGAATTTGATTGGCATCCACGTAGGTGACAACGCCATTGGTCTGGCTGAGGATCACCATCCCAGAGTCCCGTGCTGCCTGCGCCTCTAGACCGGTACCCACCAAGGGACGCTGAGGACGCAACAATGGTACTGCTTGCCGCTGCATGTTGGATCCCATGAGAGCACGGTTGGCGTCATCATGCTCTAGGAAGGGGATCAGTGATGTGGCGACGGAAATGATCTGCACTGGCGAAACCGCCACGTAGTCCACCTGATCGGGGGTGGTGGTGGTGAAATCTTGGCGATAGCGCACGGGCACCACATCCCCAAGGATGTAGCCGTTTTCATCGGTGGGCACATCCCCTGGCGCCACCCGTTTGTCATCCTCTTCGTCGGCGGTCATATAAACAGGGGGCTGATCCTTGAGGACGCGGCCTTCCTTCACCGGATAGAAGGGGGTCTCAATAAAGCCATATTCATTGACGCGGGCATGGGTGGCCAAGGAACCAATCAACCCAGCGTTGGGACCTTCAGGGGTTTCAATGGGACAAATACGACCGTAGTGGCTAGGGTGAATGTCCCGCACCGCAAAGCCTGCCCGTTCACGGGTCAGACCACCAGGACCTAGGGCACTCAAGCGCCGTTTGTGGGTGAGTTCCGCCAGGGGGTTGGTTTGATCCATGAATTGGGAAAGCTGGCTCGAGCCAAAGAATTCTTTGATTGCCGCCACCAAGGGCTTTGGATTCACCAGCGAAGTGGGGGTCAAAGAATCCGTGTCCGACACCGTCATCCGCTCGCGAATAATGCGCTCTAGGCGATTGAGGCCAACGCGCACTTGGTTTTGCAGCAATTCACCGACCGAGCGGACGCGGCGATTACCCAAGTGGTCAATGTCATCAATGGTGCCCAGATCAAACTCTAGGTTAATCAGATAGTCAATGGCGGCAAGAATATCCTCTGGGGTGAGGGTGCGCACGGTATCGGGAATATTCAATTGCAGCTTGCGGTTGAGCTTGTAGCGACCCACGCGGCCAAGATCGTAGCGTTTGGGATCAAAGAAACGCGACTCTAGAAGCTGTTGTCCTCCAGAAACCGTGGGCGGCTCCCCTGGACGCAGTTTTTTGTACAGTTCAATAAGGGCATCTTCCTCGGAGAATTTGCCTTCTTTTTCAACGGTTTTTTGGTAGTACTCGGGGTGACGCAGCCGCTCGAGAATTTCGCTATCGGTTAACCCCAAGGCCTTGAGGAGAATGTGCGCCGAGAGCTTACGGGTTTTGTCAATGCGTACCCAGAGCAGATCGTTTTTGTCAGTTTCAAATTTCAGCCAAGCGCCTCGGTTGGGAATGAGGCTAGCATTGTAGGTGCGGCGGCCATTTTTGTCGGTTTCGGATTTGTAGTAAACACCGGGACTGCGGACAATCTGGTTCACAATGACGCGCTCAGCACCATTGATAATGAACGTCCCGCGATCGGTCATCAGAGGCAGATCGCCGATGAAGACATCTTGATCAATGATATTACCGTTTTCTTTGTTAATGAGGCGAGTTGGGACATACATCTGCATCGAATAGGTGGCATCCCGCCGCTTGGCCTCATCAACGCTATACTTCGGCTCCTTGAGTCTGTAGTCCTTGGCTAAAAAGTGCAACTCAATTTTGCCGGTATAATCAGTAATCGGGGAGAAACTCTCTAGCTCTTCAATGAGGCCTTCTTCAAGAAACCATCGGAAGCTGGCCCGCTGAATCTCGACAAGGTCTGGCAAGGTAAAAGCGGGTGGCGTGTAAATCTGATTACTAGCCATGTATATCCTCTAGAGGGTATCGCTAAAACGCGGATCTTGCATCTTAAACGAAGAAGCGTTGCACTGTCAAGCACACCAAAAGCTCCGCTTACGGCAAAAAGTGCCGCCGGAGACCTCTGGCAAGATAAAGCTTTTGGAAATGAGAAGAGTTGACAAGTGCCACTGCCGCGCTTGCAAGCCGCTACCTATGACCATAGCACAGAACAGTTATTTGGGCGATCGCGACTTCAATCCTGTTTGCAAGGTTTCCAGCACTAGGGGTAAATGACCGTCTCTGAGGGCCGGCCAGTGTAGCCACAATCCAGAGAAGTAAACACTGCGAAAAATACCGTGGTCATCGGCCACTTGACGGCGGTAGCTTGTCCCTTCCTTGAGATACCAGTGAAAATCCTGCTCCGGTACCACCCAGACCAAGTATTCCTGAACGCCACAGCGACGATAAACCTCTAGTTTGTCGTGGAGGTCGTAGGCGACACTGCTACTGGCAATTTCGACGATGAGTTCAGGGACGCCTTCAAGATAATCATCCTCGCTGATACGGGAGGTACCCTTGACAAGGCGCAGGAGGGCATTGGGTTGCACCACTGTTTGGTCATCTAAGCGCACTGTGGCATTATCGAGCACCATGACGTTTACCGTTGCCGCTTCAAAGGCCATCAACCAGCCCATGACGAGGCTGTGGGAATTTACCCGCACAGGGGAGGCCACGTACACGATTCCGTTAATGAGTTCCGCTTTTTTAATGTGGGGACATTGCTAGGCGGAAATGCTAACGGTAGTTTCTGAAAGGCGGCCATCTTCCATGTGAATAATGCGATCGGCAACATCGAGAATACGGTTATCGTGGGTCACAATTAAAATCGTACAGCCCTGTTCCCGTGCAAGGGTACGCATGATTTCCACTACATCGCGACCGGATTTTTTGTCTAGGGCAGCCGTGGGTTCGTCGGCAAGCACAATTTTGGGATGTCCTACTAGGGCGCGGGCGATCGCTACCCGTTGCTTTTGCCCTCCCGACAGTTCATGGGGATAGTAATCAAGGCGCTCTCCTAGGCCAACGGCACAGAGCATCGCTTCTACTCGTTCTCGGACTTCCTGTTGACTCAGATGCGGTTGCAAATCCAGCGCCATTTGCACATTTTGGCGAGCTGTCAAGGCATGCAGCAGATTGTGCCCTTGGAAGATGTAACCGGTTTGCCGCCGAATTTGAATTTGTTGCTCTTTGGTGGCGTTACGTAGCTCCTGACCGAGAACGCGCAGACTGCCCTCTTGCGCCGATCGCAAGGCACCAATCAGGGTTAACAGTGTTGTTTTCCCAGACCCCGAAGGCCCCGTCATGATCACAATTTCACCTGCCTCAATACGAGCGCAGAGATCAAAGAGAATTTGCTTGCGCAGTTGTCCCTGACCAAAGTAGTGATTGAGGCCTTGAATCTGGATTACTGGCTCCATAACACCATCCTAGAAAATATCAGCCGGATCAGCTGCTTGAATCCGCCGCATAGCGATCGCCCCTGAGAGAGTACACATCAGCACCGTTAGCGTAAAGACCAAACTAGCTCGCTCCACCGTCATCCAAACGGGTAGGGATGTGGCATTGGCAATGAGGATATACAGTAGAAACGACACAATGAACCCCGGAATATACCCCATACAGGAAAGAATCAACGATTCCTGCATCACCACACCGTAGAAGAAGACATCGCGATAGCCCATTGCCTTGAGGGTGGCATACTCTGCCAAGTGATCCGTGACATCGGTGTAGAGAATTTGATAGACAATCACAGAGCCAACGATAAATCCCATCAGGGCACCAAGGGAGAAAATAAAGCCAATGGAGGTACTTTTTTCCCAGTAGCTGCGCTCAAACTCGGCGAACTCCTCACGGGTCATCACCAACACATCATTCCCTAGGGACGCATTCATCCGCCGTGCCAGTGCTTTCGTATTCACCCCCGGCTGCACACGCACTAAGCCCACGTCAATCAACCCCGGATTGCGTTCGGGAAAAAGACGCAAAAAGTTCAAGTCACTCGTGAGCAAATTACCGTCGGCACCAAAGTTGGCGCCCATACGGAATAGGCCGGCCACGGTGATTTTGCGGCCAGAAACTTCGGTTGTCACTTCCTCCCCTTGGCGGTATAGCTCGGGAATTGGGCCAAACTCAGCGCGGGATTGGGCATCAAAAAGGACATGATCCGCCAGCTTAATGGCATCCTGCCAGTGGGGAGTATCGGACACCGAAATGGACACTGCCATGGGATCTACCCCAATCACCATCAGTTGGCGCGTTTTTTTGTTGATGGGATTGCGCCAGAGACCAAAACTGAGGTAGAGGGGAGAAACAGACTCCACTCCTTCAAAGCCCGCTGCTTGGTAGAGTCGCCGTCGCGGGAAGCTGCGCATGGCAATCAGTGCCGTAGATTGGGGACTAATGAGAACAATGTCTGTGTTTAAGCTCTCATGGAAGCGCACTGCCGCCTTAAAGAGGGCATCGCGAAAGCCAAACTGCATCAGCATTAGCACGACTGCGAAGGCAATGCCGGCGATCGCCACCAGTAGGCGAATCCGCTCCCGAATCAGTTGCAGCCAAGCAAGGGGAATCGCAAAAATCATTAGTGCACCTCAACGGGGATCAATGGCAACCTCCACCTGCATATTCGTCAAGCCTGCCACCGGCTCACTGTTATCCAAACGAATTTTGACTTCCACTACCCGCGCATCGGTTTTGGCGGCTGGATCTGTATCGGTCACGTCATTCTTGGCCACCACCAGCCCCACTTGAGCAACACGGCCAGTCAGCGGCGCACTGAGGGCACTACTGCGAATTTCAGCGGGCTGACCCACACGAACACGGGGCACATCGGTCTCATACACTTCAGCAACGGCATACATTTGGTCGGTATTGCCGAGTTCAAGAATCCCGCGTTCATTAATAGTTTCCCCCGCCCTAGTGTGAATCCGCAGGACACGACCATTACGAGGGGCACGAATAATGGTGCGCTCAAGGCGGGCTTCTGCTAGTTGCAGATTGCGCTCTGCTGAGAGGAGTTGCACTTGGGTTTGTACTCGTCCCAGATTCGCTTGGGCAGCGTCCACTTGAGCATTGGCCGTAGCCAGTTCTGTGCGCCGTTCCTCCTGCAAGCGAACGAGGTTGGCTTGGGCGTTGCGCAGTTCTTCCTGTAAGCTACGGACGCGAACCGCGCGATCGTCAAGATCTTGTTGAGACACTGCCCCATCGGCAAAGAGTTGGGCAAACCGTTGATATTCCCGATTGGTGGTCTCTAGTTCTGCTTGGATACGTTGAATCGTGGCCTGCTGGGCTTGAATAGCGGCAATAGCTGGTTCATTGGCGCGATCGCGACGCCGCTCTGCTTCACTAATTTGAGCAAGGGCTAAGCGGGTTTCCGCCTCATAGCGCAGACGAGCTTCCCGCAACTGACTGGCAGCCAAGTCGCGTTCGGCTTTGCGCTCCGGGTAGGTATCCAGATAGGCGAGGGGTTGACCAGCAACCACGCGATCGCCTTCACGCACCAGCAACTGCCCCAATCGCTCTGTCATTGAAGGGGCGCTCACCGCCACCACTTCTCCTTCGGGTTCGAGTCGGCCAAGGGCAGTAATGCGATCGCTCACTGGATTGGCCAAGGCAGCTTGAATTGCTCGCTCTTCATTGGCGCGTTGTTGCTGCTGCCAGTAGTTGAGACTCAGTGCCAAACTTCCCAAGCCGATGGCAATCGCCCCCCCAATCAGCCATGGACGACCAATTTTGCTCAGAAACGGCTGTCCCATGGGACGACCTCATGAATGAATGCAGTGCAGTTAAAAGTCAAAAGAATCCCCTAAATCTTAATATAGAGTTCCTAAAGTTGTTAAGGAATGCTAAGCACGTTGATCGAGGCGCCGACCGCAGGATCGCCAAAGGGCTTGCCGTTCTGAGGGCAGAATCTCTCGCCATTCACCGGGGTTCAGGTCACCCAATTGCAAGTTGGCGATCGCCACCCTCACTAAGCGCAGTGTGGGAAATCCTACCGCAGCTGTCATGCGACGCACTTGGCGATTGCGACCTTCCCGCAGGGTCAAGCTCAACCACTGGGTGGGGATATGGCGACGGTAACGAATCGGCGGCTCCCGTGGCGGCAAAGGGGGGGCTTGATCGAGTATCTCCACGAGGGCTGGTCGCGTGCGATAGCCTTGGATGACTACCCCTGTTGCTAATTGAGTCAAAGCCGCCGTATCGGGTTCACCCTCCACCTGTACCCAGTAGGTGCGCGGATGGCCGTAGCGCGGATCCGTTAAGCGATGCTGCAACCAGCCGTCATTGGTGAGAAGAACCAGCCCCTCACTGTCGTAGTCTAGACGCCCGGCGGGATAGACATCGGGGATAGAGACGTAGTCTTTGAGGGTGGGTCGCCCCTCTTGATCTTGAAACTGACACAGCACCCGATAGGGCTTGTACAGGAGAATGTAGCGATAATTCATGGTTAGGAAAAGTCTAACCGCGACGCCGTTTTACCTCAGTTTATGACCTAGTAAACACTAGGGGGGAATGCTAACCGCAGACTTAGAAGTTTCTGGCTCCATGACCAGTTTACTGCCGCCCACGGTGTTGATTCCCAAATGTTTTGCAATTGTAGATCACAAAACAATATTGGCAGTCACCAACGTCGCAGCCAAACTAAAGCTACTATAGCACATCTACTCTGGGAGCTGGCTTTAGATATCGAGGTTTTCTAGTGCCAACTGCGGGCCATAGGTCTCGATAAACTCGCGGCGAGGTGCCACGCGATCGCCCATAAGAATCGTGAAAATGCGATCGGCCTCAGCGGCATCTTCAATTTCCACCCGTTTGAGAATGCGCGTCTGGGGGTTCATGGTGGTTTCCCACAACTGCTCAGGCATCATTTCGCCTAAGCCCTTAAAGCGCTGGATGGTGTAGTTGGCATTTTCGGGGAACGAAGCAATTTGCTGTTGTAGCTCGCGATCGCTGTAACAATAAAAGTGCTGTCGCCCCCGTTCAACCTTATACAGGGGTGGACAGGCAATATAGACAAAGCCTTGGTTAATCAGTTCTTGCTGATAGCGATAGAAAAAGGTCAGCAACAACGTGCGAATATGGGAGCCATCCACATCCGCATCGGTCATGAGAATCACCTTGTGATAGCGCAACTTGGCAGGGTCGAATTCCTCCCCCTTCACGCCCAAACCTAGGGCAGTAATTAAAGACTGCACCTCATTATTCTTGTAGATTTTGGCATCATCGGTTTTTTCAATGTTGAGAATCTTGCCCCGCAGTGGCAAAATTGCCTGGAACCGGCGATCGCGCCCCTGTTTGGCACTGCCACCTGCTGAGTCCCCCTCCACAATGAAAATCTCAGACTCCGCCGGATCTCGCGAGCTACAATCCGCCAGTTTCCCCGGCAGCGTTGAAGATTCCAAGACCGACTTGCGCCGCACCATTTCCCGTGCCCTGCGGGCGGCCTCAGCGGCATTAAAGGCCTGGATGGCTTTTTCGAGAATGGCATCGGTCACCTGCGGATGGAAGTCCAAATACTCGGTCAGGGCTTCACCCACAATGGCATCCACAATGCCGCGCACTTCCGTGTTGCCCAGCTTGGTTTTCGTTTGTCCTTCAAATTCAGGGTTGGGCACTTTCACGGAGACAATTGCCGTCAGGCCTTCACGAATGTTTTCCCCGGCCAGGTTGGCATCGTTGTCCTTGAGTTTGTTGCGCTTGCGGCCAAGGGCATTGAGCGTCCGCGTCAGCACCGCCTTTAGCCCCTCCATGTGAGTGCCGCCATCAATGGTGCGGATATTATTGGCAAAGCCGAGGAGGTTTTCGCTGTAGGCATCGGCACACCACTGGAGGGCGGCTTCCACTTGCACATCGTTTTTTTGCCCCTGAATGTAGATGATCTGGGGGTGAAGGGGTTCCTTTTCCTGCACCATGTAGCGGATATATTCCCGGATGCCGCCTTCATAGCAGTAGGTTTCACTCAGGCAAGGGGTGGAGCGCAAGTCCTTGAATTCGATGCGAATGCCGGCATTGAGGTAGGCCAGTTCCCGCAGCCGTGTCATCAGCACCTTGGCGTCAAATTCAATCGTTTCTGTGAAAATCTGGCGATCGGGAAAAAAGGTTACCGAGGTACCCCGCCGGTTTTCTAGGTCGGGTGTTTTTTCCAGCGGTGTTACAGGCACCCCCCGCTCATAGCGCTGATGATGGATAAAACCGTTGCGCCACACCGTCACCTCCAGCCATTCGGAAAGGGCGTTGACCACCGAGACCCCTACCCCGTGCAACCCCCCGGAGACTTTGTAGCCGCCATCGCCGAACTTGCCCCCCGCATGGAGCACCGTCATCACCGTTTCAACCCCAGAAACCCCCGTATCGGGGTGAATATCCGTCGGAATACCGCGTCCATTGTCGGTGACAGTGACGGAGCCATCGGCATTGATCTGGACTAAAATGCTGGAGCAGTATCCGGCTAAAGCTTCATCCACGGAGTTGTCCACGACTTCATAAACCAAGTGGTGGAGTCCCTTAGGACCAGTACTGCCGATGTACATGCCCGGTCGTGTCCGCACGGGTTCAAGGCCTTTGAGCACCCGCAACTGGGCAGAGGAATACTCGGCGGTCATGGCAACTCCCTAACTGCTATAGAATCGAGGCAAATACGTTTTCACTTGCCTAAATGTCAAATCTGACCTAAATTTTAGCACATAAGGGTTATAGCCGATTCTAGGAAATTTTCAGACTGTATTTGAGTGGGGGATGTAGGTCTCATTGTTATCGGCGGAGCAACGGCCACCGGCAAAACGGCACTGGCGATCGCCCTTGCCCAGCAGTTGAATAGCGTGATTTTGAGTGCCGACTCTCGCCAAGTCTATCGCGGCTTTGATATTGGCACCGCCAAGCCTACCCCAGTCCAGCAACAGCAGGTGCCTCACCACCTCATTGATATCTGCGACCCCCACGATACCCTGACGCTTGCCGTTTACCAAGCCAAAGCCCAAGCCCTAATTGCCCACTACCACGCCCAAGGAATCACGCCCCTCTTGGTGGGGGGCACCGGCTTGTACATCCGCAGTATTACCCAGGGGCTGACAATGCCCCAAGTCCCACCGCAACCGCAGCTGCGGGCAGAGTTGATGGCACTAGGTCAGCAAACATGCTATCAATGGCTCCAGCAGGTGGATCCCGTGGCGGCAGAGCGCATCCATGCCCACGATCAAGTGCGTACCCTGCGCGCCTTGGAAGTCTATTACGTCACGGGGGTACCCCTGAGTCAGCAGCAGCGGCGCGAACCGCCTCCCTATCCCATTTGGTACTTTGCCTTGGCGGGGGGCGATCGCCAACAGCAGCGGGCACGGATTGAAGAGCGCACCCACCAGATGTTGGCCATGGGATGGCTCGATGAAATTCAGCAACTGCAAGCGCAATACGGGGATGAACTGCCCCTTTTAGACACGCTGGGCTATCGGGAAATGCGCCAATATCTGCGCGGAGAAGTCACACTCGCGGAGGCTATTGCCCTCACCGTGCAGCACACGCAACAATTTGCCAAACGGCAGCGGACATGGTTTCGAGCAGAACCGGGGATTTATTGGCTGCAAACCACCACCCTAGAGGAGCAACTGGTCGAGATTCAAGCACAACTGGGAATATAACCCAGCACTACCTCAACAAACCGGCGGATCAACTGATTGGCATAGGGGGTGGGACGGGCTGTTTGCTTGAGTTTTTCCAGTTCCACAGTGCCCAGCTGATAGCGATCGCAATAACGACTAATCCGCGCAATCAGGTCGCGATCGTCCACCTCGGGATGAAACTGAAAGCCATAGAAGGGCTTCCCCGCTAACCGAAAGGCATGGTAGGGACACAACTCACTGTAGGCTAGTAGGGTTGCTCCCGCTGGCAAGGTCAAGGCGCGCTCCTGATGTCCGGAAATAGCCCAAAAGGGGTTGGGAAAGCCAGTAAACAGGGGATCCGCAATTCCGGCTGGGGTGAGATACAGAGGGTAGGTGCCCATTTCCATTGCCTTGCGATCCACAATCACTTGACCGCCGAGAGCCTGCACTGCCAATTGAAAGCCAAAGCAGGAGGCCAACACGGGGATCTCCTGCTCAACACAGGCCAAAATTAAGTCCATGGCGGGCGGTACAAAGCGATAGATATTTGGCTTAAGCACTGTGGCATCACTGGAGCCACCAATAAAAAGAGCATCAAAACCTTGAACACAATCAGGCGTAAAATCAGCACACTCAAAGCCGTTGAGCACCGTAAATTGCTCGGCAGCCAAGCCACTAAAGCGAATAAATTCGGCCAATTCCTCTTGCTGGGTGGTGCGATCGCCCCGTGCCTGAAGCAGTAGAATCCGTAGAGACTTCACGGTTTTCTAGCGTTTGGAAATCTCAATGGGCTGAGGCGTCGGAGGACGTTGGGTGTCCACAAAACTAAACACAAGGGACGTTTCAAAAAGTCCCACGATTTGCTTGGGGGTTGGCTGCATCCGCGTTTTGCCCGTCATGCCATAGGCCACCGCAAGGCCACAGGCGCCTTCTAGTTCATTAACCTCCTTGATCCAGTCGAGGAGCAGCGAACCACTTTCGGGATCAAAGGTATCCAAAAGCCACAGATGATTGGCGTTGGTTTGGGCAAGGAGCATGACTATTTGCCCCAGCCCGGCGAGGGGAAAGACGGTCAGATGGTGAATGCCACCCTCTTCGGCAATTTTGGCGGCGATCGCCTCCGCTGCTGCTTTTTTCGTTTGAATCGCTAATACGGGATAGTGCTCAAACTCCTCAGGAATCTCCCCCCGCTGATGGTAAGGGACGGTTGCTTGGAGTTCCCGCAACTCGGAAGGAGAAAGGAACTTAAAGAGGACATAGGCCTCATCGGGAATCGCTTCCGTATCAATGGGAATTTCGTGCTGTGCGTCGCTTTCCCCAAAGTTGCTGTTGATTTCCGTCATCATCTGGGGCACGGTTGCCACTTGTACCCGATAACCAAGGGCAGAATGGCGGGGCGAAGGAATCTTGAACCCCAAGTCCAGTTCAGGGCACGCCTCCTTCTGGAACTGTTTCCTTGTTTTTTTCCAGAATTTAATTAAAGCCTCGATTGCCACATAGACCGTTTCGGCTTCCTCAGAGGCATAAAAGGGACGCATCCCCTCCAAAGGATGGATAACCCCCACTTCCAAGGTGTAAGGATGCCCGTTGAGCACAAAAGACAGCGGGTTGCCTAAATCCTCTTCCTCCACCTGGGCGAAACTCAAAAAGAGACAATCGTTGTGCAGAACCGTTTCTTCTAAGCGTTCATCGTCGTCTTCGTCAATGTAGGGATACACTTGCTCAATCTGCTGCCAAAAGTTGCGCAGGGCCTCTTCCCCGCGGTAGAGCACGAGACCAAAGGCGCCCTCTTCTCCCCGAGGGTTCACGAGAACCGCAAAAAGGGTAGGGGAGTCCCAGGCGTCGCAGTGGAGCTTCAGAAGAATAACGGGGTTTAAGCGCTGCCAGATGTCCAGTTGGGCAAATTCCCGCACTTTCTGGGTATAGAGGGAGACGTATTCGGGGGGGAGTACTTCGACCTCTTCCTCATCGCTGTTCAATTCCGCGGCAATAAATTCAAAAAATTCATCCAGCAGGGGAATGGGAGCCTGATACTCCACCCGAATGTCAAGGGGAGCAACCACCCCGCGCAGGAAAAATTGCAACTCGCGGTCATCAACGATAATTGTGTGGGGACGGCAGGGTTCACAGTCAAAATGGCGGGGATGTTCGATCGCCTGCACCAACAGCCGCATCAGTTGCTCGGGACGGGGTGGAAACTGACCGATCTCCATGCTGCGTATCGCCTGCGCCTCGGGATCGAGCCAAGCAGCACAAAAGACCTCGTCGTTATCACTGTCGAGACTGCGGCCGCCACCCACCCAAACGGTAGCAACTTGCGGTACATTCAACAAGCGACGGATGGTGGCAGCGGGTAGGCTCACAGGGCGATCGCTCCTGATTCGATAACCTCTTTACTCTACCAAATGACGCAAATGGGTCGCACTAAGTATTTGTTGGGATTTGATCCAGGGCGGGACAAGTGTGGTTTAGCCCTTGCCCTCGGCCAAAAAGTGGTGCGCTATGAAGTGGTGGTCAGCGATCGCGCGATCGCCTGCGTGCAGGAGTGGCATGCCGCCCACCCATTTGAACAGGTAATTATGGGCAATCAGACCACCGCCCGCCACTGGCAGCAGCAACTTCAGCAGGCTTTGGCGGTGGAGATTATTCCCGTGGATGAGCGCAATAGCACCCTAGAGGCGCGCGATCGCTATTGGCAGTTCTTTCCGCCCCAAGGTTGGCAACGGCTGATTCCCAAGGGCTGGCGTCTGCCCCCTCGTCCCATTGATGACATTGTGGCAATTGTTCTGTTGGAACGCTACTGCGGTCATCCTCTGCTGCTCAGTGAGAGGCAATAAACTTTATAATTGTCGGGTTATGGTACAGCACGGCAACCGTGGAAAAAGGCACCCTCATTGAATTTCGGGTCAATAACCAGCGTCGTTTGGCGGTGATCGATCGCCCCGAAGGTAAAAAGCATTGGATTGCCATTGATCAACATTTGCAAGCCCACACCATTCATCCGCGCCAAATGACCTTTACGGTGCCCGAGGAGCGGTTTCGTCCCCAAGAGATTCCCACCTTTTGGCAGCAGGTGCAGCCCCTTTTGGATGCCGACAGTTTAGAGGTGGCTTGGGAAATTATCCGTGAGGAAAACCGCGCCATTACACCAGCGGATCTCGCGGAGCTACTTTTTTCGGAGCGATCGGCGGTGGCCTGCTATGCCGCCTACTATCTGCTGAGCGAGGATCGGTTCTATTTCAAGCTCAAGGGGGAAACCTACGAAGCTCGCCCGGCTAGCCAAGTGGCCGAACTCAAGCACCAAAGCGAGCGGGAAGCCCAACGCTTGGCAGAGGAAGCCACCTTTCGTGAACATTTGAGCCAAGCACTGAAGGGGGAACCCGTGGCTTGGTCCGCCAGCGATCGCAAGCGCCTTGAGCAGTTAGAACGCTATGCTATAGCCATTGAACCCAGTGCCCAACACCAAGCAGCCATTGACCTCCTCAGTGAATTAAAGCGGCCTACCCAGCCTTTGGGAGCTTTTCAACTGCTGGTGGATCTTGGCCTTTGGTCAGAGCACGAAAATCTATTTCTGCGCCGTAGTCAAATTGACGTTGAATTTTCTGCCAAGGTACTTGCTGTGGCTCGTGAACGCCTCACCTCACCCCCTACCGACATTGATGCGCCTCTGCGCCGCGATCTCACCCATCTGAAGGTCTATACCATTGACGACGAGAGTACCCAAGAAATTGACGATGGCCTCAGCCTCGAAATGGTGGGCGATCGCCAAAAGCTGTGGATTCACATTGCCGATCCCAGCCGCTGGGTGATGGTGGATGATGTCTTGGATCAGGAGGCTCGCCGCCGCGCCACAACGGTCTATCTACCGACGGGCATGATTCCCATGTTTCCCACGGAGTTGGCCACCGGCCCGATGAGTTTGGTTGCGGGGCAAACCTGTTGTGCCCTCAGTTTTGGCATTCTTTTGGCTGACACTGGCGAGGTCTTGGAGTACGAAATCTGCCCCAGTTGGATTCGCCCCACCTATCGCCTTAGCTATGACGATGTGGACATGATTTTGGAGCAGGGGGTGACCGGCGAAGCGGATCTGCTGGCGATCGCCCAATGGGGACGGCGGCGCAGTGAGTGGCGACAACAACGGGGAGCCATTCGCATTAATATCCCGGAACCCAACATCAAAGTGGCCGGTGAAGAGGTGGAAATCTCCCCCCTCCATGACTCCCCTGCCCGCCAACTAGTGGCCGAAATGATGATTCTTGCCGGTGAAGTGGCCGCCCATTTTGGTGCCCGTGAGGGCATCCCCCTGCCCTTTCGCAGTCAATCACCGCCAGAATTGCCCTCAGAGGAGGAATTGCTGCAACTGCCGGCTGGCATGGTACGCGACTGTGCCATTCGCCGCTGTATGCCCCGCAGTGAAATGAGTACCCAACCCCATCCCCACGCCAGCCTTGGCCTTGATGCCTACTGCCAAGTGACTTCCCCCATTCGCCGCTACACGGATCTGTTGGCACACCGTCAGATTAAAGCCCACCTGCGGGGGGAAACCCCACCCCTAACACCTGAGCAACTGAATGAAATTTTATTGGCGTTGGTCTCCTCAGTTCAGGAGTCTTCTTTGGTGGAACGGCAGACGAACCGCTATTGGTGTCTGGAGTACCTGCGGCGGCATCGCGAGGAAGTCTGGCGGGGCATTTTGTTGCGTTGGTTGCGTCCTGAAGAGGGGCTAGGGTTAATTCTGCTGGAGGATTTAGGGGTCGAACTGGCCATGCGCTTTCAACGGCAGCCCAAGTTGGGAGAGTCTCTGCTGGTGCGGGTGAATCGGGTGGATCCCCGCAGTGATCAAATTTGGCTGGAGGAAGTGCCCGCCGAGGCACCAATGCCCGCAGAAACCGTCGCATTATCCTAAAAGCATGAAAAAATGGCAGTGCATGCAGGGGTGTGGTGCCTGCTGTTACCTTGAGTTGAGCGATCGCTCGGAGGTGCCGACCATCCTCAATGCCGAGGAATTTGCCCTCTACCAATCCCTGATCGGTGCCGATGGCTGGTGTATTCACTTTGACCCCCTCAGCCGCCGCTGTCGTATCTACGAAAATCGCCCCCGCTTTTGCCGCGTGACACCAGAGGTCTTTGAGGATTTGTACGGCGTCACGCCAGAGGAACTGGATGAGTTTGCGATTCAGTGCTGCTGTGAACACATTAGCGATCGCTACGGTGAGCAGAGCTTTGAACTGCTGCGCTATGAATATCTGGTGGGACACAGCATAGATTCCCCTCAAGAGGATTCCCCACCGTTTGATTGAGAAGATGTCCCCTATAATGACAGCAGGCGTGTTCAGCCAGAGCCGATGAGCGAGCAGCGAATGCAGGTTAACTTGGTAGAAGGCTCAGTGAGTTTTTGCTTTTCCCTTGAAGCAGCAGAGGCGCTACGGCAAGAGATTCAGGTCTTAATGGAGCGGATGCGGGCGATCGCCCATGCCAAAGCCAGCGGTACTCCCCTGTCCCCCCAAGCAGCCATGGAATATCAGCACGTGGGCGAAGTCTTTCTCGAAGTCTTTTGTAATCCCAATATCTGGCCGAACCCCTATGCCGCTAAAGTCCTCTTGACGGTGCGCGATGACCGCATTCGCTTAACCACTGAGGCAGCGCTAAATCGTTTAGTGGAAGACCTCAACCAGTTTCTCGAAAGCGCTACCCCCTAGGGGGGCAATATCTGTTAGGTTGAGGATATGGTTACTCTTCCTAAAGCTGGCCGCTCTGGCCGTTTTCGTCGCCTGCTGGCCTATTTGCGTCCTCACCAAACAAAAATTTGGGGGGGCATTGCGGCGCTTTTCATTGTCAACCTCCTAGGAACCTATTTGCCGCTGCTGATTGGCACTGCCGTTGATGAATTGCAGTCTAAGTTTGACTTTCAGCGGGTGGTGTTCTATGCCTTGCTGCTGATCGGCCTAGCCTCCCTGATGTGGCTGATTCGCATGGCCTCGCGCTTGTGGATTTTTGGCGCCGGCCGACTGGTGGAATTTGACCTCAAGCAACGGCTCTTTGAGCATCTCCTGCGTTTAGAACCCAGTTACTTTGCAGAGAATACCCCCGGCGATCTCATTAGCCGTGCCACCAGTGATGTGGATAATATTCGGCGGCTGGTGGGCTTTGCCCTTTTGAGTGCAGCAAACACTGTCTTTGCCTACGGTATGACGTTGCCCGTAATGCTGGCAATCAATCCATGGCTGAGCTTGGGGGCGATCGCCGTCTATCCGGCGGTTCTCTTTATTGTTCAAACCTTTAGCGATCGCCTGCGGGCAGAGCAACTCGATGTGCAACAAAGTCTCTCCGAACTCAGTGACCTCATTCAGGAGGACATGAGCGGTATCGCCTTAATTAAAATCTATGGCCAAGAAGCCAATGAGCAACGCCAGTTTGACCAGTTAAATCAAGACTTACTGCGCAATAACTTGGTACTGGCCAAAACTCGCAACATTCTCTTTCCCCTTTTGGGGGGGATGGTCAGCTTGAGTCTGCTGATTTTGCTGTGGTTTGGCAGTCGCATGATTGCCGCCAATACGATTCAGGTGGGGGATTTTATTGCCCTGTTGCTCTACATTGAGCGGTTGATTTTCCCAACAGCATTATTGGGATTTACAATTACCACCTACCAACGGGGAGAAGTAAGCATTGACAGGATTGAAGCGATTTTGAGTGTCGAACCGCGCATTGCCGATGCCCCCGATGCCCTTGCCCTCCCCCGCGATCGCGTTCAGGGACACCTGCGTTGTCAGGACTTGACTTTTACCTACCCCAATCGCAGCACCCCTGCCCTTAATCACCTTAGTTTTGAGATTCAAGCGGGGGAAATGGTGGCGATCGTTGGCTCTATTGGCTGTGGTAAATCCACGTTGGCCAGTGCCCTGCCCCGCCTGTTGGAGATTGCCCCCAATCAGATTTTCCTTGATGGTATTGACATTACCCGGTTGCGCCTTGCCGATCTGCGGGGAGCGATCGCCTACGTGCCCCAAGAAAGCTTTCTCTTTAGCACCACGATCAAAAACAACATTCGCTATGGCGAACCTGATGCCACAGAGCTAAAGGTGATTGCTGCCGCCAGCCAAGCCCAAATTCACCACGAAATTCTCAACTTTCCCAAGCAGTATGAGACCCTTGTGGGCGAGCGGGGCATTACCCTCTCTGGGGGACAGCGACAACGCACCGCCTTAGCCCGCGCCCTACTGGTGGAGGCACCAATCTTAGTCCTCGATGATGCCTTAGCCAGTGTGGATAATCAAACGGCAAGCCAAATTTTGCAAGCCCTACGGCAGCAACAGCGCACGCGCACAGTACTTTTTATTTCCCATCAACTTTCCGCAGCAGCTACCTGCGATCGCATTCTGGTTATGGACGAAGGGCGCATTGTTCAAGAGGGTACCCACAGTGAATTAGTAGCCGCCGAGGGGCTATATCAATCCCTTTGGGAACAGTATCAATTGGAAAGCTCCCTCGGCTAGCGGAGTCGCCTCCTAGATCATCCCTCAAATCAAACCCAAATCAAAGGGGTAACTCTTACGGCTACCCCCAGTTGCTATTGTCGATATGACAGTAAGGGCTAGCGGGAACTACTGCCCTGGGGTTTGCGGACTAGGAGATTCGGTGGGTGTTTGGTTATCGGTCGTACCACCGCCACCGCCGCAGGCAGCCAGTGTTGTTGAAAAACCAACTAAGATCAAACCCAAGGCGGCAAGTTTGTAGAGAGATTTCATAGAACTCCTCACGGCAGATAATTAGGTAAGGATTAGACAGTTCTTTTTTATCAAGTTTACTGCGGGATTGACAACTGCCGGGCAACCATTTGCCATAAAGATTCCCGTCAAACGTGCCAGCAGATCCTAGAAAGCAACTATATCCCCTATGACCACTGAGCGATTACAAAAAGTCCTTGCCCATTGGGGAGTGGCCTCGCGGCGCCATGCGGAAAATCTTATCCGCAGTGGTCAGGTCTTCGTGAATGGTCAGCGGGCGCAATTGGGGGACAAAGTGGATCCAGTGCGCGATCGCATTGAATACAGAGGACAGCCCCTCAACCCGCGCCACCCACTCCAACGGCTCTATCTGCTCCTCCATAAACCGAAGGGGGTTCTCTGTACCTGTCACGATCCCCAAGGTCGAACCACGGTTCTGGATCTATTGCCGCCGATGTATCGGCGCGTGGGGGGGCTGCATCCCGTGGGTCGTTTGGATGCCGACTCCAGCGGTGCCCTGCTGCTCACGAATGATGGGGCTTTCACCTACTATCTCAGCCATCCCCGACATCACATCCCCAAAACCTACCGCGTTTGGGTGCAGGGACAGCCACCAGAAAGGGTGTTACAAAGATGGCGAGAGGGGGTTCCCCTAGAGGGAGTGATGACGTTACCCGCAGCGGTCAAGCTCCTGCGCAGTGAGAGCGATCGCTCCCTCTTGGAAATCATTCTGCACGAAGGTCGCAACCGCCAAATTCGCCGTGTGGCCGATCAGCTGGGCTATCCCGTTCTTGCCTTGCAACGGATTGCGATCGGCTCTGTTTATCTGGGTAATCTTCGCCCCAGAGCCGTTCGTCCCCTCAGCCGCCGTGAATTGGCTGCCCTAACTGCGAAGACTCAGCTTGAGAGCCAGTGACTTTCGGCGGAAGATGCTGCACCGGGTATTTCGGATGGGTGGCTTCCCATTCCGCAAGAAATTCCTGCGTATCTTTGACCGGCGGTAGGGGCAAAGGGCCGCCGGGACCTGCCAAGGGGCGCAGCCCATTTAACTCGGCTAAGATGGCTGTACCGTTGTTAATGACCACCGCCAAAATCGGGTCAAGGGCAAAGAACACCCCCGATAACAGTGCTCCAATATTGGGAATAGCAACAATCGCTGTATTTTGCCAGACAATCTCCATCGCCTGCTTGGCAATGCGAATGGCAAGGGTCAGTCCCCGTAGATCATCCTCCATTAGCACCACATCGGCGGTTTCGCGGGCAATATCCGTTGCCCCCGCAAAGGAAATGGACACATCCGCATAGGCAAGAGCTGCGGAGTCATTGATGCCATCCCCACAGAAGGCAACGACTTTGCCGCTGTCATGGAGGGCTCGCACCACCTCTACTTTCTTTTCCGGGAAGGCTTCGGCGTAGATATTGTCAGGAGCAATTCCTAAGTCTTTGGCCACTGCGCGAGCGACGCGACCAATGTCACCGGTCAGCATGTGGGGGGTAATGCCTGCCCCCTTGAGTTCACGAATCACTTCGGGACTTTCATTGCGAATTGGGTCGCTGTAGAGAATCACGCCAATCAAACGCCCATCCCCAGCCACGTAAACAATTGACGCCCGTCCGGAATCGAGATCGGGGAAGCGTTCATTGAGATCGATAAGGCAAATATTTTCCTGCTCCATCATGCGGCGGCTGCCCACTCGCAGATCCACACCCCGCACTTTTGTGGCCACCCCTAGGCCAACGCGGTATTCCCAGTCTTCACAGTCAAAGAGGGGTTGATTGGTTTCGCGGGCATGGCGGACGATCGCCTCGGCTACGGGGTGGGTGAGACCCTGCTCAGCACTGGCGGCCATACTGAGGATGTCATCGGCACTGAAGTGCGGATCCATGACTTTAATATCCGTCACGCCAGCGTGACCTTGGGTCAAGGTGCCCGTTTTATCAAAAACAATCGTGTCAATTTGAGCCAGTTTTTCAATCGCCCGACCACTGCGAATGAGAACACCATGTTGGGCAGCATAGGTCAGCGCCGACAAAATTGTGGTGGGTACAGAAACCCGAATGCCGGTACCAAGATCAAGGGTCAGCAGGGCGATCGCCCGATTCAAATCCCCAGAGAGCAAGCCGACCCCTGTGCCAATAACCAAGGTAGGAACTACCATCTGATTAGCAACAACAGCCGCATAGTTTTCAATGCGAGTGTCATGCACCGGTGCCGACTGCATTAAGCCGACAATCACCCCCGCCCGAGTATTGTTGCCCACCCGCTCTGCTAAAATCACCAACTGGCCATCCACCAGTAGGGTCGAAGCAAAAACCTCCATTCCCTCGCTGCGGGTTACCGGTACTGACTCACCTGTGAGTTTGCACTGATCAATAAGGCCAGTGCCCCGCAAAATAATGCCATCAACGGGAATTTGATCCCCCGGATAGACGACAACGCGATCGCCCTGCACAATATCTTTGACTTCCACCTCCACCTCAACACCGTCCCGTTCCACAAAGGCGGTTTTGCCAAGACAATCGAGTAAATCAAGGTTTGCCCGCTCCGATCCCCGTGCCGTCAGGTCGCGGATGACTTCACCCCCCTCAATCAGACCCAACATAAAGGAAGGGGCAAAGTAGTTTCCCTGCATTGCGTGCAGAGCGATCGCCAACCCATCGAGGAAGTCAATTGTTAACTGTTTCTCCTCTTGAATCGCTTCCCATGCCCGCTGAAACACCGGCATTGCTCCGGCAATCACCACACTGGCAATCACGTAGCTGGGAATCGGTACCCCCATTAGAGAAGCCACACTCAAAGCCAAGCCAAGCGCTGGTAAGCCCAAGCGTTCCCAATAGTTAATTTGGTGAGCTTCAGCCGCAGGGGTAGCTTTCTCAGGGCTAAGGGCGGGAAGGTCTGGATTGGCCGCTACTTGAATGGACTCAAAGATTTGCCCTTGAATCGTCGCTAAAGCTTCCCCAAACAGCTTGGGGTTATATTCGACCACAAGGGAGCGCGCCGGGGGGTTAATGCGTGCCGTTGTCACTGCGGGCAAACTGCCAACAATATAGAGCAGCCGTGCCCCATATTCTGCATCAAAGCCCAGCCGAGGAATGCGAATCCGAAAGCGCCCCCTAATCCAATGCACAACCTGATAGTGAACGGTTTCTGTGGTGATAGGGCGGGCGGATATCTCAGACTGCGGGGAACGACTTCGGGCAATAGTGGTCATGACTAATTCCTAGAGATAAAAGTTCGCTGTAGGGATACTCAATGAATTGATGTGAACAACGATGACCTTAAATTTAGTAAACCTCCAAAAACTGAATTTTAAGTGAATCCTCCGTCGGAAACGTTGATGTCGTAACCCTTAATAGAGACTAACCCACTCTGGAACAAAAAAGGCTATCCAGTCTAGAACGCCTTTTGCTTAGGTCATCCTTAAGTAGTGGGGGTTTTCTTGGGCATCTATCGTACAATCTAGCTGCATATAGAGGATAAACAGATGATGGATACGGCGATCGCAACCATTCGTGCCCGCGAAATTCTCGACTCGCGGGGGCGCCCCACGGTAGAAGCAGAAGTCGAATTGGATTGTGGCGTTGTCGGCCTAGCCCAAGTCCCCAGCGGAGCCTCGACAGGGAGTTTTGAAGCCCATGAACTGCGGGACGGCGATCCCAAGCGCTACGGGGGCAAAGGCGTCCTCACAGCCGTCGAAAACATTGAAACCACAATTCTCAGTGCTCTCGTGGATCTCAACGCCCTAGATCAAACAGTAATAGATCAGTGCCTCCTAGAACTGGACGGCAGCGAGAATAAATCCAACCTCGGTGCCAATGCCATTCTGGCGGTTTCCCTTGCCACGGCCAAAGCCGCAGCCGAATATCTCGGTCAACCCCTCTACCGCTATTTGGGGGGACCTCTGGCCAATGTGCTGCCTGTACCGATGATGAATGTCATTAATGGCGGCGCCCATGCGGCCAATAACATTGACTTCCAAGAATTCATGATCATGCCCATTGGTGCTCCCAGTTTTCGGGAGGGACTGCGCTGGGGGGCAGAGGTTTTTGCCGCTTTGACTAAGGTGCTGGCCGATAAGGGGTTACTGACCGGTGTCGGGGATGAAGGGGGCTTTGCGCCTAACCTAGACTCCAACCAAGCAGCCTTGGATATTTTGCTTCAGGCCATTGAAACAGCAGGTTACACCCCCGGCACCGACATTGCCCTTGCTCTTGATGTTGCCGCCAATGAATTTTATGAAGACGGCAAATATGTGTTTGATAATGCCAGCCGCACCGGTTCTGAGTTAATCCGCTACTACGAAAATCTGGTGAGCAACTATCCCATCGTCTCCATTGAGGACGGGTTGCAGGAGGAGGACTGGGACAACTGGGCACTCCTGACGGAAACCCTTGGCGGACGCATTCAGCTGGTAGGGGATGACCTGTTTGTCACTAATCCCAAGCGCTTGCAACGGGGGATTGACAATGGCGTAGCCAATGCCATCTTGATTAAACTAAATCAGATTGGTTCCCTGACAGAAACGCTGCAAACGATTGATCTGGCCACCCGCAAGGGCTACCGCTCGGTGATTAGCCACCGCTCTGGTGAAACTGAAGATACCACGATTGCGGATCTGGCCGTGGCTACCCGTGCCGGCCAAATTAAGACGGGTTCCCTCTGCCGTAGCGAACGGGTTGCCAAGTACAATCGCCTCCTGCGCATTGAAGCGGAACTAGGGGATCAGGCAGTCTATGCACCCACGGTGGGCTTGGGGCCGCGCTAGGTGAGTCGTGCCCGCAAACGCTTTGGTCAGCATTGGCTGCGCAGTGAATCGGTTTTAGCTCAGATCATTGCAGCGGCTGAACTCCACGCGGGCGATCGCGTCCTAGAAATTGGTCCTGGTCGGGGCGCGCTGACCCAACCGCTTTTGGCCAGTGGTGCAGAGGTGGTGGCCGTTGAATTGGATCGCGATCTCTGCGGTCAGTTGCAACGCCAGTTTGGCGGTGAGCGGTTTCAGTTGATTGAGGGCGATATCCTGCGGCTAGACCTAGCGCCCTTGGAATGCAACAAGGTGGTGGCCAATATCCCCTACAACATTACAGGCCCCTTGCTGGGGCATCTGCTTGGCAGTATTGCTCGGCCGCGTCGGCCAGCCTTTGAGCGGTTGGTTTTGCTCGTACAAAAGGAGATTGGCGATCGCCTGATGGCGGTTCCCGGTAGCAAGGCCTACGGTGCTCTGTCGGTGCGGGTGCAATTTCTTGCCCGCTGTGAGAAGGTGTGTGCGGTGCCCCCCCGTGCCTTTCAGCCACCCCCTAAGGTGGATTCTGTGGTGATTTGTCTGCAACCCCACGCAACACTGCCAAAGGTGCGATCGCCCCAGTGGTTAGAAACGCTCCTAAAACAGGGGTTTGCCACCCGCCGTAAGATGCTGGCCAATGCCCTCAAGTCCCTTGCGGAGCCGGGGCAGGTGCGCCAAGCACTGCTTCAATTGGGGCGGGATGCCAATAGCCGTGCCGAAGCCCTCAGCCTCCAAGATTGGCTGACCCTCAGTGAGGTACTACAACAACGCCAGCAAAATCAACAAGACCCCCAACCCCCCACAGGCCGCAGCGCCAGTGGTTGAATAGAGCACGGCACGACTGGTGTCTTGACTCAGACTATCTTCTGGTTTCAGGGAAACAAAGAACTTTTGCCTCTTGGCAGTGGGACGTTCAATGCGCAGCGTGCCTGTTTGATCGCTGGCCATGCCCACCACCAACACCTGCCGATCCACGGGTGTAATCCATTCCTGATAGCGATAACCAATGGTATTCCCACTGCCAAAGGTGAGACTGCCGACATTCACCTGAAAGCTACCAAAGGCAAGGCGGGCAGTGTTATTGGCGGGTCGAAATTCATCGAGGACTTGGATCGTTTCAATGTCAGCCCCACGGGGATCCACTTCAATCTCGCCGTAGCGATCTCGCAGACGGAAGGGAATGGTCTGGCTATTGCTGCTAATGGTGGTGGAGCGACGCTCGGTACGCCAGCGGGTGTGGCCTTCACTATCGGTTTCAGACACATCTTCTTCGTATTCGCGACTAACACGCATGCGGTAGTGGACACAGGGCACTTGCTTCAGCGCGGAGATCAAGGGTTGATCCGCCACAATTTGGCCAGAGACCTTCACATATTCCCGCAGGCTGCCACTGCCAATTTCTTGAGCCACCTGCTGTTGGAGATAGTGGAGATCGGCTGTGGTGGATGACGTGGCTAGCTTGAGGCTACGGAGTTTCAGGCGATAGTGGCGCTGCACAAAAAAGAGGACAATCGCGACAATTAGCAAAAGGCCACCCAAAACGCCCATCGGAGACTCCGCAACAGTAGTGCCGCTATCCCCAGTTTAGCGATGGGAACCGTAGCTGTTATGGGGCGATCGCCCGTCCTTCGGGGTCTTCGAGGACAAAGCCGGCATCGGCAATCATTTGCCAATCTTGGTGGGGAGCTTGGCCAGGGGTCGTTAGATAATCGCCGACAAAAATGGAGTTGGCTGCATAGAGGCCAAGGGGTTGCAGCGATCGCAGATGCACTTCGCGGCCACCGGCAATGCGAATCTCTTGGCGCGGCAAGAGCAGACGAAAGAGCACGAGAATGCGTAAACAGTGGCGCGGATTCAGATGGTGCTGTTCGCCAAGGGGTGTCCCCGGAATTGGAATCAAAAAGTTCACCGGTACACTGGTCACCTGCCGTTGCCGCAGAGAAAGGGCAAGATCAATTACATCGTCATCGGATTCCCCCATGCCCAAAATGCCGCCGGAGCAGGTGGTAATGCCTGCCGCTTGAATATTGGCCAAAGTCTGGTCACGATCGCTAAAGGTGTGGGTGGTGCAAATTTCGCCGTGGAAGTTTTCCGACGTATTCAGGTTGTGATTGACCCGATCTACACCCACTGCCGCCAGCCGTTGTGTTTGTTCAGCGGTGAGTAGGCCCAAGCAGGCACAGATTTTCAGGGGATAGCGTTCCTTAACCGCCCGAATCGCAGCAAGCACCTGCTCAAAAACCTTTTCATTGGGCGATCGCCCAGAAATCACCATGCAAAACGTTGCGGCCTTGAGTTGGGCGGCGCGATCGGCTGCTGCTAGAATTTTTTCCTGGGAGAGCAGGGGATACTTTTCAATCTCAGCGGTGGAGATTTTCGATTGGGAGCAGTAGTGGCAATCCTCTGGACACAGGCCACTTTGGGCATTGAGGAGATAGTGCAGCCGTACGCGATTGCCCCAGTAGTGATAGCGCACCCGATAGGCCGCCGCCAGTTGATTCAGAAGTTCGGTATCCGGGGCTTGTAACACGGCTCGCGCTTGATCGCGGCTGAGGCATTCATCGGCAAGGGCTAAATCGGCAAGGCACTGCCAATCAGTCGTCAACACTGTGCTCATGGGTCTTTCTTAGCTACGGAGCGTAACAGCATATTTTTCCACAAGGCTATCGCGAATGCGCTGATGTAATTCATTCACCTCGGCCTCGGTGAGGGTGCGATCGCTGGCGCGGTACGTCAGGCGAAAGGCCAAACTGCGCTGCCCTTGGGGGACACCCGTGCCACTGTACTCATCAAAGACCTCGACGCTCTCAAGGAGGGAGTCGCGCCCACCGGCGGCTTTCCAAATGGTGCGGCTGAGTTCCGCCACTGTCAGATCCGCCGGCGCAAAGAAGGCGAGGTCGCGATCGCTGGCGGGATAGGTTGAAAAGGGCTGAAAAGTGATTTGGCGATACCGTTCCTCAAGGCGACTCAGGAGTACCTCCAGATCCAGTTCAAAGACATAGACCGCCGCCGGCAGGTCGAGGGTCGCCGCATACTGCGGGTGTAGCTGGCCAAAAATACCAAGTCGTTCTCCATTCAAACAAAGAGCTGCCGTTCGCCCCGGGTGCAAGCGTTCCTCTTGGCGATCGCTCTGATATTCCACCGGTAAACCAAACCGCTGAAAGACACTCTCCAGAATCCCCTTGGCTTCATACCACGTTAGGGGTTGGGCTTGCTGAGAGCGGCGCACCCATTTGCCTTGCCACGGATCGCCCCCAATGATGCCCCCAAGGCGATCGCTCTCCCACAGACCCTCCTCATCTTGACCAAAAACACGACCAATTTCAAAGCCATTGAGGGGCGGATTCCCCTGTTCTTGGTTGTAGCGGAAGGCTTGCACCAGCCCAGTGATTAGATCTGTACGCAGTGAAGAAAACTCAGCCACCAGCGGATTCACCACTGTCACTTGGTTGGGCTGACCACCTTTTACCCAAGAATAGTGCATTAATTCCGTCAGACCCGCACCGCGAAAGGCCGCCCGTAGCTCCCGCAGTAGGGTGAGTTCCAACGGTAGTGCCCCCAATTCTGCTTGCGCTGGCAAGGTCTCCTCAAAGCGATCGTAACCGTAGAGCCGTGCAATCTCCTCAATGAGATCGACCTCTCGCTCAATATCGCGGAAGCGGTAGGGGGGTACCGTCACCGACCATATCACTAACTCGTCCTCGAAGGTGTCTTGACGACGGAGGTGAAAACCCAAGCGGCTCAGTAGCGCTTCAACGGTCTCTGCATCTAAATAGGCGAGTTCGTCGCTCTCCTCTTCATCTGAAACCACGGCTCCCAAAAGGCGATGCACTTGTTCCAGTCGCAGGGTGAGGGTGCGTTCGAGGGGTGGACGCCGATCCACCAAGGTGGTGTAGGTAACTGTCCCTTGGGCTACTTCGGTTAATAGGGCGATCGCCTCGGCAGTGGCGGCCTCTAGTTCTGCGGGGTTCACCCCCCGTTCATAGCGAGCCGAAGCCTCCGTGCGTAATCCTTGGGCACGAGCCGATCGCCGGATGACGGGGCTGGCAAAGAGTGCCGCCTCAAGGAACACATTCTGCGTACCCTCGTGAACCTCCGTCTCTTCGCCCCCCATGACTCCAGCAAGGGCAACAGGTACATCGCCGGCGGTAATTAGAAGATTGTCGGAACTCAGCACCCGCTCTTCACCATCGAGGGTTTTCAGAGTTTCTCCCGCCTTGGCAAAGCGCACACCGATACTAATGGGGGGTTGGGCAGCAACTCTTTGTAGGCGATCCCAATCAAAGGCATGGAGGGGCTGACCCCACTGCAGCAGAATGTAGTTGGTAATGTCCACTACATTGTTAATGGCACGCAAACCGGCAGCCTCTAAACGTTGTTGGATCCAGCGGGGGGAAGGGGCAATCTGAACATTGGCAATCAGCGTGCCACAATAGGCAGGACAGGCCTGAGGGTCGGCGATCGCCAGCTGTACAGGCGCCTTAGCACGGGACTTTTTCGGAGCGATCGCCTTTGGGGTGGGGAGTGTCAGAGGGGCACCGGTGAGTGCCGCCACTTCGCGGGCAATACCCACCATACTCAGAGCATCGGCACGATTAGCGGTTGAGGTGAGGTGCAAAATGACATCATCCAAGCCGAGAAGGGGACGTACATCTTCCCCCACCGTCACCCCATCAGCAAATGTGTGAATGCCCTCGGACTCTTTGGTTAGACCCAATTCAGCAAGGGAGCAGATCATGCCCTCGGACTTCACACCCCGCAGTTTTGCCGGTCGAATTTTCAGATCAATTTTTGCCAGATATGCCCCCGGCAGTGCTACGGGCACATACAAACCGGCTGCCGCATTGGGTGCCCCACAGACAATCGTGCGCGGTTCCCCTTGACCCACATCCACTTGGCAGACCCGTAATTTTTGGGCATTGGGATGAGGTTCACAGGCCAAAATATGACCCACCACAACCCCTTGAGCCCATGTGCGCCGATCTTCAATTTCTTCCACTTCAAACCCCGCCATCGTCAAGCGATCGGCCAAAGTCGTCACATCCAGATCAACGGCCACCAATTCCCGTAGCCAGCGAAGGGAAACCCGCATGGAATCCTCGAAAAAACGTCATACTTTGCCATTTTTCAGCCTACTCTCCTGTGATGGCATTGCACAAGTGAGTCGGGATGCAGCAAGGATTTTAGGAAGGATCGCCGATGCCAAGGGGTCAGACCATACTGGATAAGGGCTTGACGGTGTTGGGGAGTGCCATAGCCTGCATTGCGTTCCCAGCCGTACTGAGGATAGCGACGCGCTAAGCGTGCCATGAAGCGATCGCGCCACACCTTGGCAATAATCGAGGCACAGGCAATAGTGTAGCTGTGGCGATCGCCCCCGATAATAGCTGTTGCCCTTTCCAAGGGCGCCGTTTTCGTTAGCTTGCCGTCAATCAGGGCATGATCCCAAGGGGCGACCTGCGCCAAGGCTCGCGCCATTGCTCGATAGGTGGCTTGCAGGATATTCACCTGATCAATTTCCGCCACACTGGCACTGCCAATGCCAATGGCGATCGCTTGCTGCCAAATCTGGAGAAAGAGGCGCGATCGCTGGCGGGCACTCAACTGTTTGGAATCCTGCACCTCCGGAAGGGGCACACAGTCCACCGGCAAAATCACCGCTGCCGCTACCACCGGCCCTGCCAAGCAACCCCGACCCACTTCATCCACGCCGACAATACGGCAGTACCCCTGCCGCCAGTAGATCTGCTCATAGACCAAGCCGGGCGGTTCCATGCCTAGTGGCCAATGCCTACGTAGCGGAAGCCCAATGTCTCTAGCTGCTGGCGGTTCAAGAAGTTGCGACCGTCAATGATTACAGGTTGATGCATCTTCTGTACCAATGCCCCATAATCCACCTCTTGGAACTGCGGCCAGTCCGTCACCAGCACCAGCGCATCACAGCCATCAGCAAGGTGCAGCAGATCCGTTTCCACAATCACATGGGAGAGACCCGATCGCAACCCCGACTGGGACACAAGGGGGTCATAGGCTTTGACCTTGGCACCTAGGCGATGCAGTTCCTCAATCAGATCGAGGGCAGGGGCATCCCGCAGATCATCGGTGTTGGGCTTAAACGTTAATCCCAAAAGGCCAATGGTCTTACCCTTGAGGATTTTTAGCACCTGTTGCAGTTTTTCAATGACAACAAAGCGTTGCCGCTGGTTGACCTGAACGGCTGCTTT
Organism: Thermosynechococcus sp.; assembly: GCF_046299635.1. Taxonomy (GTDB): domain Bacteria; phylum Cyanobacteriota; class Cyanobacteriia; order Thermosynechococcales; family Thermosynechococcaceae; genus Thermosynechococcus. Next base: position 10,115 of record NZ_JBKBHV010000014.1, on the reverse strand, counting down.
GAGCAACTGGGCATCGTAGCCGTAGTCCCCAGCGGTGTGGATTAAGGCCGAAACATCCTTGGGAAAACAGGACCCCCCCCAGCCCAAGCCCGCTTGGAGAAACTTCTCGCCAATGCGCGAATCTAAGCCGATGCCCTTGGCCACTTGCACCACATCGGCACCGACGCGATCGCAAATATTGGCAATTTCGTTAATAAAGCTGATTTTAGTGGCCAAAAAGGCATTAGCAGCGTACTTAATCATTTCTGCCGAACTGAGATCCGTCACCAACACCGGCACAGGGGGCAAGGTGGGATCGGCCGCATACTTGCGCTCAATGATTGGTGCATACAGTTCCTGCATGATTTGAATGGCCTTGCGGCTACTGCTGCCCAAAACAATGCGATCGGGATTAAACGTGTCATAGACCGCTGAACCTTCTCGTAGAAATTCAGGATTACTGACCACATCAAAATCCAACGGTGGATGGGTTGCCCCCGCTTTAATGGCATCGGCCAAATCCGGTTCTCGCTCCACCACACCATCGAGAATGATCATCCGCACCCAGTCCCCTGAGCCTATGGGCACCGTGGATTTATTCACGATCACCTTGTACCCCAAATCCAAATGGGCACCAATGCCCCGTGCAACCGCTTCCACATAGCGGGTATCCGTTTCGCCATTAGGCAGTGCAGGCGTGCCGACCGCAATAAAGAGCACCTCACCAAACTGCACCCCGGCGCCCAGATCACTGCTGAAGTGAATGTGACCACCGGCAATGGTACTGCGAAGCAGCTCGGTCAGACCGGGTTCATAAATCGGGGATTCCCCCCGTTGCAGCAGTTTAACTTTATCAATGTTGTTGTCAATGCACAGCACCTCATGGCCAATATGCGCCAAGCACACCCCTGTGACTAACCCCACATAGCCGGTGCCGATCACGCAAACCCGCATTCTCTATTCTCCCTAAACTTCCACCATCATCGGGGTATAGGACACACCCAGCCGCTCCGCAAAGTCTGGAATCGTCCGCTGAAGCCCCTCTAAAAGAGGTACGGTCGGTTGCCAGTTCAAAACTGTGCGGGCAACAGTAATGTCGGGACGACGGCGCTGCGGGTCATCACTGGGCAGGGGCTTAAACTGGATTTCCACCCCCGGATTGATCAGGGCTTGGATTTTTTGGGCTAGCTCCAACACCGTGTACTCATCGGGGTTGCCCAGATTCACCGGGCCGATGTAGTCGCTATTCATCAGCCGAATCAAGCCTTCCACCAAATCGCTGACATAGCAGAAACTGCGGGTTTGCGAGCCATCCCCATAGACGGTAAGGGGCATGCCCTGCAAGGCTTGGACAATAAAATTGCTGACCACTCGGCCATCATTGATTTGCATTTTCGGGCCATAGGTATTAAAAATCCGTGCCACCCGAACATCCACATTATTTTGGCGGTGGTAGTCAAAGGTGAGGGTCTCTGCTACCCGCTTGCCTTCGTCGTAGCAGGAGCGGATGCCAATGGGGTTGACATTCCCCCAGTAGGACTCAGATTGGGGATGCACCAACGGGTCACCATAGACTTCTGAGGTGGAAGCAAGGAGAAACCGTGCCTTGACACGTTTGGCCAACCCCAGCATGTGGAGGGTACCCATGACATTGGTTTTAATGGTTTTGACGGGGTTGTACTGGTAGTGAACGGGGGAGGCGGGGCAGGCTAGGTGATAGATTTGATCCACCTCAAGGCGAATAGGGTCGGTGACATCATGGCGAATCAGTTCAAAATTGGGATGCCCCACCCAGCGCAGAACGTTCCGCTTTGTCCCCGTGAAGTAATTGTCTAGGCAAATGACCTCATGACCTGCCTCCATTAGCCGATCAACCAGATGGGAACCAATAAAGCCGGCACCGCCCGTCACCAGAATACGCATTGTTGTGCTTAACATACGCTATATCTCTGCCTCAGATTAGCACAAGTCGTTGGGAGGCTAGCACTTTCCGATTTCAGCGGGCGATCGCCTAGTCCCAGCTAAACTTCAGCGCACGTCCGCGCACGGTGGGATTCACCCGCCCTTGGCTAAAAACGATCTCCCCATTCACAAAGGTGTACACCGGCCACCCCGTCAATGACCAGCCCTCAAAGGGACTCCAGCCACACTTAGTCAGCAATTCCTCACGGCGTACGGGGCGATAGGTCTGCAAATCCACAAGAACAAGGTCAGCATCGTAACCGGGGGCAATTTCCCCTTTATTGGGAATGGCGTAGGCCGCAGCAACAGCAGTGGACATCCACCGCACCACTTGGGGCACCGTACAGCGGCCTGCCATGGCTTGGGTCAACATCAGCGGCAAGGCGGTTTCCACCCCCGGCATACCCGAAGGGCTGTGGGGATAAGGTTGGGCTTTTTCCTCTAGGGTGTGGGGGGCATGATCGGTGGCAATACAATCAATCACTCCATCCAAGAGTCCCTGCCAGAGTTTGGCATTGTCCTCTACGGTGCGCAGGGGCGGGTTCATCTGGGCAAGGGAGCCAATTTTGGCGTAGGCCTCTGTGGTCAAAAACAGATGCTGAGGGGTGACTTCCACCGTGACCCAAGGGAGCTTGTGCTGGCGCAGAAAGTCCACTTCAATGCCTGTGGAAAGGTGGAGAATATGCAGGCGGCGTTCGTATTTGGCCGACAGCTGAATTGCGAGCCGGGTGGCGTTAAGGGCAGCAATCTCATCTTGGATCTGCGAGTGGACGGCCACATCGCTAATGCCGGCAAATTGTTTGCGACGGGCACGGATGCGTCCCTGATCTTCGGCATGGACAGCAATGAGGCGTTTTCCCTCCCTAAAAATGCGGTCTAAAATCGGCTCTTCATCAACCAGTAGAGGCCCGTGCATTGACCCCATGAAAATTTTGATGCCACAGACGGGGTGAACGGTGTTGAGAACGGCAAGATTATCCTTAGTGGCGCCAATAAAAAAGCCGTAGTTAACCACACACTTGGCAGCGGCACGGGCGAGTTTATCGTCTAAGGTGGCTTGGTCAATCGTTGGCGGACGGGTATTGGGCATTTCCAAAAAGCTGGTGACTCCCCCCTTGGCACAGGCACAACTGGCGGTAAAAAGATCCTCTTTGTGCTCTAATCCCGGTTCCCGAAAATGCACTTGGGGGTCAATCACACCCGGTAGGAGGGTTAAGCCTGTGGCGTCAATCACGGTATCGCCGGGATTCACGGTGACGGTCTCTGCCACTTCTGTAATGCGATCGCCCTCAAGGCGTACCTGTTGCCGGCGCAGTTCCCCCTCTGGGGTACAAATCACCGCATTTTGAATTGCGATCGCCACCCTGTTCTCCTTAAAAAATTGGCTATCTGCCTTGATCCTACTGACATCTCAGACCCAAAGGGAGGAGATTACAAACTATAAACATCTGTAATACCTGTGGTGATAAAATTTGCCCCCAGATCTATCCTCGCAACGGAAATAAAACCTTTATACTGTAGAGCGTGTCTGTCGCTGGGGCGCGTCGAATCGCTATGGAATCCGGTATTGACCTACAGGGGCAATTCATTGGCGCATTGGAATCCTTGGGTCTCTCCCACGATGTGGCCAAACTGCTATGGCTCCCTCTGCCAATGTTAATGATGCTAATTGTGGCTACCGTGGGCGTACTGGTGGCCGTTTGGCTGGAACGGAAAATTTCTGCGGCAGTGCAACAGCGCATTGGTCCAGAATACATTGGTCCATTGGGGATTTTGGCGCCCTTGGCCGACGGCCTCAAACTGATTTTTAAGGAAGATGTTCTGCCGGCGAATAGCGATCGCTGGCTGTTTACCCTTGGCCCGGCGGTAGTGGTCATTCCCGTCTTTTTGTCCTACATCATTGTCCCCTTTGGCCAAGACCTGCTCATTTCCAACTTGGCGATGGGGGTCTTTCTCTGGATTGCCCTTTCCAGCATTGCCCCCATTGGCCTGCTGATGTCAGGTTATGCCTCCAACAACAAGTACTCCCTACTGGGGGGACTGCGGGCAGCCGCCCAATCCATTAGCTATGAGATTCCCCTAGCTCTGGCGGTGTTGGCAGTGGCCATGATGTCCAATGGTCTAAGCACGGTGGACATTGTCGAGCAGCAGTCAGAGTACGGCATCCTCAGTTGGAACGTCTGGCGGCAGCCCATCGGCTTTTTAATCTTTTGGATTGCGGCTTTGGCGGAGTGCGAGCGCCTGCCCTTTGACCTGCCGGAAGCTGAGGAGGAACTTGTGGCGGGCTACCAAACGGAGTACGCCGGCATGAAGTTTGCCCTCTTCTATCTTGGAGCCTATGTCAACCTTGTGCTTTCGGCGCTCTTGGTGAGTGTTCTCTACTTCGGGGGCTGGAGCTTCCCCATTCCCCTAGAAACCATTGCCCATTTCCTTGGCATTCCCGAGACCAATCCCGTTTTGCAGATTGCCTTTGCGGTGCTGGGCATCACGATGACGCTGATTAAGGCCTACTTCTTCGTCTTTTTGGCAATTCTGCTGCGCTGGACCGTTCCCCGTGTGCGCATTGACCAACTCCTAGACTTAGGTTGGAAGTTCCTGCTGCCGGTGGGTTTGGTGAACTTGCTGCTGACCGCCGGCTTAAAGCTTGCCTTTCCTGTCGCCTTTGGCGGCTAAGAAACTCCCCATTCCCATGAGGTGACACGATGAAATTCCTCAAGCAGATTACCGACTATGCCAAAGAGGCAGTACAATCTGCCAAGTACATTGGTCAAGGGCTATCGGTGACCTTTGACCACATGCGGCGACGACCCATCACCGTGCAGTATCCCTACGAAAAACTGATTCCTTCAGAACGATTTCGGGGACGAATTCACTTTGAGTTTGATAAGTGCATTGCCTGTGAAGTGTGTGTGCGGGTCTGTCCTATTAATTTGCCCGTAGTGGATTGGGTCTTCAACAAAGAGATCAAAAAGAAAGAACTCAAGCACTACAGCATTGACTTTGGGGTGTGCATCTTCTGTGCCAACTGTGTCGAGTACTGCCCTACGAATTGCCTCTCGGTAACAGAGGAGTACGAATTGGCTACCTACGATCGCCATGAGTTGAATTACGACAGTGTGGCGATGGGACGCATTCCCTACAAAGTCACCCAAGACCCAATGGTGACCCCGATCCGTGAGTTTGCCTATCTGCCGGCAGGGGTGATGTCGGGTCATGATTTGCCTGCGGGTGCCCAACGGGCGGGAGCGCGTCCAGAGGCGATCGCCAACGGCACTATGCCATCTGAAACATCTGAGAACTAGGAGTTGTTGCTGTGGACTTAGCCACCCTGACCCAAACAATTACCTTCTTTGCCCTCGCGGGTGCAGTGATCGCTGCTGCCCTTGGCGTTGTGCTCCTAAACAATGTTGTCTATTCTGCCTTCTTGCTGGGGGGCGTGTTCCTGAGCATCTCTGGGCTGTATATCCTCATGAATGCTGACTTTGTTTCCGCGGCACAAATTCTCATCTATGTAGGCGCGGTGAATGTTCTCATTCTGTTTGCAATCATGCTGGTCAACAAGCGGGAGGCCTATACGCCGGTGCCGGGGCGTTGGCTGCGTCAGGGGGGTGCTGCGGTGGTCTCCCTTGGGGTCTTTGCTCTGCTGACAAAAATGATTTTGCAAACCCCTTGGCAACTCAGTTCCCTGCCTCCTACGACTGACAGCATTACCACCATTGGTCAGCACTTTTTCAGCGATTTTCTCTTGCCCTTTGAATTGGCCTCGGTCTTGCTGCTGATGGCCTTGATTGGAGCCGTGGTGCTCGCTCGCCGTGAACTAGTCTTGGAACCTGAACCTATCTTAGGGGAAGAGGTAGTCCCCCCCTTGGAGTTACCGGAGCGTCCGCGTGAACCTGTGGCTTTGTCTGAAAAATAGGGGAAGACGATGCAGTTAACCTATGTTTTGATCTTGGCAGCCCTGCTATTTTGTATTGGTATTTATGGCTTGGTTACCAGTCGCAACGCTGTGCGTGTGCTCATGTCCATTGAGTTGCTTTTGAATGCTGTCAACCTCAACCTAATCGGCTTTGCCAACTATCTGGATGGCCAGCAAATTAAGGGACAAGTTTTTGCTGTGTTTGTGATTACTGTGGCAGCGGCAGAAGCAGCCGTGGGTTTAGCGATTATTTTGGCCATCTATCGCAACCGCGACACTGTTGATATGGAGAAATTCAACCTCCTGAAGTGGTAGGCTAGAAGCTGGAACTTGCTTCCCTCAACTGCCGTCTCTTTTCAAGAACCAGTGTCAGCAAAAGGGCAATCACCTATGACAGTGCGTCTTGGTAAATCGCTCACTTATCTGTCGTTAATGGCATTGGGGGCAGCCGCTGCAATGTTTACCACCCACTTGATGCCAGCGTCAACGCCCTTGGTGACCCCCAGCTTGGCACAGCTACCGGCACCGCTACCGGCGGGAAATGACATTAACTTTATTGCCCGTGCTGTTGAACAAGTAGGATCTGCGGTGGTGCGGATTGATGCTTCGCGGACGGTGCAGACTCGTGTGCCAGCTATCTTTAATGACCCTTTCTTTCAGGAATTTTTTGGGCCAATGATGCCTCCCCCCAGTCGCGAGGAACGGGGGTTGGGATCGGGTTTTATTATTAGCAGTGATGGCTTGATCCTCACCAATGCCCACGTGGTGGATGGTGCAAACCGAGTGCGAGTAACCCTCAAGGATGGCCGCACGTTTGAGGGTCAAGTTCTCGGTCAAGATCGTCTGACTGATGTGGCCGTAGTCAAGGTGAATGCCAACAATTTACCGGTGGTGCGCCTCGGTAATTCTGATAATTTACGCCCCGGTGAGTGGGCGATCGCCATCGGTAACCCCCTGGGTCTGGATAATACAGTGACGGCGGGAATTATTAGTGCCACCGGCCGCTCCAGCGGCGATATTGGTGTGCCCGATAAGCGGGTTGGTTTCATTCAAACCGATGCAGCCATTAACCCCGGTAACTCTGGTGGCCCGCTATTAAACCAGCGGGGGGAGGTTATCGGCATGAACACTGCTATTATTGGCGGCGCTCAAGGGTTAGGGTTTGCAATTCCCATTAACACAGCGCAGCGGATTGCCAAGCAACTGATTGCCAATGGTCGCGTGGATCACCCCTTCCTCGGCATTCGCATGGCCACTCTCAGTCCTGAAATGCAGCAACGCCTCAATGCCAATCCCAGTAGCCCGATCCGCCTTCAAGACAGTGTGGGGGTGGTGATTGTTCAGGTTCTTCCTAATTCACCCGCAGCCCGTGCCGGTTTGCAAGCGGGGGATGTGATCCGTCGCATCAATGGCCAAAACATCACCAAAGCAGATCAAGTGCAGCAAATGGTGGAAAGCACAGGTATTGGTCGCACAATGCAACTGGAAGTCAGCCGCAACGGTCAAGCCCTAACTGTGGCCGTACAGCCGGCTCCCCTCCCTGCCCAAGCTAGTCGCTGACGTGCTGACTGTAGTTCTAATCATTCCAACGGGGATTGGGGCTGCCATTGGTGGCTATGCGGGTGATGCAATTCCCGTAGTTCGTGCCTTGGCGCAGGTGTGCGATCGCCTGATTACCCATCCCAATGTTCTCAATGGGGCAATGCTCTACTGGCCGCTGTCCAATGTTTGGTACGTGGAAGGCTATGCTTTGGATGAATTTGCCCTTGGCCGTTGGGGATTGCTGCCACCGCGTCTGAATCGTATTGGCCTGATACTAGATGCGGCTATTGAACCGGAGCTACAACTTCGCCATCGCCAAGCAGCGGCGGCCTGTTCTACTACCTTAGGTCTAATGATTACCGAACCTGTTGTTACCGATGAACCCTTGGGGGTGCAGTTACAAACCGCTGTCTCTGGAGCCACGTGGGGAACTGTGGCAAACCCCGGCAGTTTATTGCGAGCAGCAGAAAAGCTAATTCAAGCAGCCAAGGCAGAGGCGATCGCGATTGTCACCCGCTTTCCCGACAATCCGGGGACAGAGGCATTGCAGCACTATCGCCGTGGTCAAGGTGTAGATCCTCTGGCGGGGGCAGAAGCGGTCATCAGCCATTTGGTTGTTCGGCACTTTCAGATTCCGGCAGCCCATGCCCCAGCCCTGCAACCATTACCCCTCGATGAGACGGTGCATCCCCGCGCCCTTGCTGAGGAAATCGGCTATACCTTTTTACCCTCTGTGCTGGTGGGACTAAGCCGCGCTCCTCGCTACACGCAGGCGGATCAATCGGCAGTGTGGTCCCAGGGGGTGGATGCCGTCATTGTTCCTGCTAGTGCTCTTGGTGGACGAGGGATTCTGGCCTTTGCCCATCAGGGTGTTCCTATCCTAACGGTAGCCAACAATACCACGACCCTGAATGTAACTGGCGCAGCGTTAGGAATAGAGACGATTCCTTGCCAGTCCTATGCCGAAGCCATTGGCGTGCTGAGTGCGATGAAGGCAGGCGTGTCCTGGCAGAGCGTGACAAGCGCAACCTAAAAAATTTTTGCTGCCTATGCATATCCGGCGTATCGCCAAAGGAGAATTTAATATAAATGAGGCGCGAGTCGAGAGGCTGGCTGATGAACGTAACCTTTGACCTCCAAAGCCGCATCCAGTCCTAATCTATGTGAACTAAAGAAGATTAGTGAGTTTTTGCAGACGTTACCCGTGGACTTAAAGCAAAGAGACCTGATTAAGATTGCTAAAGAAGAGGGCTGGGAAGTTGGTCGTCACTCCTGCTATGCTAAACGGCAGGGGTATCCAACGGTGAAGTTGTGTGGTCATGGCAGCGATCCCTTAAACCCCCGAAGAGCACGGAATATTGTTGAGTGCTTGCTAAAACCTAGGCAAGACCGCTTGTTCAAAGAATTAGGGGAACTGGTCTGGCAAGCTGGTGGGGTTGCAGTTCATGGGGTTGATTCTGGGGAGAATGCCATTTCTCTATGGCAAGAGTTAGCGATCGCCAAAGGGCGTGTGAAAAAATTAGAAGCTGATTGTGAAGCCGCCCTTTCCCTTGCCGAGGAACAGGAACAGCGTAACCAGCAATTGCAGAGGGACAATAACCAACTGTGGGATGAACTTCTAGTAGCTGAAGGTAAACTTCGCAAATTGGAACTCTTTAAAGAAGAAACGATGAGAAATTTCCAAACTCAACTGGCGATCGTTCATGAGCAACAAGAGAAAGCACTGGCTGCTGTGGAAGCGATGGAGAAGGAATTAGCAGCTCAACGCGAACTCAACCGGCAATTGTTGGCAGTTCTGGCTAGACTGGTCAACTTTTGCAAAATCCTGCCCATTGGGTTTCGTGAGGTTGTCCTCAAACTTCTCGAACCCGTGCGCTTTCATCTCCAGACATTGGATCGTCCCCAAAGGTAGAAAAACGATGGAAACACCTACACCTGAACTCCCTGTCTCCCAGAAATTGCGGCAAACCTTCCAAGCTGCCAATGAAAACTATGCAGCCTTACTGAAAACATCCGTGTCATTGCTCTGTGATTATGAAGGGCACCTACGGGAGCAGTTGCACCGCCATCGCCCGGTGGTTCTCCGTCGCTGGACAAGGGCACGCATGCAAAAAGCGTTTCCCTCCTTTCAAGCGGCGAAGGCCTATTTTCGAGAACGCTATGGGATTACAGCGCGTGGATTTGACGAACTGGTGGTACGGGTCAATGCGGCGGAGGATGTGCTGGTTCACCTCGGCTATGCGGTGCGAGCTAATTCCCAGATTGCCCCTGAATCCACTGCGCTAGTCCCCAGAGCTGAATCTTCTGGGCAATTGCCTTGAGATGCTCTTCGCGGAGCAGATCTGAGACATACTCCCGCTGCTGCACAAATCCAACTGGCGTTTGCAGCTAAAGGTGCGATCGCTGAGCAGATCAATCATCACCTCTTGCTTGTTGTTCATTAAGGTACAAACCCGGAACCCTAGAGGTGACTCTTAACGAGCATGGCATCCTATGCTAGGGGGCAGGGGGATAAAATTTGAATTTGATTTGGGGCGATCGCTCCGTCTAGCCCATGCGTCGGGATTCCCTCTTTTATCAACTCTTTGCCCAGTTGCCCCAGACCTTCTTTGACCTCCTTGGCATTGATAGTGCTGAAGGCTATCGCTTTGACTCCATTGAACTCAAAGAAACCGCCTTTCGCATTGATGGCGTCTTTGTACCCCCTGACTCCTCA
>NZ_JBKBHV010000013.1:0-63149 GCF_046299635.1 Thermosynechococcus sp. | reverse complement strand
TCGGGACATCTAGCCAAGACTCGGTGAAGGGGGAATCTCCCGCTATACGAGAAGCGTTAGCGGGATGAGCGTCAATTCCCCAATGCCTGTCCCAATTCTAGGGCCATCTTTTTCCCATCAAGGTGTTCTGCGCTGCAGCGGTTCCCTGGGGGCTTGGCTAGGATAGAGGCGAGGGTTTGGCAGGCCTAGGATGATCACGGTGCTGGTGTTAAATGCGGGATCTAGTAGCCTGAAAGCCTGTTTGTATCGGTTGACCCCTGAACTTGCCGCCACGGCTACTGCCCCTCCCGATCCCCTGTGGCACGGCCTTCTCGATTGGGGACAAGACCCAACGGTGGCGCGCCTGCAGGTGACAACTGCCGATCAAGGCTATGCAGCCAGCCTAACCCATCCAGACGGGGGAATCGCAGGCCTGCGAGACTGGCTCAAACCCCTCCTAGACACCCTCACCCGTGGCCCGACAAAGTGCCTAGAAAGCCTTGAAGAACTTACGATTATCGGTCATCGCGTGGTTCACGGTGGTAATCGCTACCGAGCAGCGGTGCGCGTGGATGCCCAGGTCAAAGCAGCAATTAGGGAATTGAGTGAATATGCGCCGCTCCACAATCCGGCCAACCTGCTGGGCATGGAATTAATGGCGGACATGTGTCCCCAAACCCCCCAAGTGGCCGTGTTTGATACGGCGTTTCATGCCCAATTGCCGCCGGTGGCGCGCACCTATGCCATCCCCTACGAACTGACCACCGCCGGTATTCAACGCTACGGCTTCCACGGTATTAGCCATCAATACGTCAGTGAGCGGGCGGCTACCCTCCTGCAGCGTCCCCTCGCAGAGTTGCGCCTGATTAGCTGCCACCTCGGCAACGGCTGTTCCCTGACTGCCGTCAAGGGGGGCATCTCGGTAGAAACGACAATGGGCTTTACCCCCACGGCGGGGGTGATGATGGGAACACGCTGTGGCGACCTGGATCCGGGCATCTTGCTCTATCTGCTGCGGCGCGGCAGGACGGTAGAAGAACTGGATCAACTGGTGAATCGCCGATCCGGCCTATTGGGGGTCTCCGGGGTGAGCAATGATTTGCGGCAGATTTTGGCCGCCATTGACCAGGGCAATCCCCAAGCGCAGTTGGCCTATGACTGTTTTATCTATTCTCTGCAACGGGGTATTGCCGGTCTTCTGCCGGCTCTAGGTGGCCTCGATGGGTTGGTGTTCACCGCAGGGATTGGCGAGAATGCTGCCTGTGTGCGACGGGATGTCTGCCGAGGGTTAGCTTGGCTGGGAATCGAGTTGGATGGCCACCTAAATCAGCAGGGAACCGGCGATCGCGACATTGCTGCGCCCTCTGCGGCAGTGCGGGTTCTTGTGGTGCGCACCCAAGAGGATTGGGCAATCGCCCGCGCCTGTGTGAAATGTTTATAACGGGTACTAAAGAAAAAATCAAAATTTATGCCCTAGCCTTGACGCTCAAAGGGTGGAGTACGTAGAATGCGGCGGGTAATTATTCACTCCTCAAGTATTCGATTTTGAGTATTCAATCTTTAGATCGTCCAAAGATAAAAACGTCAGGAGTTGAACTGTGTTGAATCTGCGTCGTACCGCTCTTGTTGCCTTGGCCGCAATGGCAACCTGTACCACTGTTTTACTTTCCTCTGCCGAAGCCAAGCAGGTGAAGGCTGTGCGCGGAATTGTCACCAACATTGACGGAGATAATATTACCCTGCGGCAACCTTGGGGTGAAGAGATTGTGGTGGTATTTGATCGCAAGCACCGTCAGCGCCCCTTCCGTCAAGAAATTGTTGAAGGCCTTGATGTGGCGGTGATTTTGGATCCAAAAGCTAGTGTACCCACCGCCTAAATTATTTGTGCTCGGATTGTCCCTGCGCCTGAGTTTGTGGCCGTGAAACCTATTCAAGTGCCTCAAGTGGGTGGCTCAGTATCAGCTCCGCGTCCGGCTGCCATTCCTCCCGCAGCACCACCCCCGGCACCGCCAACGCAAATTCTGTTCTAAGCATCCTGAGAGAGATTCGGAGTTGTTCTCATGTTGGGCTGGGTCAGAGGAAAAATCTTGGGTTTAGCACTAGGAGCGATCGCTACCTTACCCATGGCTGCTGTCGGTGCTGAAGAGCTGAAGGTGAGTCGTGCCTTTGAGTCAGAGCCTTACTTGCCAACCACCTTAGCGCCCTTGGCACTTCCCCCCCTTGGTGAGGCAACTCCGTTTCTACCCACTTTGGAACGCAAAATTGTCCTGCGCCTGCGGGAACGCCGCGTCTTTCTCTATGAAGGTGATCAAGTACTAGCCAGCTATCCCGTGGCCGTGGGCAAGCCGGACTGGGAAACGCCCCAAGGCAACTTTCGAGTACTTCACAAAGTCGTCAATCCCCAATGGCGTAATCCTTTTACGGGGGTTTTGGTTCCGCCGGGTAGTCGCAATCCTTTGGGCGATCGCCTGATTGTCTTTGCCCCCATGGGAAATAACAACTATGCTGGCTTCCACGGCACAACGAATGAATCTCTGATTGGTCAAGCGGTCTCCCATGGCTGTGTGCGCATGCGCAACAATGATATCCGCGCCCTCTTTGAAAAAATTGAGGTGGGCACAAAGGTTATTGTTCAGCCCTAACCCATCCTAATACATCATATAAAGACATATAGAGAAAGACGCGACAGCTTGCCCATTATTGGCGATCGCCGGTGACCTTCCCAACGGCTTTCCCTCAAGTTTTGCATAAAGCCACTTCGCAAACCATACCAATGCATTGGAAAGAGCTGATGCCCATTGGTTATGATTGCCTTAGGAATAGAGGTGTTTCCATAACCCTGTCGGGTAGGGTACGGCCTTGTTCTAAAACTCACTCTTCACGCCATCTCGCTCATGCAAACTTGACCGTTCACTGGTGGGTGATATTGTGCTGGGAAATCTATTTGCAAAACCAAAGCAAGGCTTGGGGATCGAACTCACCCCAGAGCGGGTCAATATCGTACAGCTTCAGCGGCAAAAGCAAGGTCTAAAAATGACGGCCATGGCCTCAGTCCCCCTCAGTGAGGGCGCCATCGAAGAAGGCCGCATCATTGACACCACCGCCGTTGCCGATGCCATTCGTCAAGGGATTGAGGACAAGCGCATCAAACAAAAAGAGGTGATCAGTGCGATTCCCATGAATGAAGCCGTGATTCGCCTGATTCGCCTGCCTGCTGAATTACCTGACTACGAATTGCGGGAAGTGGTTCTCATGCAGGAAGCCCCACTGTACCTCCCCTTTCCCCGTGAAGAAGCTGATGTTGACTATCAAAAACTGGGAACCTCCCTTGATGAAGATGGCATTGAGCGGGTAGAAATTTTACTGGTGGGCACGCCCCGCGAAGTGACCGATGCCTACATCAATGCCTTTACCCAAGCTGGTTTGCAACTCACAGCCCTTGAAGTCACTAACTTTGCCCTGATGCGTACCCTGCGGGATTCGCTACAGCAGTTTGTCGGAGAAGCAGCAGCGATTATTGATATTGGCGATGAAGGTACAGAAATTAGCATTGTCAAAGATGGCATTCCTCAGTTCAACCGTAAAGTGCCCATTGGCAAAGAACGGATGCAAGAAGCCATTAGCCGCGCCATGAACCTGCCACCTTCGATGGGCGTTGACCTAATTGAAAATCTGACCGTTCCTCTAGAGCCGATGGATGTAACGGGAGCACTCAACCCCAGTGGTGCCGCTATTTTGCGGGTGCTCTCCGATCTAGCAGATGAGATCCGCCGCTCCATTGACTTTTACCTCAACCAAGGGGAGAGTCTAGAGGTGTCCCAGTTATTGCTTGCAGGCCCCGGTGCCAGTATTGGTCAAGTGGATGAATTTTTTAGTCAACGGCTCAACTATGCCACCACTTTGGTTGACCCGATTAGTTTGCTGGGACTGCAAACCCCCGAAGAAATTCCCCTTGAAAAACGCCCTGCCCTCGGCACGGTGATCGGTCTTGGTCTGCGTGGCGCTTAGGAGCATCCCCGATGTACTCGATTGAGATTAACCTCCTTAAAGAACGTCCCGAAGTAGGGAGCATGGCTGCTACCACAACCGCAGCGGCAGGAATGAACAATGTGCCGATCATTATTGGTGGTGTTGCTGCTCTCTTCTTTCTAGGTTTGGCTCTTCTTGGCTCAATGGGTGCGAACCTCTGGCTACAACAACTAGCGAATAAACAAAAAAGCATTCAGGATCGCCTCGCAGCCATTTCTCCAGACCTGCAACGCATGGATCAAATTAAAAAAGAGCAGGAGCAAATATCAGCGGAAACCAAAGCCTTGGCCACAGTGTTTAATCAGGTCAAGCCTTGGTCGGCAGTGATGCGCAATATGGCCATTCAAACACCATCGGAGGTGCAAATTCGGCGGATTACCCAAGGAGGGCAAACCGGTCAAGAGCTAACGATTGAAGGCACCGCTGTCTCCTTTGATGCCGTCAGTGACTTTCTATTACTCTTGCAAAATCGCTCTCCCTTTTTTGATGGTAAGGCCACTCAGTTGGTGAAGGCGGAACGGGTCAACCAGCAGGGTAAAGAGGAGACAACAGCAAAAGTTTCTTTCAGTATCAAGACGGCGATCGCCAGCGTGCCCGCATCAGAACTCCTTGAAGAACTCGCCGCCAATGGCGTTGAAGGACTCGTGGCGCGCATTCAATTTCTCAAAGAAAAAGGAGTGGTACAGCAATGACCCTAACTGGCGATTTTGGTGGCCCCCCAATTGAGGACCCGGCACCGAATTATCCAACGGTCTTTGGTATTACCCTCACCCCCATTGTGAGTGGGGTGCTCATTGCTCTCGTCGGTTTGGGAGCAGCAGTCTATCTAGGAAACCTTCTCATTGCCCCCAAGCTCGAAGAAGCCACTAAGCTACAGGAGGAAATTACCCAACAGGAAAATAACCTCTCGCAGCGGGAAATGATCCTGAAGCAACTCAATGATGTGGTAGCGGGGTTAGAGCGCGCCAAGCAGGAAAATCGTGACGTGCGATCGCTCTTTGCGACACAGGAAGCTCTCGACACCCTCCTCCTTGACATTAACCGTCTAATTCAGACTAGCGGCGCCCAACTGAATACCTTTGAACCCGACAGTGCAGCTTCAGGAATTGTCCAAGATGGCTCCCTTGGCCCCGAATTAAATGCCAAACTAAAAAGACAAGTAACCAACGTTACGATTCAAGGGCCATTTCCCAGCATTTTGCAGATCATGCAAAAAATTGATCAGCAGCAGAACTTCCTCGTTATCAACAACCTGACGATGGAACTCATTGCTGATAAGCCCGGCGAAGTGATTACCACATTTAAGCTCATGGCCTACGTGCCCCTAACCCCTGAGGAAATTGCCGCTCTGGCGCCCCCTCAGCCCCAAGGAGGTGAGCAGCAAGGACAACCGCAGCAACCACAACAGCAATAGCGCATGACAATCAAAGAAGCAGCGTAGATTATTTTGGGACTGAGTTGCATTCTCTTTTCGTACGTTTGGTGGCATTTGTGAGGAGTCAAGCATCGTGAGTCAGCTTTTACATCGTCTCGGGTTAGGGGTGGCTACAACAGCCCTCATCGCTGCAAGTCAAACGCCTACTTGGGCAGCAGCAACTGAAATTACCGGCATTCGCCTTGTAACAGCACCCAACGGTATTCAACTCCTCTTCAACGTGCAGGGGAATCTACGGCCAGCGGTTTTCACCGTCAATCGTGGGAATGCCTCCATTGCCGACATTGCCAATAGCCAACTTCGCTTACCCCAAGGGGGTGCTTTCCGCCAAGAGAACCCTGCTCCCGGCATTTCCTCTGTAGAGGTAGTGCAACTGGATGCCACCACCATCCGCGTCACTGTGAATGGCATTAGTGCTGCCCCCATTGGCCAAGTGATTCGCGAAGGGCGCGACGGCCTACAAATTAACTTCATCACCACTCAAGGCCCTGCCGGTTCTCAAGTGCCCCCCACCGGTCAACCCATGGCCATGCCCCCCGGACCAAGTGCAGTGCCGCCTTTTCTGCCGCGCCCGGTGCCGCCACCCGTTGGCGATATGCTGGTGAGTCCCCTCAGTGCCGAGCCGGATGTGATTCAGTTGGGCACCAATCAGCGCATTCCCCGCTTACTTTTACGAGAGGCACCGGTGCGGGAGGTTCTCTCTCTTCTGGCCCGTGCCGCTAATATGAACGTCGTGTTTCCCGAAGGGGGCGGCGAAGGCGGGGGGACTCGCATTTCCCTTGATATTGAAAACGAGTCGGTGCAGGATGTTTTCAACTATATTCTGCGGGTCACCAACCTCAAGGCCAATCGCCAAGGCCGCACCATTTTTGTCGGCCAAGACTTACCGCCAGAGGCACAAAATCGCATTGTTCGCACCATTCGCCTGAACCAGTTGCGCGCCACGCTCAAAAGTACTCTTAGCCGTACACTGAGTTCTTCTGCAGATACCGGTGGAACAGTTGGCGGTGGTGGAGGCGGTGTAGCAGCAGCCACAACGGCTACAACCTCTGTCAACCGCCAAATCACAACCACAGAAAACGAAGAGCAACGAGGCGCCTTAGAAATTTTAGAAGCCTATGGTGCTAATGGGGGAGGTCAACAGGGAGGACAAGGCCGAACCTTGTTGGCGGGTTTAGAGGCAGTGGCCGACTCTCGCACCAACACGATTACCTTGATCGGCTCTCCCCGTAAGGTGGAGACGGCGGTGCAGCTGCTGCAACAGTACGATGTGCGCAAGCGCCAAGTGATGGTCAATGTCAAGTTTATTGATGTCAACCTGTCGCGTGAGCGTAATGCCAATGCAGATTTAATCACAAACTTTGGTGGCAGCCTTTGGGGGGCAATTTTTAATCCTAATGGATTAACTATCATTCGTGGTACAACACCCAATGTTGGAGGTCTGACCCCTCCTCCTTTGCCGCCGATTCCCGGTGCCACAGTGGACAGTTTGCTCAGTAACTTTTTTGCACAGCTTCAGTTATCTATCAAAACCGGAAATGCCGTTGTCTTGGCTAATCCTACACTGGTTATTCAAGAGGGGAGCGCAGCTCAAGTCAACTTAACCCAAGAAATCTTTTCAGGCATTCAATCTACGGTTAGCTCTCAGGGAACCGGTGCAGGAGCCGCACTCCAATCGCAGTCAATTCAACCTATCATTCGACCTGCTGGTGTTATCTTTAATGTCACGGTAGAACAAATTGATGACAATGGTTTTGTTACATTGCAACTGTCTCCAGAAGTGAGCGCGCCTAGTAATACTTATTCAGTAGTTTTTCCCGGCGTTACTAACCCCTCTACAGGTACCCTGCTCTCGCAGCGGCGGATGGAGTCAGGGCGGATTCGCTTGCGGGATGGCCAAACGTTGATGCTGGCAGGCATTATTCAAGATCGGGATCGCTCCTTGGTGACCAAAATTCCGATCCTCGGTGATATTCCCCTATTGGGGCGACTGTTCCGACGGGAAAGCAACCAGCGTCAACGCAATGAGCTGGTGGTGATGGTGACACCAAAGATTATTGACGATACGCAGAATGCCGAGTTTGGCTACCAGTACTCACCGACGCCGGGGAGTATGCCGCCAGAGCTGCAAAATCGGATTTTGCAACCGCCACCGCAGCGCTTCTAAGTGTGGTTTGCCCCCTCTCGATACACGCAGAGGGGGTTCATTTTTTAGTTGGCAATAAGTTTTTGCCAGCCTAATCCCGCAAGGGCTTGGTTGCGCCGCAGGGGACGAGTCACCAGTTCCAAGATGTCGCGAGCATTGCCAAAGCCATGGATTTGGGCAAACGTGAATTCCACCGACCACTTGGTGCTGATGCCACGGGCTTCGAGGGGGTTCGCATGGGCCATGCCGGTGATCACTAGGTCAGGTTGCCATGCTTTGATGCGCTGAAGCTGGTTGTAGTTATCGGGTTTTTCAACAATGGTGGGTAGGGGATGACCCATTTCGGCACAGGTTTGCGCCAAGAGTTCTAGCTCCGCTGCTTGGTAGCGTTTATCCATGTAAGGGATGCCAATTTCATGGACGCGCATACCACAGCGAATCAAAAACCGCGCTAGGGAGATTTCTAGGAGATTGTCCCCCATGAAAAAGACCGATTTGCCCCGCACTAATTCAAGGTAGTCGCTGAGTTTTGCCCAAGTCTCGACTTCCCGCTCCGCTAGACCTTGGGGCTGAATCCCAAACGTGGCACAAATCTGTTCGATCCATGCACGGGTACCATCAGGACCAATGGGAAAGGGGGCTGTAATCAGTTGACACTTACGACGGCGAATCAGCGTGGTGGCAGTACGACTGAGGAAAGGATTCACACCAGCGACGTAGTAGCCCTCGTCAATCACGGGCAATTCCGTATAGCGTTTGGCAGGGAGCCATCCTGACACCTTGATGCCCTGTTTTTTCAATTCCAGCGTCAGTTGGGTGACGACAGGATCTGGGAGGGAACCAAAGAGAACAAGGGGTGGGTGGTCGTGGTATTGGTGTGATTCAGCTTGGACTTCCTCTTTTTTCTTGCCAAAGTTGAGAAGGCGTTGGATGGGGTTGCGTTCCTCTAGGTTACTGACAGCCGCCGATGTCGGACAACGTGCAGCCATGGCTGCTAACACTGTATCTTCCCCTTGGGTAAAGGCATAGTCGAGACCATTGGCACGGGCAACAACAATGGGAATACCGATTTCGGCTTCGAGTTTGGGAGCCAGTCCCTCCAAGTCCATTTTGATAATTTCCGTAGTGCAGGTGCCAATCCAGACAATGACACTGGGGTTGCGATCGCGCTTAATTTGGAGGCAGAGGCGCTTTAACTCTTCATAATCATTGAGTTGCGCCGAAATGTCTCCCTCCTCTAGCTCCGCCATGGCATAGCGGGGTTCAGCAAAAATCATTACCCCCATCGCATTCTGTAAAAAGTAGCCACAGGTCTTGGTACCAATGACTAAAAAGAAACTATCCTCAATCTTTTGGTAGAGCCAAGCCACACAGCTTATGGGGCAAAACGTATGGTAATTGCCTGTTTCACACTCAAAGTTGAGGGCAGTGGGAGCAGTCGCAGTCATAGGGAGAGCCTCCAAATTTAGAAACTATCGAAACTAGGTTTGCTGACTTTCAGCGGTCTTCTCACGGTGTTCTTTAGCCCGATTGCTGACAAAGGGCTTGGGGGGCAGTTGCGCAGGGTTATCGCGATTGGCCAGTTCTTCGTCAGGTTTAAAGTTCAAGCCAAGGGCGGAAATCATGCGATGGGATCGTTGCTCAGTCTCACTCCAGCGAAGGGGTTGCGTGGAGCATTCTAGGGGAGGTTTAGACCGCTGCAAGTGAACGTTCTAGCCCTTGCGGATTTAAGTAAAAGTCCGATAGCAGGGCAAAGAGGTCGCGATCGGGGGCATCCTTGGGCACCACTCCCTCAGGCCGTGCCAAAATTTGATCGGCAATGTTCAGGTAGTAGTCGCAGACATAGTTAAGACTGGGATCACTTTCGGCCATCTCAAACAGCGTCTTGCCCTTGACCCGCGACACCCGAATGTCCTCGATCAGGGGCAGAACCTCAAGAACTGGCATGGGAACGGCTTCCACATACTTGTCAATGAGATCCCGCTTACTGGTGCGATTGCCAATGAGACCGGCAAGACGCAGCGGATGGGTGCGCGCCTTTTCGCGGACGGAGGCAGCAATGCGATTGGCGGCAAAGAGGGCATCAAAGCCGTTATCGGTGACAATTAGGCAATAATCGGCATAGTTAAGAGGGGCGGCAAAACCACCACAGACCACATCCCCAAGCACATCAAAGAGAATGACATCGTATTCATCAAAGGCATTGAGTTCCTTGAGGAGCTTGACGGTTTCGCCGACCACATAGCCACCACAGCCTGCGCCTGCCGGAGGGCCACCCGCTTCGACACAATCCACGCCGCCATAGCCTTTGTAGATCACATCCTCTGGCCAGACATCCTCATAGTGGTAGTCCTTGGCTTGGAGTGTGTCAATGATGGTGGGAATGAGAAAGCCCGTGAGGGTAAATGTGCTGTCGTGCTTGGGGTCACAGCCAATTTGCAGGACTTTTTTGCCCCGCCGCGCCAGCGCCACCGAAATGTTGCAACTGGTCGTGGATTTGCCAATTCCGCCTTTGCCATACACTGCGAGTTTCACGTTGACCTTGCCTCCAATGAAGCGACACGATGACCTAAAGGATATTGTCGGCTAGCGATCGCCAGAAGCCACAGTGGTCAAATAAATTATTTTCTTGTAATAAAATTTCAGATGATTTCAGAATTAGCAAAAAAATTTCCAAGGAATAGAAACTTGTCAGAACATTACTCATTTCCTTAGAAAACTATTTTAATATTTTTGCTGTTAATTTTGTTAATAAATAAAACAAAAATACAAAAGTCTTGTTTCCGAAATGCTCAGCAGCACCATTGCACCAGAGGCTAAAGTTTGTCTGCCCGGCGATCGCGCCCAAATGAAGTCTAAAAAAAGAAACTTTTTCCCTAGGGGGCGATCGCCCGTATCCTTGTAAAGAATCATTAAAAAATCTCGAAAGTAAATGATTTGTTACAATTTAAGCAGTTGCATCCCTTTGGGCGCCACTTTCTCTCGTTTTCCCTAGGAAGTGGTTAGAATTTGAGGGAAGGCCATTGTGCCACAGCGTTTTTCTCTGCCATCTGTCTGCATGAGCAAGTCGGCTTCTGCAAAAGGTACGCCATCATTAGGAAAAAGCTGTAGGCTAGCCTTCAAACCGCTGTTGATACTGCCCGTAAGAATGGCCAATGAACAAAGATCAATTTGCCATGAGTGACAACCCCTACGAAAAGCTGCAAGTGCCGGAAGACGCTTCTTTTGAGCAAATTAAGGAAGCACGGGATGCGCTATTAGCAGCTCATCCGGGGGATGAACGGCAGCGTACCGAAATTGAAGCGGCCTACGATGCGATTTTGATGGATCGGCTGCGGCAACGCCAACAGGGCAAAATTAAAGTGCCTGAGCGCATTCGCTATGCTGAGCAACTCAATGAGCTAGCCCCGGCCAAGCCGAATCGCATTGCAAATCATCCCGCCCTTCAATGGTGGCAACAACAGTTGGATACCCCCAGCCTGCGGGGCATGGCCATTACCTCAACCGTCTATGCCGTTCTGATGGCGATCGGGCTGTCTCAGGCAAATCCGGATACCTTGGCCTTAGTGCTGTCACTGGGGGTTGGCTTTAACCTCGTATGGCTCCAACGTAAGGAACAACGCCTTGGCCGTGCCTTCTTGATCACCCTGATTGCCCTAGCGGTGGGCACCGGCATTGGCGTGGGCCTCTACCAGCTTGGTTTGCCGGGGGTATTCCTCAATGTGGATCAACTGGTGGGCATTGGCGTTTTTGTTACCTTTTGGCTCACCAGCAACTTCCTGCGCTAACTGCGAATTTGGATCGGCATTACCAAGTACTTCATCTGCGCTTCCCCCAAGGGATGGAGGACGGCCGGCTGCGTTTCGCCGTTGAGTAGCAGTTGTACAGCCAAACTATTCATCACCTTCAAGCCTTCGAGGAGGTATTTGACATTAAAGGCTACCGTCATGGATTCGCCGGAAATCTGGGCGGGCACATTCTCCTCGCCACTGCCGAGTTGCGGAGCTTCCGCAGAGAGTTTGAGTTCCTGAGCCTCAGCATCAATGTTAATTTTGACAACATTATTTTTTTGAGCTGCTAGAATTGCCACCCGTTCTAGGGCAGCCGCGAGAGCCGATCGCTCCACAGTGACTTGGCGGGCAAAGGTTTTGGGAATCAGTTGGCGGTAATTGGGGTACTGCCCCTCCAGCAGCCGACTGGTAATGCGGGCATCATTGCCAATATCAAACACCACTTGGGTTGGGTCACAGCGCAGGGCGACATCTCCCTCTTGTTTGGCCATCAGCCGCTCTAGATCCTTGAGGGATTTTGCCGGAATCGTAATCGGCAAGAGGGCTTCAGGAACCGGCTGCTCGGTGACCGTAACGGCGAGGCGGTGGCCATCGGTGGCGGCAAACTCTAAGCAATCCCTTTCAAAGGTCACATGCAACCCGGTGAGAATTTGCTTGGTTTCATCGGTGCTAGCGGCAAATAAACTCCCCTGAAGTCCCCGCCGCAATGCCTCTGCGGTTAAAGTGACAGGGGTGACATCGTCTAAGGTGGGCAGGGCAGGAAATTCCTCAGCACTCATCCCCTGAATCTCAAAGAAGCCGCTGCCATAGTCGAGGATCACCCGCGTATCTTCCGCCGTAATCTCAATCTCACGGTTGGGCATGCGCGACACCATCTCGCTAAAGAGCTTGGCGGAAACCGTAATCGCCCCCGGCACCTTCACCGCTGCATCGAGCCAGATTTGCATCCCCAAACTGAGATCAAAGACGGAGAGGCCAAGGCGGCCACCCTCGGCTTGCAGTAGAATGTTTGCCAAAATCGGGTGCGACGGATTGCTGGGGGCAACGCGACTCAGGGGAGCTAGCTTGCTACTGAGAACCGATTGCGAACAAACAACTTTCATGGTGGACTCCAGAGCAGAGGCAGGTAAAGTTTGAATTCAAGGGGGGCGATCGCAAAAACAGCTTATGAACTAGCGGATTTTCTAGCATACTACGGCAATTGATTACCGATAGCGCTTGGGCAAAAACCGCCGCACTTTGCTCAGGAAAAACTCTAGCTCCGGTAGATTTAGGGGTGAGATAGCCGCTGCAAAAACAATCAGGCTGACACTGCCGGCGATCGCCAACTGCAACAGTTGCACCCCCAAGCCCTCCTGACCCCAGAGCAATTCCAGTCCTTTGAGGACACCCCAACCTGCGCCGCCACTCAGTAGGCTGGCAAGGGCAATTCCGACCAAGGGGACAAGTAGCTTGCCCCAAGGCAGCCCCCCCAGCCGGCGGTGCAAAATCCAAGTCAGGGCAGTAAACGATACCGTATTCACCCCCACGGTGGCCATGGCCAACCCAACGGCGCCAAAGGCTTTAGTAAACAAAAAGCAAAAGAGGGCATTACATCCCAGTCCCCAGAGGGTGATAGAGAGGGGAGTGCGGCCATCCTCCAGGGCATAGAAGACCCGCACAATGACATCGCGGGCAAGGTAAAAAAACATGCCAACGGCATAGACCACCAGCAGTGCCGCCACCAATTGGGAAGCCTGAAAATCAAAGGCACGCCGTTCATAGACCACCCGCACTGCCGGCAATGCCAAAGCCGCCATCATGGCTCCTAGGGGCATCATACTTAAGGCCGTCAGTATCAAGCTTTGGCGAATGCGCTCCTTCAAATCCGCCCAGTGGTCGGGTCGGGCCAGCTTGGCAAAAATGGGCATGTAGGGCACAAGGATCACATTGGAGAGAATCCCTAAGGGCGTGAGGAATAACAGTTGCGAGTAACTCAAGGCCGAAGCCGCACCCACGGGCAGTTGAGAGGCAAAAAAGAGACTGATATAGACGCTAATCAACAGCATGCCCGACGAGAGGGTGGCAGGCCCCATGAGTTGAATTAACTCCCGCACCTCAGGACGATTGACATCAAACCGCAAGCGCAGCGTCCCCATGCCGGCCTGCCACTGGGCAGGAATTTGTACCAGCCATTGCAGTACCCCTCCTGCTAGGGTTCCCCACGCCAGCACCGCCGGGCCAAATTGATCGGCAAAGAACCAAATGCCAATAATTACCGCTAAGCTCGACAACAGGGGACTCATGGAGGGCAGCCAGTACTGATCGGCAGCGTTGAGCGTCCCAAAGCCGATGCCAATCAAACCGGCGAGCACCGCTAGGGGCGCCATGATCCGAAACTGCTCGGCGGCTAAGGCTTGAATCTCTGGATCGGCGCCGGGGGCAATGAGTTGAATCAGGGGGTCGGCCAGCAGCATTAAAATGGCCGTTAGCACCAGCAACAGCGCCCCCACAACGGTGGTGATGCTTTCCACCAAGGGAGCAGCTTTTTCCGGCGGTTGCTTGAGAACAACGCTGATGATTGAACTGTGAAAAGGACCGTTGATGCCCCCCAAGAGCACAAAGAGAAACCCCGGAATCACATAGGCATAACTGTAGGCATCCACGGCGGCACCCACCCCAAATTCGGCAGCGATCGCCTGCTGGCGAACCAGGCCTGCAACCTTACTCAACAGGGTGGCAATGGCAACAATGGTGGCAATATGGGCAAGGGAGCGGGATTTTTTCTTCACAGTGATGTTAATCCTGAGGCACCGACCTCAATGGGCTGAATTGCAAAACAAATCTGGCAATCATCCTATCAGCGATCTAGATCTCTTTCATTTCTGCGGGCAGCAGAATCGTAACACAGGTGCCTTGACCGACTTCGCTGGTGACCTGAATCTGGCCGCGGTGGGCTTGGACAATGGATTGGGCGATCGCCAGCCCCAAACCTGTTCCTTCCGACTTTGTGCCCTGAAGGCGATAAAAGCGATCAAAAAGACGCGGCAGCTCAGCGGTGGGAATCCCCGGTCCGTTGTCGGCAATGACGACGCGATAGAATTTACCCTGTTGCTCTAGCTGCACCTGAATCTGCCCCCCGGCGGGGGTATATTGCACGGCATTACCGAGGACATTGGTGAATAGGCGACTGAGGTGATCGGGGTTGCCCCAAAGGCGGTAGGCTGCTGCCTCTGAGGTCTGGGGATCTGCAATTTCTAACTCCAGTTGCAGTTGCTTCTGCCGGATCAGGGGTGTCTGCTCCTCAATTACACCCAAAAGGATGGCATCGAGGTGGCAGGGCTGGGTTTGCAGGGGAATCATGCCGCTGTCTTGGCGAGCCAAAAAGAGCAGATCATCCACCAAGCGGCTAAGGCGGCGACTGAGGCGTTCAATAACCAAGAGTTGTTGGCGTTGGATCTCGGCATCCTCGGTGGCTAGAGCCACTTGCACATTGGTTTGAATCAGCGCCACAGGATTGCGCAGCTCATGGGAGGCATCGGCCGTAAATTGCTTTAGATAGGCATAGGACTGCTGCAAGGGGGCGATCGCCAGCCGTGAAAGAAACCAGCCACTAATACTCACCAGGGTGAGGGTGATGGCGATACCGACCAAGAGATCCCAAAGGAGGGCTTGACTCGGCTGGGTCACCTCGAACCAAGGATGACTGACCCGCAAATAGCCTAGGAGGCGATCGCCCACGACCAAGGGAACCGTCATCTGCCGCAGCCAGCGATCCTCACCCACCTGTACGGTTTCCGTCCTTCGACCGAGGTGCAAAGGCAGATCAAGGGGGTCTGAAAACGTGCTCCAAACCAAGCGCCGATCGGGGGTAAATCCCTCAAGGTCAATGTGATCTTCCTCCAAGGCCGCCAAGGGATGACTGCCCAAACTGGCTTTCCAATCAATTGTTTCCCCTGTGCCTGGGTCAATCATGAGGGAGCGACTCACCACCTCCGCCACATGGCTGAGGGTATCATCAATGCGCTCGATCAGCGTTCCCCGCACGTAGAAAAAGAACCCTGTGGCAAAGAGGAGGAGCAGGAGAGCCGTCACCCCCCCATACCAGAGCGCCAAGCGGTATTGAATGGCACGCACCATCGTCATTGTGGCAACGCCAAGGGCGACCAATCCCCACTAGAGACAAACGCCGCCCAATAGTAGGGGGATTCCTCCTGGAGGCGCTGAAGCTGCACTTGCCGTAGGGCTTCTGTGCGCCCCATCCCCCGGCGCAGGTTCTGGTAAAAGGCCACCATTATCTCGCGGGTGACTTGATCATCCACTTTCCATAGCGTACCCACCTGCGATCGCGCCCCCGCCAACGTGAAAGCTCGCCGCAACCCATAGACCCCCTCGCCATTCACCACCTCCCCTCGCCCTGTATCGCAGGCGGAGAGCACCACCAATTCGGTGCTGCTCAAGTTCATGCCGCTAACCTCCAAGGCCGTGAGCACCCCATCATCCACCTCTGAACCGCTCTGGCGCCGGTTAAACCCCGCCAAGGCCAAGCCGGATCGCAGGAGGGGGTTTTCAAGCAGACCCTTCTCGCCTAAGTTGGCCAAAAAGAAGCCATGGGTGGCCAAATGGAGAATTTTAGGGGAATTAGCGGCTTTAACCGCTGCTTCTGTGGCCGCTGCCCGGCGAAACACTTGAGCCTGGGGTAGGAGAGCCTTGAGGGCTTGCGCTTCTTTAGCCGTCCCCGATAGAGAATCAAAGGACAGCCCCCGCAAGTCAAGGGAGCGTAGGGTGGATGAAGAGGGAGAAGGGCTGCCAAGGGAACGATCAAAATTCGGGTCGGCAACGATCAAAGGCGGATTGGCCGCGGCGGATCGGGATTGCAGGCGCAAAAGTTCCCGCCCGGAGGTCAGCAGGGTAATCAGATAAGATTCCACCAAATAGCGCCCTTGGGCATCCACCAGCGCCTGAAAAGGAATGGTGTTTAGCTCCCCCTCCGGCGCAATGAGTAAATGGGTGGCATTGCCAATCCACGCCCGAATAGGGGTGAACACCCGCTCAGCAAGGGCTTGAGCCGCCCGTTGTACCTCAGCCTTGGGTAGGCGAGGGTCGGCCAAATGTAACCGAGTCTGGCGCACTTGGGCATCAATTTCAGCGGCAGTCCCCAGATCTTTGCCAAGGGGTTGACCTGTAGCCCGCAAAACATAGACCCCATAGCGCGGTTCACCAAAGCGCTGCCTGCCCAAGTCGTAGGGGCGATAGCGAATAAATTCAATCAAAGCCGCATTGGCCGGAATTGCCCGTTGAACCGCAGCAAGGGTTACAGGTTGCCTGAGTTCCCCAAAGGCTGCACCGGCAAGACTTAATTCCGCTTCCAGTTGATCGGCTTGGGCTTGCAGGCGCTGCAGTTCGGAAAAAGCCGCCGCCGCGGGCGAGGCAAACACAAGCTTGGCAATCCTTGTGCGCAGGGTGATGAGTTCTTGCAGCTTGGCTTGATCCGCAGGCGCCAGTTGGCGTCGCAGTCGAACTTGGTTTTGGCTGAGGAAATCGAGTAACCGACCTTTGCGGCGCAAAATCGTGGTCAAGGCAAAGGCAGTGGCTTCAGGATCGTGGGGCAGATGCTGGAGATGCAACGTGAGAATGGCATGGGTGGTGTCTTGAAACGTCCCCAAGTAGTTGCGCTTGTACTCTTCTGAACCGACAATCAGATTTTGGCTGAGGTTCTTTTCTTCGATCTCCTCTACGTTTTTCATTAAGGTAAGGGTTCGCGCGAGATCCCCCTGTTGCCAATAGACCGCAGCAAGATTCCCCAAGGTAGCCGCCGTATGGGGGTGATTCTCGCCTAGGCGCGATCGCGCGATCGCCAGCGTGCGTTGATAGAGCGGCAGAGCCGCTGCGTAGTCGCGGCGGTCATAATAGAGGGTGGCTAAATTGTTCAAGCTGGCGGCAATCTCAGGGTGGCCGGGGGGCAACGTGTGTTCCCGAATCTGAAGGGCACGTTGGTACAGGGGCAAGGCGGCGGTGTAATTCTTTTGCTCCCGATACAGACCTGCTAAATTGTTGAGCGTGGTTGCCACGTAGGGACTTTTCTCTCCCAGGGCTTGCTCAAAGATGCGCAGAGCGCGTTGATACAAAGGCAGGGCGCGGGCGTAGTCTTTCTGCTCGGTGTGCAGGAAAGCCATGTTATTGAGAATGACTGCCACTTCAGGATGATGGCTCCCGAAGGTCTTTTCGGCGATCGCCAGCGCCCGCTGAAACAGCGGCAATGCCGCAGCATAATTCCCTTGAGCACGGTAGAGATTGGCCAAGTTATTCAGCGTTGCAGCCACTGCCTGTTGATCTGCACTCTCTGTGCGCCCATAGATGGCCAAGGCTCGTTGGTAAAGGGGGAGTGCCGCCGCATAATTGCCCTGCTCAACATAGAGTTTGGCCAATTCGTTGAGACTTGCGGCCACAAGGGGATGATCCTGCCCTAGGGTAGTTTCCACTAGGGTGACAAAACGCTCTGCTAGGGGGATGGCGACTTGGAGATTGCCCTCCTGTCGCAGTTGCTCAATTTGATCCGCCAGTTCCTGAAACGGCGGCGGCGAAGGCTCGGAGAGCGTGGGGGAACCTAAACCCAGAATCAAGCTACTTCCAAAGGCGATCGCCCCCAAGAGAAGGCATCCTCTGGTGTTCATTGTTTCCTTGGCATTTCTCAACAGCACCCATCGAATCAAGCATATAGATGGGAGACGCTAACCCCCAGTTCCTGCCAAACGGCCTCTAAGAGCGGCTCTAGCCCCTGACGAGCCACCGCCGAGATGGCAAAAACCCGTTGCCCCACATAGCCAGCGAGGGTCTCTTGAATAGCCGTGATTTGCGAGGTATCTAGGGCATCAATTTTATTGAGGGCAACAATTTGCCGGCGATCGCCCAAGCCATGGCCATAGGCCACCAGCTCATCGCGAATCGTTTGGTAGGCAGCCACCACATCCTCAACCGTGGCATCAATCAAGTGCAGCAAGAGGCGCGTGCGCTCAATATGGCGAAGAAACTCATGTCCTAGGCCTAGACCCGCATGGGCACCGGCAATGAGACCGGGAATATCGGCAAACACCGTGCCATCGCCGTTGGGTTGACGCACCACCCCCAAGTTGGGCACCAAGGTTGTAAAAGGATAGTCAGCAATTTTGGGGCGTGCCGCCGACAGCACCGAAATCAACGTGGATTTACCCGCATTGGGCAGGCCAATAATACCCACTTCCGCCAGTAGTTTGAGTTCTAGCCGCAGATGCCGCTCTTCCCCCTCCCGTCCCGGTAGGGCATAGTCGGGTGCCCGCTGATGATTGCTGAGGAAGTGCTTATTCCCTAGCCCCCCTTTGCCCCCCTTGGCCACCAGCAGCGTTTGACCGGAGGTGGTGAGGTCGCCTAGTAATTCCTCTGTTTTTGCATCCCAGACCATGGTGCCGCAGGGCACTTCAATCACCAAATCGGCGCCACAAGCTCCTGTACGGTTATTCGGCCCACCGCGTTGGCCATCTTCTGCCTTGAAAACATGGGCATAGCGAAAGTCCAGTAGTGTTTGTAAATTGGACACAGCCTTGAGAATCACCGAGCCACCATTGCCCCCATTGCCCCCCGATGGCCCCCCCGCAGGCACATACTTTTCACGGCGAAAGGCAACCATACCATCGCCCCCTTTCCCGGCTTTGACATGAATTTCCACAAGGTCAATAAATTGCATTTTGGCCGCAATGAGCTGTATATGGGGTGGATATTGAGTATTGTATCCTGCCAACTTATTGACAGTTCTTTTTAAGGGGATGGCACAGACTCCAAGGAGTGAAACTCAGTATCGAAGACGCTTGATGCATGTCAGCTGCAAAAAGAGCGATATAGTAGGCTTAAGGGAATTTTAAGTGTGGCGAGGCACTAGTGTTTATTCGATGGCAACGCCGACGACGACCCGCTCCGCCTGAAGAGGAGATTTTATTTTGGCGACTGGTGTTGTGGCTAGGGGTTGCCTTGATCTCCGGCAGCCTAGGGACACTGTGGGGGCTACTGAGTCAGAGTACACCGCTGATGCAGCGATCGCTCACCCCTCAGGAGTGGCAGGTGTTTCAACGGAGCGATCGCTGGACAGGGACAAGGCTCCATCAATCCCTAAATTTATTGCTCATTGGCTCCAAGGTCTTAACCGCCGACTTAGATCAACCGCCCGACCCCAATCTCACCTACCATGCCTTGGTCAACTCCGTGGAGGGGCTGTCGGACTCACTGCTGCTGGTGCGTTTTGATCCTGTCCAGCAACGCCTAGTCGTATTGTCTATTCCCCGCGATACGCTGACCTTTATCCCTGGACGGGGGGATGCCAAAATCAACGAAGCCAACGCCCTCGGCGGGCCGGCACTGGCGGCGCAAACCGTGAGTGACCTGTTGGGGGATGTACCCATTGATCGCTATTTGCGCATTAATGTTCAAGGCATTGAGAAACTGATTGATGCCCTTGGGGGAGTGACGCTGGATGTACCCACCGCCATGCGCTATCGGGATGACAGTCAGCGCCTCTACATTGATTTGCAACCGGGACGACAACACCTGAATGGCAACCAAGCCCTACAATTTCTGCGCTTTCGCTACGATGCCTTGGGTGACATTGGCCGCGTGCAGCGACAACAGATGTTTTTGCGGGCATTGATGGAGCAAACCGCTCGTCCGGAAACCCTTGCCCATGCCCCCCAAATTCTCAGTATTATTCGCGAAAACTTGGATACGAATTTGACGGTTGAGGAATTGATGAGCTTGGGGCAATTTCTCACCAGCTTGCCGCGATCGCGGGTGGAGTTTCTCCTGCTGCCGGGGAACTTTAACGGCTCCACTGATGAAGTAGAAGTGAGCTATTGGTTGCCCAATTATCAACGGATTGCTTGGCTAACGGATCGGTATTTCCGTGACACCTCTATTGCGGATCCGCGGGAGACAGGTTTGACGACCCCCGCCCAAGTGCAGATTGCCATTCAAAATACCACCCTGCCCGAATCATTGGTTATGCACCTAAGTCAGCAATTGGCAACCGCTGGTTACCCCGTTCCCTTGGTAGCGGAGCCATTGCCCCAGTCCATCCCGATTACCCGCATCATTGCTCAGCAGGGAGACTTAGCAGCCGCCCGCCGTGTGCAGTTATTGCTGGGATTTGGGGAAGTGCGGGTAGAGAGTACCGGTGTGCTAGCATCGGATGTGACGATTCAACTGGGCGAAGATGCCCGCGATCGCCTGCAATTGAAACCGACAAAATCCCTGTGAGTGAACCCTACGTTATTGGCGTTGATCTCGGTGGCACTGCCATCAAAATGGGGCGCTTTGACCCCAAGGGGAATTGCCTCAATGCCCTGACGTTGCCGACTCCCCAGCCCCCCTTTCCAGAACAGGTGATCAAAGCCATTGCTCAGGGGATTAAAGAACTGGATGGTGAGGATCGGGCGCTGGCGATCGGGATGGGGATGCCGGGGCCTGTGGATGCCACCGGTCGCATTGCCCGCCGTGCCATTAACCTCGACTGGTACGAAGTGCCCGTGAGCGATAGCCTCGAACACCTGACGGGCAAACCCACAGTGATTGGTAACGATGCCAACTGTGCTGGGCTAGGGGAAGCATGGCTGGGGGCGGGGAGTCAGTTCAAGGATTTAATTTTGCTCACCTTAGGGACAGGCGTTGGCGGTGCAATTATCCTCAATGGCAATCTCTTTGTCGGTCGGGATGGATCCGCCGGTGAGTTGGGGCTGATTACCCTCGACTATAACGGTCCCCCCTGCAATAGTGGCAATCGTGGTTCCCTTGAGCAACACGTTTCTGCCCAAGCTCTGCGGCGGCGGTGGGGGTGTGAACCCCATGAGATGGCAGAGCGTGCCAACAATGGCGACCCTGAAGCGATCGCCCTCTGGCAAAACTATGGTCGTGAATTAGCCGCCGGCATTGCCAGCCTAGTGTATGTCCTCACCCCGGAAGCGGTGATCATTGGAGGAGGAATTAGTGCCGCTAGTGACCTCTTCTTTCCTGCGATGATTGCCGAATTGGAAGAGCGGGTGCTGCCCACCTCCCGTAATCGCCTCCACTGCTTGCGAGCGACCCTGGGAAATCACGCAGGCATGGTCGGTGCCGCCAAACTAGCGTGGAAATACGTCAAAGATGATCTCTAAGTGACCTTAGCTAGGATTAAGTTATTCTGCTTGCACCAACAGCTATGGCTCCTACAACTCCCGTGGATGGCTCCCCAGTACTGCTCAATGTCCGCAATGCAACGGTGCGAGTAACCCCCGAGCAGTTTGATCAATTCTGCCGCGATAATCCTGACTTGCGCCTAGAATTGACCAAGGCTGGAGAGGCGACTGGGGCGCGCTTAGGGCTGCTGATTAATTCCCAAGACCGCCAAGTAGAACTCTACCCCCCGCAAGAGGACGTGGTTGTTCTGAACTCCCCCGAGGTGGTTGATTGCAGCGAGGTGATGCCGGGGTTTTTCCTGCCAATGACACGGTTGTGGGTTTAGAGCTGCTCGACAAATTTTGCCAGTCGCATCAGGCCTTTTTCAATGGTGGCTAAATCCGTAGCGTAGGAGAGGCGAATGTGATCATCCATGCCGAAGGCTTTACCGGGAACGGTGGCCACTTTTTCCTCCTCTAGCAGGCGATCGCAAAATTCTACGGAACTTAGGCCCGTTTCACTAATATCCACAAACAGATAAAAAGCGCCTTGGGGTTTGAGACAGCGCAGCCGAGGAATCTCACAAATGCCCTCATACATGCGCGTCCGGCGATCGCGGAAAGCAGCTACCATCTCGGCTACGCAGGCTTGACTTCCCTCTAGGGCAGCAAGGGCACCATATTGAGCAAAGGTACACACATTTGAGGTGCTGTGGCCTTGAATCTTCGCGGTTGCCTTAATTAAATCCGCCGGTCCAGCAAGGTATCCCACACGCCAGCCCGTCATGGCATAGGCCTTGGCAAAACCACTACACACAATCGTTTGCTCAAAGGCGGCCTCACTCACAGCACCAATACTCAGGTGCTTGGCGCCATCGTAGAGAATCTTTTCGTAGATCTCATCCGAAACCACCCACAGTTGGTGCCGCACAATCACTGCCGCCAGCGCCCGAATTTCCGCCGGTGTATAGACCATGCCTGTGGGGTTGCTGGGGGAGTTGAGAACAAAGAGCCGTGTTTTCGGTGTAATTGCCGCTTCTAGTTGCGCCGGCGTAATCCGATACCCCGTTTCAGCAGTTGTCGTCACAATTACCGGCGTGCCACCGGCCAAGTGCACCATTTCCGGATAGCTCACCCAGTAGGGGGCAGGAATAATCACCTCATCACCGGGATTGATCAGAGCCAGCATCAGGTTAAAGAGAGCCTGTTTGCCCCCATTGGTGACGAGGATATTTTCAGGCCGATAGGGTAGGTGGTTGTCGTTATTCAGCTTGGTGGCGATCGCCTGCCGCAAGGCCGGTTCCCCCGCCGCCGGACCATAGCGGGTTTTGCCTTGATCAAGAGCCGTTTTGGCCGCTTCACGGATATGGGCAGGGGTGTCAAAGTCGGGTTCGCCGGCACTGAAGCTACAGATATCTTCTCCAGCCGCACGCATTGCCTTGGCTTTGGCATCAATCGCCAGTGTTACCGACGGCGTGACCCGCATCACCCGCGTTGCCCAGTCCATCCTGTGTCTCCTGCACTACTTTCCGTATTGTGGCACTTTGACAGGAGATCGGCGACTTGAAAATACCCACCTAGCGCCTAGATCACTAGAGGGCGAGCTAATTACCCTAGCCTGTTGTGAGGCTTGGAGTAGTCAGTGTTGGCATTGAGTTTTGCGGTTTGGGATACCCCCAGGGGAATTCGAATCCCCGTCGCCTCCGTGAAAGGGAGGTGTCCTAGGCCTCTAGACGATGGGGGCGAGACTCAGCATTAGTTAATGTAGCGAATGCACTAAGCGTTTGTCAACACCTCGGGAAATTTTTGCATGGAGCGCGTCGTCAAGGAGAAAATGAGGGCGAGTTGCTGAGGAACTTGTCGTGGAACTTGCTGGCCTGTGTTCCTTCTCGATTGTGATGCCCGCCTACAATGTGGTGAGCCAGCGGGGAGAAACGGTTTTTCGGGAAACCCTTGAAAGCATTGCCATCAGTTGCCGCTACTTGCAACAGCACTTTCCCTACCCGACTACGGGGGAATTGATTCTGGTCAGCGATGGTTCAACGGATACCACCTGTGATGTGGCGGCTGATCAATGGTCGAATATAGTACCGCTGCAATTGGTGGGGTTACCCACGAATATCGGCATTGCCGCAGCACGGAACATGGGAGTGCGCTTGGCCAAGGGAGAAGTGATTTTTTTCTGTGATGCCGATGATCTATACCGCCCTGAGCACCTGTTTTTAGCCCTATCGGTGTTGAATCAGCCTCTACCGGAACCTTATGCCCCCAGCTATTTTGGGGCGGTGCGCACGGGGGTCTATTGCCGCGATCGCCTGCATCCCTACTGGCACAGGAGCCTCGAGCAAACGTTGGTGCTGAATCTCGCCGTACGTCGCGAAGTCCATGAGTTTGTTGGCGGTTTTCCTGAAGATGAAGTCTTCCGCCAGTTTCGTTATGGCGCTGAGGATGTGGCCTATGCCCATTGGTTGCACCAGTTTTGTCACACCGCCCGTCTCCAGCAGCAGACCGTTGAGTACCGCCGCTTCCCCAACAGTTTCTTTGACCGTCAGCTCAAGAAATTTCAAGCGGCTCCCGGCACCGTGGCCGACGACCTTGAGGCGGGCGATCGCCAGCAGGAGGCACAGATTCAGCAGATTATGGCCGCACGACTTCAGGAATTGCAGGCCAAGGCAGCTCAGCTTGTAGCCTAGACTTTTTTGGGACGCCGGACAATCGTCGCGGCCAATTTCTCCGGTACCTCCTGAAGGTGGTCAAATTGCCAATGGAAGCCACCGCTGCCCATGGTTAAGGAGCGCAACTCCACCACAAAGTCGTGCATTTCCGCTTGGGGCAAATAAGCCTCAATCTCTTCCCAGCCGGGCCAACCCTCCTTACTGTGGTAGCCCAAGACCTGACCGCGCCGCCCCGTTAAGGCCTGCATCACCTTAGCCGTAAAGGCTTGGGGCATCCACACCTGTACCGCCATGATCGGTTCTAGGAGTTGCGGCTCACACTGGGGAATTCCCGCTTGCATGGCAAGGCGAGCCGCTTGGCGAAAGGCCTGCTCAGAACTGTCCACAGAGTGGTAGGAGCCGTTGGTGAGGGTCACCGCCACATCCACGATTGGAAATCCCAACGGTCCTTGGTTGAGAAATTCCCGCACCCCCTGCTCGACACCGGGGATGTATTGCTTGGGAACCACGCCGCCGACAATGGTTTCACTAAATTGGAAGCCGCTGCCGCGCTCTAGAGGAGCAATATCGAGGTACACATCGCCAAATTGGCCATGCCCCCCCGTTTGATGCTTATAGCGACCATGGCTGTTTTTTGTCCCACGGCGAATGGTTTCTTTGTAGGGCACTTGGGGGAGATGGGTTTGCATGGGTAGGTTATATTTGCGGCGCAGGCGATCGAGGGCAATCTGCAAGTGAATGTCACCCTGTCCCCAGAGAATAATTTCATGGGTATCGCCATGCTGTTCCCAGCGCAGCGCCGGGTCTTCCTCAAGGAGTTTTTGCAGGGCACCGGTGAGCTTCACCTCATCACTGCGTTTACTGGGGGTAATGGCCAAGGCATAGACGGGTTCCAGTTGCGGCGCACAGGGCAAAGGCATGGCCTGACCGCTGACACTGAGGGTCTCACCTGTACGAATACCCTCTAGCCGCGCCAAGAGAACGATCTCACCCGCCGTTGCTTGCCCCAAGGATTCCAGTTGCGTGCCTTGGGCACGGTAGATACCACCCACGCGCCCCTCATTCAGGCTCATACCATCGGTCAAGGTGCCCTGCCATACCCGCACAAGGGAGAATTTGCCGCCGCCTTGGGGCAGATAGAAAGTCTTCAGCACTTGGGCAAGGGGTTCCTCACCCTTGATCTGGCGATGGGCAGCGGTTTCGGTGGCATCGGGGGCTTCGCGATCCAGAGCCGCCAAGAGGGGACGCACCCCGTAGTCCGTTTGCGCACTGCCAAAGAAGACGGGCACAATTAAATCGGCTCCCAACTCCCAGCGCAAATCCGCCATGATTTCACTTTGCGGTGGCGCAATATCCTCAAGGAGTTCCTCTAGGAGGTGATCGTCATAGTTGGCTAGAGCCTCCAATAGCTCTGCTCGTGCCGCCTGTTCGACCGCTTGTAATTCCGAAGGAAAGGGGACTAAATCCGCCGCTGCCCCCGCGTGGTAGTGATAGGCCTGCTCCGTCACCAAGTCAACGTAGCCCAAGAGATGATCCCCCTGCCAAATGGGGTACTGGTGGGGTACAAGGGGACGACTGGAAACTTGGCGATAGGCGGCGAGGATCTCCATGTAGGGGTCGTGGGCGCGCTCCATCTTGTTGACAAAGAGCATGTGGGGGATCTGCCAGTCGTCGAGGAATTTGAACAGAGGGGTCAGGGTAAAGGCGCGATCGCTGAGGGGTTCACAGACCACGATCGCCATATCCACGCCCACGAGAGCATTGAGGGTTTCTTGGAGCAATTCCACCGAGCCTGGACAGTCGAGAAGCGTCAGGTCTAAGTCCCCATACCGGGTATAAGCGACATTCAGTTCCACCCCCATCTGGCGATCGCGAGCCTCAGGACTGGTATCAAGAAGACTACTGGCCTTCCCATGTGTGGCGTGGGTCAGGCGCAAAATACTTTCTGCGAGGGTCGTTTTGCCACTGTTGTAGCTGCCTACCAAGGCAATGTTGCATCGTCTCGCCATCGCACACCTACCTTTTGATTTGCCATTTGGGTCAAAATTGTCCAGAATAGACCTTTGCAGCCCTTTTCACAAAGTGGTACACACCTAGAAATGTGAAAACCACTACAAGAGAGGCTCCCCTTCCTTTGATGTATTCCATAGAAAAGGGCTGTCGTTTGCCTTAACTAGATCTCTTAACTCTTGGCGATCGCCTTTGGCGGAATTTGCATCATCTTTTAAGGGAGCTGTAAACAACCGTTAAGTTGCGGTTAACGTTTGCGAGGAGGACTCACTCACGATGCGCTTCAATTCCCTTCTATGGGCTAGTATTGCCAGTCTCGGCTTTTGGCTAGCATCGCCAGTCCACGCCAATACTCAAGTCAGCACGCTAATGGAGGAAGGGCGACGGCTAGTGGAAGCAGGAAACTATGCCCAAGCCTTGGCCATTTATCAGCAACTGCTCCAGAGCGAGAGCCGTAATCCCCGCGTGCATTCTGCCATTGGCTACATCTATGCCCAGCAAGGACAATTTGCCGAAGCCGCCCGTGCCTACCAACGCGCCATTGAGCTGGATCAACAAAACGCTGATTTTTACTATGCCCTAGGCTACAGTCTGGGAATGATGGGGGAAAACGACGGTGCTGCTGCCGCCTACCGCCAAGCAATTCGCCTAAATAACCGTAATGCCCAAGCTTATGAAGGACTGGCGGTGATTCTTGCCCGCATGGGAGATTCCCAAGGCGCTATGCAGGCCTACCGCTCTGCCCTCAGTCTTGACCCTCGCAATTGGGCAGCTCAGAAGGGATTAGGTGTTTTGCTGCTCCAACAACGCAATATCCCTGAAGCCCTTAGTAACCTGCAACAGGCGGCAACCCTTGCCCCCGGCAATGCCTCGATCCAACTCAATTTGGGGATGGCTCTCCTAGCAGCTGGGGACACGAGTAATGGGTGGCAGGCAATTGATCGTGCGGCTAACTTGGGTCAGCGAGATGCGGATCTCCTTGAACAGGTGGCAGAACTCGCCGTTGCTGCCAATCAACCGGAGCGTGCCATTCAAACCTATCGCCGTCTGATCACGCTGCAACCCGAACGGGTAGCCACCTACTTCAGTTTTGGTGAACTCTTAATGCAGCAAAATAATCCCCTTGAAGCTGCGGCGATGTATCGTCAAGCCACGCAGATCAACCCCAAAGATGCCGAAGGATTTTATCGCTTGGGGAAAGCCTTGGCCGCCCAAGGTCGGCGTCAGGAGGCTCGCAGTGCCTATCAAATGGCTCTAAAGCTGTACCGCGAACAAAATAACCGCAGCGGGGAAACCAAAGTCCGAGAAGCAATGCGGCAGCGCAATTAGCAGCTAAGCCCCCTGCCCCAAATTCATGATCACCTGCTGCAACTCAGAAATGAGGGCACTGGGGCGGCCATTGAGGATATTTTGGTTCAGTCCCTCTAGACCTTGACGCAGGTGATTGAGGCGATCTTGGACGGGCTGTAAAATTTCCCGCAGCAGATTCGCCTGCCCGCGCTTGGCGGCGAGTAAACGTTGGTCTTCAATCAGTGCCTGTTCTTCTTGACTGAGTTGGTCTTTTTGCTGCTGTTGCAGCTTGCGGCGCTCTTCGAGGTCGTGGCGTAGACTTTCTAGATCGGTATAGGCCTGCTGCAATTCTTCGGCCAGTTGATTGACGGCCACACTGTACTCTTGAAACTGGCGCTCGAGTTCACTGAGGATGGGAATAAGGCTAATGCCCTGTTGGGAGGCAGGATCTTTGCGCGCCTCTAGCACTTGCTTGTGAATTTTGTAGATCGCTTCTTTTTCACGGATATTTTGCCGCTGTCCTTCAAGCGCTTGATTGAGCAGATTACAGCGCTGGCGTTCGTCCTCCAGTTCTCCTGCCAGTTGCAGGCGATCGAAGTCACTCGCTTCTTTGACTCTTTGCTCTAGTTCTGCCAAGGACTCCAGCG
Source organism: Thermosynechococcus sp. (assembly GCF_046299635.1). Lineage (GTDB taxonomy): Bacteria > Cyanobacteriota > Cyanobacteriia > Thermosynechococcales > Thermosynechococcaceae > Thermosynechococcus. Next base: position 34,996 of record NZ_JBKBHV010000013.1, on the reverse strand, counting down.
CCATCTTTAGCTCTTCTTCTTGATCGTTGACAAAGGCAGAGGCACGTTTGAGGTCATTGCCGCGGTTGGCCACTTCTTTTTCCAGTTCCTCCATGGGCATTTTCATCAGGGCATTGACATCCACTGCCTCTGTGAGATCACTAACCATGGCTTGGCGCATTTGCTGGATCATTTCCTCCTGTTGGACAAGGAGGTGGCGTTCTTTTTCAAGCACGGATTGTTTGTAGCGGCAGAGTTCCTCCTGAAGGGCGATCGCCCGGCTATCCTGCCAAAAGACTTCTTGGGCTTTGCGCCAAGCCTCTTCTTTTTCTTGAAAGGCTTGAAGCTGCTGCTCTAAGGTGGCTTGTTGTTGGTTCACTTCTTGCTCAAGGTGCTCTAGCTGCTGCCAGTATTGGTTGAGCAAAGACTGCTGTTGGTCTAAAATCTGAAAGCATTCTGTGAGGGCGGGATGCCCACTTCCGTTCAGGCTATTCGCCAATTCCTGCAAGATTGAGTCCACTTGGCGAATTTGCTCAGGGGAGAGGCCAACACTGTGGCTAGATTTGAGTTGTTCCCAGCGCTGCTGCTCTTGGTGTACTTGGTGGCGTAGATTTTCAAGGGCTTGGCGCTCTGCTTGAATTCGCTGTTCCTCGGCGGTCAATTCCTCCCGCAGTTTGTTGAGTTGTGCCAATTGCTCCTCAGCGCCTGCTAGTTGTGCCTCGAGTTCTTGAAGTTCTTCTTTGCGCTGTTCAAATTCCTGTTCCCGCTGACTGAGAGCCTCTGACTGATACAACAAAGATTGCTTCCAGCCTTCAATTTCTTCCTCTTGGCTTTGGAAACGCTCGCGCATCCGCGTAAAGCCGTGCAAAATACCTGTAAGGCGGCGCGTCGCTTCATCCACATTGTGAATTTGGCGGTTGGCGGCCATTTCCACAAAAACCAGCACGCCGTTGCCATAGTCGCGACTGTTGTCAAAGGGAATCGTCTCTTCGTTTTGGGGGACAGGGTGCCAATACCCGGCCTGCTCGCGCATGAGCAACTTCAGTTCGGATTTCGTCCCCATGAAACCCGTTTTTTTAATCACCTCGGCGAGATACTGCACAGCCCTTGACCTCTACCCTAACGCTGAGACTGACACACAACGGCAACAGATGACAACCGTAATAATACGCATGACGGATTTGAGTTAGTGAAGGATGCAGCTTTGCGTTTGCCAGCGATCGCTTCAATCCAGAATCCTATATCTTTATTAAACACCCATCCGCCAGAGTTCAGCAGTGGCCTAAATCACTAGGTCGGGGACTGGAGAATTGTCAAGGCCAAGGTAGTTTAACTATTTGTCAGTATAGCGAAAGGAGGGTTTCCACTCGCCAAACGTCATTAATCATCACTGGCAGCGGGCATCCAAGGTTGTTGCGGCAAGAAGGCGCGATCGCGTGGCAATGGGGCAGTGGGTTCTGTGAGTGTAAACTGGCCACTGCGGATCCAGTCCTTGAGGATTTCGGCAATGCGGTGACTAAAGTAGAGACTGGTGAGGGGAGCGGTGCGCACGGTTTTGCCTTCAATCTTGATTTTACCCGACTTGAGTTGCGCATAGTTGACCATGCCAAACGTGGGACGCACTCGACGAGGAATTGAAAAATCAATAATTGGGGCAACGACATCCTCATCGCGAATGGCGCAGCGGGCAATGACTTCTTGATCCAGTACCGGTAAAGGAACGCCCACCCCCAACATGAGGGACGCCCCATAGTGCTTGAAATAGCAACCACGCACCCAAAAAGGATCCATCTGTTTGGCATCGCCGATGAGGGCAAGGGTGGCTGCTGGTCCAATGGGGGTGTCGTTCGCAAGGCGTTTTTGCAAGGGGAAGTGTTGCGTACCTTCCCACGCTACATAGCCAATGCCACCGCCAAGAAAAATGCGCGTGCCAATCCCCACCAGTCGCAAGTAGGGATCATTCAGTAAAGGCGAGAGGGCACCGCCACAAGCATAGACGGCATTCCCCAATTGTGGTTGTAGTGGGCCAAGGTAGGTATAGAGCGGGCGATCGCCCCCATTGACCCCCACAATAAAATTTTGATAAAGATTACGGGGATTGTAGAGATAGAACTGATTGATCGTCTCTTTGCTGATCACCGTTTCTAAGGTGGCACGGGGATAACAGTCGGTGACATAGCCCACTGCCCGCAGGGGAACTGCTTTACCCGCAATCAAATCGGCAATGACATGGCCTCCCCCGCGTTCCCGCAGACTGTCAGCTTCGCCCCCTTCAGAACTTAGCTCCGGTGATTGTGCTGCTCCCAAGTATAGATCCACAGCGCCAAAACCACTGTAGGCGGGAATGCCATCGAGCCAACACTGCCGCAGCTTAATCGGGGGATCCGTCGGCCCCAAATTGATGATTGCCCCCGAAGACTCCATCGGTTCAAACGTGCCTGTGGTGATCACGTCCACTTGGCGGGTCGCTTCGGCAATGCTCAAGCTTTCAAGGCGGGCTTTCAATTCTGCCAGCGTCCAAACCGTGGCCTTACCGGCTCTAATCTTTTCATTAATTTCGGGAATGGTACGTTCCACAGGAATTACCGCAGATCCTCGGGGTGGCGGATTTGCCACGTACCATCGGGGAGTCGCGAGACTTTGCCCCCAAGGCGTTCAATATTCTCTATTGCCGTTTGGCGGGAGCGATCGCTCACTGCATTGACCAGTGCCCAAATCCACGAATTAATCTGGGCCATGCGGCTGTCGGGATCTCGCCGTAGGGTGCGTGCCAAGGAGCGATAATACTCTGCTGAGTCACGTACTTGGGGATCGGGATTGAGTTCTGCCCAAACTGCGGCGCGATCGTAGGACTCTGCTGCCGCTTGTCCCTGACCCAAAAAGAGAAATTCATCCATGGCCCGAAACACCCATGCCAAGTAACCTGTCGGCTGGTGATAGGGATCCATCAAGGGCAACCCCTGCTCCATTAACGCCACAGAGGTTTGGGGCTGTCCGGCATACACCGTGATGGCCGTTGAGAGATAGGGATAGATCTGGGCAAAGCGAGGGTCTTTGGCAACAATCACCTCAAAAAAAGCGGGCACGTCATCGTAACCCGTAACTTGGCGGGCAGCGGAATCACCAAAAAATTGCAGAAATTGCAAAAATGCCCAATCGGCAACCAAATTGTCAAAACCAAAGGAAGGGAGATTGGCCAAAAGCCGCATTTGCGTAATGGTTTGGGTATTCTGGCGCTCATATTCGGCATCGGTGAATTGTTCTCCCGTTTGAGCTTGTAATTGCCGCAGAGCATCCTGCTGCATAAAAGCAACAATAACAAGGGCTAGAGTGGTCAGCCCTAGTCCCAAAACATCTGACCAACGCCAGTGTGGCTTACCCATAGGTCAACCTCAAGCCAACGGGTTATGAGTTTTTGTTACTGGCTTCTCCCGGTTCAGTAATCCGCTGAAAGAGATACCCCGTTCCCCGTGCCGTCAAAATCAACTCTGGATTACTGGGGTCTTCCTCTAGCTTAGCCCGCAATCGGGAAATGTGGACATCCACCACCCGCGTATCCACATGGCGTTCTGGGGTATAGCCCCACACCTGCTCGAGAATTTCTCCTCGGGAGAAGGGTTCGCCGGAGCGACCCACCAGCAATTCCAAGAGCATAAATTCCATGCCCGTGAGGCGGATCCGCTCATCCCCCTTATAGACTTGGCGTTTGTTGGTATCAATGCGGATATTGCCCACCTGAATCACCCCGGAGCTAGGGATGCCAGAGGTACTGGTTTTTTCAATGCGGCGCAGCACCGAGCGAATGCGGGCTTCCAACTCTTTGGGAGAAAAAGGCTTGACCACATAATCATCGGCACCCAGTTCCAGCCCCGTAATGCGATCGGCGACATCGCCAAGGGCAGTGAGCATAATGATGGGAACATCGGATTCTTTGCGCAGTTCTTGACAGACGCCATAGCCATCTAGTTTGGGCATCATCACATCCAGCACCACTAAATCCGGCTGCTCCTGCCGGAATACGGTCAGGGCTTCTTCGCCATCGGCGGCAGTAACGACGGTATAGCCAATCATTGACAGCCGCGTTTCTAAAATCCGGCGAATACTCGCTTCATCATCAACAACGAGTATCTTTTCTTTTTTGTCTTTTTGGCTCTCCAAAGTAACGGACACTCCTACTCAATGAGGACGGTAATGGATAGAAATTAAAATGTGAATTTTTTGTACTCTATCATTTTTTTACTGGCTATAGAAAGACTCCCAGCCCTGACTAGGACAGGATTTTGCGGGTTTTTCAGAATTGAAAATCTTTAAGATATTTTAACGTGGTCTTTCCCAACAAAAAAGCGGACACCCCTGCAAGAGCATCCGCTGGTGTACGGATTAACGTTCCCTAGTCGCGACGGCTGGGCTGAATCCCCACCAACGAGGGTGAGAGACTCGACCAAGATTGCTTCACCAAGTCGGCATCGGCTTTGACACTGCCAATGTAGTTGCCCGCCGGTAGCGTCGGGAAGCGTTTGTAGGGCACGACATCTTCGCCAAAGTAGCGGCTGTACTCAGGGCTATTCACCATTGTTTCGACAGCGGCCTTGAGGCCTTGATCCGCCAAGATTTTGTTGTATTGGCGAATTTCCGCTTGGGTGGCCGGCGCACGACCGAGGAGGTGACGGAAGAGGAACTCAATCACCTTAGTGTTGGGATAGGGGGTGTAGAAGCGGTGGCGATAGATCTCGGAGCTGGCCAGTGTACGCACAAACTCGCGGACGGTAATTTCACCGTTGCGCAGGCGACTCTCGAGATCGGGGCGCCGGAACTGGCTCGGCACTTGGCCACTGAAGACATCCATCACTTGGCAGTAGATGGCATTGATCACCAGCTCCACCTCAGCACTGGGGGCACCCACGGTCATGCGGAAAATGCGAGCGGGACGGCGCCGGGTCGTACCCACACCCACTTCCACCGATTGACCATCGCCATTGCGGAAGGAGCGTCCCAATTCGATGAAGCGGGGTTTGCTGGGATCTGCTTGACGCGCCTTGGCCTCTTGCTCGGCGATCGCCCGACTGAGGAGTGGCAGCTTCGTATTATCGAGGCGAGGTTTCACCGGTGCGAAGCTGGGCACGACAATCGCATCACTTTGCTTCGTGAGTTGATTGTGCAATTTCTCAGTGTTGGGGAAGTTGGCCGCCGGCAAGGTGGGGAAGCGACGATAGGGCACCGTATCCTCGCCAAAGGCTTCAGCGTATTCCGCACTACTAACAAGGGCTTGCACAAAAGCCTTTAGGCCTTGGGTGGCGAGGATTTGGTTGTAACGGCGAATTTCCGCTTGATCGAGGGGTGCCCGCCCCAAAAAGTGCTTGGTGCCCAGTTCGATCACCTTGGTGTTGGGATAGGGGGTGTAGAACTCCTTCTGATAAAGTTCTGAGCAACCCAAGCCTTCGATGAACTCCTTGAGGGTAATCTCACCGTTGCTGAGCTTCGATTCGAGGGCAGTAAATTCATCGCGGACAATGTAGGGGGCGACATCCCGCTCAAAGACCTGACGATAGGCAGCTTGAATCACCAGTTGTAGATTTTGCTTGTCGTTGAGATCCGTGAGCTTGAAGACCTTGCTTTGCTCGCGGCGCTTGCTTACCCCTTGATTGACCCGAAATTGAATCGCCGGCTCTGTCCGCAGTTCGGTCACCGCCCCCAATTCGACAAAACGAGGTGTTTCTTCTTTCTCAGGCGGTACGCCAGTTTCACCAATCGTGCCCGTGCGTAGCGATCGCAAGGCCAGACCTTGGGGCGTAATGTAGCGTTCGTAGGGAACCGTATCTTCGCCAAAGGCTTCACTGTACTCTTGGCTATCAATGATCGCATCCACCAAGCCATAGAGACCTTTCTTCGAGGCAATGTCGAAGTAGGCATTCATCTCTTGGCGACCATAGGTGGGACGCCCCAAGAGGCGACGGTGAATATATTCAATCGCTTTGGTGACGTACAGTGGTGTCCAGTAGAGACTGCGGAAGAGATTCGATTTAGCCAAAATCCGCACAAATTCACGGACAGAAATTTCACCGTTTTCCAGCTTGATCTCGGCCACTTTTTGGCGTTGCCCTTCATAGACATCGCGACCAAAAACTTGGAGATAAGCGGCACGAATCACCCGCTGGGTCGAACTTTCCGCAAACTTCACACTGTCGCCGCCCGTGGCGATCGAGCGTTTGCCGATGCGGGCATTGATGCTGGGAAGCTGATCCAGTTTGAAGACTTTTGGCCCTAGGCTGCCGGGGGCGACCCCACGCGCTGCGGGATTGCTGACCTGATTGTTGATCCCCGGCCCGCGCGTAATCAAAATGCGGCGGGTGTCTTTGTTGAAGGGTTGGGGGCGGGCACTGGGGTTTTTCTTCTCTTTGGGGAAAATGGCGCCAAACTGAATTTCTAGGGGATCGTTGCCGGCACCGTAGGGGTGCTGATCCGGCAGCGGCTGATCCTGAGCGGCAAAGGTGGTAATGAATTGCGGGACTTTGCGGAAAGGGGCACTGTACTTGAAGAGATCCTGTTGGGCACCCCAGTTGCGACATTCTTGAGCCTCTTGACCCAGACCCCGTAAGTAGGGCACTGTCTCTTCACCAAAGTAATCACTGTATTCCTTGGAATCCACTAGGGCATCCACCAAGGCAGGGAGACCCCCTTGGGAGAGAATGGCAAAGTAGGTTTGCACTTCCTCGCGGCTAGATGGCCCACGACCCAAAATATGGCGGAAGGCCAGCTCTAGGACACGGCTGTTGATATAGGGTTCGTAGAAGTTTTTGCGGTAAAGGGGTGATTTGGCCAGTTGGCGGATGAACTCCTTCATGGAGATGGAGCCATTTTTCACCTTGGATTCAAGGTCAGAGATACCCAAGCCATAGGCGCGGGAAATGTCCCGTTCAAAAACTTGCCGATAGGCAGCTTTGATCACCTCGTTTTTCTCAGCGGCTGATAGTCCCGGTTTCATGACAAATTTGGGACGGCGTTCAGCAGCGTTGAAGTAAATCTGGGGCAGTTGCAGACCTTGGAGATCCGTCGAGTTGCGCTGCCGCACCTTATCAGAGGGGGCAGGGGCAATAAATTCGTTGATCAGAACTTCAAAGTAGGTTTCCACAATGCCCTTGGCTTCAGCATCTTTTTCAAAGTAGCTCAGCGCTGCCCGCCGCATTTCCTGTAGCGCAGCAATGGTGGCATCGGTGGAGCAAGCAGCCTCAATGATTTCCCGCAAGCCGCGTGTATTCACCGCCAGAATGTTGGGATCGCCGGCCACAATGGCGTAGGTGGTATAGCGCAGGAACCAATCTAAGTCGCGCAGGGATTTTTCCATGCGAGCAGGGCCATAGCGGGCAATGTTGATGGGTTTGAAGCCCACGGGCGCACCGCCACTGGAGGCACTAAAGACAGAGCGCAATCCCTCTAGGAATCCACCACGGGTGTCCACATAGGTTGCGGTTCCCAGTTTCATGGCTTCTTTCATGTCAATCGCTTCGCCCCTCGCCCCTGTGGTGAATTGGGGGGCTTCTTCAGTTTGGGGACGGGAGAGAAAAGCCATGGGGGAACCACCGACAAAGATGCGGTTGGCAGCACGGGAAACGATGATATCGGCGTTGCGGGTGAGGGTGGTGGCAATTTCAAGGCGTTTTGCCCCGGAGCGCAGATAAACAGCGAGTTCATCCAGTTCACCCCGATTCAGGAAGCGATCCTGCTGTTCGGCTTGAACAATCGTTGAAACGGGGACTGTTTGATAAAGTTGCGGGCGGGCAACCGAGCTTCCACCACTTGCTTTGACAACCATGGTTACTAAGAGGCTCCCTTTACTTTTAGTTAACGCGCTAACTTAGATTAGAACGATTCGGGGGTAGCTTGGCATTTTTTTAAGAAATGTATAAATTTATGGGGATTTGTCGGCGATCGCCCCCAAGCTTTATGAATTTTTGTAATATTCCTTGACGGCTAGACCCTATCTTGGCCTCCCTCTCAGCGACCGGCACCGTGCTTCAGCGGCGTCCACCAATTGCCTAAAAGTGCTGAAACAGTTGCTCGGGCTGCAGGGGCAATAAGTCACCATTGAGCTTGAGTTGCACTGTTGTTTCAGGGGTAATTTCGCCAACAATGGCGGCTTGGTCACCTGCTGCCCTACAGAGAGCCTGAGCCAATTCCGGAGCAAGGCACAGCACCAGCTCAAAATCTTCACCGCCGTAGAGGGCCCAATTCAACGCTTGGGAGCGATCGCCATAGGGCACGGTGGGAATCTGCTCAGCCCAAAGGACGGCACCCACCCCGCTGGCCTGACAGAGTTGCAGGACAGCCGCCGCCAGACCATCACTGCTATCCATACCGGCAAGACGCGGCGGGGGCATCTGTTGGCGCAGCCATTGCACAAGATCCAATCGCGGTTGGGGGCGCTGATGGGCTTGAATCCACGCCTGCCGCAGTTCTTCGGGCACGGTGCTGGCCCACTGGGGATGTAAAAGGCACTCCAGACCGGCACGGGAGGCACCATGCACCCCCGTGACCACAATCACATCCCCCACCTGGGCGCGATCGCGATAAATAATCTGTTCTGGCGGTGCACTGCCCAAGACGGTGATGCTGAGACTGAGAACGCTAGAGCGGCAGGTATCGCCGCCAATAATACCGGTGCCGTAGGCTTGAGCACAGGCCGCCATCCCTTGGTAAATGCCCTCAACGGTTGCCACAGGACAGTTGCGAGGTGCCGCTAGACCCACGGTTGCTCCCAAGGGCAAGGCTCCCATGGCGGCTAGGTCGGATAAATTGGCAGCCAGCGATCGCCACCCCACATCTACCGGTGTCATCGTTGCCGGCATACCGCTCATCCCTAAACTAAAGTGCACCCCCTCAACCAAGACATCGGTACTGACAACGAGTTGTTCAGCGGGGGGTAGTGACAGAACCGCGGCATCATCGCCAATCAATTCCCTGTGGCAGTAAGGGCGCAGGCGGGCAATCAATTCCAGTTCGCCACAGTCGGCGAGGGTGCGCATCACTAGTCAAACATCCGAAAATAGGGGGGGCGGATGGGGGTACCCGGTTCTTTTTCCAGATCAAAGTTAATTACCTCCCAGCGCTCCTCTTGGCTGGCGGGGGGGCTAAACTCAACGGGTAAACCAAACAGGCGCAGCATTTGTGGATCCGTGGAACCTCGCCAAGGGGTACTGCGTTCAAGGTAGGCGCAAAAGAGGTCACGATAGCGTTCGGCAATAATGACTTTGGTGGCGCGGTAGCCTTGGGTATAGAGGCGATCGAGGGCATCGTGGATTTCAAAGCGAATCCCGTCGGGGTGGGTGTGCTGACGATACCATTCCCCTTCCCAGAGGCGCCAAATGCGACCCGATTGCAGATGCATCAATTCCCCGGTTTTGGCATCCGCTTCAAAAGGACCGTGGCGCGGGCACAGATACGTATCGGTGAGGGTCAGAGCAGGAATGACTTGCCGACAGTGGGGACAACGAATTTCAGGACCAAAGATCGGGTAGTGAGAGCCGGATGAGATCATGGAAAATTACCACACAGCGGCAGCAAATCCACCGCGATCGCCCCTATTATAACGAGTTGACTTCAGGAGGGAAAAATAAGGCGCCGTTCGCCCGCAAATGGGTGGTTTGGACTACCCTTAAGGGGTGGCAAATGCCAAGATAAAGAAATGTGTAAATTGAGATTAAGCATCAAGTAATGATCCTTGGGGATGAACAGCGGGACATTTTGATTATTGGTGGCGGCACTATGGGGCTGGCGATCGCCATCGAGTTGGCATTGCGGGGGGCACGACCCACAGTTCTTAGCCGCCAGTTTCGCGAAGCCGCTCTCCATGCAGCGGCGGGAATGTTGGCTCCCCAAGCCGAAGGCTTACCCGCAGGCGCTATGTGGAATTTGTGTACGGCCAGCCGCAATCTCTATCCCAGTTGGATTGACAAGCTGGAGCAATTGACCGGAATGGATGCGGGCTACTGGCCCTGTGGCATTTTGGCACCGGTCACCGATGAGCGGCAGCGCGATCGCTCCCACCCCATGGAATCCGACAGCCGCTGGCTAGAGGGGGCTGAACTGGCGAACTATCAAGCGGGCTTTGCGGAGAGTGTGCTGGGGGCTTGGTGGTTTCCCCAAGATGGGCAGGTCAATACGTGCAACTTGGCCAAGGTTTTGGTGAGTGCCGCTCGAATACTTGGCGTCGAGGTGATTGAGGGCATTACTGTGCAGCGGTTTGAGCAAACCCCCCAAGGGAACATCACCGCCTTAGAGAGCGATCGTGGGCGTTGGGCTGCGGGGATTTATATTCTGGCCACAGGGGCTTGGGCGCAACGCCTCCTTCCCCTACCCGTTACCCCCCGCAAGGGACAAATGTTGGCACTGAAGCCGCCGGGGCAACCCCTGCTAAACCATGTGATCTTCGGCGATCAGATCTATCTGGTGCCGCGTCGCTCCGGCAAAGTGGTGGTGGGTGCCACCAGTGAGGATGTGGGGTTCCAAGAGGGGACGACGGTGGCGGGTCTGCAAGCCCTGCTCAATCGCGCTACTGCCCTTCTGCCGGAATTGGCCAGCTACGAGGTGATTGATACGTGGTGGGGCTATCGTCCGACTACCCCCGATGAGCTACCCATTTTGGGGCAAGGGCCGGCGGCGAATCTCTACCTTGCCACAGGCCATCACCGCAACGGCATTTTGCTTGCCCCCATTACAGCAAAGTTGATAGCCAACTTGATCCTGCACCAGACGGGCGATCGCCACCTCAAAGCCTTTTCGTGGGAGCGCTTTCACCCCCCGTCTAGGCAGTCACCAACTCAGGGCTAGGCCGTTTACTGTTGCGGATACCGGCGATCGCGGCAGCGTAGTCAGAGGCATGAAAGACCGCTGAACCCGCCACGATGGCATTGGCACCCGCCTCAAGAACTTGCCATGTATTGTCCACCTTGAGACCGCCGTCCACTTCAATCCATGGATCTAAGCCGCGCTCTTCGCACAGTTGCCGTAACCGCCGAATTTTGGGCAGGACGGCTGGAATAAACTTCTGGCCCCCAAAGCCGGGGTTGACACTCATGATGAGCACAAGGTCACAGACATCAAGAACGTACTCAATGAGTTCGAGGGGGCTAGAGGGATTGAGCACTACCCCCGCCTGTTTGCCCAGTTCACGAATTTGGCAGAGAGTGCGGTGCAGGTGAGGCGAGGCATTGTGTTCAGCGTGAACAGAGATAATATCTGCCCCTGCTTTGGCAAAATCTGCCACATATTTTTCTGGCTCGACAATCATTAAGTGGACATCGAGCGGCTTTTGGGTCAAGGGGCGAATCGCCTCCACAATCAATGGCCCAATCGTGATATTGGGAACAAAGCGACCATCCATGACATCCACATGGATCCAGTCGGCTCCCGCCCGATCCACCGCTTGGATCTCTTCACCCAAACGACTGAAGTCGGCAGAGAGGATGGAGGGAGCAATCACGACGGGCTTAGCACTCATGACCGATTGATTCCGTAAATAACGTTACAGTTGTTTTTCAGTGTACCGAGCGATCGCCCCCACAGCAACCCTACGCCGCGAAGACCACTTCGGTAACTGCCTACGCATAGCCACTGCCGGCCAACAGTACATTTTATAGTAGGCAACAAAGAGCACGTCTGCACCACCAGACCATCATGCACGGGTGAGACACCAAAATGTTGAAACAGCGCACCAAGATCATTGCCATTGCAGCCGGGGTACTGACCTCGGTAATGAGTGGTTGCGGCTTCATGATCACCGAAACAGAAATGACCACCCAACCTGAGCAACCGGTTACTCCCCCCGCAGCAACTCCGACGACACCTGAACCCACCGAACCCAGTGCTGCCGGATCTGCGGTTGCCGCCTTAACCCCACCCACCAACCCCAAAACCTACATTGAGGGGCTTACAAATGTCGGTCGCCCAAATCCTTTTGAGCCTGTTCCCTTACTAACTGCAAATAGGGGCGGTATCAACGGCGAAATTGGTGATACTAGCCGCACGGGAAATAGTGCCAATGGGATGCCGAGAGCAGTGGGCAATGGTGCAGGAACGGGTGGTACCGCCAGCCGACCTATGACCCCACCACCACCTCCACCGGTTGATGCTCAAGCAGTGAAAGTTTTTGGTGTGGCTGCGGTGAATGGCCGCCTCCAAGCAATTATTTTCTCACCCAAGGAAAACATTACCCGTACTGTGCAGGTGGGGGATACGATCGCTGGCAATGTGATTGTGCGTTCTATTGATGCCTACGACACCACACCCACAGTGGTTTTAGAGCAATTTGGCCAAAGCGTGCGCCTTACGGTCGGTCAGCCCTCCACTGCCCAAGAGGCAACACCACCGGCAATCTAGGGCTAGCTGTGAATTCGGGGCAAGGGATAGGGCGTGCTGAGAATCGTGCTCTCAAGGGCAGCCAACTGCTGCAATCGCTCTTGCACCACCTCTAGACCAAAGGACGTATAGGCCAAGTACCAATAGGTGCCATAGTGGCGTGCCTCAGAGGTTACTAAACTGGCAAAAAATTCCGCCAGTTCCCGATCCGGGCAGTGCTGAGCCAGCAGTTGCAACCGTTCGTGACTGCGGGCTTCAATCAACGCGCAAACCAATAGGGTATCCAAGAAGCGCTGGGGTTCCTGTGGGCGGACAGCAGCATTCAGTCGAGAGGCGTAAGGGGGTGCACTCAGGGGCGCAAGGGCAATGTGGCGGCGTTCTAGTTGCTGATTGACTTGGCGAAAGTGATCGAGTTCTTCTTGGGCAATATCGGTTAGGGCATCCACTAAGGGCTTGTGGGAGGGGTAGCGAAACATCAGATTGATGGCAACGCCAGCAGCTTTGCGCTCACAGTGGGAGTGATCCAGCAAAATCGTATCTAGGTGAGCGATCGCCTGCTTGACCCACTCAGAACGGGTGGGCTGCACAAGGAACTTCATGCGAACGGACATCTCAATCACGGCGACGCTGCACGGTGAGCACAGAACAGGGGGCATTGTGAAGCACATAGTTGCTGACACTGCCGAGGAAAAACTCGCTTAACCCCTTCAGACCCCGCCGCCCCAGCACAATCAAATCGCTTTCCCAATCTTTAGCCAGATCACAAATGGCACGACCCGCATCCCCCAAGGCTTGGGTAAATTCTGTGGCCACCCCCTTTTCAGTGGCAATTTGGGTAAGGTTGCGCAGCATATCCAAGCCTTTTTGCTCAAAGTTTTCCCACTGCTCAGCATAGGCACGCATCACTTCCTCATGGAGTCCCACATATACGCCCGACGCCAAAGGAGTGGTAAAGATCGGGTCAGGATAGGATTCATTGGTGGGTGAGAGGACATGAATTAGCATCATGCGGGCTTGATAGTGCTGTGCCAAATCCAGCGCGGTCTGAAAAACTTGTTCTCCGAGTTCACTGTCATCAACTGCAACAAGAATTTTTTTATACATACTGCCCTCCACATGCCCTCTAATTTGCCTACAGCCTTTTTCAGAGCCATTGAGTATGACGCAGAGCCACTAAACCCAATTCCTAAAAGCTCATTTTGCTGATGCCTGCTCAACCCTATAGAAAGAGGCTCTACTTATAGCTTAGAGGATTCCCGGAGGGCTTAAGTCTAACATTTGTAACATAGATCATTTTATTTTTGTGCAATCGTAATAGCCATCAGTCCCCCTAGAAGGGGGTAGTGCTTGACCTGCTGAAAGCCCGCTTTTTGAAGCAATTCACAGAGGCTAGGGGGGGTAGGGAAGGCCTGAATACTTGGCCACAAATAGTCATACTCCGCCGCCAAGCCGTACTGACGGGCAGTGGGCACCACCCACTGTTGCAAATACCATTGCTGAAATTGCCGGAGTGCAGGGGTTTGGGGATGGCTAAAGTCGAGGATGACTGCCCGCCCACCGGGAATAAGCAGCCGAAACATTTCTCTGAGGGCTTGGGGAATATCTGACACGTTGCGTAGCCCGTAGCCGATGGTGATGCCCTGAAAGGTTTGATCCGCAAAGGGTACAGCCAAGGCATCCCCCTGAAGCCATTCAATTTGGGAGTAATGGTAACTCCGTTGGCGGGCGATCGCCAGCGGTGCCGCAGCAAAGTCTAGCCCCACCACCCGCCCCTGCCGTCCCACCCGACGCGCCAGCAGACGACTCAAATCCCCCGTGCCACAGCAGAGATCCAAAGCCGTTGCCCCTCTAGGCAGTTCCAGCCAGTCCACGGCCATTTGCTTCCAGACATGGTGAAGGCCAAAGCTCAATTGATCATTGAGGCGATCGTAGAGGGGGGCAATGCGCTCAAAAAGGGCTTGGATATCCGTCATGGTTTAGCTTTTGCACCGGCAATGCTGACGCCAATCGCTCATCTCACGCCACAATGGCTAACAGGATGCGTTTCGATACCTACTGCCAGCGGCTGTCCCCTTCATCGTAGGAAATCTTGCCGGCAGTCCTCAAGAGGGCTTGCCCATCCCATTGCGTCGATCAGCCTTCAATTCAAAGCAGCGCCAAAATCCCCCGCCCGGAAAGAGCGCCGCAACTGCGTAGAGCCGCTGCAAATTTCCGGCGCAGACTTCCCCCCTGCCGGCGATAGCTTGATTTTAGACGACCTTAAAAACGGTAGCGAAACTCAAGAAAACCTGTGCCCTGACCGGCGGTGCTCACCTGTCCGCCAAGGCGAATCTGCTCTGTCACCTGAAAGCCGAGGTTAAAGCGGGTGGGATCACTAGGGGCAGTCAGCAACTGCGAGAGAGAAACCGAGGTAAAGCTATTCAGTTGAAAGCCGAGTTCAGACCCCACGGCAAGCGTTGGGGCTTGGCTTTGGGCTTGGCGATCGGGGGGCACCACGGCTGGGAAAATCCGAAAGGAGGCGCGGTTACCCGTGGCCTGATCAATCAATGCCTGTAGGTTGTTAAAAAGAGCGGATCCGGCGAGACTAGCCACCACTGTTTCTCCCCCCACTTGGTTGAGATCGGCGATTGAGCCACCTCCCATCAAGGTCAGGAGTTCAGTCGTGCTGCGGGAGGGAGTACTCGATAACTCAAGCACCGCCGGCAAATTGGTTTGGAACTGACTGGCACGACCGTTAATGCGGGCAGTAATAAGAACAGTATTCAGCGTTCCCACACTGGTGGCTGTGACGGATCCAAAATCCGATAGGCGGGTAACGGTGCCGGGGGTATAGACCTCTGTGGCAGTGGCTGCAAGGGTGAGATTGAGTTCAGGATCTAAGCCATTGGCAGGGGTAAAGAGGACATAGTTATCAGCTCGCTGCTGGAGCAAAAAGAGGGTGGTAAACAGATTCAGTTGTCCCCCAGTGAGGCGAATTTTACCGGCGGGCTGGAGACTATCGAGGCCGCCATTGAGGGTCAAACTGCCGGTGGCCGTTAGGTTGAGCACGGGCGATCGCGTCACCCGCAAGGAGTCTGAGATATTTATTTCCAAGTTGTCAAAGGCCAGCGGTTCAAAGGGACTGTCGGCAGGAGTGGCTAATCCATTGTCATTGGCAAAACCATTGATCGCGCCTAAATCTAGCCGGCCTTGGCTCAGTTGTACATTACCTCCCAAATCAGGACTCAGGAGCGTATCCGTAATGACGAGCGTGCCATCTACTGTACCGCGATAGATATTGCCCGCATTCACTTGCAATCGTCGCAAGGAGGCGGTGAGGGGTGTTGCAGCATCGGGATCATTTGGAGCCAAAGGAGTGTGAATGGGCAGCACTCCTGCCATGGTAATTTGCCCTTGGCTAAAGAGACCTTGAATCCCATCCACCCGCAGGCGATCGCGATCGAAGCGCACCCGCGCACTGAGATTGGTTACCGGTTCCTCAAAGGCAGGAGTTTGAATAACCGCATCATCCACACTAAGAACACCATTCACAATGGGGTCTTCCCATGTGCCCCGCAGTTGGGCTTGAAGCAACCCCTTTCCTTGTTGCCATTCCACTTGATCGGTAAAGAGGTTGATCAACGACAATCCCTCATCCTTGAGGCTGACATCTAGGGCTAAGTGCGGATCAACCACTGGTCGCGGGTCAAGGGGATAGATCAAGGGAACCGAACCTGTGACCGTTAGGGGTTCTGGTGTGTTCAAGCGGGCGATCGCCTGAAGGGCGAGGCGATTTTGGGTATAGTGGAATGTGGCATTGGCGGCTTCAAGGGGACGTTGATTCAACCGACCCTGTGCAAGAGTCGCTTCACCGGTGAGAACGGGCTGCTGCCATGAGCCAGTCAACACTGCTTGGGCATTCACCTTGCCCTCAACATCCACCCCAAGGGGCAAAAGACTGGCCACAAGACTGACAGGGAATTGCTCTAGCCGCAATTGGGCATTTTGCTGGTTGCCGCCAAGAATGCCATTGACGTTTAATTGCCCACCGTTCACGAGCATATTCAGGGTCGTCAGCAGCAGTTGATTTTGGGCAAAGCGACCGCGACTCAGAAACTGATCAATTCGGTAATTCCCCCACTGCCAATTGGCGCCCTTGAGATCAAAGCTAGCCACCAGACCTGATTGCGGGGTTTGACTGAGATTGATTTGGCCATTAAAAACCCCCTGAAGTTGATCCAAGGGGGGCAATAGCTCCGGCCGCCGCACCAAAGCCGCTTGGGCTTGCAGCATCTCAATTTCAGCAAGGCGGCGAATTTGCGTTAGCAGAGGGGCTTGAGTGCCTTCCCCGGCGGTAGGTGTGCCCAAATCTGCGGCGGTGCCGCGAGCGGTGGGTTGGCCAATCCCAAGAACCGTCGCCAATCCCGTCAAATCTGCTAAATTGCCTTGGGCAATCGTCAACTGTGCTCCCAATTGTTGGGGTTGGAGATCCGCAGTAAATTGATAGCGACCCTCACCTTTTTCAAACAGGCCAGATTGAATCGTCAGGCGATCGCGACTCAGACGAAATTGCGCTTGCAGGCGATCGCCCCGCCATGCCCCCAACCCCGGTCGTTCCACGGTAAAATTGCCCTGCCCTCTTGTCCAATTTTGCAGGCGTAGATCGCCGGAGGCGACTCCCGCGAGAATGGCATTGTCGGGGAATTCTGGAGGACGTAACCGCAGGGATTCTACAGGAAACTGCTGAAGACGCAGATCAAAGTTTTCTCCTTGACGCTGGCCTATTAGTAGCGCCTGTTGCCGTTGGAGCACAAGCGAATGGGGTAGGCCATCCACATCCAAACGCAACGCCAAGCGATCGCCGCCGCCCTGTAGATTGAGAGTCGCCCCCTGTTGTTGGCTTAAGGCGACCGTGCCCGTGAGCTGGGGTGCAAAGTGCAAATCATTCACTGCCAAGCCTTGGGTGAAGAGCGATCCCTGAAACTGGAGATTGTTGAGGCGACCGCTGAGTTGACCTTGAAAGGAAGTAGTACCCGCAAGGGTGAGGGGAACAGGGAGAATCGGTGCTAAGACGGTGCTTAAGGTAGTCAAGGGGAGATTGCTTGCGTGGATGCCCAATTGAATATCTGTGGGTTCTAAAGCCGCTAGATCAACGCCGATGGTTCCTTGGGCGCGAATGGCACCGAGGGTAGCTTCCCGGACTTGCAGTTGCTGGCCATCCCAGTTCACCTGTGCCAGTAGGGGAGATCCCGTGGGGGTTTGATCTACTTGCAGATTGGCACTGGCTCGAATCGCTGGCAGCGCTAGTTGATCCACCCGTCCTTGGGCGATCGCCTGCCCACTCAGGCGACCTTGTAAATTTTGATGCAACTGCCGCAGGGGAATATTCTCGGCCTGAGCCTGTAACTGCCACTGACCGGCGGCAGCTTGCACTTGACCCCGCAGCCTCCCCCCTAAAAACTGCATTTGAAACTCAGGAACAAACAGTTGTCTTTGGGTCAGGTGGGCGGTGCCCCGCAGTGGATACTGAGCCGTCGGCAGTTGAAAGGCCGCCTTAGCCTGCCAAGCCTCTGGAGTACGCAGATTGCCGCTAAAGTCCAGCTGCGCAAAACCTTCCCCTAGGGAGATGGGCGGAGTCACATCATAGCGGCGGGCGATCGCCGGCAAATTCACCTGCTGCACTTGTGCCTGACCGCGAAATTCCCCTGTCGGCTGTATCCCTACCGTTGCCTGAACCTCACCCCCATCCGCTAACTGAGCGCGGACATTCATGAGTCTCACCCCTTGATCAAGGGATGCCACAAAAGGCAGCCGCACCTGTTGCAGTTGTAGTTGATCCACTTGAAGCGACACTTGGCTGCGCAGTTCACCGCTGATTTGGGGATTCTCCAGATCTCCCTGCAAGCGAAGGGTTGGCACTTCCACTTGACCCCTCAGGGGAACAGGGGGGGTAATCTGCAACGCGGTGAGGGTAGGGGCAAGATCAAACCTCGGCACTTGCGCTTCAATGTTCCAGCCGCTTTCGGGACTAACGGTACCTTCAGCCTGCCAGCGGACATTGGCGATCGCCCCCCGCAAATAGTGGAGCTTTGCCTGATTGCCCTGTAATTGCACATGGGCGTGTAATCCCTTGATATCTTGGGGTACAAAAGCCGTGCGCAGCCGACCATCCCGCAACCAAATTTGACCCGTAACGGCAGGAGTTTCCGCCAAGGGCAGAGTGAGCCGCACTTGTCCCTCCAGTTGGCCCCCTTGGACACGAATTGTCTGCGGCAGAATCTCATTCCCTAGAGCAAGGGGAATCCGGCGGAAGCGCAAATCCAGTTGCCCTGATTCTTGGGCTTGGTTCCAGTCTCCCTGCAATCGCCATTGACCACCCCCGCCTAGTTGCCCTTCTGCTTGTCCTTCGAGGGCAAAATTCTGGCGATCGGGCTTCAGTGTCAAACGGCCATGGACTTGACGCAGCAGGTAGGCTCGACGCCGAAAGGGTTGAATCAAAACAGAACCCTCGTGCACCTTCACCGTGAGCTGATTCAGTTGGAAAAAGGCTGGTTCCTCCTCTGGCCACTGCAATTGCGTGCGCCACCAGCGCCCTTGGGCATCCTGAACCACCGTGAATTGGGGCTGATGCAGTGTCACCTCAATATCTAGGGGCTGACGAATGACGATTTGCCAAGGATTAAAGGACACGTCAACGTGGCTGATGAACAGATTGTCCAATTCGGGGTTGCCTTCCCCGCGGGAGTAACCGGGAACAGAGGATGGCCCGAAACGAATGAAATTTAAGCCGACCTGCTGCACGTTACCCAAGCTCACCGGTCGGTTGAGCCGCTCTTGCAGTTGCTGAGCAATTTGCGGAGCCAGTTCATAGCTGATAAACCACCACGCCCATGCACTGCCCGCGATCGCTCCCATAAAAACCCTCCAGCCCAACCAGCTATACCAAGGATGAGAGGGGGGGTGTGGTTGCTGCGTCATTGACTCCAACTCCGTCACACCTAGGCAAGAAGCCCAACGGCTTAATCCTAATACGCAAAACAAAGACCCGTCTTTCTAAATTGGATGTCGCAAGCCGCCGGCAGGTTCTCGTGGATTCAAGAAACGCTAGGATAAAAGGGTGAACGTGAAGAAATGTAACAGATGCGTGTGCTCACAGATCGGGTTGTGTTGGTCGTAGGTGCCACCGGTGGCATCGGTCAAGCGGTTGTCAATGAACTGAAAAACTCAGGCGCTAGGTTGGTATTGGCCGCCCGCTCTGGCGATCGCCTGCAAGCCTTGGCAGAGCAGCTTCCCTCCTCCGTAACCGTACAGATTCAGCCCTGCGACATTACCCAACCGGCGCAAGTGAGTGAATTGATGCAAGCCATTCGCAGCCGGCAGGGACGACTCGATGTCGTGATCAATGCAGCGGGAGCCGGCCTGCTCAAGCCCTACCAAAAAATTACGGCAGCTGAGCTGGATCAGCTGTTAGACCTAAACCTTAAGGGCTGCTTTTACACCACCCAACAGGCCGCCGAACTGATGAAGGAGCAGCAGCAGGGACACATCTGCACCGTTGTCGGCATTCTCGGTAAGCATTCCATGGCCATGGCCTCCGCCTACTGTGCTGCCAAATTCGGGGTCGTGGGCTTCAGCAAATGCATGGCGGAAGAACTCAAGCGCTACGGCATTCGTTTTAGTCTTTTCTACTTTGGCGGTGTGGATACCCCCTTTTGGGATGCGATCGGTCTCAAGATCGATCGCCAAAAACTGCTGCAACCGGCCACTGTTGCCCGCTTCATCCGCGCTACCCTAGAGACTGATGCCCATGCAGTTCCCCTTGAGTTGAGCTTGATGCCCGATAGCCACGTTTTCTTTTAGGAGGTCAACGGAGCTGAGCAGGGTGTGCTGGCGATCGCCCCTTACGCCGACAGTGTTGGTAGGGAAGAAGGATGCAGGAGCAACTCAGCCGTGGAGCGTTTTTCTACCATTTCGGGGGTGATGGTACATTCGCGCAGGTCTTTGCGGGAGGGCAATTCGTACATCACATCCAGCATGATCTCTTCAACAATGGCCCGCAGGGCACGGGCACCGGTCTTCCGACGGTAGGCTTCTTGGGCGATCGCCTCCACCGCCGCCGGTTCAAAGCGCAACTCCACACTGTCCATGCGCATTAGTTTTTGGTACTGCTTCAGGAGTGCATTCTGAGGCTGGGTGAGGATCTCTGCCAAGGCGGCCACATCCAGCGGCTCTAGCACAGCCACCACCGGAATACGGCCGATAAACTCCGGAATCATGCCGTACTTCACCAGATCGTGGGGTTCCAGTTGCTTGAGAATATCCGCCGAGCGTTTTTCCTTAGGGAGGGGTTCGCCATCGCGGATAAAGCCCATCGCTTTTTTGCCCACCCGCTGCTCAATCGTTTTCTCTAAGCCAACAAAGGCACCACCACAGATGAAGAGAATATTCGTCGTGTCAATTTGAATGCAGTCTTGGTAGGGGTGCTTGCGACCTCCCTGCGGCGGCACATTGGCGATCGTCCCCTCCAGCATCTTCAGTAGCGCTTGCTGTACCCCTTCCCCAGAAACATCACGGGTAATTGAGGGATTTTCACTTTTACGGGCAATCTTATCAATCTCATCAATATAGATAATCCCCCGTTGCGCTTCCTCCACATCCATGTTGGCGGTTTGCAGCAACCGCAGCAGGATATTTTCCACATCTTCCCCCACATAGCCCGCTTCTGTGAGGGTAGTGGCATCGGCAACAGCAAAGGGAACATCGAGGAGCTTCGCCAACGTCTGCGCTAGGAGGGTCTTGCCAGAACCCGTCGGTCCAATCAGCAAAATGTTGGACTTTTGCAGTTCGACATTGTCATCTCCGCGTTGATCGCCATCGAGGAGGCTCAGGCGCTTGTAGTGGTTGTAGACGGCAACCGACAGGATTTTTTTCGCTTCGTGCTGCCCGACTACGTGCTTATCAAGAAATTCCTTGATTTGCCGAGGCTTGGGTACCTGACTGAGGGGGCGACTGCGGGGTGTACTGCGGGGCGATCGCGACGGTGGGGGTTCTCGACGAGGAGTAACGGTGGCCAATTCCTCATCGAGGATTTCATTACACAGTTCGACGCATTCATCACAGATATAGACCCCAGGGCCCGCGATCAGCTTACGCACCTGTTCCTGTGACTTACCACAGAAGGAGCACTTGAGGTGGGTATCATATTTGGCCATAGGGAACCTCTAGGGTTGCACGTCGGGTGTACTTAATGGCTAGGGAGGGTCTGCCGCGTCACCACTTGATCAATCAGACCATAGGCCTTGGCTTCTTCAGCAGACATAAAGAAATCCCGTTCCGTATCGGCTTCAATGCGCTCGATCGGTTGTCCCGTGTGCTGCGCTAGAAGCTCATTCAGTTTGCGCTTGTGGTAGAGAATTTCCCGCGCTTGGATTTCAATATCCACCGCCTGACCTTGAGCACCACCGAGAGGTTGGTGAATCATGATCCGTGCATGGGGCAGCGCCATCCGCTTGCCGGGGGTACCGCCAGACAGTAAAAAGGCACCCATACTCGCCGCCAAGCCAAAGCAGAGGGTACACACATCGGGGCGAATGTGCTTCATTGTGTCGTAGATGGCCATACCGGCTGTCACCGAGCCACCGGGCGAGTTGATGTATAGGTAAATATCTTTTTCCGGATCTTCGGCATCCAAGAACAGGAGCTGCGCCACGATGGAGTCAGCAACCGCATCATCAATGCCCCGGCGATCGCCTGCACCTCCACCGAGGAAAATAATCCGCTCCCGCAGCAGTCGCGAGTAAATATCAAAAGCGCGTTCGCCCCGACCCGACTGCTCAACCACCATCGGCACAATATTGGCATGGGTAGGCGGCAAGTTAAGCGCTGGCGAGCGAAGAATGGCACTAAGGGGATGGTCGTAACGCGATTGCAGCATAGTGGTCTAGAATGATGGGTTGTTTGTAATTGTAACTAACTGGCTTGTTCCCGTAGGGATCATCACCTTCATTATGCCGAACTATTCTTGGGATGGGGCAGAACTTGCTTTTTTCCCGGAGTGTTTTTGCGGTTTAGATGGGTTGTCAGCAGCCGCCTGCGCCTCGGCAGCGGTATCTTCTAGGGCTTCAGCAGGAGCGGTGGGCTGCTCAGTCGGGTTGTCGGGCTGAACTGGCTGAAACGTATTTTGTTCTAGGAGCCAGTTAAGGGCTTCCTCCCGCTGCATTTCATCGTGGGCAAATTCGCGGAGTCGTTCCAGATCCTTTGCCGTTTGGTTTTCCACCACCTCTTTATAGCGGTTCAGCCGTTCCTCAACTGCTTCGGGGCTGGGTTCAATGCTCTCTTGACGAGCGATCGCCTTTAGTAATAGATGGGAGTGCACCTCCTTAGCCGCCTGCGGCTCTGCCTCTTGACACATTTTCTCGTAAAGTTCCTTAGTCATGATCTTGTTGAGATCAACGCCTTGGGACTGAACTTGCATCAGCGTTGTCCGCACTTTCACCTCTGCTTCTTTGCGGATCAGCGTTTTCGGCAATTCCACCGGATTTTGGGCAATGAGAGTATCAATGAGGGCAGCCTCTTTCGCTTTTTTGTCTTGGTTTTCGGCCTGCTTTCGGTGATGTTGCTCCAGATGTGCCCGCAGTTCCGCCATTGTGCTGAATTCACTGTGCTCAGCAGCAAAGGCATCGTCTAGAGGCGGTAGTTCCGGTACTTTAATTTCCAAGAGTTCAATCTCTGCCGTCAACGGTTTGGGTGTCGCTGCTTCTTCAGGAGCACAGACCGGAACGGTTTTCGTTTCACCGACACTCATACCGACCACGGCGGCGGGAATCTCCTTGAGCAAAAAGGGCTGCTCTGCATCGAGGGACAAGGGCAGTTCATCTGCTGAAAGTTCCTTCACCACCTCCCCCTTTTCATCTTTGGTCACTAGCTTGAGGGTGACCTCATCGCCCCATTGCGCCGGCCGGTCTTCGACGGGGATGAGGGTAGCATGCTCCCGCTGGTACCGCCGCAGGAGCTTCTCAACGGTTTCGGGATTGTAGGTGACAGGCGGGTACTCAATCGTCAGCCCTTTGTAGGCTGTGACCCTAACTTCGGGTTCGACATCAAAAGTGACACTGAAGGTAAACTTTTCACCGGGTCGAAACCGGTCTGCAACCTGCATGAAGTTACCCTCAACTTGCAAGTTGCCAAGGTAGGGGATATTGTTCTTTTCGACAACGGCTTTGACCGTATCCTCTACAAGTTGTTCAACGACACGAGCACGAATTTCTGTACTACCGATTTGCTGCAAAACAAGTTGCCGCGGTGCTTTTCCCCTACGAAATCCCGGTAACTTCGTATGGCGAAGGATACTGTTGACCACTTCGTCATAAACCTGTTGCGAGCGCTCACCCGCAACCTCAATTTTGGCAAAGAGCTGGCTGTTAGAGCGCGGTTCTGTGGTAATCGAAATGATGTCAGTCACGTCAGTCAAGGTCATTCCCCTTCGCAGATGGTGTCGGTGGAGTCTCCGCCGGTTCAGGGCAATCCCACAAATTGCCCAAGCCTCTATTTTAACGCTTCAACGCAGATTTTCATCCTCTTTTGTTGGAAGTTGTGCCGACCTTGAAGGTAACCGGTTGGAAATGGCTGACACTGTACCCTGTCCAGTTTTGATGCCCCCAACCCTTGTCAAAATCTCCCCTGCTGCCATCCTTACTATCAGGAGGCTAGCCCCCCAAATTCTTTTCAACCGTCGGTCTTTTTCCCTTTGCCTAGAAGCCCTGTAGCCAATGCGGTAGGATTAAAAGGGTCTTGTATTCGAGGTCAGCAGTGACAGTTCGTGTTCGCTTAGCACCGAGTCCGACGGGAAATCTGCACATTGGGACCGCCCGCACCGCTGTATTTAATTGGCTCTACGCCCGCCACAAGGGAGGCAAATTTATTCTGCGGATTGAGGATACCGATCGCGAGCGGTCTCGACCCGAATATACCCAGAATATCCTTGAGGGCTTGCAGTGGCTGGGCCTGACGTGGGACGAAGGTCCCTATTTCCAGAGCGATCGCCTTGATCTATATCGTCAAGCAATTCAAACCCTCTTGGACAAGGGACTCGCCTACTACTGCTACTGCACCCCTGAGGAACTCGATGCCCTGCGAGCCGAGCAAAAAGCCAAGGGACTGGCTCCCCGCTACGACAACCGTCACCGCCATTTGACCCCAGAGGAGCAAGCAGCCTTTGAGGCGGCAGGACGCACCCCCGTCATTCGCTTCAAGATTGATGACGATCGCCAGATTGAGTGGCAAGATTTGGTGCGCGGTCGGGTGAGTTGGCAGGGAGCCGATCTGGGGGGCGATATGGTGATTGCGCGGGCAGCTCCCCGAGGCGAGATTGGCTACCCCCTCTACAACTTGGTGGTTGTGGTGGATGACATTGCCATGGGCATTACCGATGTGATTCGCGGCGAAGACCACATTGGCAATACACCAAAGCAGATTTTACTCTACGAAGCCCTTGGCGCCACCCCCCCCAACTTTGCCCATACCCCTTTAATTCTCAACTCGGCGGGGCAAAAGCTCTCAAAACGGGATGGGGTCACCTCCATTTCTGACTTTCGAGCCATGGGGTATCTCGCCCCGGCTTTGGTTAACTACATAACACTGTTAGGTTGGTCACCGCCGGAAGGGATGGGGGAACTCTTTACCCTTGACTTGGCGGCGAAGCACTTTAGTTTTGAACGGATTAACAAGGCGGGTGCTCGCTTTGACTGGGACAAGCTCAATTGGCTTAATCGCCAATACATTCAGCAACTGCAACCCGACGAACTGTTGGCAGAACTCATGCCTTTCTGGCGAGGGGCAGGCTATACCTTTGATGAGCAGAGCGATCGCCCTTGGTTACTGAACCTTGCCCAACTCCTTCAACCCGGTCTCAATACGCTTAAGGAGTCTATTGATCAGGGGTCGGTGTTTTTTATGCCCACCATCACTTTTGATTCTGAAGCAATGGCTCAACTGAGCCAACCTCAAAGTGCAACCATCTTGGCCTACCTACTAGACCATTTACCCTCAGAACCAACGCTAACTGTCGAGATAGGGCAACACTTGATTCAGCAGGCCAGTAAAGCCGCCGGTGTGAAAAAGGGGGCAACGATGCGATCGCTCCGCGCTGCCCTCACGGGCGCTGTCCATGGGCCTGATTTAATGGCCACGTGGCAAATTCTCCACCAACGGGGCTGGGATCAACCGCGCCTTACAGCAGCCCTAAAACAGGTACAGGCCAACTCCTAGGGGCTAGGGGGGCGATCAAAGATTGTTTGGCTGAAATTAGCCCCACTCAAATTTGCGCGATCGAGATCCGCCCCCTTTAGGTTGGCACCCATCAAATTCACATCAATCATATTTGCTCCTTTCATGATTGCATTCTCCAGATTGGCACCACTCAGGTTGGCATTGACAAGGTTGCTGAGGGTGAGGCGTGTTCCAACCAGTTGTGCCCCTGCCAAATTGGCATTAACCAAAATCGCTAGGTATAGACTGGCACGGTTCAAGTTTGCCCTTTCCAAGTTGGCACCAAAGAGATTCGCACCGGCCAAATAGGCGCCCTCCAAGTTGGCACCCGCTAAATTTGCCTTGAACAAATTGGCATCCATCAGGTTCACGCCCCGCAGATCACAGTTCGGGCATTGGCGCGTTTCCAAGAGTTGTCGCACATGGGCGGGGTTTTCAGCGTTAGCAATTGCTGGTGCAACCAATGGTAGGAGGACTAAAGAAAATGCTACTGCTCGTAGCTTCACTAAAAAATTAGGTTTTGTAAAACTTCGTTCTGTTAAGCGTTGCATTACTGTCAGTGACTCTTCTGGTGACTGTTTGAATTTCCCAATTCTAGATGAAAGGCTGTACACACCGATTAAGACGAGGGCAAATCAAAGAGGAATAATTTTGCCAGCAGACCCGGCGTCGCCACCAATAACGTGGCCAAGAAGCCCCACAGTCGGGCATTCGTCTTAGCCTGCCGTTTAGAAATCTCCTGCAACGTGGACTCGACTGTATCAATCCCCTGTCCCAACTGTATCCCTATGGAATTGATCCGCTCTTTTAGCTTAGCCTCCACAGCATTGATACGCTGCTCTAGCTTGGCTTCCAGCGGTCTCAGCTTTTCATCCAGAAGATTGAAGTGCTCTGTTGTGGTGACAATGTGGATGTCTGAAAATAGAAAAAGCTCTGCATTTTACAAAAAGGCTATGTCTGCTTCGGCAATGAATTCACCCTCCCGCTGGCGATCGCTACGCAATAATGCGCTGTTGATCGGGATGGCGGTGCTGATCACACTACTGATCCGCGTTTTTGTGGCGGAGTCGCGGTTTATTCCCTCAGAGTCCATGGAGCCAACGCTTTGGCCGGGCGATCGCATTGTGGTGGAAAAAATCACCTATCGCCAGCGATCGCCCCAACCGGGGGATATTGTTGTTTTCCGCACCCCACCCCTTTTGCAGACCCTCGGTTATCCAGCTGATCAAGCCCTGATTAAACGGGTAGTTGCCACAGCCGGAGATACAGTTGCCGTTCATGATGGTCGAGTTTGGGTCAACGACCGCCCCCTCGAAGAGCCGTACATTGCTGAGCCACCCGTCTATACACTATCCCCAGTCACAGTCCCCGATAATATGATCTTTGTTATGGGGGATAACCGCAACCACAGCAACGACTCCCACATCTGGGGATTTTTGCCCCTTGAGAATGTCATTGGTCGGGCGATCGCCTGCTACTGGCCCCTCAACCATGCTGGTCGTCTCGCCTCCAAAAATTTTTAGATTGGTTTTGACTCAGATATGGATATGGCACGCAGGCAAATTCTAAGTTTTACGAATACAAGCTATTATCCTTATATAGTTTTGCCGGCTTCTCTTGTTGAAGTCTTAAATAGATCGAGGTCTATTTCAGGTGACCCCATAATGGCTAAGTTATTAGTTTCGGGGGGCTTGATTCTAGGTTCAGTTGCTTTAATTGAGTCTGTAGCGTTTTGGCCAGCAGTGTTCATGGTTGGTTTGGCAGGTTTTTCTATAGGAATGCTTTTTGGTAGTTCAGGTGATAATTCTAAAGCTCCCGATGCTAAATCAAGACCTCGTCCTGGCAAATGGGAGAAGAAGTTACGTCAAGCCATTAAAAATGATCTCGTAGTAAGGGGAGGCATTAGCATAGAACTACTTGAACGGAGTAAATCAATGAAGATAGAGAAATCCAAATATCCCTACTTACCAGACATTGCTCTAAAGGTGTTAAACAACAACATCTCAGATTATGTGTGTCTGTATATTGATGTTGAAGTAGATGAACCGTGGACTCTAGACAAAAACGGCAATAAAATGCCTATTCATACGATTGATGATAATAAACAAAAGAGTAGAGATAGTTTTTTTAGAGAAAAGAATTGGATCGTAATTCGATTCTCGGAGCAACAAGTCTATTACGAAACTGACAAATGTGTGAATCTTATTCACGATTTAATTATCTGCATATTTCAGTTAAATGATAGCCTCCTTAAAAGTACTTATCCAAGTCCTCAGAAAAGATGGAGTTGGCAAGAGGCAGTCAAGATAGAAAGACCATAAGTGAAAGTGATATAGCTGTTCCAATAATAGATTGGGACATTGTCTAGTGCAATAATTGCCAATTGTCTCATCAAAGGAAGCACTTGAGCCCGCATACCACTGAAGTGCACTAAAGTTGCCGTAAATCTGCTGCCTTCGCGCTGACCACCCTATGCACATTCCACTCGCGAGTCAAAGACCCTCTCAATTGATACACATCACTTTGACGTGGCCATGATTCTCTACCCATGTCTCGAACTATTCTTGATAGGGGCGTCGCTCTTCTTTACACTGTTTTTAGCAACACATTTGTTTTTGGGGGTGATGTTCATCTGGCGTGGGGTATAACTAATGGTCGAAACCTGTACCCCAAATTACCAAGCGCGGTTGATTAAACGGTCATCGAGATGAGAAGCAACATCCGCCGCTAAGGCTGTCCAATCCAGTTTCTAAAGGCGACGGGCTAGGTTATCCCGCTTCAACTAGCGGTGGATAGTGGCACGACTCACTTGGAAGAGTTGAGTGGCTTCACTGACTGTGCCTTCTTGTCTCAACCTCCTCTTGTAAATCTACGCTGTAGCTCATAATTCTTTTGTGACTTTTGTAACTCTTCTAGTTTAACCTGCTTCTTTTAAGAATATATCACTCTTTTTTTTGTAATAGTTATCTATCGAGAAGTGACACACTGACGATTGGCGCCGCCTCAAGCGATCGCTAAGCTGAAGGCAAACCCTTGGAACCGCCATCATGTACAGTGAGTCAGAACATACTCCCCAAGCGATCGCCAGCCGCCCTTATCGGGTACGCATTGGTCAATACCTCAATGAGGGCTGGCAAATTTTCAGCACCCAACCCGCTGCCTACATTGGCTTTTTCATTCTTGCGACCATTATCCATGGTTTGCTCAACAATATTCCGGGGGCTGGCCCAATTATTAGCAGTCTTTTGGCAGGACTCTTCTCCGCAGGCTACTACTTTTTTGGTTTTCGGATTGTCCGCAACCAAAGACCGGAATTTACTCACTTTTTTGATGCGTTCAAAAACAACTACTTTCTACCCATTTTTTTGACGAATACGCTCATCGCTTTGATTACTAATGTATTTGTTATCAGTGCCAGTGTTCTATTCATGATTGCAGGGTTGCCCTTCTTTCGCGGGCTTCTCGAGCAAGCGGCTGTTGAAGGTGCTGCACCCAACGAAGATATAGAAGAATTATTAACTCTACTCGATCAACTCCCCACACTTCCTGACGTGGTCACACCTATTTTAATCTTGGCAGGGGTGATCCTGCTGCTACCGGGAATTTACTTTGGGGTGGCCTATCTATTTGCGGTGCCGTTGGTGGTGGAGCACCGATTTGACGTGTGGCCAGCCCTAGAAACCAGTCGCCGTTTGATCTCCCGTGCTTGGTGGAGCTTCTTTTTCCTCAATGTGTCAATTATTTTCTTTAATATCTTAGGCTTTTGCCTCTGCTGCGTGGGGATGCTGGTGACCATTCCTTGGAGTAGTTGTGTCATTGTGGCGGCTTACCGCGATATTATTGGCCTGATACCCACCCCTGACACTACTGACGGGTTTTAGTGCAATGACACTGCCCACCCTTGCAGATCTCAACCTTGACCCCTTTTGGATGCCTTTTACGGCGAATCGCCAGTTCAAGCAAAATCCCCGCCTCCTTGTTTCGGCAGCGGGGATGTACTACAGAAGTATTGATGGCCGTCAGATCCTCGATGGCACGGCTGGGCTGTGGTGTGTCAATGCAGGACATTGCCGTCCGGAAATTGTCAGCGCGATC
This sequence comes from Thermosynechococcus sp., assembly GCF_046299635.1. Classification (GTDB taxonomy): domain Bacteria; phylum Cyanobacteriota; class Cyanobacteriia; order Thermosynechococcales; family Thermosynechococcaceae; genus Thermosynechococcus. The sequence goes on along the minus strand of NZ_JBKBHV010000013.1, from coordinate 5,326 downwards.
GCCCAACAGGCTGCAACACTAGATTTTGCCCCCACATTTCAGATGGGACATCCCGGTCCCTTTCAGGTGGCCGATCGCCTGCGGTCAATCACCCCCGACCCCCTCAACCATGTCTTTTTTGCCAATTCTGGCTCTGAGGCGGTGGATACAGCCTTAAAAATTGCCCTTGCTTACCATCGGCTGCGGGGAGAGGGGACGCGGCAACGACTCATTGGGCGCGAACGGGGCTATCACGGCGTTGGCTTTGGTGGGATTTCAGTCGGGGGGATTGCCCCCAATCGCAAGTTCTTTGGTTCTCTCTTGGCTGGGGTGGATCATCTGCCCCACACCCACAACTTGGAGCACAATGCCTTCAGCAAGGGGCAACCGGCCTGGGGGGCACATTTAGCCGACGAGCTAGAACGTTTGATTGCCCTTCACGATGCCTCAACCATTGCGGCGGTGATTGTCGAACCTCTCGCCGGCTCGACGGGGGTCTTGATTCCGCCCCAAGGGTACTTGGAACGCCTACGTGCCATTTGCGATCGCCACGGCATCTTGCTCATCTTTGATGAAGTAATCACCGGCTTCGGCCGTTTGGGTGCTCCCTTTGCCAGTCAGTACTTTGGCGTGACTCCGGATCTCATCACCGTTGCCAAGGGTCTAACGAATGCTGCTGTGCCCATGGGAGCCGTGATTGTCCGCGATGACATTTACGAAACCTTCATGCAAGGGCCAGCAGGGCAAATTGAGTTTTTCCATGGCTACACCTATTCAGGACATCCTCTTGCCTGTGCCGCTGCCTTGGCCACCCTAGAGATTTACGAAAAAGAAGCCCTGTTTGAGCGGGCAGCTGCTCTAGCGCCCTACTGGCAGGAGGCCGTCCACAGCCTACGGGGCTTGCCCCATGTCATTGACATTCGCAACTTGGGCTTGGTGGCGGGCATTGAATTGGCGCCACGGGAAGGTCAGGGGGGTGCACGGGGCTATGATGCCCTCTGCCGTGCCTTTGAAGCGGGGCTGCTGATTCGTGTCACGGGGGATATTATTGCTCTCTCGCCACCGCTGATTGTGGAGCGATTGCACATTGATCAAATGATCGAGATTTTAAGTCGCGTTCTGCGGGAACTTCCTTAGGCACTAGGGCGTCAGAATCGAAGGATCACTCTCTCCTTGGAGGCTTCTATGTTACGCTTCCTCCCACTGGCCGTCGGTAGCCTAGTGACACTGCTGGCGATCGCTCCTCCCAGTCGTGCCGCCTATCCCCTCTTTCCCAATCAGCCAGGTGTCGATGTTTTTTTTCCAGGGCTAGAGTCCTTTGGTCGGCCACGGACACCGCAATATGCTCCCTACGATCCCATCTTTTACCGTCCAGCGGGGCAGTCCCAGACCTACATTATTGTGCCGGTGCCCTATCCACCTCGCCCGCTGATTTACCAGCCCCCCTATGCACCGGTGTATTACCCCTATTATCCGTTCCGTTGCAGATAGAGCAAAGCATGAGGTGAGAGCTAAACATTGGGGAGATGTCTGATCAGGAGTTTTCCTGCTAGAATAGCTACTGATTTAGCCATTTTTATTTGAGACAGAATCTATGGCTCAGTTGGCGATCGCCCCCGTTTTATTTCACTTAGCTTTTCCTGTCAATAATCTCACGGACACCAAGGCCTATTACATTGAGGGGTTGGGCTGTGAACCGGGACGCGAAAATTCCCACTGCCTGATCATGAAGCTCTATGGCCATCAACTGGTGGCCCATGTAACTGATGAACTCTTAATACCACCCAAAAGTATTTATCCGCGCCATTTTGGCTTGATTTTTTTGGCACAAGCAGACTGGCAGAACCTCTGCGATCGCGTGATTAACAAGGGGCTTAGCTTTTACCAGCCACCCCGCACCCGCTTTGCCAATACCCCCTTAGAGCATCAGACGTTTTTTCTCGAGGATCCCTTCCACAACCTAATTGAAATTAAGCACTACCGCCATGTAGAGGCAATCTTTGGCCTGCGGGATCACCGTCATATTGGCGATACTCCCCTTGTTTCTGCGTCCCAACCGTGAGTCATCTGATTCTCTATAGCAAGCCCGGCTGTCACCTCTGCGAAGGATTGCAGGAAAAGCTGGCTAGCTTAAGTGAATTTACCCTTGAGATACGCGACATTACCAGCCGCGATGACTGGTGGCAAGCCTATCAGTACGAGATTCCTGTCCTTTATCTAGTGATGGGCGAGCAAGTCCTTCCTGTACAGCGCTTTTCTCCGCGTGCGAGTGCTGAACACATTCGGCAGCGACTCCAACAACTAGCCAATTCAAGCGGATTACTCTCTACCCATTAGCGGCATACAGCCCTTTGCACAGAGAGGGAATTACGTGCAAAAATCTAACAACCCCAATGGGAGAAGATTGCATCTCCCCTATATATCCCATATGTTTAGAGAAGGGGCTGTCATCTGCATAGCAGAGCCAATAAGGAACTCACCCATGGTGGATTTTGGAGCAATGTTCTTTCGCGGGCGCGGGGTCAAGATCTCGCAGCAGTTTGCCGTAATTGGCCTAGGGCGCTTTGGTCGAGGAGTATGCGAAACCCTACACGGCATGGGCTATGAGGTATTAGGAAGCGATAATCAAGAGCGTTTGGTCAATCAAGTGCTCCAAGAGCATATTGTGAATCATGCGATTCAATTGGATTCCACAGATCCCCAAGCCCTGAAGGAGGCAGGTCTTTTTGAGTTTGAAACGGTGATTGTGGCTATTGGCAATCATTTGGACGCCAGCGTTATCACGACGTTGAATCTGAAGGAGGCAGGGGTGCCCAATGTCGTTGCTAAGGCTTCCTCAGAGGTTCATAAAAAACTCTTAGAGCGAGTAGGGGCAGATCGCGTTGTCTTTCCAGAATATGAAGCGGGCTGTGAACTGGCGCGATCGCTCACCCGACCGGCCATTCTGGATTGGTTTGACCTCGACCCCGAAAAAAGTATTGTGGAAATCAAGGTTCCCGAGGCCTTTCACAATCGTACCGTTGCCGAGGTGGAACTCCGCACTCGCTATGGCCTCAACCTAATTGCGCTGCGCTTTGACGATAAGTTTGAGATCAATCCTAGTCCCAGTCAAAAGCTCAATAAAGGGGACATCATGGTCGTAATTGGTGCTAATAACGACATTGATCGCTTTTTGCGTAGTCAGCACATTTGCTAGATAGTCTAGATAGTAAAGGCGTTAAGGAGAAGCCTAGGTATTTTGCTGTTTGGCAAGGGAGTGAGACACGGTTTTAGAGACCCGTGTGAAAGCGAACGTCTTCTATAGGCTCTGTGTATTCCTTGAGCGTAAGTTTCCCTTTTTTCTTGGCATAGACTGACGGTGCTAAACTGTCGCCATCCATCACAACATCAATAGCCCATGACTGATTGGGCAGTCGGTATAAAATAATGCTGTTAGAAGAATAATTCTGCTCTAAATCAGCTTTTTTGTTAAGATACAACACCGTTGCCAAAGCAGCTTTGCGGTTGTGGGACACAAGTACTTAAGTACTTTATAAACATGATAAACATGAAATTGATTGGGGCGCATTCCTTTTCTGAGGAGGTAATTTACTGCGGTGTTATAAACCGCATCCTCGCTGCTGTCTTCTGTTAGGAAGAATGTTAACCGATTCTTGATAAAAAATAGATTATTTCGTTTGCCTCTTTCATATAATACTGACATATTGGGGTCGCTGGCTCGTACTTTCCTAACGGGCGGTAACTGCTGGGAAGACTGGGCAAGAACTGGGGACAATCTGCCTAGAGGAGCGTTCAAGCAAGAAAATGGGGTCAGCGCAAAAGAGAGCACAACCACCAAAAGCCAGCGATCAAGGGATGTTTGAGAAATTGCTTGGGATTTCATCTGAGTTTCCCTCTGTCTTGCCGAGGTCTTTTGCTCCTCCTGCGGAACTGTGTGTAGCAACCTTACTCTGAAGAAGTAGTGTTCCTCCTGCGAGCAGGAATCTATGCCAATCCCCAAGCCGCTTCACTGTGGGGCAGGGGTAGAGTCGCGGGCAGGCGGTAGTAGGTAATAGGAGGATATGTTTTGAATTTTCACCAATATGGTTCGACCCAATGATACAGTAACGTATTAACATTTGTAAACGATCGCCCCTTTGAGATTGCCCCTATGAAACCCAAGAACGCGCTTTACGTTGCGGAGCAGGTGTGTCTGATTGGCCACATTGTGGCGATGGCCTTTGGCTTAGCGGGGCTGCTCCTCGTTGTGCCCCATCCGGAGTTTGTTCTGGCGTTGCCTAGGTGGGGTCAGCAACTTTTTCAATGGAGTATGGGGAGTGGTGGCGTGGTTTATATCATCCTCGGTGCGCTGGCGATCGCCCTCCATACCTATCGCCACTTTGGCCTTGGCAAACTCCTTGGCTTTTTGCTGCCGGCAGTGGGCATTTCCCTTAGCAGTGAACTGTTGGGCACGAGTACGGGGTTTCCCTTTGGCCATTACGGCTACCTGAGTGGTTTGGGGTACAAAATTGCCGGGCTTGTCCCCTTCACGATTCCCCTCTCTTGGTTCTACATGGGCCTAGTTACCTTCCTTTTTGCCTACAGCGGTTTCATCAGTCGTCCGTTGCAGCAAGGCAAACAGGTGGGTTTTGGCTCGGCTTTGATGAGTGTTGGCCTAGGAGCCATCTTTTTAACCGCTTGGGATTTTGTTCTGGATCCGGCCATGAGCCAAACGGCGGTTCCCTTCTGGCAATTTCAGGATGTCGGTGAATTCTTCGGCATGCCCTACCGCAACATTTTGGGCTGGACAGGCACCGCTGCTGTATTTATGGGCTTGGCGATGGTGACGTGGTGGCCCAAGCCGCTTATTGTGAACCGCGCCCAATTGATGACGCCCTTCATGGTCTATTTAGTGAATTTTGCCTTCGGCGCGATGATTACTCTCACCTCTTTGGATCAACATTTTTGGATTCCAGTAACCCTAGGATTTGTGTTGGGGGTGGTGCCAATAACAGTGCTGTGGTGGCTGGCTGAACCCTCTTTAGTTAGAGCAACAGAAGCGCTGGATTCTGCCGTAAGCCAAGCTAGGGAGAAATAGAACTCAAGGCTACCTAAGGACCACATAGACTACATGATGTGAACGCAAGGGTTGCCAGCGGGAAGGAGCATTAAGCGGCAGCTTCTTATACCAGCTCTTTGTAACCTTAAGCCTAATAAATAAGTCACAAGCGAGAGGATTGCTTATCCTAAAACTGAAGTCACCTCAATAGGAGACTCTCATGGCTCGCCCACTAGTCCTCAAGATCACAGAAAGTTCTGAAGAACTGTAACGCCGCCTACAGCACGAAACCGATGCTCGACACCAAGA
>NZ_JBKBHV010000012.1:0-64501 GCF_046299635.1 Thermosynechococcus sp. | reverse complement strand
AGCAACAAGCTGAAATTGAGTAATTCCTCCCGCTGGTCGTCTGCCGCTTCACCAGCACTGCGGCACTTTTCAGGTAGGTCAAAAGAGATGTGAGGAGTTTGAGATGCATTGGCAGCGAATCAGTCTGGCACTGGCGATCGCCTGCGGTAGCACGGTTACCATTCCCCAACTCGGTCAACCCTCCCAAAATACAGGGGCAGGGACACTCCGCTGGAGCGATGCCTCATTTCCAGTAGAGAATTTTCAGGGCTATACTTCGCCCTTTGGCTACCGGCGATCGCCCACGGGGGAACCCACAACGGAATTTCACAATGGCCTTGACTTGGCGGCGCCCCAAGGCAGCTACATCCGCAACTGGTGGGTGGGGCGGGTGATTGAAGTTTCCGACCATACCGCCTGTGGCACCCTCGTCCGCATTCAATCGGGGGCCTGGGAACACGTTTACTGCCACATGATGGGGCGGGTTGAGCAGACCCCCCAAGGACGCGCCATGGTCGATCGCGCCGGCGGCATTTTAATCCTAAAGGGGCAGCGGGTTCCGACGGGCGCACGCATTGGACGGGTGGGCATGACAGGGCGCACCACCGGACCTCACCTTCACTGGACGCTTCGCCACCGCGGGCAGTTAATCAATCCTGCCGTGGTTTTACAGGCCATGTATGGTAGCCAAGCTCAACGTTAACTCTCTTGTTGAAAGGTAACGGGACTGACGGGGCTCGAACCCGCAACTTCCGCCGTGACAGGGCGGTGCTCTAACCGATTGAACTACAGTCCCAATTTTTGAGCGATTTTTAGACTATCAGGAAAATCATGGGCTTGTCAACGGGTTAAATTTGCCTTGCAGGGCGATCGCCGACTATTGTTTCTCGTTACCTTTGGGAAGACGGTTGCCGCCTGACTGGTAAACTTGATAGTCTCCTCAGGATTGATTTCAAAGTAATGGCCTATCTTTTTGGAGTACATCTGTGAAGGTCGTTGTCGTTGGCAGTGGCGGTCGGGAGCACGCGATCGCTTGGAAGTTACTCGCTTCTCCGCGCGTAACACAGGTCTATTGTCTGCCGGGTAATGGGGGGACAGCCTGCCTAGAGCGGTGTGAGAATGTGGCCATTGAAGCCACCGACCTGACGGGCATTGGTCAGTTTGCCAAAGAGAATAACGTTGATTTAATAGTTGTTGGACCAGAGGTTCCCCTTGCCGCCGGCTTAGGCGATCGCCTCCAAGCGTTAAAGATCCCCGTCTTTGGTCCAACCCAAGCAGGGGCACAAATTGAAGCCAGCAAGGCATGGGCAAAGTCTCTCATGGAGGCGGCGCAGATTCCGACAGCCAAGGCAGCGGTATTTGACACTTACGAGGCGGCCGCTCGCTATGTGCAAGCCCAAGGGGCACCCATTGTCATTAAGGCGGATGGCCTAGCCGCAGGTAAAGGCGTAACAGTAGCAACCACAGAAGCGGAGGCGATCGCTGCTCTCGAGCGGATTTTTGGCGGTGAATTTGGCGCCGCTGGTCAACAGGTGGTCATTGAATCAGTCCTAGAGGGGCAAGAGGTCTCGGTACTCGCTGTTACCGATGGCCAAACAATTGTGCCGCTCTTGCCTGCCCAAGATCACAAGCGTGTTGGCGAAGGGGATACCGGTCCGAATACGGGGGGCATGGGAGTCTATGCCCCTGTGCCTTGGGTCACACCAGAATTAATGGAGCGGATCCAAAAGACTATTCTCCAACCTGCCCTTGGGGCTTTACAGGAGCGGGGTATCCACTACTGCGGGGTACTCTATGCCGGCCTAATGGTGACGCCTGCAGGGGAACCTTACGTGGTGGAATTTAACTGTCGCTTTGGCGATCCGGAAACCCAAGTGGTGCTGCCCCTTTTGGAAACTCCCCTAATTGAGGTGCTTTTGGCCTGTGTCGAAGGCCGCCTTGACCGCTTGGGGGCGCTGCAATGGCGCAAGGAGGTGGCGCTATCGGTTGTGATGGCCGCAGGGGGCTATCCGGGGAGTTACCGCAAAGGGGATCTCATTCAGGGTATTCCCGACGCGATCGCCCAAGGGGTACTCGTTTTCCATGCGGGAACTCGCTGGCAAGACGGGCAGTGGTACACCAACGGTGGGCGGGTCTTGAACATCACTGCCTTAGCTCCTGATTTTGCCACCGCTCAAGCTAAGGCCTATGCCGGCGTCGGCGCCATTCAATTTGCCGATAGCTACTATCGTCGTGACATTGGCTACCGTATTCTGGAATCATCGGCTCACAAAGGTGAATCCTGTCCATGACCGTTCTCCTCCCAAAAACTAACCCCTTACGCTGTTTAACCGGCGCGCTAATTGCTGGTACGCTAGGAATTCTCCTCTATCGGCTCACAGGGGCGATCGCCTACGTCTTTGCCACCCATGCCGTCAGCTACCACAATCAACTGGTCTATAGCTTGGCCGTGGCCGTGCGCACCCTTGTAGTCGGTCTATGTACCTTGGCAACGGGGGTCTTTAGTATTATTGCGGTAGGTCTAGTGGCTCTGACGCTGCAACTCCTATGGGAACGCTGGGTACAGCGGGAGCAAGCTTAACCGTCGCTGATTTTGCCATCTTCGATGTTGGTGATGCGATCGGCAATGGCTGTAATACGCGGATCATGGGTGACAATCAACACCGTGTAGCCGTTCTGCTTTGCCAGCTTGTAGAGAATCTTGATCACCTGTTGACCATTTTGGGAATCGAGGGAGGCGGTGGGTTCATCGGCAAAAATAATTTTTGGCTCACCCCCTAGGGCACGGGCAATAGCAACCCGTTGTTTTTGACCCCCGGAGAGATTGGCGGGCGCAAAGTCAAGGCGATTGCCCAAACAACTGCCTTGAGAAGGTCTGCCGCCTGCTCCTTGGCTTTCTGACCTTTAATGCTCTTAAGATTGAGGGCAATTTCCACATTCTCCAGTGCTGTCAAGGCTGGGAAAAGATTAAAATTCTGAAAGACAAAGCCAATATTTTGCAGGCGAAATTTTGCTAGGGCTGCCTTGGACAGTTGCGTAATCTCTTGACCTAAGACAACCACTTGACCACTGGTGGGAGCCAGAATCCCCGCCAAAATCGAGAGCAGGGTGGTTTTACCTGACTCCGAAGATCCCATTGACAAGTGAATATGGCCGTATTCGATTTTCAGGTTAACGCCCCGAAGAACAGGGGTCTGCTGGTGTCCAGAACGATAAACCTTAGTTAAGTTTGTAGTGGCGATCGCCAGCGCAGTGGTGGTCACACAGCGAAGTCTCGTTATAGTTATTGTTAGCTATTCGTGACACTGGCAAAACGAATTTTTAGATAGTCCGCTTCCATTTTCGCACCCACGGGTTGCAGTGCCGCCAATCCCTGGGGCAACACCATATTGCGACGATGGTTGCCAATGCGAATGTTTAACTCATCGGCAGTTTTATTGAGTTCAATTTTTTCCTTGGGCACCCCCGGTAAATAAAGTTCAAGGCTGTACTGGCCATCACTGGGTACCACCCGAATCGTTTGTTCTTGGTAATAGACTTGAGCTGGATCCTCGTCAGCGTAGAGCGTCTCCTTCAGACGATGCAGTGCCGCTAAGCCACAAAGCTCCTCCGCAAAGAGAGGGACTTCTTTGACGGGCAGGGGGCGAAAATTGTCGTGAATTTCTTGGCGATACCGTTGCTGGGTTTCTTTCCAGCGAGCAAAGAAGGGATCATGAACCGTCTCCGGCAGAATGCGGTTGGCCACCACTAAATCGGTGGCCACATTGTAGAGGCTGAGATAGGCATGGGCACGTAGGGATTCCTTGATCACCATCTTTTCTGGATTGGTGACCAGGCGCACTGAGGTTTGCGTGTTGTCGGTGAGGACTTTTTCAAGGGCTTCAATCTGCTCGTAAAATTCATAGGGCGCATCCATCACCTCTTGATCGGGCAAAGAGAAGCCCACCAAGGGTTTGAAAATCGGCTCCACAATGGGTCGTAAGGCCACGGACATCCGCTGCAAGGGCTTATAAAAGCGGCGCATATACCAACCGCTCACTTCGGGTAAGCTCAACAGCCGCAGTGCCGTACCAGTGGGGGCAGAGTCAATAATCAGAACCTCGTATTGGCCTTCATCGTAGTGGCGTTTCATGCGCACAAGGGCAAAAATCTCATCCATCCCCGGCAAAATTGCCAATTCCTCCGCTTGAACGCCTTCTAGGCCCCGTGCCTGTAAAACTTGGGTAATGTAGCGCTTAACGGCTCCCCAGTTGTCCTCCAGCTCCATGAGGGCATCCAGTTCTGCTCCCCAGAGATTTTCGGCAACAGGGACAGGGACATGCCCCAATTCGAGATCAAAACTATCGGCAAGGGAGTGGGCGGGATCAGTACTCAGTACCAGTGTTTTGTACCCCAACTCGGCACAGCGTAACCCCGTCGCTGCCGCCACTGAGGTTTTACCAACGCCACCTTTGCCAGTCATTAAAATTACGCGCATGGGAAGGCTCTGCCCTAAAGACGGTTGCTTAGGATATCTTAACCCTTGAGCTTGTCCTCAGGGGGGCGATCGCTCGCAATCAACGGAAATAAAATCATTAAGAAAAATAAATAAATACAACTAACTATTTAGCTTTACTAACAATAATTTAGGCCTCTCCCCAATCTCTAAGGGCAGATATTAACTTAGTGCTTAAGCCCTTGCAGTTTGTAACTGTTTCCAAGGGTTTGTAAATGGAAATATATTTGGACTTATCACGACTATGACAACGACTCTCCAACGTCGCGAAAGCGCGAATTTGTGGGAGCGGTTTTGTAACTGGGTGACCAGCACCGATAACCGCCTCTATGTGGGCTGGTTTGGCGTGATCATGATCCCCACCCTGCTAGCCGCAACCATCTGTTTTGTGATTGCTTTTATCGCTGCTCCCCCTGTGGACATCGATGGCATTCGTGAGCCTGTTTCTGGCTCCTTGCTCTATGGCAACAACATCATCACGGGTGCGGTTGTCCCCTCCAGCAACGCCATTGGCTTGCACTTCTACCCCATTTGGGAAGCTGCTTCCCTCGATGAGTGGCTCTACAACGGTGGTCCTTACCAGCTGATCATCTTCCACTTCCTGATCGGTGTCTTCTGCTACATGGGTCGTGAGTGGGAACTCAGCTACCGCCTCGGTATGCGGCCTTGGATTTGCGTGGCCTACTCCGCTCCTGTGGCTGCTGCTACCGCTGTGTTCTTGATCTATCCCATTGGTCAAGGCAGCTTCTCCGATGGTATGCCCCTCGGTATCTCCGGTACCTTCAACTTCATGATTGTGTTCCAAGCTGAGCACAATATCCTCATGCACCCCTTCCACCAACTGGGTGTGGCGGGTGTCTTTGGTGGTGCGCTGTTCTCCGCGATGCACGGTTCGCTGGTGACCTCCAGCTTGATCCGTGAAACTACGGAAACCGAGTCCACCAACTATGGCTACAAGTTCGGTCAAGAGGAAGAGACCTACAACATCGTGGCGGCTCACGGTTACTTTGGCCGTTTGATCTTCCAATATGCCAGCTTCAACAACAGCCGTGCGCTGCACTTCTTCTTGGCAGCTTGGCCCGTGGTCGGGGTTTGGTTCACGGCGCTGGGGATCAGCACCATGGCCTTTAACCTCAATGGCTTCAACTTCAACCACTCGGTGATTGATGCCAAGGGCAACGTGATCAACACTTGGGCTGACATCATCAACCGTGCCAACTTGGGTATGGAAGTGATGCACGAGCGCAATGCTCACAACTTCCCCCTCGACTTGGCCAGCGCCGAGTCTGCACCTGTGGCCATGATTGCTCCGAGCATCAACGGCTAAGCAACGCTCATCTGCTAAGCTTTTACGCAGCCGCTCCTGCACCTAGGGGCGGTTTTTTATTGCTTACACAGGGGGATTGAACACGCTAAAAACCCAAGTCTAAGAGGCTCTGATACCCGCCCAAGCTTCAATCTAAAAGATTGATAAAAATTAATAGATAAATAAAGTTTTTTTTGATTCTATAAAACTTGGCCTTAAACCTCTTGCCACTCAGAAATATAACCATATAATCAATAAATAAGATCTTGCAGCGTTCATTGCTGCTGCTTAAGTTCTGTTGTTATTCATGGATCCATAACGACTATGACTACAGTTCTGCAACGTCGTCAGACAGCGAATCTGGGGGAGCGTTTTTGCGATTGGATTACCAGCACAGAAAATCGCCTTTATACTGGCTGGTTTGGGGTGATCATGATCCCAACGCTCCTTGCCGCAACGATTTGCTTTGTCATTGCCTTTATTGCGGCACCCCCTGTGGATATTGATGGCATCCGTGAGCCTGTTTCTGGCTCCTTGCTCTATGGCAACAACATCATTACAGCGGCAGTGGTGCCCTCCTCTAATGCCATTGGGTTGCACCTCTACCCGATCTGGGATGCCGCGTCCCTTGATGAGTGGCTCTACAACGGTGGTCCTTATCAACTGATTGTTTTCCACTTCCTCATCGGCATTTTCTGCTACATGGGTCGGGAGTGGGAGCTGAGCTACCGTCTAGGGATGCGACCCTGGATTCCCGTGGCCTTCTCTGCGCCGGTGGCAGCAGCAACGGCTGTGCTGTTGATCTACCCCATTGGTCAGGGCAGCTTTTCCGATGGCCTAATGCTGGGTATTTCCGGTACGTTTAACTTCATGATTGTGTTCCAAGCGGAGCACAACATCCTCATGCACCCCTTCCACATGCTGGGTGTAGCCGGTGTCTTTGGCGGTGCCCTGTTTGCCGCGATGCATGGTTCGCTGGTGACCTCCAGCTTAATCCGCGAAACCACGGAAACCGAATCCACCAACTACGGCTACAAGTTCGGTCAAGAGGAAGAAACCTACAATATTGTGGCGGCTCACGGTTACTTTGGTCGTCTTATTTTCCAATACGCCAGCTTTAACAACAGCCGCTCACTGCACTTCTTCCTCGCTGCTTGGCCAGTGGTGGGCATCTGGTTTGCTGCCCTTGGCATTAGCACGATGGCCTTCAACCTCAATGGCTTCAACTTCAACCACTCTGTTGTAGATGCGCAAGGGAATGTCATCAATACTTGGGCCGACATCATCAACCGCGCCAACATCGGTATTGAGGTGATGCACGAACGCAATGCCCACAACTTCCCCCTCGACTTGGCCAGCGGTGAATCGGCTCCTGTGGCGATGATTGCCCCAAGTATCGAAGCCTAAACAGGGCGCTCCTAAACCTCTCTAGTGATAAGTCCAAATATGGCTCCCCACAGGGGGGCTTTTTTTATGGTCATTTCATTATTGGGACGGGAGCTGGTACTGATCAACGATTTTTTGGGCAAAGGCGGGCACATGGGCGGCGAGTTTTTGGGGATAATTGCGCCGCACATAGAGATAGTTGCGGGTGAAGTGGGAGTCAATGGAAAAGCGGGCGTATTCTAGACCCTTAGGGCCGATGCGCTCAATCACCAACCCTATCAGTTTGGCTGCCCACATCGGCAGGGTCACCCCTTTATCGTAGGCAGGAATACTTTGCTGCACGGCAGCGTGGCGATCGCCGGCACTGGTGACCGGCTGAGTTTCCAGTTGATCGCGCACAAGGTCAAGCATTTCTTGGCCACGCTCATTGCGCACCACCAGCCACTGCCAACCAAAAGGAGCCCCCATATAGCCCACCACTAAGTCGGCAAGGCCATTTACGTAATCAAAGCAACTCATGCAGGAAGGGGCAAAAATGTCCTTCAGTTGATTGGTTTTCAGGCCGAAGAAGGGCACCGTTTCTGTGGAGCCGTCACTGTGTTTGAAATGTACCCGAAAGTCTTGCATGAATTCGTAGTGGATCACGGTTGCGGGCGATCGGCTTGTGGTTTCTAGGAATTTTTCCAGACCGGCACGGGTGACGTTATCTACGCAGGGGGTGCCTAGGACGTAGAGCTTCTCAAGCCCCAGTTTCTCTTGGATGGCTCGCAGGGCTTGAATTTGACAGCCGACCCCAATCACTAAAAGCCGTTTGAGGCCGGATTGCTCCACCTGCTCCAGCACCGACAGATTGGGCGAGAGGGTGGGTTTATTGACGCGGGCGGCCAGAATCTCTGCGCGGGTACGGGCAATCACAGGCTTGGGGGTAAAGCGATCGCTCTCGCTATGTTGAACACAGACAACCCCCTCAACCCGTCCCGATTCCAGCATGGCGATGGCAATACTGCTGACAATCCCCGTCCATTGCGCCCCCGGAAGGGGTTCGGTTTTGCGAGCCGCCAGCATCTGCCAGTGAACCCCAAAGTAGCACTCATCCCAGTTGTCAAGATCGCGGGCACGGCCATGACTTTGCTGCTCAAGGCGCTCAAACTGCTGATTGAGAAAGGCACAGGCCTCCTTAACGTAGTGGATATAGTAGGTGTCGCAGAGGCCACACTCACTACACAGCGCCTTGGCGGGACGGGGGCTACCGGGCTTGAGGCCACGGGCTTTTTGATGGGCAGCAGTCATGGGCACTTACTTCAGCAGGGAACGGGCGCGATCGCCAATGGCTTCGGCGGTCAGGCCGTTGTAGGCCATAAGTTCGGCGGCGCTGGCTGTGGTTTCTCCCCGCTGCCATGCCAAGACATCGCGGGGACAGGTGGCGCGCAAAAGAATTGGCTCCAACAGTGCTGCAGACCCGCCAGTTACTCCCAAAAGGGCATCCCCAGCAAAGAGTCTTTGGAATGTGGCCTCATCGGCAAAGCCACCATCCGGTTCAGCACAGGTCTGCCAAGCCACATCGGTGGGGCGATACAGCCGTCGCGGATTGATCACCGAGACAATGCGTACCCGATAGCCCAACTCCTCCAACTGGGGCAGAGCACTATAGACGGGTTGCAAAATCATGTCCCCTAGCACCGCCAGCACCAAGGTGGCACGACCACTAGCAGACTCGTAGAGGGTCACCGCACCCTCCTCAAGAGCCTGTTCTGTTTGGGCAAAGGTGGTGCGCACTGGGAGGGGGGTTTTACTGGCAAAGATGGCAATGCCTTTGTTTTGAGCCGTCAGTGCCCAGCGATAGCACACTTGAATGCTGTTGGCATCGGGAGGAAAGAGGGCAAAGACATTGCCGTTGCGCAGTAGGGCAGCATAGTAGGCTTCAATTTCCGGACGCTGGTGGGTCCAGCCATTGCGTCCCTGCTCTAGGGCACCGGCAGTCAAGAGGGTAACCGTACTGGGGGTCGGTCGCCGCAATTCGGCCATGGCTTGGGTGACCGTTTGCCAAATGGGGAGGCCGTTAACGGCAAAAGACTCGTAGGAGCACCAAAGGCTGCGGCTCCCCATTAAGCACAACCCTGCCGCCAGACCCGCGCAGGCATCCTCGCTCAGAGGTTCATAGACTTGGCCGTTGGGCAGTTGGTTGTAGAGGGGATCTGGAGTCGGGTGAATGATCTTCAGGGCTTGGTTGATATTGCCGATCCCAGAGGCTTCGTTGCCATCGGCATTCGTGACCAAATAGCGGCGATCGCGCTGCCCCACTGCCGCCACCAGTCGCCCCATTGCCGTTGTGGCCACTTTATTTTCCCCCAATTCATAGGCTTCGAGGGCAATTTCCCCAAGGGGAGGCAAGTCTAAAACTTGCTCGGTGACCACCACTTCCGCCGCCGGCCCGCCGGCTGCCGCCACACAGTTTTGGCGCACCAGTTCCCACGCTGCCGGGGAGAGGGCACGGGCTTTCAGAGCATTGACAATATCGGGGTTGTCGAGGGTGTGCTGGGCGTAGAGGTTGTGGGATTTTGCGCCCTTGGCATGGACGCCGGCACCCTTGAGTTGCTTCAGGATAAAGACCGTCAGCTTACCGGAGAGGGCCGATCGCGCCGCCTCCTGCACCCCCTTGAGCACCGCCTGCATAAAGGCCAATCGCTGACCAAAGGAGAAAAGGGTGCTATCCACGTAATCGCCTTCTTGGCCGCTGTCATCAAAGTCCTTGGCATCCACCAGCACCACCTCTTGGAAGCCGTTGCCGTGCCAGTAGGCCATCATGGCCTCATTGCTTTTGGTGGAAACCATGCTGTGGTGCTCTTGGCTGAAGCCATTCCACACCAGAATGGGCAGGAAGTTCGTCACGTCTGGGAAAGCGGTGTGGAAGTGAGCCATACTGCTCATGACGTAGGGTTCCCCTAGGCCACCATCGCCCAAGGTGAAGGGAAAGAGGGTTTGACGGTGCAACCAGGCGGCGGCCATGGCAAAGTGCTGCCCCTGTCCAAGGGGGCCGGCCGGGGCAAGAACGCCGGGAATGTAGCCGGAAAGGTGACCCAGCAGGCCGTGTTTTTCGCGGAAGCGATCGCGCAGGTCTTGAACGGTATAAATGCCCATTTTTTCGAGGGAGCGATCCAAGAACAGGGCGGCGTAAAAACCGGGGGCATGGTGGCCGACTTCAGTGATGATGTTCTTGTACCCCAGCATCACGAGCGCTGCATAGGCTTCCGCTTGGCTGGCAAACCCACCGGGGTGACCGGAGGCCTTACTGCCGGTCATCTGTAAAATCAGATAGCGCAGGGCATCGGCATAGAGAAGTGTTTGATAGGCCGCCTCAGGGGCATCAAGATCTGTGACGGCGCTCTGTTGGGCATTTAGCAGCGGTGTCTGACCATAGCGTTCCCAATCCGGCCAATCGTTGCCAAAATACTGAATTCCGGCACAGAAACTAGGCACCGACGTTACCGCTGTCATAGATTTAGACCCAACTGTTGACTGCACGCTTAGTCTCCTATCTTACAGGGGTGGGGGGTCGCCCTGGCGGCAAAGAGGGTAGGGAATCTGCCTGAAATGCAGGCATTGCCATGGATGACGGCCATAGATTGATTTTTCTGGAGGAAGGGGATTAACAATGGCATTGGTGATAGCCGGCGATCGCAGTGGGGTGGGCAAAACAACGGTGGCTTTGGCATTAAATGCCGCTTTAACAGCACGGGGGCAGCGCGTCCAAACCTTTAAGGTGGGGCCAGACTACATTGATCCGCTCTTTCATACCGCCATCGGTGGTCGCCCCTGCCGCAATCTCGATGCTGTGCTAACAAGTGCCGACTATATCCGCGCCTGTGTCGGCTACCACAGTCAGGGGATGGATGCGGTGCTCATTGAGGGGGTGATGGGGCTATTCGATGGCCGTGGCGGCAGCGACGAGGGCAGTACGGCACACATTGCCCGGCTCCTGCAGGCTCCTATCCTCCTCGTCTTGGATGTGCAAAAACAGGCAGCCTCGGTGGCGGCCTTGGTCTATGGCTTTTGCCACTATGATCCTTCGCTCCAGATTGCCGGCGTGGTTCTGAATCGAGTGGCGGGCGATCGCCATCGGCAAATGTTAGAGGCTGCCCTTGCCCCCCTTGGCGTCCCCATTCTCGGCATTCTCTATCGCGATCAGGCCTTGGCCCTCCCTAGTCGCCACTTGGGGTTAGTGCCTCCCCACGAATTGGCGGACTTGCACCGCCTAGGCGATCGCCTTGCTCATTTGGGAAACACCTGTTTTGAATGGGAGCGACTCACACCGCTTCTTGCCCCCGCTATCCTCCCCTCAGCGCCCCCGTTTGCCGTTTCTCCTCGTTGGTCTGTCACCCTTGGGATTGCCCAAGATGCCGCCTTCCTCTTCTACTACGCCGATACGCTTGATCTGCTCCAAGCCTTGGGAGCCACGTTGGTACCCGTCTCACCCCTAAGCGATGCCCACTTGCCCGACGGTCTGGATGGCGTGATCTTGGGGGGGGGCTTTCCGGAGGTCTTTGCCCCCGAACTGGCAGCGAATCACTCGTTCCTTGAATCCCTACGGCAGGCCATTCAAGGGGGCTTAGCCATCTATGCCGAGTGTGGTGGCCTCCTGTACCTCAGCCAAGGCATCCAAACCCTTGAGGGAAATTACTATCCTTTGGTGGGGCAGCTGCCGACGGTGGCTCACATGGGGCAGAAACTTACCTTGGGCTACCGCCAGACCACAGCTGTGCAAACAAGCGTATGTATACAGCCAGGAGACACCGTTCAAGGCCATGAGTTTCACTACTCCTACTTGAGTGGGTCGCCACCAATGCCCCTCTGGCAGCTGAACGGCCAACCGGAGGGCTGGGGCAATCCTCGCCTCCATGCCAGTTATCTCCACCTCCATTGGGGCGGTCATCCGCAGTGGGCAATCCGCTTTCTGCAGCAGGCCGCAAAGGTTGGATAAGGCCAGCGCCGGTGACGTACCTCTTTAAGGTGTCTGTTAGGAGGGTCAATGCCAAAGCGATACCGTTGGGGGCTATGCCTTTGTCTTGGACTGCTGGGGGCACTCGGTGTGATTTTAGCAGCTTGGGCAACGGCGCCCTCGGAAAACTTGGCGTACTGGCAGCGGGTGATCCAAGAACACCAACAGCACCAGCAGGCGGTGGGTCGGCAGCGTCAGCAGTTGGAACGCCTTGAGGCGGCAGCCGGCGATCGCCTGCAGAGCTTGGAAACCCATTTAGACACCACTACCCGCCAGTTAGCGGCGGCCGGCGATCGCCTGCAAGCCGCAGAAAACCTGCTCAAAGAACTCAAGGGGCAGCAACAGACCCTCCGCCGCCGCTACACCGCCAGTGTGGCCGTGATTCGCGATCGCCTGCGGCGGCTGCAGCGCTACCGTGAGATTCCCCAGTGGGCAATGGTCTTTGAGGCGGAAACTCTCAACGATTGGTTTGAGCAGCAGGGGCGTCTGCGTCAAGTCTATGAGCGCGATCGCCGGCACTTGGCCGCCTTGGTTCGCGATCGCCAGCAACTTCAGCAGCAGGAACGGCATATTCAAGTGCAACAGCGCTTCATTCAAGCCCTGCGCCGCCAACTGCAACAGCAACAGGCCATCTATGAGCGCGAAGCGGCTAATCAACGTCAACTGATTGCCCGCCTTAGGAGCGATCGCCAAGCCCTAGCCTCCATCGAGGCCCAACTTGCCCGTGACAGCCTTGCCATTCAGCAGCTAATTCACCACCGCCTCGGCTATGTCCCCAAGGGTCTCCTGCCGCTGCCCCGCCGTGGCCGACTGGCCTATCCTGTGCAAGCCCCCCTGACCAGTCCCTTTGGCTGGCGGATTCACCCCATTCTGGGCACCGAGCGCTTCCATGCCGGCGTGGACTTCGGCGCCGATTTTGGCACCCTCATCTATGCTGCCGCAGCGGGGCGGGTAATCTTTGCCGGCTGGTCAGGGGGCTACGGCCAAACGGTGATCTTAGATCATGGCGGCGGCATGACCACCCTCTATGCCCATGCCCAGCGATTGCTCGTCCAGGAGGGTGAATTGGTGCAGCAGGGACAACCCATTGCCGAGGTGGGTTCTACGGGACTCTCCACCGGCCCCCATCTCCACTTTGAGGTGCGCTTCAACGGGGAACCCCGCGATCCCTTGGCCTACCTTTAGGAAGGGGGTTGCCAAAACACCCCAATGGCATTGTTAACCCGGGTGGTGGTCACCGAATGGCGATCCACCAAAACCCCACCCAAGTAGAGCGCCGTGGAGCTGCCGCCATCCAGATTCACCGCATTGATCAAGCCCAAGCGGCGGACAATCTCTGCCCATTCCGCAAGGGTGGGTCCCCTGCCGCCTACCCGGTTGTGGGTGGTGACCCAGACAATGCTGCCATCCCGGCGATTGCCCATGGCACTGCGGGGAGCTGCCTGGGCGTCCAAACCTGCCCCAAATTGCTCTCCGGCTGCATTCAAGACCACTTGCCCCTGTTCCACAAGGAGAGGACCGGCGCCGACAATGTTGGGAAGGGCATTAAAGACCGCCGGCACAGCCGTGGTTTCCAGTTCCACCGCCGCCCCCATGGGAAAGCTTGCCAAGGCGGAATGAAAGTTACGGGCTACTAGGAGAAAGCCATCTGGAGGAATGGGAACCGTTTGATTCACCTTGATGGGTTGCTGCCCCACCACCTGTTGATTGCGCACGGTAATCACCACTTCACTACCCGTTTTCCCTTGGTAAACCGCGCCCCAACTGGGGGTATAGAGGGCAAGACCGGCTTGGACATAGCCGGAATTTAACGTGACAATGGGCAGGGTACCGGCAGGCGTCCTCACCTGCTGCTGCAAACTCAGACGACCGACAACGATTTGGCCGCGATCGTCCCAGCCAATGGCACCGCGATTGAGAATAGGGCCGGAAAGCCAATTGCCCTCACTGCGAATTGCCCCCAAGGGCGCTTGGCGATCGCGATTAAAGAATCCGGCATTTAGGGCCGCCGCCGCCCCCCATGCTTGAGCCAGTTCCGGGAGGGTGGCCAATCCCACCACAGTTGTCGGCCAAACGGTCAAGGGACGCAGCCGCAGCCCCGGCTGTTGGGGGTTGAGGATCAGCAAATCCACGGGGAACTGGTGATTGCCGAGGGTAACGGTTTGCTGTTGCCAACGGATCCCCGGTGCCCATTGAATCGTACGGGGTGGGGGGGCATCCCTGCGAAAGTCAATGACCAGCCGCAGTGGGTTGAGCAGCATTGAGGCCACCGGGCGGGCGGTGGCGGGAATTTTGGTTTCTAGCACTGTGCGATGGGGAGTAGCGGTAATTTTGACATTGGGCAGCGGGGTGAGCTGTCCCGTTGCTTCAATGGTCAGGCTCAAATCGCGAGGAGTCAGGCCGCTGCGGCTAAAGGTGAGCCGATTCACCTGCCAAGGTGTAGGGCGGTCGAGTTCAAAGACCCAGCGATCCCCCCAAGGTTGTCGTGCTTGCCGCCAACTGAGAATTCGCGCCGGGGGAGTGCTGATCTGGAGGGTATTGCCTTGGGGTTGCACCTGCCACTGGTATTGCTCAATCCATGGGGTAATGTCCAAGTAGCGATACATGCCGTTGGGGCTAAAGCGCACCGCCAAAGGGCTAAATTGCGGCTGAAACCACGCCACCGGCTGCTGCAAGGGATCCGTGGTCTCCCCCAGCAGAACACCAAAGCGATTGGCAAGACCCCCATCGCTAATCCCCGTGCGCAGTTGATTTTGGTGATCGCGCCACTGCTGCCAAGCCACAGGATAGTCGCGGCCGTTTAGGTTCAGGCGATCGCCCTCCAGACTTTGGGCAAGAGCAACAGTTGCGCTGGCGATCGCCACCGCCATCCCGCTTCCTACGGCTACCGCAACCGACCTTGACCGCACCCTCAACCCTCTCCACCCATACTGAGACGCTGTCAGTATAGAATAGATGTTCCTGTTGCATTAAAGGTTGCCTCGGCAACAACAGGCTGGCTTTAGACCCCTAACCTAGGCCTGATCGGAGGAGGAAGGAACTTCCTCTGGGGGCGGTGCCACTTGGGGCTGAAACTGGAAGAGGGAATACACCACATTGCGGCGAATGGCCACCATCATGTCCAGGAACAGCTCATAGCCCTCCCGCTTATACTCAATGAGGGGGTCTTCTTGACCATAGCCGCGCAGACCCACCGACTCCCGCAGGGCATCCATCTGTTGGAGGTGCTCCCGCCACAGCAGGTCAATTTGCTGGAGGATAAAGAACCGCTCCGCCTGCCGCATCAGGCCGGGTTGGATGCGCTCAATTTCAGCTTCTTTTTGCTCGTAGGCGGTGCGCACTTGCTCATGCAAAAAGGCCTGCATCTCCGGTACGCTCAGGTGCGCCAGATGCTCGGGGCGCAGATCCGCAAGCAAATAGACAAATTCCTGCACCTTGGCCACCAAGCCCTCCAAATCCCATTCCTCCGGGGGCAGATCCGGGTTGACATAAGCGGCAATGATGTCGTCCATTGTTTTTTCGGCGTACTCCAGCACCCGGTCCTTGAGGTCTTCCCCTTCGAGTACCCGCCGCCGCTCGGCATAGATGGCCCGCCGCTGGTTATTCATCACCTCGTCGTATTCAAAGACCTGCTTGCGGATGTCGTAGTAGTAGGTTTCCACCTTACGCTGGGCATTTTCCAAGCTGCGGGTAAGGAGTCCCGATTCAATGGGCATATCTTCGTCAACGCGCAGGGCATTCATGATGCTGGCGACGCGATCGCCCCCGAAAATGCGCAGGAGGTTATCCTCCAAACTCAGGAAAAACCGTGTTGATCCAGGGTCGCCTTGGCGTCCTGCTCGACCCCGCAACTGGTTATCAATCCGCCGCGATTCATGGCGTTCTGTGCCGATCACGTGCAAGCCGCCGAGGGCCACTACCTCTTCGTGTTCTTTTTTGGTGACCACCTCATATTCTTCGCGGATGCGGTTAAAGGCATCCCGCAGCGCTTGAATCACCGGGTCTTGGGTCGGTGCTTTCTCTGAGGCGATCGCCAGCATATCTTCCGCCTGCAACTCGGGCAGGCTACGCTCGCCATAGGTTTTGACTGCTACATCCACCGCATGGCGTAGCAGCTTTTCCGCATCCTTACTGATTTCACAAGGGAAGAGTCCCGGTGAGGCCTTCCAGTTTTTTTGCGCCGCCTGACTAAAGCCTTGGCCGCCCCCGCGATCCATTTTCAGCCCCAATAGCATCATCGGGTCATCACTGGGGGGCATGACAATGCGAGGCATAAAGTATTCCCGCACCTTCAGGCGTGCCATGTAGTCGGCATTCCCCCCCAAGATAATGTCGGTGCCTCGGCCTGCCATATTGGTTGAGATCGTCACTGCACCCTTACGTCCTGCTTGGGCAATGATCTCCGATTCCCGCTCGACATTTTCGGGTTTAGCATTCAGCAGATTATGGGGAATTTCCAACTCCCGCAGCAGTTGGGACAATAGCTCCGACTTTTCTACACTCGTAGTCCCCACCAGCACCGGTCGCCCTGTAGCATGCATTTCTGCACATTCAGAGGCCACTGCCAGCCATTTACCCCGCTCCGTTTTATAGACCACATCGGGAAAATCTCGCCGTTGACTGGGGCGATTGGTGGGTACTACCGTCACTTCTAGTTTGTAGATTTTCTCGAATTCTGCCTCTTCCGTCTTGGCCGTCCCCGTCATTCCCGCCAACTTTGGATAGAGCAAAAAGAGATTTTGGTAGGTAATCGTGGCGAGGGTTTGCGACTCATTTTGAATTTCGAGACCTTCCTTGGCTTCGATTGCCTGATGCAGGCCATCACTCCAGCGGCGACCCACCATGACCCGCCCCGTGAATTCATCCACAATCACCACTTCACCATTGCGGACGATGTAGTTCACATCCCGGTGAAAGAGTTCCTTGGCCTTGATGGCATTAAAGATATAGTGCGCCCAAGGGTCTTGGGGGTCATAGAGATCGCTCACACCGAGCAACTTCTCCGCCTCGATAAACCCCTCATCGGTCATCAGCACATTGCGGGCTTTTTCATCCACCTCGTAGTGCTCATCCTTTTTCAAGAGGCGAGCCACCTCCGCCGCCTTGAGATACTTCTCGGTGGGACGCTCCACTTGACCGGAAATAATCAGGGGGGTGCGGGCTTCGTCAATCAGTACCGAATCCACTTCGTCAATGATGCAGTAGTTAAAGGGCCGCTGCACCACCTCGGCCATGGACGTGGCCATATTGTCCCGCAGATAGTCAAAGCCGATTTCGCTGTTGGTGGCATAGGTAATATCGCAGGCATAGCTTTTCTGCCGCTCTTGGGGCGCCATTTGCTGCTGAATCAGCCCGACGGTCAGACCCAAAAAGCGATGCACCTGCCCCATCCATTCCGCATCCCGCCGTGCCAGATAGTCGTTGACCGTCACAATGTGTACCCCTTTGCCGGTGAGGGCATTCAGGTAGGCCGGCAGGGTGGCCACCAAGGTTTTTCCTTCCCCCGTTTTCATTTCGGCAATCTGGCCCTCATGGAGAATCATGCCCCCGATGAGCTGGACATCAAAGTGGCGCATCCCCAGTACCCGTCGTGAGGCTTCGCGCACCACGGCAAAGGCCTCTGGCAGCAAGTCATCGAGGATTTCGCCATTGTCGAGTCGCTGCCGAAACTCAGCCGTTTTCGCCTGTAGCTCACTATCGCTTAGGGGCTGAATTTGCTCCTCCAGCAGGTTGATCTCGACCACAAGGGGTTGATACTTTTTTATCTTGCGCTGATTGGGATCGCCAAATAGGGCTTTCAGCATGCGACGGGCACCATGGATACAGAGCTATACATTTTAATCGTATAGCAACTGCTAGTTCCTCGCTGCCTAGACGTATTGGCTGATGTCCTCTTGGCAGACATTGCTGAGGTAGGTGAGGGCACGAAACCGCAGCATCACCACCTCCTCATAAAAGGGATTGAGTTTACAGAGGGGGGGAATGGTGATCACTGGCCGACCAAAGAGAGAGAGGGTGCGGGCAAAGGGGCATTGGGCTGGAATCAACCGGCAAATGCGGTGGGCGATCGCCGGTGTGGTAATCGGATAAGTCACTAACCACTGACGGATTTTGGTCATTAAAGAAGTGGGCGTGCGTTGGGCAAGGAGTTGGTTCATGGGGCTGTCCTCACAATTGCGCATACCCTCACGGTAAAAGATAATCTGGTTAAATAGCAATGCACTTTTAATATAAAAAATATTTATCAATAATAAGCATCGCTAAACTTACAGCTGCTGCAAGGGACAGATCTCCATCCCTCAGCTCAGCAGAGTGCTAAACTGTTCAGCAACTCAAACTCTGATGAAGTTTTGTCTAGAAATTTTTCAATTGCTTGCATAAACTGATTTGCTATTTTTCCCCATTCATCTTGGCCTTGCTGACATTCATTAAGGAACATACCCAATGAGTCCACTGGTTGCTAACTACTACCTCACGTACCGCTGTAACGCCCGCTGCCACTTTTGCGACATTTGGACACTAGAGCCGGGCAAAGAAGCCGATTTTAGCACCATCCAAACCAATCTCCGCGATTTGAAGCGTTTGGGGGTGAAATATGTGGACTTTACGGGGGGCGAACCGTTGCTGCGTGCCGATGCCCCGGCCATCTACCGGGAAGCCAAGCGTCTCGGTTTCATGACCAGCATGACGACAAATACGATTCTCTATCCCCGCCGTGCTAAAGAAATTCAAGGCTTGGTGGATTTCTTGAATTTCTCCCTCGATGGTCCGGATGCTGCCACCCACGATCAGTCGCGGGGGGTGAAAATTTTTGACACGCTGGTGGAGTCCGTCAAAATTGCCCTTGAGCTTGGTGAGTATCCGGTGCTCAACCATACCGTCACCGCCCAAAATTACGAACGGATTGGGGAGGTGGCCGAGTTTGCCCAACGTCTAGGGGTACGGGTTTGGTTGAACCCCGCTTTTACCGCCCATGAAAACTACAACGACAAGAAGAACCCCACCGCTGAAATTGCTGACAGCATTGAACAAAACGCGAAGAAGTATAACAATGTTGGTTACAATAAGGCAGCATTGGCTCTCATCCGTGCAGGGGGAAACAAGACCCAAAATCCCCGTTGCAAGGCGGTGGATGCCGTCATTGCCATTTCCCCCAATGATGAGTTGCTGCTACCGTGCTACCACTTTGCGCAGAAGGGAGTCCCCATCAATGGTCGCCTGTACGAACTGTACAAGTCCTCCGAGGTGGTAGAGGAGTATCGTCGCTCCCAAGGCCGACTCGCCGTCTGCGAAGGCTGCACAGTGTGGTGTTATCTCATTCCCAGCTTCTTTAAGGGAGTGGATAAGTACTGGTTTCTCAATCAGGTGACCTATGCCGGAGAATTCCTGGCCCGAAAACAGTTTCTACAACGAAGCCGATCCCCTCGACGAACTCCTGTCGGAGTGGGTTGACGCTCCAGAGAGTCCTCCATTACAACCGCGTTCTGAGGGTCGCCGTCGCAAGGCTTTCCTAGCGCTCTCCCTGATTTGGGGGAGCACGATCGCCCTTCATTTAATCGAAGGCGGCATCTGGCTCATCTATGTCCTAACGCTTGTGATGAGTGTGCAAGCCCTGCGCTACTGGCGGGTTAAACCGCAAACGCCGCCCCTGTCAGAGACAGCAGACAGTGTGCAGCCGATGGTGTCCTTGGTGGTGGCGGCTAAAAATGAGGAGGCGGTGATCGCTCGCCTGGTGAAAAACCTCTGCCACCTGGATTATCCCCACTACGAGGTGTGGATCATTGACGACAACAGTAGCGATCGCACCCCGGATATTTTGACAGAACTTCAGCAGCAGTATCCCCAGCTCAAGGTGCTGCGGCGGCTGCCGGGAGCAGGGGGTGGCAAATCCGGGGCTCTCAATCAAGTGTTGCCCTTGACACAGGGCGAAATTATCGGCGTTTTTGATGCCGATGCCACGGTGCCCCAAGACTTACTGCAGGAGGTGGTTCACCGCTTTCAAGTGCCCCGTGTCGGTGCCGTGCAGGTGCGCAAAGCTATCAGCAATGCCGACCTCAATGGGTTGACCCAAGGCCAGGCTGTCGAAATGATCCTCGATGCCTACTATCAACAGCAGCGGGTGGCCTGTGGTGGCATGGGAGAACTGCGGGGCAACGGTCAATTTGTGCGGCGGCAAGCCCTAGAGCGCTGTGGCGGCTGGAATGAGGAAACCATTACTGACGATCTGGATCTCAGCCTGAAGCTGCATCTCCACGGTTGGGAAGTTGACGTGCTGATGCATCCGGCGGTTCAAGAAGAGGGCGTGACCACCCTAGTGGCCCTCTGGCACCAACGCAATCGCTGGGGCGAAGGCGGCTACCAAAGCTATCTGGACTACTGGCAACCCTTGCTGCGCAATCGCCTTGGCTGGCAAAAAAGCTGGGATGTTCTCTGCTGGTTTTTGATTAAATATGCCATTCCCACCGCCACCCTTCCCGACCTGCTGATGGCGGTGCTGCGCCACCGGCCACCGCTACTGGTGCCCCTGACAACCCTGAGCTTTACGATTTCCATTGTGGGCCTGTGGCGGGGCATTCCTCAGGTTCAATCGGTGAGCCTCTGGCAGCTCTTTTGGCAGAGTTTGCGCGGTACCCTTTATATGCTCCATTGGCTACCGGTGGTGAGTACGACGACACTGCGCATGGCCTTACGGGCTAAACGCCTCAAGTGGGTGAAAACAGTGCACCATGGCACCTAAGATCCACCTAGGAAATCAAGTTGCGGTAGGCTAGGGGCAAGGTCATTCTCAGAGGCTTTCCATGGCGCGCAGCAATTCTAATGTTCTTCCCCTGCTCATTTCCTTGGTTTTTACATTGGCACTGCTGGGGGGAGCAGGGTTGTTGGTTATGCGATTACTGGGTCGTCAAAACCTCTTGCCCCCGTTGTCGAGTAATTCTACCTTGCAGTCCTCTTCACCACCACCGCCCGCCGGGTCGGAGGTTTCCACTGAGCCAGCCGCCAAAACCTTTAACGAGGTCAAGGCAGTTCCCAATGGTGTCTTTGCCTATGGTGGCAGCACCACGTGGGCACCGATTCGCGGCTTTCTGGATCCGATAATTTTGCGGGCTTGGCCGAATTTTCAGTTGCGCTATACGGACCCGCCCAGCGGAACGCCGGGTTCGGGCAGTGGGATCCGCATGTTGCTGAACGGCCAGTTGGCATTTGCCCAATCCTCGCGGTCTCTCAATGCCCAAGAACAACAGCAGGCAGCAGCCAAAGGACTCAAGTTGGTGGAAATTCCGGTAGCCATTGATGGGCTGGCGATCGCCGTCAATCCCCGCCTCAACATCCCCGGCTTAACGGTGCAGCAGATGGTGGACATCTTTACCGGCAAGCTGACCAATTGGAGCCAAGTGGGCGGTCCTAATCTTGCCATTGCCGCGTTTTCGCGGCGGCCGGAGGACGGCGGCACCGTGGAGTATTTTATCCAAGAAGTTCTAGGGGGTCAGCCCTTCGGCTCCAATGTCACGCTGGTGCGGGATACCACCGATGGCCTACGGCGGGTGGCTGCCACCTTGGGCGGAATCTACTATGGATCGGCACCGGAAATCGTTGGTCAGTGTACGGTTCGCCCTTTACCTTTAGGACGGCAACCGAATCAATATGTCCCCCCTTATCGCGAGCCTTATGTGGATCCCAGCCAATGTCCCGGACGGCGCAATGTCCTGAATCACGCCGCATTTCAAGATGGAACGTACCCCATTACCCGCCGTCTGTTTGTGATTGCCAAGGGGGATAACAGTCCAGATGCCCAAGCCGGTCGTGCCTATGCCAATCTATTGTTGAGCGATCAGGGACAGTTGCTCATTGAACAGGCGGGCTACGTTCGCTTGCGGTAGGGGGTGGGAGATTGGATAAACCCCTCAATCGAACCTATGAACGGATCATGGGGGCGATCGCCGGCCTTAACTTTCTCCTTGTCCTCTTTGACCTCACCTATATTCCCCTGCGGGATTTTTGGCTGTTGGGTAAGGTGCGCCTTCCCCTAATTCAGCGGGTGATTGATCTACCTCAGCCCTTCCAAATCACTCCCCTGTACGATCCCATCAAGGGCATTGAACCCCACCGCGCCACCCAAGCATATATTGAAACCGTTGCCAAGCTGCGGCAGACCATTGCCGAGCAGGGGGTAGAGGCTCCGGCCACTCAAGCGCTCTTGGCTCAGTTGCGCCGGCAAAGCACCACGATGGTGGACACCAACCCCTTTGCCTTGGCCAATAAAACGGGCACCCTCGAACAAATCAAGAACCTGATGCGGCTGAGGGTTTTTGGCCATCGCGACGCCTCCTCAAAACAGTCCTTTGAGCGCTTTTGGAGTGTGGAGTATCTCAATACCC
Source organism: Thermosynechococcus sp. (assembly GCF_046299635.1). Taxonomy (GTDB): domain Bacteria; phylum Cyanobacteriota; class Cyanobacteriia; order Thermosynechococcales; family Thermosynechococcaceae; genus Thermosynechococcus. Next base: position 41,963 of record NZ_JBKBHV010000012.1, on the reverse strand, counting down.
AAGACTGGCAGACCAACCTTGCTTGGTTTGAGGAGCAAATTATCCCCCTGATGGCTACGAACTACTGGCGTCGCTACGGTGAGGATGGCCACTTTATCAACCGCTTTGCTACCCTTGATCTCCCCTTCAATCTCCTCTTTTTTGTTGAGTTCTTGGGACGCACGTTTTGGCTGAGCCGGCAATACCGCAGTGCCCGTTGGCGAGATGCCATGTTCTGGCGTTGGTACGATGTCTTCCTCTTTTTCCCCTTTTGGTGGTTGGCACCCCCTTGGGCATGGCTGCGACTTGTGCCGCTGCTGATCCGCCTTGATCAAGCGGAGGTGATTTGCCTAGATAGCCTTGAACGGCAGGCCTCCCAAGGTTTAGTGGCCGCGATCGCCACCGATATTTCGGAAGTGGTGGTCCTGCAAGTCCTCAGCCAACTGCAAAAAGCAATTCGTCACGGCCAGCTTAGCCGCTGGTTAGCCCAAGGCGGCAAAGATCTCAACAACGTAGATGAGCTGGGGGAGTTGGCGGCCTTGGTGGGGCAGGTGGTGATTTACCGCGTGCTGCCTCAACTGCGCGCGGAGGTGGAAACCTTGGTGGCCTACAGTGTGGATCAACTGCTGCGGCAGGCGCCCCCCTATCGGCGGCTATTGGAAATTCCGTCCCTTCAAGCCCTCCCGATCCACTGGCGGCAGTCCCTTGCCAAGGAGATTAGCGATCGCCTCTTTCTGCTGTTAGAGCAAACCGGCAAAAACCAAAACAATTCCCCCCGCGAAGGAACCTTACTGGTGAGTCAACTGGCTCAAAAATTCGGCCAAACCCTGAGTGCCGAGCTGCAGGAGGAACGGGTGGGCAAGATCATTCAAGAGCTGCTGGTGATGTGGCTGGAGGAAATCAAAATTAACTTTGTGCGTCAAACCCAGATGGAAGGCATGGAGAGGATTTTAGAGGAAACCCGTGCCCTGCAGGAACGCCTAGAAAAGGGGCAGCTCAAACCTTAAGCTATTCGAGGGGCTGCAGCAGCCAGAGGGCGGTGTAGGTGATGTCCTGCGGGGTTGGTTGGATGAGGAAAAAGTGCAGATTTTGGGTGGATCGCAGGCGATCGCAAAAAAGTTCTCCCGCTTGGGCCATCTCCGCATCCTCAAACGTCAAAAAGACCCAGCGATCGCGCAAACCGCTGTGCAACACCACCCCACAGGGCTGCCCCGCCACAAACTCCAAGCCATAGGGCACCTGCTCTTGAAACCACCGGGCAAGCTTCAGGGACTTGCGACCGCCGTAGAGAATAATTCCCGGAATCAATGTATCGGCAGCCAAGCCTAGAGAGGCCGGCAACATGGCCATCTCAAAGGCCAGAATCCGCAGCGGATATTGCATCAGTTGCTCTAGATCCGGAGGGGTAATGGCGGCAAATTGCCACGAGTCGCCCCAAATATCCTCCGGCAGTGGCAATGGCGGCGGCTGCTCGATTGCCAAGGGATCGTAGGCTTCCCCCGTATAGGTTTTTAGGGCAGGGTACTCTTGGGCGCGTTGGCGCAGGTAGCGCTTCAGGGCCGGTGTGCGGCGGGTAGCTTCGAGGGCAAGGTTGAGTTCTTGGCAGGCTCCCTCCACCAATCCTAAAGTCTGCGGGCGAAACACCTGTACCCGCTCTGGCAAAGGCCGACCGCAATTTTTGAACTCTGTGACCACCCATGCACTGCTCACCAGCGGCTCTGGGCAAAAGGCGGTGTAGTAAAAATTTTCTTCGGGGTCACAAATCACCAGCTCCCACAGATCAAGGCCACTAGGGGTGCGCAAGGGGCGACGGTAAAGGTCAACTTGCCAACAGGACATTGACGGATAGAAAAGGGCTGCATTTTGCTATTGTGCCTCTTTTCTCCTGATTTGTTGGCGTGTTTTGAGCTTGCATGCTATCCATGTCTAGGCCACAACTTTGCCCCGGAACACCAGATAATTGTAGAGATTGTAGGCCAGCATAATCGGGATTAAGAAGGCCACAAAAATCAGCATAAAGACCTGGGCACTGGGAGAGGCTGAGGCTTCGTAAATGGTGACGCTGGGGGGAATGATATTGGGGAAAATGACAAAGCCCAAGCCGATAAAGGACACCAGAAACAAAAGAAATGTCCACACCAAGGGCATGACTTCTTCGCGCTTTTGTAAACTACGCAGCAAAAGAACCACAAGCAACACACCCAGAATGGGAATGGCTGCAAAAATGTAAAACAGCGGCGGCTGAAACAGTTGGGCACGCAGGTGCTCATGGAAAATGGGAGCACTAATGGTAATCAAGACGGCGCCGATGAACGTTGTCCAAGTAGCGATTGTGGCTGTGCGGTAGTGGGTTTGCTGCAACTCGCCGGTGGTCTTGTAAATCAGGTAGGTGGAGCCAATCAGTACATAGCCCTGAATCAGCGTCAGTGCCACCAATACGGAGTGCCACGTCAACCAATCCCACATGCCACCGGCAAAGTGACCCGCCGCATCAACCTGAATGCCTTCAAAAACGGTGCCCACGGCAAAGCCCTGCCCCAAGGCGGCCAAGAAACTGCCAATGCCAAAGGCAAGGTTCCACACCCGCTTATTATTGGCATTCTCACGAAACTCAAAGGACACTGCCCGCAAAATCAACCCCACCACCATAACCACTGCGGGGATGTAAAGGGCATTCAAAATCGTGGCATAGGCCAAGGGAAAGGCTCCAAACAGCGACCCCCCCATGAGTACCAGCCATGTCTCATTGGCATCCCAAACATTGCCCAGGCTGGTCATGAGGATATTGCGGCGACGTTCATCGCTACTGGTGAGGGAGAGAATACCGATGCCAAGGTCAAAGCCATCGAGGAGAATGTAGAGAAATAGGAATAGACCAAGGATAAAAAACCACACCTGCGGTAGAAAGTGCTCTAAGGGGGCAAGGGGATTCGGTTCCATGGTGTACTCCCTTATTGTTGAGTCTCGAGGGGACGGCGATCGGGTTGGTGTTGTGCCAATTTGATGCGAATTTCCAGTTGTTCGGCATTCTGAAGGCCGGGCACGGGCAGGGCCACATTGGGGCCTTTTTGGATGATGCGGCTACCAAAGAACAGCGCCGCAAAGAAGAAAACCGTGTAGAGGGCAACCAGCCCACTCAGGGAGAAGAGCACGAGTTGGGGCGGTAAATGGGAGACCGCTTCCGCCGTGCGCAATTGGCCATAGACAATCCACGGTTGACGCCCCACACAGCGCACAATCCAGCCTGCTTCGACGGCAAGATATCCCAACGGCCCGGCAAAGATCCAGCCCCACCACAGCCATCGGTAGTTGCCGAGGCGATCGCCCTCAAGACCTGTACGCCACCAGACAACCATCGTGACGATCGCCAGTGCGGCAAGATACAGCCCAATGGCCACCATCAGCCGAAATGAATAGTAAATCAGGCCAATCAGATGGGGGCGATCGCCGGCTGCCCACTCCTTGAGGCCAAGAATCGGGCTATCCAGCGTGGGCTTCAGTTCCAGCAGATAACTCAGCACCCCGGGAATTTTTACTTCAAAGGTGTTGACCTCGGCGGCCTCATGGGGGAAGGCAATCACACTCCAGTCGGCAGGGGTACCCGCCGGCACCGTTTCCCACAGAGCCTCCATGGCGGCTAATTTGGCCGGTTGGTAGTGATAGACCTGCTCGGCACTCAGGTGGCCGACAAAAACCTGCAGGGGAGCAATCACCAAGGCCATGACTAAAACCACCTTCAGGGATTTTGTGAAGAAATTGGGCAGGCGGTTTTGCAGCAAATACCAAGCACTAATGCCGCCAATGACAAAGAGCGAGGTTTCGAGGGTGGCCAAGAACATGTGGGCAAAGCTCTTGACCATGAAGGGGTTGGCGATCGCTTGGAAGTAGTCCTGGACGCGGAATTTGCCCTCGACAAATACCCCCCCGGCAGGGGTCTGCAGCCATGAGTTGGCAGTAAGAATCCAGAAGGTGGACAGATTGGCACCAACGGCAACACAAATGGTCGAAATCCAGTGCATCAGCGGCGGCACCCGTTGCCAGCCAAAGATCATGATGCCCAAGAAGCTGGCCTCCAGCATAAAGGCCATGGTGCCCTCAAACCCCAACACGGTGCCGAAGAAATCTCCCACCGCTTCCGAGAAGGGCGCCCAGTTTAGACCAAATTGAAAGGCCATGGGGAGTCCCGACGCCACCCCTATGCCGAAGTTGAGGATGTACAGCTTAGACCAAAAGCGCGCGTGGTGATAGTAGGCTAAGTTTTTGGTTTTCAGCCACAGCCCCTCGATTACCACAAGGTAAATACTCATGCCGGTGGTCAAGACCGGCCAGAGCATATGGAAAATGGCCGTGAGGGCAAATTGCCAACGGGAGAGCACAACGGTATCGAGACTAGCCGGTGTCATAGGATTACCTAGGGGTTGACCTGCCTTACTTTTAGCAACCCCCCTTCGACTTCGACAAGGAGAATAGGCTACCGTTGCAAAAATTTCAGCTTTCCTTAAGACTCCGCCGCCGTCATGGGCAGGGGGCAGCTACACACCAGATGGCGATCGCCATAGGCATTGTCAATGCGGGCAACGGCCGGCCAGAATTTGTACTCCCGCAGCCAGGGGGCGGGGTAGGCGGCCACTTCCCGCGAATAGGGATAGGGCCATGGATCCTGAGCCAGCATCAGGGCGGGATGGGGGGCATTCTTCAGGGGATTTTGCTGCCGATCGCTCACCCCGGCCTCAATTTGAGCAATTTCGCTCCGAATGGCAATCATGGCCTCACAAAAGCGATCCAATTCCGCCTTGGTTTCACTTTCGGTGGGTTCAATCATCAACGTGCCCGGCACCGGCCAAGAGATCGTGGGGGCATGGAAGCCGTAGTCCATCAGCCGCTTCGCAACGTCTTCCACCTCGATGCCCGCCGATTTTTTCAGAGGCCGCAGATCGAGAATGCACTCGTGGGCCACCAAGCCGTGGGCACCTTTGTAGAGAACGGGATAGTAGGGTTCAAGGCGCTTGGCAATGTAGTTGGCATTGAGGATGGCGATCGCCGTCGCGCGCGTCAACCCCGCCCCCCCCATCAGGGTGATGTACATCCACGAGATCGGCAAAATACCGGCACTGCCCCAAGGGGCGGCGGTCACAGGGCCAATTTCTGAGCCTTGGGGAATCACCTGCGTTGTCGGCAAAAAGGGCGCCAAGTGGGCTTTGACGCCGATCGGCCCTACCCCCGGTCCACCCCCGCCGTGGGGAATGCAAAAGGTTTTGTGGAGATTCAAATGGCAGACATCGGCACCAAAATCTGCCGGCCGGCACAGCCCCACTTGGGCATTCATATTGGCACCATCCATATAGACTTGACCGCCGTGGCGATGGATGATCTCACAGAGGCGGCGAATTTCCGTTTCAAACACCCCGTGGGTCGAAGGATAGGTGATCATCAGCGCCGCCAGGCGATCGCCATAGGTTTCGGCTTTCGCAGCTAAATCGGCAATGTCAATGTTGCCTTGGGCATCGCAATTGACGGCCACCACTTGCATGCCGGCCATGACGGCGCTGGCGGGATTGGTGCCATGGGCAGAGGTGGGAATGAGACAGACGTTGCGCTGGGGTTCCCCACGGCTGTGGTGGTATTGGCGAATCACCAACAGGCCCGCATATTCCCCCTGGGAGCCGGCATTGGGTTGCAGGGAAATGGCATCAAAGCCTGTGATCTCCGCCAGCATTGCTTCTAGCTCTTGAAACAGTTGGCGATAGCCTTGGGCCTGCTCTGCCGGCACAAAGGGATGCAGTTGATTGAACTCCGGCCAGCTGATGGGCAGCAGTTCAGCGGTGGCATTCAGCTTCATCGTGCAGGAGCCAAGGGGAATCATCGAGGTGGTAAGGGAAAGATCCTTGGCCTGGAGGCGGTGTATGTAGCGCAGCAGGGCGTGTTCGCTGTGGTAGTTCTGAAAGACCGGGTGCTGAAGATAAGGAGAGTGACGTTTCAGGGCTGGCGGCAGGCGATCGCCCCCTCTCCTTTCCACCGGCGTAGCGCCAAACAGAGCCAGTAAATCTGCAACATCTTGTTCAGTGGTGGTCTCATCCACGCTAATGCCCACACTGCCATCCTCAAAGTAGCGCAGGTTAATTTGGGCTGCTGCCGCCCGCTCCTTGAGCACATGGAGCGACAGATTCCCTAGGCGAAGGTGCAGGGTGTCAAAAAATTGAGAATGGTAAAGCTGATAGCCGGCGGCTTCTAGGCCTGCTGCTAGGCTCACTGCCCGTTGATGGATGCGCTCGGCAATTCGCCGCAATCCCTCTGGGCCATGATAGACGGCGTACATACTGGCCACAACCGCCAACAGAACTTGGGCGGTGCAAATGTTACTGGTGGCCTTTTCGCGGCGAATGTGCTGCTCCCGGGTTTGGAGGGCCAGGCGCAATGCCGTTTGACCAAGGGCATCGTGGGAGACCCCCACCAGCCGTCCCGGCAACTGCCGCTTAAATTCTTCACGGATGGCAAAGAAGGCCGCATGGGGACCGCCATAGCCCAAGGGCACACCAAACCGCTGCGAACTGCCCACGGCAATATCGGCGCCCAATTCCCCCGGCGGTGTCAGCAGGGTGAGGGCAAGGAGATCGGTGGCCACGGTCACCAACAGTCCCCGCCCATGGGCAGCGGCAATCAGGGCTTGGGGCGATCGCACTGCGCCATCGCTAGCAGGATATTGCAAGAGCAAACCAAAGGCATTTTCCCAAGGCAAGTCATCGGCGGTGGGGTCAATGGGCACAATCTCAATGCCAAGGGGCAGGGCACGGGTGCGCAGCACCGCTAGGGTTTGGGGATGACAGTCTTGAGCCACCAAGAAGCGTTTGGCTCCCTTTTGAGGGCGGACATTCAAGCTCAGGGTCATGGCTTCTGCAGCCGCCGTCGCCTCATCAAGAAGGGAGGCATTGGCAATGGGGAGTCCGGTCAGATCGCTCACAAGGGTTTGAAAGTTGAGGAGCGCCTCTAGGCGTCCTTGGGCAATTTCTGCTTGGTAGGGCGTATAGGGGGTGTACCAGACGGGGTTTTCCAGAATGTTGCGCTGAATCACCGCCGGTGTAATGCAGTTGTAGTAGCCCATGCCGATGTAGCTGCGCCAAAGTTGGTTTTTCGCCGCAATAGCGCGTAGCTTTTTCAGCGCAGCCGCTTCACTGAGACCCTCGCCAAGCGCCAAGGGACGCGGCAAGCGAATTTCCGCGGGAATGACGGCATGGATCAGTTCCGCAAGGCTGCCATACCCCAACAGGCGCAACATTTCGGGGAGATCCGCAGGCGTGATCCCAATGTGCCGTGCCACAAATTCCGCATCTGTTTCTAAGTTGATCTCCAGTTGGGGCAGTGAACTGACCATCCCTATTGCACTCGTAGAGGAAATTGTTCATATATCTTAATCCTTTGGGTGGGGTTTGCGACCATGGATTACCTGTAAACTGTGCCCCAAGTAGTTACTTTGCCGCTCCACGGTAAATCCCTGTAATCGGAGGTGCGCGGCCAAGTCCGTTTGCAGCAGTTCCCAAGCGGTTTCCGTTTCAAACAGCCAGAAAAAGAGGGCCATCCCCGGCCAAAAGAGGGGGACTTGGGGACGATGAAAGTCAATGAGGGCAAACCAACCACCGGGCTTTAGAACCCGCCACACTTCTGCCAAGAGGGCATGCCGCTGCTGCGGGGTCATTTCGTGGAGCGCCATGCTGGTGTGCACCAGATCAAAGGTGGCATCGGCAAAGGGCATCTGCTCGGCAAAGGCTTGGACATAGGTGGCTTGGGGGACGCGCTGTTGGGCACGGGCGATCGCCTTGGGGGAGGCATCCAGTCCGATGACCTGATCAAAGCGTTGGGTTAAGGCTTTTGTGACAACGCCGTGGGCACAGCAGAGGTCTAAAACAACGGCACTGCGGGGCAAATCCAGCGCTTGCCAAGCCAAGCGATGCAGGCGATCGCGCCCCCCGAGCGGGAGTGCGGCAAGGGCACTAATGGTGTCGTAAAGCCACGGATATTGATAGCTCCAAGTGCGTAGAATGGTTGCCACCCGGTCAGGTACAGAATTGAATTTTTCCGAAACTTGAGCCAAGTGTAGCGCCTTTTTGGGAGTAATTCCTTAAGATAAGGACTGTTAAAGAATTCCTAATTCTCACGGCGTCGGGAGTGAACATGGGTCAACTATCCCTCTGGCAGCAGAGCTATCTCCTACTCGGAAGCTTGGTGGGCGTTTTGATGACCATGAGCGGGGGGGCGATCGCCCAACCCCACGCTACGGCAACCGATCTGTTGCCCCTCCATCCCAATCCCGATCCCCTTTACCTGCCCAGTCGTGCCGATCAAGTGAAAATTGATTTGGATCGCCCCCTTACCCTCAACGAAGCGCTTGAACTGGCGCGGCGGAATAATCGCCAACTGCAAATTCTTGAAGCGCAACTACAGCAGAGTCGGGCAGTTTTGCGCCAAGCTAAGGCTGCTCTTTATCCCACCCTCTCCTTACAGTTGGGCATTAATCGTACCGATTCAGCGGCAATTCGCCTGCAAAATGCCCAACTGCCCCCACCCTTGCGCGTAGATAGCACCAGCAACACGTGGACAAGTACGGTGCAACTGGGATACAACATTTTCACCGCCGGCCAACGGGATGGCAACATTAAAGCTGCCCAAGAACAGGTGCGCAATGCCGAACTGGATTTACAGCGGGAACTGGAACAATTGCGCCAGGAGGTCACCAATGGCTACTACAACATCCAACAGGCGGAAGCTCTTGTGCGCATTGCCGAAGCTGCCGTCCAAAACTCGCAAGTAAGTCTGCGGGATGCGATCGCCCGCGAACGGGCTGGCCTGGGCACACAATTCGATGTCCTCACCGCCCAGGTGCAACTGGCCAACAACCAACAGCAACTGGTGCAAGCCCAAAGTCAACTGCAAACGGCTCAACGTCAACTGGCACAGCTGCTTAGTCTGAATGACAAGGCCAATGTGCGGGCGGCAGACCCCATTCGGGTGGTGGGGGAATGGACACTTTCCCTTGAGGAGAGTATTGCCCTTGCCTTGCGCAATCGGGTGGAACTGGAGCAGCAACTGACCCAACGGAATGCAGCCCTCCAACAGCGACGGGTTGCCTTGGCAAATTTGCGACCCCAGCTGGTGGCCGGGGGAAGTTTCAACACCCTTGATAGCCTCACGGATGATAGGGCACCCCGCTGGGGATATACCGTCGGGGGTCAATTGAACTGGACGCTCTTTGATGGCGGGGTTTCCCGCGCCAGTGCCGCCCAGCAGGAGAGTAATGCAGCGATCGCCGAAGCCCAGTATGCCGCCTTTCGCAACTTGATTCGCTTCCAAGTGGAGCAGGCCTACTACACCCTGAAATCAAGTCAGGAAAATATCCGCACCAATGAAGTGGCAGTGCGCCAAGCCACCGAGGGTCTCCGCCTTGCCCGGCTGCGCTTCCAAGCGGGTGTGGGCACCCAAGCGGAGGTGAGCAGTGCCGAAGCAGCCCTAGTTCAAGCCCAGAGCAACCTCCTCAATGCCACGGTTGAGTACAATCGGGCGATCGCTGCCCTGCAACGCTTTGTCAGTGGTTTGCCTCTCAGTCCGCAAGGAACGGTAACCCCGTGATGTTCGGTTTTTTGAATCTCAATAAACCGGCCGGCTGCACCTCCCACGACTGCATTAACGAGCTGCGCAGGCGGCTGCGGCTAAAGCGCATCGGCCACGGTGGCACGTTGGATCCAATGGCCACAGGGGTACTGCCGATCGCCCTTGGGGCGGCGACGCGACTGCTGCCCTATTTGCGGGATCGCAAGGCCTACATCGGCACGGTGCGCTTTGGTCTTACCACGACCACCGATGATATTACGGGTGACCTCTGCCAAGAGCAGCCCGCCGGCCACCTTACCCTTGAGGCCGTTCAGGCACAGCTGCCGCAGTTTATCGGCCGAATTGCGCAATTGCCCCCCGCCTACAGTGCAATTCAAGTGGATGGCCGGCGGCTTTATGCCCGTGCGCGGCTGGGGGAAGTGGTGAGCGTTCCACCACGGATCGTCGAGATCTACGATATTGCCGTGTTAGATTGGCAACCGGGAGAGCACCCCGACCTCACCCTGCGCATTACCTGTGGCGGTGGCACCTACATTCGTGCCCTTGCCCGCGACCTAGGGACGGCGTTGGGGGTAGGGGGAACCCTGGCGGCCCTGCAACGGATTGAAAGTGGTGGCCTCAAGATTGAGGAAAGCCATTCCCTAGAAAGCATTTCCCCAGAGCATTTACCGTTGCGATCGCCCCAAGCGGTTCTCGCTCATCTGCCGTGGCGGGAACTCAATGACGCACAACTCAGCGACTGGTGTCATGGCCGCCCCATTGTCTGTGGGGATCTCCCCCCGGCGGGAACCCTTGTTGGCGTCACGTTTGCCGGTGTTTGTGTGGGCATCGGTGCCAGTGGGGGCGATCGCCTGCAGCCCAAGGTTGTTCTTAAGGAATAACTGGGTCTTCCGAAACATTTTTCTAGTGCTAGCTTAGAAAAAAGAAGTCATCAGTTAGGTGAAGGAATGGGGGTTCGCTGGCAGCAACGTCTCATCTGTTTTTTCGTTGTGCTGGGGGCGGTCTGGGGCGTTTTCTCCAGCGACTTGGCGATCGCCCTAACGGAGGAACAAAAACTCTTCAATGAGGCATGGCGCATTGTCAACCAGGCCTATGTGGATCCCTCCTTTAACGGCCAAAACTGGTGGCTGGTGCGCGAAAAAGCCCTGAAACGTCCGTTGCCCAATCGCGAGGCCACCTACGAGGCCATAGAAAAGATGGTGGCCACCCTTGAGGATCCGTTTACCCGTTTCCTGCGACCTGCCCAATTTCGGAGCCTGCAAACCACCACCGCCGGGGAATTGACGGGCGTCGGCCTCCAGATTAGCACCGACCCCAAAACCGGTGTTCTTGAAGTCATTGCCCCCATTGATGGCTCTCCCGCAGCTCAAGCGGGGATCCAACCAAGGGATCGCATTTTGGCTATTGACGGTGTTCCCACCGCCAAGTTGAGCCTTGATGAAGCTGCCGAACGCATGCGGGGCGCTGCCGGTTCTGCGGTTCACCTGTTGCTGCAGCGGGGCAGTGAAGCCCCTCAGGAAATCACCCTGCAACGTGGCCACATTGCAATTAATCCGGTGATTGCTGAAGCTCGCCCCATCCAAGGGCACACGGTTGGCTATATCCGCCTCACCCAGTTTAGTGCCATGGCGGCCACCGAAATGCGCAATGCCATTCAGCGGCTAGAGCAGCAAGGGGCGCAGGAGTATATTCTTGATCTGCGCAATAATCCGGGCGGACTGTTGCAGGCAGGGGTAGAAATTGCCCAACTCTGGCTAGATGGGGGGGTTATCGCCTATACCGTCGATCGCCAAGGGATTATTGATAGCCTCAATGCCGCTGGGGCAGCCCTCACCCACGATCCCCTCGTTGTGCTTGTCAATGGGGGTACTGCCAGTGCCGCTGAGATTTTGGCCGGCGCCCTGCAAGACCATGGGCGTGCCCGCCTCGTGGGCGATCGCACCTTCGGTAAAGGCTCAATTCAGTCCCTTTTTAGTCTCAGCGATGGATCGGGTCTGGCGGTGACCATTGCCTACTATGAAACCCCCAACCACCACAACATCAACAAAGTGGGCATCGAACCAGATCGGCGGGTTCTCGAGGGGCCGGAGAGTCTGGCGGCCATGGGGACAGCAGCGGATCCCCAATATCTGGCAGCTCTAGAGCTGCTCCACCGCCCGGTGCAGGTTGCCGCTAACGCAGCGTGACAAACTCCTCCGCCGTCGAGGGGTGAATGGCCATGGTGGCATCAAAGTCCTTCTTGGTGGCACCCATTTTAAGGGCGATCGCAATCCCTTGAATAATTTCAGCGGCAGTGTCCCCCACCATGTGGGCACCGAGCACCTCCTCGGTATCCTTGTCCACCACCAGCTTGACGATCACCTTTTCATCGCGACCCGTAAGGCTGTGGTACAGCGGGCGAAAGGCCGTACGGTAGATTTTGACATTCTCTGCCCCCAACTTTGCCTTGGCCTGAGCTTCCGACAGCCCCACCGAAGCCGCTTCCGGTTGGGAAAACACCGCTGAGGGGATCTTTTCGTAGCTCAGGGTGCGCGGTCGGTTGCCAAATTGGGTATCGGCAAAGGCCCGTCCTTCGGCAATGGCTACAGGGGTGAGGTTGACGCGGTTGGTGCAATCGCCCACCGCAAAAATGTGCTCCTGGCTGGTGCGATAGTATTCATCCACGGCAATGGCAACAATTCCTTGGCTGTTGGTCGTGAGGTGCACCCCCGCCTGATCAAGACCTAGCCCCCGCAGGTTAGGGGCACGCCCCACGGCACACAGCACCGTATCCACCTTGGTTTCGCAGGGTTGACCCTCTTGCTCATAGGAGATGCGGATGTGGCCCTGTTTAGTAAGCTTCAAGCCGGTTACGTGGCAGCGAGGACGCACATCAATGCCGTGGCGCAGCATCCCCTCATAGACGCCGTCTTGAATGTCTTGATCAAACCCCCGCAGGGGACGATCGCCCCGCAGAAAGTGGATCACTTCTGTGCCTAAGCCGCGCATAATGGTGGCAAACTCGACGCTAATATAGCCACCGCCGAGAACCGCCAAGCGCTTGGGCTGCTTGGGCAGTAAAAACATCTCCCGTGAGGTAATGCTGTGTTCAATACCAGGCACCTCGGGCTTAATTGCCTCTCCCCCCACGGCAATCAAGATTTTCGCCGCTGTCACCCGCCGCTGAACCTGTCCTTCGCGATCCACCAGTTCCAGGGTGTGGGGATCGACAAACCGCGCAAAAAAGGGCAGCAGTTCAACCCCGGCCTTAGCAAGATAGCTAATGTGCAGCTGGCTGAGACGATTCACCTCTTGCTGCACCGCTTGCATGAGGCGTTCCCAGTTCAATTTGGCTTTGACAGGACGCCAGCCGTAGCCAACGGCATCTTCAAAGAGATGACTGAATTTAGAGCCGTAGACCATGAGCTTTTTGGGGATACAGCCCCGAATGACACAGGTGCCGCCGACCCTATCCCCTTCGGCAATGGCTACCTTGGCGCCATAGGAAGCTGCCCGTTTTGAGGCCGCTAAACCGCCGGAGCCGGCTCCAATCACAAACAGGTCGTAGTCGTAGCTCATTTTTGCTCCCCAAAGCCTAGCCTCAGTCTAGCGAATCGGCGTCAACCCCAAAAGTAGCCGTAGCCAAGGCCGCACAGGGTTGCCATTAGCACAACCAATGCCACATAGGCAATCGTTTTGCGCCAGCCAATGATTTGGCGGATGACCAGCATGTTGGGCAAAGAGAGCGCCGACCCGGCTAGCAGGAGGGCAAGTGCAGGCCCTTGTCCCATACCGTTGGCCAGTAGGCCTTGCAGGATAGGAACTTCCGTCAGGGTGGCAAAGTACATGAACGCCCCGGCGATCGCCGCCACAAAATTTGCCCCAATAGAGTTACCGCCGACGGCTTGGGTAATCCATTGACTGGGAATGAGCGCTTCACTCCCCGGTCGTCCTAGGAGGGCACCGGCAATGAGTACTCCCCCCAACAAGAGGGGTAAAATCTGCTGAGCATACTCCCAGGTGGACTCAAACCAAGCCTTGGCCTCACCCCGCGCCGTACTGGTCAGCCAGCCCAAACCCACAATGGCTGCACTAAAGGGAACCAACGGCTGTGGGGCAAATCGCCATGCGAGGACGGCAGTGACACCGATCACCAGCAACACTTTGGCGGGCTGGAGTTGATACCAAGACATCAACAGGCCACCGAGAATGAGACCCAACAATCCCGTAAGCCACCACTTACTTTGGGCGATCGCCTGCCAGAGGGGAGCTGCGGTGGCAGGCTGTGCCCAGTTGGCAAACACCAGAATGCCTACCAACACCGCAAGGAAGATTACCTGCTGCCAGAGCGGACGGGCAGCTTCCTGGCCGGCCGAGGGCGGGCTACTCCGCGAAGATGCTGCAACCGGGCCGGGAAAGAGGGCTTGCATGATCAACCCAATCACCACACTAAAGAGGATGGCCCCGATCGCCCGCGCCACCCCCAGCGACAGCCCCAACACCCGCGCCGTGAGGATGATGGCCAAGACATTAATGGCCGGCCCGGAGTAGAGAAAGGCGATCGCCGGCCCCAATCCGGCGCCGCGCCGATAGATACTGGCAAAGAGGGGCAACACCGTGCAGGAGCACACCGCTAAAATGGTGCCCGAGACTGCCGCCACGCCATAGGCCAAGGCCTTCGGGGCTTCTGCCCCCAGATACTTCATCACGGCCTCTTGACTGAGAAAGACGGCGATCGCCCCGGCAATAAAAAAGGCCGGCACCAAACAGAGAAGGACGTGCTCTTGGGCATACCAGCGCACCAAATACAGCGCATTCCAGAAGGCAGCATGGAGGCGCGGCCACTGCTGCAACTGCTCAACAGGCAAATAGAAGCACAACAGGAAGACGGCAAGGATGGCGAAAAGGGATTTCCACTGCCCCTGCCAAAAGGTACTGCCTTGCATTGCTCTCTCCTTTGGGAATCTCAGTGGGGGAGTAACGCCGCAATTTCATCCGCACTCAGGACTTTACCTTGGGAGACCACTTGACCGTTGATCCGCAAGGCGGGGGTGCGCATCACGCCGCAGTCGGCGATCGCCAAGGGATCGGTAATGTGATTCACCTCGGCCGTCAAGTTCAACCGCGTCAGGGCAGTGCGGGCATTGGCTTCCAATTCGTGGCACTTTTCACAGCCTGTCCCGAGAACATCAATTGTCAGTTGACTCATACGGGTTTGCCTCAATCGGTTTCTCTCACCCTAGGCTAAACCCTATACCTCACTACAAGGTCAAGGGGAGGAGGGTGCCGACTCCTCCAACAGGGTACAGGTTTGATCCGTCATCCCGGTGGCAAGACGGCTGTGGCATTCCTGAAGGAGGGTTTCCAACTCCTGCTTGAGTGCCTGCAACTCCAGCATCTGGACTTCAATGGCAGCAATTTTCTGTTGGAGTTGCTCATACACCGCCCAGCAGGTGAAGGTGCGCTGCTCGCGTAGATCGAGCAGTTGGCGAATTTCCTTGAGGCGAAATCCCAAAGCCTTTGCCCGCTGGATAAACTGCAATCGCTCAATGTCCACCTCGGTAAATTGGCGATAGCCTCCCGGCGTGCGCTGGGGCGGCGGCAGTAAACCAATGCGCTCGTAGTAATACAGGGTTTGGGGATGAATGCGCAACTGCTCAGCCACCTCTTTGATTTGCCATGTTTTTGTTGTCATGGCCGGGATTTGCGCTCCTACATAAAAGCTTGGCGATGAATGGCCTGGAGTGCTTGGTATTCAGCCATTTTGCCAAGGCGACGGAGCGATCGCAACCGCTGTTCTATGAGCATCCGTGCATCGGTGCGACTAATGGACTCAAACGCCATTCCTCCCGGCCGTTGGCTGACAATAAAAAACAGTCGCTGGGCGTACAACGTGGTAAAAAGTTGCCGATGCTCATCAATAGGGCAGACGCCGTAGAGCAAGCCAAAGGTGGGGTGATTGAGATACTGCTCAGCGGTCATCGAGAAGTTCATTTAGAAAAAAACTACCTCGCAACAGGATCGTGACAGGTCAACACGGCAAGGATGGGTCGTGAGGGGGAAAAACAAGGGAACACCGCAGACTGCGGCTAAAATTAAGTAAAACACTTGACTAAAAAACTTTCCAGATTATACCCAAACCCTCTCCCCCTCTATGACCCGTTCACTTCCTCCCTTTTGGCCCAGTGTGTTGCACCGCTGTGGCGTGATTTTCTTTGGCACGCTGACGTTCTTCTTTACACTGGGGGTGGTGGGTGTGAGTGCTACAGTCTTCTTTGCCCTCCTTGGAGTTTTGTTGGCGCCCACCAGTGAAACCAGTCCCTACGAGCACATTAGCGGCAAGGAAACGAGTCGCGATCGCATTCTCAGAATTGATATTACAGGGCCAATTCTCGGCAGCCCGCAAAACGAAGAGGATACCTTCTTTGCGCCCCTTGTGGGGGTCACCTACGGCTATGAAGTGCAGCAGCAGCTAGAAGAGGCTGCCAAGGATGAAACGATTAAGGCTGTCCTACTCAATTTCAATACTCCCGGCGGTACTATTTTTGGCTCGCAGGCGATCGCCGACGGCATTAAAAGCTACCGCGCAGCCACCCAAAAACCCGTCTATGCCTTTATTGAGGGCATTTCTGCCTCCGGTGGCGTTTGGGCAATGGTAACGGCGGATAAGATCTATGCCGATCACGGCAGTATGATTGGCAGTATTGGCATTCTTGGTCCTAGTGTCCTCTACTACGATCGCCCCACCCGCTTGGATAATGGCCTGCTTCAGGGGGGCGTCACTGCCAACAGTATTGAAGAACGCACCCTCAGTGCCGGTCGGGGCAAAGATATTGGCAATCCCTTCCGTCGCCTTACGCCCCAAGAAATTCAGGTGTTTCAAGCCGGCCTTGAGCAGGAGTACAGCAAGTTTGTCAACCACGTGGCCCAAGCCCGCGGTATTGATCCCACTGTCATCCGCAACCAAATGGGAGCAATGATCTTTAGTAACGATCAGGCGCAGAACTACCGCCTCATTGATGGCACCCGTAGCCGTCCCCAAACCCTCAGCACCCTTGCTAGGGCTGCTCATCTCAAGGAGGGAGAATATGCCATTGTCCGTTTTCGGCGCGATCGCTCTCCTTTGATCCATCAACTCTTTGGGGTTCAGTCACCGCCTCCAGCGCCAGAAGCACAGCAGGTGTGGAAACAAGAGCAACTTTGTGCCCTCAGCCAATTGCGTGCTCTTGCCTACTATGGTTTCCTGTCTTGCCGCCGTCAGTGATGCGCTTTGACATTATTACCCTTTTTCCCGAGTTCTTTGCCTCCCCCCTCAGCAGTGGGCTAATGGCCAAAGCTTTGGCACGGGGCATTGCTGAAGTTGTCCTGACGAATCCCCGCGAGTTTAGTACCGATAAGCACCGGCGGGTGGATGATGAACCCTATGGCGGCGGTGTCGGCATGGTCATGAAGCCTGAACCCCTCTTTGCGGCAGTGGAATCGCTGCCCATCTTACCGCGGCGGGAAATTCTCTATGTCACCCCCCAAGGGCAACCCCTCACTCAGCAGCACCTCTGGCACTGGTCACAGGAGCGAGATCAACTGGTGATTCTCTGTGGTCACTACGAGGGGGTGGATGAGCGGGTAGTGGAGCACCTAGTCACCCAAGAGATTTCCATTGGCGATTTTGTGCTGAGCTGTGGGGAGATTCCTGCCCTTGTGATTCTCAATGGTGTGCTGCGCCTCCTGCCGGGCACTGTAGGCAAAGCTGCTTCCCTCCACCAAGATAGCTTTGAAGATGGCTTACTCGATTATCCCCACTACACCCGCCCCGCCGAATTTCGGGGTTGGACCGTGCCGCCTGTCTTGCTCTCCGGTCATCATGAAAAAATTGCTGCGTGGCGGCGATCGCAACAAATCGAGCGTACCCGACAGCGCCGACCGGATTTATATGCCAAATGGCTTGCTGCGCAGGCGTCTAGAGCCTCTATCGAGGAGCATTTCAAAACCAAAAGCAAAAGTTAAACTAAAATAAAATTAGCAAAACTGGTTATCAAGATAACCTGCGGCAACAGCAACAAGTACTAAAGTTTTCTCAAGGCATTCTTTTACTCGGTCTTTTGAAATGTTTGACGCCAGCCTGTTCCCTGAGATGACAGCAGCAGAGAAGAACCTGATTGATGTTTTGCAGAAGCTTGGCGCCGCGGAGGTTGAGCACTGTCTGGCCACGATTCTGGATGCTTTACCCTTGGGTATTTGCCTTTACAATCCTGAGGGGCAGTTAGTTTATACCAATCCACAGGGACGCAAGTTTCTTGGGATTAGCGACCCGCTGTATCCCTGCGCAGCAATTCAGACCAATATTAAACTCTACTTTTGCGATAGCGATCGCCCCTACCCCAAGGAAGAGCTGCCCCCCATTTTGGCGCTGCAGGGGGTTTGTGTTGGGCCGGTGGAGTTGGATGTGCAGCGGCTTTGCGATCGCATTACCCTAGAGGTTTACGGCATTCCCCTATTAACTCGCCAAGGGGCAGTGGTGGGCAGCCTTGCCGCCTACATTGACATTAGCGATCGCAAGCGGCAGGAAATTGAGCAGCGCATTCTGGCCAACTATTTTCAAACCCAAGCCAATCGGTACCACGAGATCCTGCAAGCCCAAACCGACTTTGTGGTGCGCTCCACCCCCGCCACCACCATTACCTTTGCCAATCAGGCCTTTTGTCGGGCAGTGGGGCGATCGTCTCAGGAGGTCATCGGCCGTAACTGGGTGGAATTTGTCTCTGCCTCGGAGTTAGCACTGATGCTTGAAGCCTTGGCCGCCCTGACCCCTGAAGCGCCGACGTTTACCTCCGAAAGCCGCCTGCAAAATGCCCAAGGCGCCGTGATCTGGACGCAGTGGGTGAGCCTTGGGGTCTTCAATCAAGCAGGGCAGCTGCAAGAAATCCAATCGGTTGGCCGCGATATTACCACCCTCAAAGAGCAGCTCTGGCGGGAGCAAACCCTCAACCGCATTAGCCAAGCGATTCGCAACTCCCTTGATTTGGAGACGATCTTTCGGACGGCAGTCTGTGAAGTTGCCCAGATGGGTTTGGGGCTAGATGCCTGTGTGGTACAGTACTTGTCCGATGCTCAGGTTTGGCGCCATGTTGCCGAGTACTACCATGACCCAGAATTTACACCCTTAGTGGGCTTTGAAATCCCTGATGCCAACAATCCTTTTGCCGATCGCCTGAAGCAGGGAGAGGTGGTGGCGATCGCCGACACGCAGGCAATTACCGACCCAGTCAATCAAACAATCGCCCAGACCTTTCCGGGAGCATGGCTCCTCATTCCTTTGTGGGTCAACAATCAATTGTGGGGCAGTTTAACTGTCTTTACGTTGAATCGCTCCCACCACTGGTCAGCCGCAGAAATTGCCCTCGTTCGTGCTGTCGCTACCCAGTTGGAAGTGGCCATTCACCAAGCGAGTCTGCACGAACAATTACAGCGGGAGCTAAACCAGCGCCGCCAAGCAGAAGCAGCCCTCTGCCGCAGTGAAGAACGCCTTCGCCGCACAGCCATGAATCTGCCGGGGGCACTCTTTCGCTATCTGCAACGGGCTGATGGTCAGATTCAAGTGTTTTACCTTAACCCCCTTTGCGAAAAGATTTGGGGTGTTTCAGCCGAGGCTGCCGCCGCCGATGGCAAAGTCCTCTGGGCATTGGTGCATCCCGAAGATTACACCGCCACTTGGGAGTCGGTGCGCCACTCGGCGGAAACCCTTACCCCTTGGCAATGGCAGTTTCGCATTGTGCGTCCCGACGGGGAGATACGGTGGCTAGAGGGGGCGGGGCAGCCAGAAGCCCTTGAGGATGGCGGTATCCTGTGGCACACCTTGGTCTTGGATGTCACAGAGCAGCGACAGATCCAAGAGCGCTTAAGAGAGCAGCAGGCGCAACTGCAAATGGTGATGGTCACTGCCGGCATCGGCTTTTACTCCTTTGATTGGGAAACCGAAACCTTTTGGGTCTCTGACAGCTACAAGCAGCAACTGGGAGAGCCGACCACGGCAGGATTTACCCTTGAGGATTGGCGCAACCGCCTGCACCCGGAAGATAGGGAATCGGCATTGCAGTTTTTCCGGGCTTTCCTTGTGGGAGCTGATTCCCACACCCTTGAATTTCGCCTGCGGCATCGCGACGGTTCCTATCGCTGGTTTTATGCCAGTACGACGCTGCTTTGTGATGAGAAGGGACAGCCCTGTAAGGTCATCGGCACCCAACTTGATATTACCGAGCGCAAACAAATAGAAATTGCCCTCAGAGAAAGTGAGGAGCGCTATCGTCTCTTGGCAGAAAATACCAATGACATTATTTGTCTGTTAGATTCCCAAGGGCAATGTCTCTACGTTAGTCCGTCTTGTGAGGCGCTGCTGGGAATTGCCCCCCAAGGAATGGTCGGTCGCCCCTTTGCCGAATTCTGTCCACCCCAAGAGCGATCGCGGGTTAGCCAAGAGTTACAGCAAATGAGGCAGCAGGAGCGATTTTGGCCAATTACTCATCGCGTGGTTACTGCCGATGGCAGCCTGCGCTGGCTAGAGACCTTGGTGAAAGTCCGCCGAGACTCCCAAGGGCGGAGCCTGTACCTGCAAACTGCCTCCCGCGATGTAACCAATTGGATACAGGTACAGGGACAATTGAAACAGCAAGCCTACTACGATCCCCTGACCGGCTTACCCAATCGCTACTACTTGACCGAGGAATTGGTCAAGGCTATTGCTCAAGCGCAGCAGCAGTCGGACTTTCACTACGCTTTGCTCTTTTTGGACTTAAATCGCTTTAAGCTCATCAACGACAGCCTCGGCCATAATGTCGGCGATCGCTTGCTCGTCAGTTTTGCCCAGCGCCTCCGTCAATGGATCAACCCCCAGTACTTGGTGAGCCGCTTTGGGGGCGATGAATTTGCCATCTTGGCCACCGGTCTTAGAGATCGCGAAGAAGCTATTGCCATTGCTGAATCCCTATTGCAGCAGCTCAACCATCCATTGGCAGTGGACGAACTGCAACTCTTTGTCAATGCGAGTATTGGCATTGTCTTTGCGCAGCGCGAGTATAACGAGAGCTTTCAGGTGATCCGCGATGCCGATATTGCCATGTACCGTGCCAAAGAAGAGCGGCGGGGGGGCTATGCCCTTTTTGATATCCAAATGCAGACGACCATTTGGCAAACCCTGCGTCTAGAGCATGACCTGCGCTGCGCCATTGACGCCAATGACCTGCAGATGGTCTATCAGCCCTTCTTTGAGTTGAAAAAGCAACGCTTGGCCGGCCTAGAGGCGCTGGTGCGCTGGCGACATCCCAGTGGTGAGGTCATTTCCCCGGCACGGTTTGTGCAGATTGCGGAGGATACAGAGTTAATCAGCGCGCTTGATCGGTGGGTGCTAGAGGAGGCCTGCCGCCAGCTAAAGGTCTGGCAAGAGCGCTTTCCCCAAGTGGCCAATCTCCTGCTCAGTGTCAATATCTCCGCCAAAACCCTGAAGCACCCGCACTTTTTCCGGCAGTTGGATGCTGTGCGCCAAATCTACCCCTTGGCCAAGGGACAGTTGATCTTGGAGCTAACCGAACGGGTGGCGCTGGATATCGGAGAAGAGATGCTGGTACTGCTGACGGCATTGGGCGATCGCAACATCGAGATTAGCATTGATGATTTTGGCACCGGCTACTCCTGCCTGAGCTATCTACACCGCCTCCCCATTCACCACTTGAAAGTGGATCGCTCATTTGTGCAGGAATTGGATAAGCCGGAAAACTACCGCATTGTGGAGATGATTATTATGCTGGCTCACCACTTGGGCTTTGGAACCATTGCCGAGGGCATCGAAACCCCCCAACAATTAAAACAGTTGAAAAAATTGGGCTGTCGCTACGGTCAAGGCTATTTGATGGCTCGGCCAATGCTCCCTGAGGAAGTTGAATCCCTTTTGAAAAATCTAGACTAGGGGATAAGCTTCCCTTAGACCGAAAGGCCGGAGATGCCTCCCTTTAATTTGCCAATCCGGTAAAAGTAGCCTATGGCAATCCTGCATGGGACGTGGCTGGCAACGCCGACCCCACAATTCTTCTTATGGGCAGAAGAATGGCAATCGCCGGCTCAGGCAATCACGCCTTGGGCGTCAACGGTAGTGCCCACTTATCCCTATGCCGCTTCCCTAAAGTCTCCCCCTGCCAAGGCCAGTCCCTGTTTTACCTACGTCGCTTTACCCGCCCAGATCCAAGGAAACGACCTTCTGCCACCCCCCCTTGCAGAAGTGAGGGGAGAACCGCTGTTTCTCTGGCAGGTGCCGGGCTGGTCAATTCCCGCCTCTGAGGTTTTAGAGCAACTGCATCAACTGAGTCTGCACGGCCAAGACAGGGGCAGCATTGGCGATGATCTGCGCTATTGGTTCCACGTCAGTCGCTGGCTGTTGGATTTAATGGTGCGCGGTCAGTACCTGCCGACGGCTGAGGGCTGGCGGATTCTGCTCACCCATGCCGGCGATCGCGATCGCTTTCGTCAATTTAGTCAGCAGATGCCCGATGTGTGCCGCTGCTATCAGCCTGACCCCACCGCTTTACGGTTTCCGCCCCATGGCCCAGAGCTGCTGGCGGATTTTCTTCAGCACGTCTTGCAGGGCTATCTCCACACCGCCCTTGCCGCCTTAGACTTACCCAAGGCAGGCTTGGCCAAGGAGCATAGTCACTGGCTGACTTTCCTAAAAACAGGGCAGGGGATAGAACTGCCACCTTCTTTTGTTGAACGGCTCCAGCGTTGGCAAGAACCCTACCGCGAACAGTTGGATCTGCGTCCCCAGTGGCGCTTGGCACTGCAACTCATCCCCCCCGACACGGGCGATGGGGACTGGCGCTTGGCCTTTGGCTTGCAAACTGAGGGGGAAACGGACACAATGCTGGCCGCCGCAGAGATTTGGCAGTGTCCGCAAGAGTCCCTCCTCTATCAGGGGCAAGTCTTGCTTCAGCCCCAAGAGACCCTCCTGCGCGGATTAGGGTTGGCCTCACGCATTTATCGTCCGCTGGATCGCAGTCTTCAGGAACCCTCCCCCGTGGGTCTCACACTCCAGACCGCGGAAGTTTATGCCTTCTTGCAAAGTGCCATCTCCCCCCTAGAGCAGCAGGGGGTGGCCGTAATTTTGCCGCCCAGTTTGCGCCGCAATAGCGCGCAGCATCGCTTGGGGCTAAAGATGATTGCCACATTGCCGCCCACAGCCACCGGCGGCCTCAGTGTGGAGAGCCTGATGCAGTTTCAGTGGCAGTTGCAGTTGGGGCAGCATCCCCTTTCTGCGGCGGATTTTGAGCAATTGCGCCGCCAAGAGATTCCCCTTGTCTACCTCAAGGGCGAGTGGGTGCTCCTGCGTCCCCAAGAGATCAAGGCTGCCCAGGAGTTTCTGCGGTCTCCTCAAGAGAGCCACCTCTCCCTTGCCGATACGCTGCGGATTGCCACGGGGGAGACGGTGACGGTGGCCAAGTTACCGATTCTGGGCTTAGATGCAAATGATGCCCTTCAGGCACTACTCGATAGCCTCACGAGCAAACAAGCCCTTGAGCCGGTGCCGACACCAAAAGAATTTTGTGGCGAACTGCGCCCCTACCAAGCGCGGGGAGTGGCGTGGCTGAGTTTCTTGGAACGCTGGCGGCTGGGGGCTTGCTTGGCCGATGATATGGGCTTGGGGAAAACCATTCAACTGTTGGCCTTTTTACTCCACCTCAAGGAAACAGGACGAGCCTACTGGCCAACCCTCTTGATCTGTCCTACCTCGGTACTGGGGAACTGGCTGCGGGAGTGCCAAAAATTTGCGCCGACCTTACGCGCCTACGTCCACCACGGCAGCGATCGCCCCAAGGGCAAGGCCTTTCTGAGAAAAGTTGAAACCCACGATCTAATTCTCACCAGTTATGCCCTCCTGCAGCGCGATCGCGCCACCCTCCAACAGGTGTCATGGCAGCATCTGGTTCTCGATGAAGCCCAAAACATCAAGAACGCCAACACGCAGCAGGCGCAAGCGGTGCGGGAACTCGCCGCCCAGTTTCGCATTGCCCTGACGGGAACCCCCCTAGAAAATCGCCTTCTTGAACTCTGGTCTATCATGGACTTTCTGCATCCGGGGTATTTGGGCAATCGCACCTACTTTCAGCACCGCTATGTCCGACCGATTGAACGCTATGGCGACACCACCTCCCTCAATGCCCTGCGTACCGCCGTGCAGCCCTTCATTCTCCGTCGCCTCAAAACCGACCGCAGCATTCTCCAAGACCTGCCGGAAAAACAGGAGATGCTGGTGTATTGCGGTCTCACCCTAGAGCAAATGCAGCTTTACAGTGCGGTGGTGGAAGACTCCTTGGCCGTCATTGAAACAAGCAAGGGCATTCAACGCCGAGGTCACATCTTGGCAACCCTCACGAAGTTGAAGCAAATCTGCAATCATCCTGCCCAGTATCTCAAGCAAGAGGATTACCACCCCGATCGCTCCGGTAAATTGCAACGCCTCATAGAAATGCTGCAAGAGCTTCAGGAGGTGGGCGATCGCGCCCTTGTCTTTACCCAATTTGCCGAATTTGGCCATCACCTGAAAACCTATCTAGAGGGGATACTCAAGCAGGAGGTCTTTTTCCTGTCGGGACGCACCCCCAAAGCGCAGCGGGAGCTGATGGTGGAACGTTTTCAGCACGATCCAGAGGCTCCCACCGTCTTTATTCTTTCCCTCAAGGCCGGGGGGGTTGGTTTGAACTTGACCCGTGCCAATCATGTTTTCCACTACGATCGCTGGTGGAACCCCGCCGTGGAAAATCAGGCCAGCGATCGCGCCTTCCGCATTGGCCAAACCCGCAATGTCCAAATCCATAAATTTGTTTGCACGGGCACCCTCGAAGAGAAGATCCACGACCAAATTGAACAGAAAAAAGCCCTTGCGGAAATGATTGTCAGTAGCGGCGAACACTGGCTGACTGAGCTCAACCTCGACCAACTGCGGCAACTACTCACATTAGATCAAGAGCGAGTAATGACACTCTAGGCCATCGCCCACTCAGAGGCGTGCTCACCTCGCAGGAGACGAATTTGGGCGATCGCGAAAATGGTGGGAATAATGCGGGCATAGTTCGTAGAAATGGCGCGCCAACCTAAGTCGGCAATAAACCACACCCAGAGGGCAGTACTGGCAAAGGCCAAGACACTGCGACCAAGGGCAAATTTGGCAGCTCCCATGGCAGCTCCCCGTGACACCAAGGGGGTAATTGAGAGCTTGTAGCCGGCAAAACGAATCGCAAACTGCCGTGCCACCTGCTGCACCACCATTGAACGGACGACGGAACTGATGGCGATCGCTGCTCCCCCTTCGAGGATCAGGCGTACGGTTTCCATAGAAATGGGGTGGCCGTTGCGCAGTTCGGGCAAGCTATCTTGAATTTGGGCGGCCAAGACCTTGCGATCCTCATCCCCTAGTTTTTTCCACATCCGCTGCAACACATTCAAGAAAATTTCCATTTCCAGTTCAGGAACTGTCCAACGGGGGGAAAACTTAATGTTCAAATAGCGACAGACCCGCATCAAAGTTTGCCGATAGCTGACCTGTTGAGCCTTGCCCTTGAGTACCGTCAGGCCATCCGCTGCCAAAAAGCGAAACCGCTCCTCAATGCAATCCAGCCACGCCTGGCGATCCTGAGCTTGGACGGCAATGGGGTCAGGGGTGGTCAGGTAGTCTAAGGGATTGAGCCGACGCCGAAACAGAATTTCCGTTAGATCCTGTAACTCCTCCTCCGTCGCCAATTCCAGCGCAGCCCGTAGCTCGTTCATGGGGTTCTCGCTCCAGCAGCAGCACAATTGAACACGATGATTCTTCACCCCTGATTATAGGGATTCAGGCTGAAATTGTGGTACAGCCCTTTTCATAGGAATGGGACATGCCCAACTATCCCAGCAAAGGGTGGTGGGGACAGTACAATACAAAAGAGTAGCAGGCTGGCGAAATAAAAACCTATGGATTTATTAACCCTAGAAGGTTGGCTCGATAACACTGCCTTTGCGGTGCTTTTGATGACGATGTTGTTCTACTGGGGGGGAGCCGCGTTTCCCCAATGGCCGGTTCTGACCGCTGCGGGTCGCACGGGGATGGCGATCGCCAACCTCTGTATTACCGGCCTGCTGGCGGCGCGCTGGATTGAAGGGGGCTACTTTCCCATCAGCAATCTCTACGAATCCCTCTTTTTCCTGTGCTGGGGGCTGACGGCAATGCACTTGGTCGCCGAATCCCTCAGTGGTCAGCGCCTTGTGGGGGTCGTCACTGCTCCTGTTGCCATGGGGATTGCCGCTTTTGCTGCTCTCTCCCTGCCCCCGGAAATGCAACGGTCGGCGCCCCTTGTGCCTGCCCTGAAGTCCAACTGGCTAATGATGCACGTCAGTGTGATGATGCTCAGCTATGCCACGTTGATGGTGGGGTCACTGCTGGCGATCGCCTTCTTGGTGGTCACGTGGGGCAAACCCGTCAGCCTCAAGGGGAGTTCGGTGGGGACAGGCAGCTTTCGCCGTCGCCCGCTAGAGCCTGCCTTCGAACCCTCAACGGGGGGCGGCGGCACCACCGTACTCACCCCACCCACCCTGCAATTGAGTCTGCAACGCCTCACCTTAGCGGAGACCCTCGATAACTTGAGCTACCGCATGATTGGGTTGGGGTTTCCGCTGCTGACCATTGGGATTATTTCCGGAGCCGTGTGGGCCAATGAAGCTTGGGGTGCCCCTTGGAGTTGGGATCCCAAAGAGACTTGGGCCTTGATTGTCTGGCTGGTGTATGCCGCCTATCTCCATGCCCGTATGACCCGCGATTGGCAGGGACGTAAACCGGCCATTCTGGCCAGCGTGGGATTTGCCGTCGTCTGGGTCTGCTATTTGGGGGTGAATTTGCTCGGCAAAGGTCTGCACTCCTACGGTTGGTTTTTCTAGTGGGTTTTGCCCGTGTGGGGCATCTACCACGCCCGCCTGCACACCACCTTAAAACTCCGGCAATGGCTCCCGCAAGGGTCGCGGATTCTCATTGCCCTGTCGGGGGGGCAAGATTCGGTGTGCCTAACCCAACTCTTGGTGGATCTGCGGCCCCATTGGGCGTGGTTTTTGGCGGTTGTCCACTGTGATCACCGCTGGCGTCAAGATAGCGCTGCCAACGCTGCCTTTGTCCAAGAGCTGGCGCAGCAATGGCACCTGCCCTGCGAGGTGGTGGGTGCTCCGCCGATGCCGAAAACTGAGGCAGCCGCCCGTTCATGGCGCTACCACGTCTTTGAGACCGTTGCCCAGGCTTGGGATTGCACCCATGTGGTGACCGCCCACACCCAGAGCGATCGCGCCGAAAGTCTGCTACTGCATCTATTGCGCGGCAGCGGTTCGGATGGGTTAGCCACTCTTTTGCCCATGCGCTCCCTAGGGTCAGTTCAATTGGTGCGACCCCTCCTAGGGATGACGCGAGCGGAAACGGCTGCCTTTTGCCAGGCCTACGGCTTACCCGTCTGGCAGGATGAAACGAACCAAAATCTGGATTATCGCCGCAATCGGCTACGTTCAGAGTTAATCCCCTATCTGCAACGGCACTTCAATGCCAATGTCGAACAGGTGTTGGCTCAAACCGCCGAACTGCTGGCCGGCGATCGCGCCTATTTCGAGGCCGAAGTTGAGCGCCTTGCTCCTGAAGTGATCCGCGAGCATCCCCCCGCCTTGGATCGGCTGCGCCTGCGGGAATTGCCCCTTGCCCTCCAACGGCGCTTGATTCGGCGGTTTCTGCGGCAGCACCTGAAACGGGGTGTTGATTTTAGGGTCATTGAAGCCGTGTGTCCCCTCATTGCAGCAGGCAATGGCAGCCAAACCTCAACGCTAACCGGGGGCTACCACCTGCGGGTCTGCGGCCGGTGGCTAGAATTGATCAGGTCAACGGCACCACCGCCTGAATCTGTTCCCCCGCATCAAGGGGAGCGATTGCCACCCCCACCGACTCCTTATTGAGGATAGGGATCTCTTCCCCGTTGGTCATCCATGCCCGTTCTTGGGTCGTCACCAGAGCCAAGGGCCTACCGCCACGGCCAATGCCCGCCAAGCGATCTGATTTCTGCTGCAGGGGCATCGCCAACTGGCCTAAATGACCGAGGGGCAGGACTTCAATCAGGGGGAGGGGCAGTTGCTTGCCAAGGCCTAAGGCAGTAACGAGGATGACATTCTCTAGTTCCGAAAGGGCGATCGCCCCCACTAATGTCTCCTGCACACTGAGGCGCACCGCCGCTTGGCCTTGATTCAGCCGTCCCAATACCGGAATATCGGGGATGAAAAAGTGAAAGACCCGCCCCCGTGAGGTGGCCAACACCAAATGATCCACGTCCGCCGGCAGTACCCAACCGAGGGCATCCCCCGCCTTGAGTTTCGTGAGTTGGAGGCCACGCCCGCTCCGGTCTTGAAGCTCTGAGATGGGAATGACCTTAATGCGGCCTTGGCGCGTCAGCAGAATCAGCTTCTCTGCGGCGGGTTGACTGGGGAGGACAGTGAGGAGAGTTTCCCCTTGAGCAGACTGCGGCAAGAGAGTCAGGAGGGGTTGACCGCGATCGCTACGGCCGGTGACAGGGAATCGCTCTACGGGTAGCAGATAGACCTTGCCACTTTCAGTAAACACCCAGAGGCGATCGCCGGCCTGCACCGAGAAGGTCAAAGGCAACGGCTCCGACCACGGGAGCCAGGTTTGTAGCGGAACACTCCCGCGACTACGCTGGGGCAGACAGCGCCCATAGCCACGGTGATTCACCTCCACCCAGAGGGGAATATCCTCACCCCCATTGGCTTCGACCGAGGTGGGAGGCGGCGGCACTGCCGTGAGAATTTGGGTACGGCGGGGGTCGGCAAACTCTTTCTTTAACTGGCGCAATTCTTTTTTCAGTGCCTTAAGGCGCTCCGGACGCCGGTCAATCAAGATTGCCAACCGGGCAATCTGCGCTTGCAACTCCGCCTGTTCCTGTTCTAGGGCTTGGCGCTCCTGTTGGGTGAGGCGGCGTAGGGGCATGGCCATCAGGGCACCGGCTTGGCGATCGCTCAACCCCAAGCGTGTCATCAATTCCTGCCGAGCGGTGTTGCCATCCGCTGCCGATCGCAGAATCTCAATCACCTGATCTACGGCATTGAGACCGATTAAAAGGCCGGTCACCACCTCTTGGCGGGCTTGAGCCACTTCGAGATCGTGGCGATATTGCCGTAACAGCGTCTGCTCACGGAACTGAAGAAACTCACCAAGGATCTCCTTGAGGGAGAGTTGACGGGGTTGATTGCCCACCAGTGCCATCAAGTTGATACCGTAGGTGACTTGCAGAACCGTCAGGCGGTAGAGTTGCTCCAACAGTTGTGCCGCCGAGGCATCCCGCTTCAGTTCAATCACTACCCGCAGCCCGGCGCGATCGCTCTCATCCCGCAGATCGGCAATCCCCTCTAGGCGACCTTGATTCACTAAATCCGCCACCTTCTCAATCCATGCCGCCTTATTCACCTGATAGGGCAACTCCGTCACCACAATGGCTTGGCGGCGGTGGCGACCGCGTCCGGGTTGAATCTCCTCAAGCTTGGCTACCCCCCGCAGGGTGATCGTGCCTCGACCCGTGGCGTAGGCGCGCTGTAATTCTGCCCCATCCACAATCACACCCCCCGTGGGAAAGTCCGGCCCCGGCAGGTGGGTGAGCAGTTCCTCCAAGGAGAGATGCGGGCGGTCAATAAGGGCAATCAGAGCCTCTACCACTTCCCCCAAGTTGTGGGGCGGGATATTCGTGGCCATCCCCACGGCAATTCCTGTTGCCCCATTCAACAGCAAAATCGGCAGTTGCGCCGGCAGCACCAGTGGCTCCACTTGAGAACTGTCAAAGTTGGGGATAAAATCCACAATGGCGTCGCTGATATTCTCCAGTAACGTGCGGTGGGCGATCGCTGCCAAGCGCGTTTCCGTATAGCGCATTGCCGCCGGTGGATCATCATCCACAGAGCCAAAATTGCCCTGCCCTGCCAAGAGGGGATAGCGACTGCTAAAGGGCTGCACCAAGCGCACCAGTGCCTCATAGACCGCTTGATCTCCGTGGGGATGATATTTTCCCAACACATCCCCCACCACCCGTGCACACTTGCGAAAAGGGCGATCGGGCGTCAGCCCCAACTCATACATGGCATAGAGAATCCGCCGATGCACCGGTTTTAGACCATCCCGCACATCTGGTAGCGCCCGCCCCACAATCACACTCATGGCGTACTCCAAATAGGAGCGTTGCATTTCACTGTGCAGTGGCGTAGGAATCACCTGTCCAGAGGTCAGCAAATCCAGTTGTTTGGGCATGATCACGAACGAGCCAAAGGATCATTCCCCACGATACAAGAGTTTTGCGAATTGTAAAGCAACTTAAGATTCCGTGGGTGTTGCTTCCTCAAGCTTCTCCTTGGTCAGCCGCGCCACCAGTTCCTTGATGAGGTTGACTAACAGATGTAAATGATGGGCACCACAAAGAAACTCAGAAACGTGGCCGCAAGCATGCCGCCCGTGACGCTTGTTCCCAAGGAGTGACGGGACTTTGCCCCTGCACCCGTAGCAATCACCAGCGGGAAGATGCCTAGAATAAAGGAGACTGCGGTCATCAGAACAGGACGCAAACGTTCTTCGGCGGCATTGATCACCGACTTAACAATGGAGGTGCCCTTACTTTCGCGAATTTGGTTGGCAAACTCCACAATCAGAATCGCATTCTTACTGGCGAGGCCAATCAGCATCACCAAGCCAATTTGGCAGAATACATCATTACTCAGCCCCCGCAGCCACTGCGCTAGCAAAGCACCCATGATCATTAATTTGAGCAATTCGACCAGAAACTTGGGGGTGTAGGGTGATAGACTCACGGGATTGCAAAGAGGCATTGTAAACAGCGGTTTGTGCAAGGGTTTCCGTTTATCCGAGGTAAATAGAGAATAGCTCCGATTGGCAATCCTCCGCTAAGATGTAGAGCAAGGGGCAGGGTGTCATTTCTAGCTCACCTTAGAGGCTAGGACAGTCCTTGCGTCAACCTATATCAACGACAGTACAGGTACCAGTGGCTCTTACCAAGAAAACACAGCAAGAACAACCCATGATTAATGAGCGCATCCGTTTTCCTCGGGTGCGGGTGGTGGATAGTGATGGTTCCCAATTGGGGATTATGTCGTCCCAAGAGGCGATCGCGATCGCCCGTGAAAAGGAACTAGATCTTGTTCTCGTCAGTGACAAGGCAGATCCACCTGTTTGCAAAATTATTGACTACGGCAAGTTTCGCTTTGAACAGGAAAAGAAGGCGCGTGAAGCCCGCAAAAAGCAGCACACCTCCGATGTCAAAGAGGTGAAGATGCGCTACAAAATCGAGGAACATGATTACAACGTTTGCATTAACCGTGCGGAGCGTTTCCTCAAGGCCGGTGATAAGGTCAAAGCAACGGTGACGTTCCGAGGGCGGGAAATTCAGCACTCCCACTTGGCAGAAGAACTCCTCAACCGGATGGCCAATGACCTGCAAGCTGTCGCCGAAGTGCAGCAGGCACCGAAGCAGGAGGGGCGCAATATGATCATGTTTTTGGCGCCGAAGCGGTAATCAAGACTGGGGGCGAGTATGTTTGGCTTTCGTCCAGACCCCAAGTTCACCCCACTGGATGTTTCAGCTAATGAGAAACCTCGGTCGGCATTACTGTTGGCGATCGCTGCCCTTGTCACAATTCTTCTTTGGCAGATTCCTTTGGGAAACTATCTGCTGTATCCGTTTACAATCTTGGCCACTTGGTTCCACGAGATGGGACATGGCCTCACGGCGATTCTGCTGGGGGGTTACTTTCGGGAGTTAGTCATCTATCCCAGTGGTTCAGGGTTTGCCCGCTATGGGGGCGAGGTGCTGCTAGGAAATTTAGGACATGGCTTAGTTGCCATGGGCGGGCCATTGGGACCCGCGATCGCTGGCAGTCTCTTTATTTTGTCGAGCCGCTCTCATCGTGCCACAGATATTTGCCTCAAAGCCCTAGGAATGATTGTCGTTGCCTCAGTGCTGCTGTGGGTGCGATCGCTCTTTGGCATTGTCTTTATAACATTGGTGGGCATGGCCATTCTGCTATTGGCCTATCGCGGGAATCGCTGGCTCAAGGGGATTGCCATTCAGTTCCTTGGGGTGCAGGCCTGTATTAGTACTTTTCAGCAGGTGGACTACCTCTTCACCTATGCCATTCCGGGGGGGCAGATTTCCGATACAGGTCTTCTCCAACAGTACCTCTGGCTCCCCTATTGGTTGTGGGGGGCGCTGATTTCTATGATGACCTTGGGGTTGCTGCTGTGGAGTCTCAAGGTGGCCTATACCCGCCCTAAGTAATGCCCCAGCGGTGTCGCCAACGACTGGTGGATTCACGGTTAGCGGTTTGCTGCTCTGCTTGACGACGCGCTCGAATCGTTTCCGCACTATCCCGCAGGTGCGGATCGCGGTAGGGAATCCCAGCCCGTGTTTGCAAGTGTTCCTGCTCCATCTGTGAAAGAGGAATCAACTGATCTGCTTGCCAGCGCGCCACGGTTCCTTGTGCCCATTCATGGCTGTGTTGGGGTGCCGCAATTGGGAGCGTTCCGATGTGTAAACCGGCCTGCTGCAACGCTGAACGGACTGCG
Organism: Thermosynechococcus sp.; assembly: GCF_046299635.1. Lineage (GTDB taxonomy): Bacteria > Cyanobacteriota > Cyanobacteriia > Thermosynechococcales > Thermosynechococcaceae > Thermosynechococcus. The sequence goes on along the minus strand of NZ_JBKBHV010000012.1, from coordinate 9,736 downwards.
GCAGCGCGACAATAGGTGGCCAAATGCCCTTCGGGTGCCAGACACTGAGCAACTAGGCTGAGAAACTCTACCGTCCACAGTTGCGGACAGCGCTGGGGCGAAAAGGGATCAAGGAAAATCGCATCCGCTTGAAATCCCTGGCGAACTAGGTCTTGAATTGTTTGGCGGGCATCGCCAATTAAAAGCTGTGCTTGGCACTGTGGGGTGCTCACCTGCTGTCGCTCGGCCAATCTCTCAAGAATTGCCTGAACCGAGGCTGACCAAGAGGGCATCACTGCCAAAGCAGCTTGAGGAACGCGCAGATCGAGTTCTAGGCTGATGACCGTGACCTGACAGGTGGGATTATGTTGCCAAATCACCTCTAAGGCAGCGGCGGTGTTGTAGCCCAACCCATAGCAGATGTCCAAAAGTCGCAGATGGGAGGCTTGGGCTTTGCGGGGCAGATCGGTGGCGATCGCAAACTTTTCAAAGGCTTCTTGGCGCGCCCCTGCTAAACTATGGAAGGTTTCGCCAAACTCCTCAGAAAAAAACGTAAAAGAGCCGTCCGCCGTCCGTTGGGGCTGCCAAAGGGGAGGCACCGCCGCGGCCATCTCTTGAGAAGAAGCCATCACCGCATTTGAGGGGGTGTTTGCGGTTGGGGTGGCGGGGATTGCTGCATCATCACCACACCGAGGCCTCCAAGCAAAAGAAGGGTAACAATGCCGCCAATAATGAGCAACCGCGGGGAAGCGGATTCCGCCGTCGGCAGCGGTGCTGCCCTTGCCACCTCTGGTTCTGGGTATGAAAGATTCAGTTGTGTTTCTTGAGGTGGCTCCTGCTTGCTTGCTTCTTCGTCGGCTTGGGTAGTCGTTGCCGCAAGGGGTGTTGCCTTAATGCTGTGGTAGTTGACACTCTTTAAATACTTGATAAACTCCGCCTTCCCCATTGACACCGTGGTATAGCGTGCCTTGGCCGCTCCGCCAAAGTTGATTTCATCGCCGTCCTTCAGCTCGTGGCTGTGTACCCGCCGGCCATTCACAAGGATGCCGTTGGCACTGGCTTTACCATCGGCATTGCCGTCAACAATGCGATAACGGTAGCCATTGGGGGAGGGAATCCGCAGCAGTAGAGCATGTTGCCGTGAGACACCGTGACCATGAATCACAATCGCGTTGGTAACATCACGGCCAATGGAGTAGGTAGCCGCCTCTAAAGGGATGGTGCGCTTCCCCGTTTCATCTTCAATGCTGAGGAGGTGGTGCTCACGGTTACCGCTCATGGGAACAGCCTAGAGTTAAGCTTGTTTTTCATTAACATCTTACCTTGAGGGTTGTAGGCGGCGTTGCCGCTGATGAACGTTTGGATAAGTGAAGTTTTTGAAGTTTTAACACTCTTCAGCATTGGGAGAGCGATCCTCTAGGTCAGAGGAAAGAGGCGGACGGGGGCAAGGGCTTGCAGTTGTTGACCGAGACGAAAGGCTTGGGGTTCATAGAGTTCAAGGGTCAGCGCCGCAGGAAGTTGTTGGATAAAAGCCCGCGATCGCGGCAGGGGCAGGCCTGTAATTTTGGTGATCAGATTGCCGATTTCGAGGGCGGCTTCTGAATTGCGGGGGTGACCGACCCACAGTCGCCAGAAACGCCGGGGCGCCATTTTGCCCTGTTCAATGCGCCTGAGGCCATCAATGGTAGCTAAGACAATCAAGCGATCGCCCACCGTAAGTTGCAGCGTGTCACTGGGCAAAAACTGCTGAGTGGTCTCACCGCCGAGAAACTGCTCGTGGCGATTGTAGAAAATAGGTATTACGGCATAACCGTAGGCCACCTCGCCGATCAACTTTCCCTCAAGAGTATCGCCGGCGGTAACGGTGTAGTCGGCAATCAGTACCGTCTGTTGGTCAATTTGAAACAAGCCGAGCATCGTTTCGCCAAAGGCAGCACCGGCAAAGGCCTCCGCTGCAAGGGCATAGGCACAGAGAGGACGGGCATGGGGTAGAAGATCTCGCAGATCATTAGTGAGGATTGGATCGTAGATGCCAATAACTAAACCAATGGGGGACTCACGCTGCTCCGTGGTTTGGCGGGCAATTAAGGCTGCCTCTAGGTTCAACATTTCATCGGCAGTGGTGAGAACTACGCTTTTAGCCGTGTCCAAATGAGCTTGGGGGAGCTTTTCAGGAATGTTGCCAAGGAGCATCGGCAGGTCTTCAAAAAGCTGGGTTTGCTCTGGGTTGTCCACCAACAGCACAAGAGGTTGACGGAAGGTACGCAAGATTTGCACCACCTGCTGCCCAATGCGATCTAAGCCGACAACAATCACATGATCTGCTGTGGGTAGGGGCGGACGTTTCTTGAGGAACTCAAAGCGTGCTTGCAGCAGCTTTTCCGCCAAAAGCCCCAAGACACCGACAATAAAGAGGAGACTGACGATCGCCACCAGAATACAGACTACCAGCAGCCAAGGGGGAATCGGGTCGTTTTCTAGGCCGCCAAAGACATCGCCAAAGCCCCCCAACAGGAGAATAAACCCCGCCGTAAAGGCCTTTTGCCAGTTGAGGTTAGGAACGTTGTAGCGCAGTAGGAGAGCAGTCAATAGCCACAGACCACTGCCAAGCCACAGCCCATTGAAGATTAGCTCGCGGGAGCGATCGCCCCGCAGCCACTGCCAGAATTGCTGCACCTGCTCAGGAAGCTGACGCCCCTGCTGAATGAGACGCTGGAGGGGATTGGGGTCGGGGAGAGGCAAGGATTTCACCATTTCCACCTGTTCAATCCAAATGGGGCGATCGCCCGCCTCAAACAGTAAATCTGGCGGCCAATGGTTAAACAGGCGATGGGGGCGAGTTGGCTGGAAGATCGAGGATTGAGAATGGCAAGAGCGAATACTAATCAGGCGTTGGTGACGGCGCTGCCAGCGGTGGGCGGGTGTACCCACTAGGGGACTCTCAGTGGTAATCGTCTGTTGCAACACCCGAAACTGCTGACCCTCAATTGTAAAAGCAGCAAGGATATTTTCCTCAAGGGCGGCAAGGGCAAAAGCAGGCGCCGGCAGTTCCGTGGGATTGAGCGCCACAAAGCTCCCCAGTTTTTTCTCAAGAAGGGCGTTGAGATTATCGCGACTAGAGCGCACCACAAGGTGGACATCTGCATTTAAGCGGCGAGCCACAATCGCTGTAGCAATATTGGTGGCCTCATCACTTGTCACCGCCAGTAGCGTGCGGCAGCGATCAATCCCGGCGGCTTTCAGAACCGCTTCCTGCCGACAGTCACCAATAACGACGGGTTCACTGAGTAACTCTGTCAACTGGGGAATCTCCCACTCGATGTTGGCGTTGCGCTCAATGGCACAGATCTCGATTGCCAAGTGGTCGGCGGCAAAGCGACGCAGACTTTGGATGCAAAACTGGCCTAAACTACCGAGGCCACAGACGATAAAGCGATCCGGCACAGGGGTTTCACCCTCTCCTAGTCGCGTGACTAGTGGTGTCGGTGCCGCCACAGACCAAGACTGCCACCAATAGGGAAACGGCTGATGGGGTTCAGCCGCCAAGAGGAGAAATGTGCCCCGCTGCCACTGCTGCCAAAAGGCCTTCCCCCAATTGGCTAGGCGATTGAGATCAACGCTGGTGGATTCAATCCAGATGCTGAGGTGGCGATCGCCCACATCAATGAACCACGCTGCACTGCCACCCAATAGTTGGCGCAGTTGGCGGTCAATAACCTCCTCAAGGCTGGCCATAGCTCCTTAGCCAAAATGGGACAGCAGCGTCTGTTGATCCAACTGACAACCAATCACCACAAGGCGCGTTTGCCGGGGTTCTGCCGGTTGCCACAGGCGATCGTAAAACGAATCTAACCGCTGACCGACCCCCTGTACCACCAGACGCATCGGCTTGCCCTCAATGGCTGCAAAGCCCTTAATGCGGTAAATATCGGGCACTTGGAGCAATCGCTCAAGGGATTCGCGTAGGCGTTGCGGATCGCAGGCTCCCAGCTCTAAGCAAACCGCTTGAATCGCCTCGTCATGATCGTGCTCTTCCTCAACATCGTGATGACTGGGCCGCTGGGTCAAATTCTCCTCAACCGCTGCATTAAAGCCCAGCAATAGATCCGGCGGCACCTGTCCTTGGCAAGCGGCAAGAAGCTTAATGCGCGGAGGCAATTGACGACGCAGTTCCCCAAGGAGCTGTTCCACCTGGGGAGGAGTCAGTTGATCGGTCTTGTTGAGGATCACCAAGTCGGCACAGGCCAGCTGATCGTTAAAGAGTTCCTCAAGGGGGGTCTCCTCATGCTGCAAGCTGGGATCTGCCTCCTTTTGGGCAAAGAGCGCTTCTAAATCGGCACTCACCTGGCCGGCTGCCAAGGCAACACCATCCACGACGGTCACAACGCCATCAACGGTAGCCGCATGGCGCACCTCCGGCCAACGGAAGGCCATGACCAAGGGCTTGGGCAACGCCAGTCCCGACGTTTCAATGACGATGTGATCAATCTCCTGCCGCCGCGCCAAGAGGCTCTGCATGGTGGGCAAAAACTCCTCCTGCACCGTGCAACACAGACAGCCATTGGTCAGTTCCCAGATCCCCGCCGCGCGATCGCAACAGGACTGCAATAGCTCACCATCAATGCCCACATCGCCAAACTCATTCACAATCACGGCAATGCGCCTACCCGCTGCATTTCGGAGCAGCTGGCGAATCAGGGTCGTTTTACCACTGCCAAGGAAGCCGGTAATAATTGTCACCGGAATTTTTGCACTCATTAAAATGCCTCAATACTAGGAAAATCTTTAAGTTGATGGGCGGCTTCACCACAGGTTCGCGGTGTCGGAAATACCTTTTCGGGGTTGGCCAGACGTTTGGGATCAAAGGCAGCACGCACCTGCTGCATCGTCTCTAGATCCGCCGCGCTAAACATTTCCCTCATAAAACAGGCCTTATCGCTGCCGATGCCGTGTTCCCCAGAAATACTGCCCCCCAAGCGCACACAGAGCTTGAGAATTTCACCCCCTAGGGCTTCTACCTCGGCAAGGGCGCCGGGAACCGATTGATCGTAGAGAATCAGAGGATGCAGGTTGCCATCCCCGGCGTGGAAGACATTGGCAATGCGATAGCCACTGCGCCGACTCAGTTGTTCAATCTCCTTGAGGACAGTGGCCAGCTGACTGCGGGGAATCACCCCATCTTGGACAAAATAGTTGGGACTGAGCCGACCCGCAGCGGCAAAAGCAGCTTTACGCCCCTTCCAAAGACGCAGGCGTTCTTCGGCTTCTGTGGCCACCGTCACATGGCGTGCCCCCTGTTCATAGCAAATGCGCATGACTCGCTCTTGGAGGATGGGCACTTCTGCCTCTAGGCCATCCACTTCCACCAGCAGCACGGCAGCCGCATCGCGGGGATAGCAGTGGGTAGCCACCACATCCTCAACGGCATTGATACTGAGGTTGTCCATGATTTCCATGCCGGCGGGAATAATCCCGGCCCGGATTATGGCGGAAACGGTTTCGCCGGCGGCTTCCATGGTGGTGAAGTCCGCCAATAGAACGGCGATCGCCTCCGCCTGTTTGAGAATCCGCAGCCGAATTTCCGTGGCAATTCCCAGCGTCCCCTCCGAGCCGACAAAAACCCCCATGAGATCATAGCCGGGCATTTCGGGAGCAGCACCCCCTAGTTCCACAATCTCCCCATTGGGCAAGACCACCGTGAGTCCCAGCACATGGTTCGTGGTGACGCCATACTTCAGGCAATGGACACCCCCCGAGTTCTCCGCCACATTGCCGCCAATGGAGCAAATAATTTGGCTCGATGGATCGGGGGCATAGTAAAAGCCCTGATCGGCGACGGCTTGGGTAACCCACCCATTGATGACCCCCGGCTGCACGACCACCTGCTGGTTCTCGAGATCGATCTCTAAAATCCGGTTCATGCGGGAAGTGACAACGAGAATCCCCTCCGGGTGGGGCAGCGCGCCCCCCGATAGCCCTGTCCCTGAGCCACGGGCAACAAAGGGAATCCGATAGCGATCGCACACCTTGAGAATTGCCGAGACTTGGGCGGTGGTTTGGGGAAGCACAACCAGCTTGGGTTGCTGCCGATAAATGGAGAGGCCATCGCACTCATACACAAGGGCTTCCGCCGCGTTGGTGATGAGGCTACCCTTGCCGACAATGGCCGCTAGCTCCTCTCTGACCCGCTGCCAAGGGGTAATTTGCCGTAGTGTGGACATCCCCAGTGCTCTGAAACCACCTTCTCTTATCCTAAATTGGCTCCCTCTTGGAGAAATGGGGGCAGGGGGGGTTTGACATTTATTTACTGAATAGTTATAAAATTATATTTAGAACAACTAAACTAAAGTAGTAACCGTTTTAAGTCTAGTTTTCAGGCTGAACGAGTCCCCTCACCCTTTATCCCATAAAGGAGTCTCCTATGCTATTTCGTCAACTCTTTGACTACGACACTTGGACCTATTCTTACCTGATTGCCGATGAGGCCACCGGTGAGGCCGCCTTGGTGGATAGCGTCCTTGAACAGGTAGATCGGGATGTGCAGTTAATTGAGCAATTGGGGCTAAAACTGCGCTACTGCCTCGAAACCCATGTCCACGCCGACCACATCACCGGCGCCGGTAAAGTCCGTGAGCGCACGGGCTGCAAAACCCTTGTTCCTGAAAATGCCCAGGTGGACTGTGCCGATGGCTATATTAAAGACGGTGCAGTGATCCATGTCGGCAGCATCCCCATTCAGGCGATCGCCACCTTGGGTCACACCGATAGCCACATGGCCTTCCTAGTGAACGGTACCCACCTGCTGACGGGGGATTCCCTCTTTATCCGGGGCTGTGGGCGCACCGACTTCCAAAGCGGGGATGCGGGTGCCATGTATGATGCGGTCACGCAGCGGCTCTTTACCCTGCCCGATACGACCTTGGTCTATCCCGGCCATGACTATCGGGGTCACACGGTTTCTACCATCGGGGAAGAAAAACGCTTTAATCCTCGCTTTGTGGGTCGCGATCGCCAGCAGTTCATTGAGTTTATGGCCAACCTCAACCTGCCCGATCCCAAGAAAATCATGGAAGCGGTGCCTGCTAACCAACAGTGTGGCATGGTTGCCGCTGCCGTCTAGCCCTTTGACCCCTGATTGCCCCTGTCTTCTTAGTCAACCCTGAGTAATCACGTGAGAACCGACGACTATGACTACAACCACGACTGAATCTCCCCTCATTTCCGCGGCTGAACTGCACAATGCCCTGCAACGGCGAGAAGTCCTGCTCATTGACGTGCGGGAACCCAATGAGTACAACAATGCCCACATTCCGGGAGCGCTGCTGTGCCCCTTGGCCAATGTGAAGGAGCTGGAGCCTCCCTGTAGCCCTGACACGCCTGTGGTGCTCTACTGTGAATCGGGGCGGCGATCGCAGCTGGCCTACAACATCCTTGCCCGGCGGGGGTTCCAAAACCTGAAGAACCTCGAAGGAGGCATCCAGCGCTGGAAACAGAAGGGCTACGCCGTCCGGGGTGCTGCCGATGCCCCCCTCAGCATCATGCGGCAGGTGCAAATTGTGGCCGGCAGCTTAATTCTCACAGGGGTGATCTTGGGCTTTACCGTCAACTCAGGATTTTTCCTCCTGTCGGGCTTTGTCGGCGTGGGCATGCTCTTTGCCGGTCTCAGTGGTCGCTGTCTGATGGGAGAATTGCTGATGCGACTGCCCTTTAATCGCCCCCAAGGGAAGTAGGCAATGTTCAGCTACTGGTTGGGGCATGGGCTGGCGATCGCCATCGGCTTGAGTCTGGGTCTATTGGGGGGCGGCGGTTCGGTTCTGGCTCTGCCGGTGCTGGTCTATGTCATGGGCATTGAAACCAAAGTCGCAATTCCAATGACGCTGGTAATTGTCGGCAGCGTTAGTTTGCTGGCGGTCATTCCCCAGTGGCGGCGCGGCTACGTCAATTTGCGGTTAGCACTGATTTTTGGTTCTGCAACCATGATGGGTGCCTATCTCGGAGCGCGACTGGCAGCCTTGCCTTGGATTACGGATACCGTGCAACTGTTGCTCTTTGCCGTTGCCATGATGGCGGCGGCTATTTTAATGATTCGGCGGCAGCAGCGCCCCCCTGCACCTGAACTCACGCCTCCAGAAGTTTCTCTAGAAAGCCAGCTTTATACCCCCCCCGTGTGTAAGTACTGCTGGCTGTGGCTACCCACAGAGGGCTTAGGAGTTGGTATCCTAACAGGCCTAGTGGGCGTGGGTGGAGGATTCGCTATTGTGCCTGCCCTTGTTTTATTGGGGAAAATTCCCATGCGGCAGGCGATCGGCACCTCACTCCTAATTATTACTGCCAATTCCGTGGCGGCGGTTTGGGGCTATCTGGGCACTGTTAACTTGGATCCACACTTGACTCTGACGCTAACCTTAGCAGCAGCGAGTGGTTCCGTTCTCGGTAGCTATCTCAGTCACTACATTTCTGCCAAGCAACTTCAGCAGGGTTTTGGTTACTTCTTAATTGGCATTGCCGCCTTTGTAGTCCTGAAAACGCTACTGTCACCCCCGCAGCGCAGCAAAAGCTCCTCCCTACCGCCGAGGCACTACCTCCCTGCATCAGTTCCCGTAAGGGCAAGCCGCACTTAGGACTCTGGGATTTCTGAGGCACGCTGCTGTTGCCTAATTTGATTAAGCAGTGAGAGAACGCGACTGCCCCGTTCGAGCGAGCGATCCTCAATAAACACGACCTCAGGGGTTCGTCGCAGGCGAATGCGCTGCCCCAGTTCCCGTCGCACAAAGCCGGAAGCGGCCTTCAGTCCCGCCATGGTCGAGCGGCGGATCTCCTCGGTGCTGTAGATGCTGACGAAAATCTTAGCGTGCTGCAAATCAGCGGAAACTTCCACATCGGTGACACTGACCATTCCCGCCCCCACGCGCTCATCACGGATCTCATACATTAACAACTGACTCACTTCCCGTTTGATTAATTCTGCTACCCGTGCCACCCGTCGTTCGGTCGCCATGGCGGGCCTCCTTTTCTCGGTTGTTGGTAAAGACTATCCTGCACCTTATCTTATCAAGACGGCCATCACTGGGTTTGCTGGATTGGGGGCGATCGCTCAAGACTTCTATGGCAGTAACCGCTGGTAGTGGCGTTACAATACTTAACATTTCCTAGGGGAGTTCTGTTCAAGTTGAGGCTTTAATTTCCTGCTGTCTTGGTGAATTGCGACCCCTAGTCAAAAATGAGAAACCTGAGAAGCTAGGCAACAATCACCTTGATATTTCGTAAGAATTCCGCTATCACGTTAATATAGTTCTCCCGCAGCAAATGCTGATGGGAAGCTTGACCTACCCTTGATAAATGCCAACAGTAATTAGGTAAAATCACCTACTTGCTCAAGCGTTTAATGAGGGATGGGTTTCTTAATTTATGAAGCCAAATTAACAGGATGCTGGAGCGATCGCTCCCTGTTCTAAGGAGTCGAGACGCCCTACCAGCAACTGTAAGGTTCTAAATCTGGCATCTATATCTGCAAGAGGATTTAATCCATGACGATCGCGATTGGACGAGCGCCAGCAGAACGGGGATGGTTCGACATCCTCGACGACTGGCTCAAACGTGACAGATTTGTCTTCGTAGGCTGGTCAGGCATCCTGCTTTTCCCCTGCGCCTACCTTGCCCTCGGCGGCTGGCTGACGGGTACCACCTTTGTCACCTCTTGGTACACCCACGGTCTGGCCTCCAGCTACCTCGAAGGCTGCAACTTCCTCACCGTTGC
>NZ_JBKBHV010000011.1:0-73481 GCF_046299635.1 Thermosynechococcus sp. | reverse complement strand
GAATCAATCAAGTTAGGAAGATGGATTTCGGCATTGTAGGTTGCTGTAACAATACTAAGACTTGGTTGCATTACGCCTTATCCCCGGAAGAGTACAAAGTGGCTATAAGTTGGTAGGTTAGCACAGTATCTATAGTTATTGCTAGATCTGATGTTCCAAGACATGCCTCAGGCTGGCGAAGACTTTTGAATGTTCTCTAGCGCTGATCGGCATTCTTGATGTATAGTGATTTGCTGACATCGGAATTCAGTGTACAGCTCTAGCTCAAAAAGACTGGTCAAGTCCTCGTTGTCTAATAGGTCTAATAGGGTTAATAGTTTGGGCTGGCGTGCTCAGACTAGGGAAATGCCACCATCAGGACACTTTTTCAGAGGAGCGATCGCTCCCCTTGGCGTATGTTTCCCAGACTAAACTCTTTTCCCATGATTAATTTAGCTCAAAACTGCTGCGGAGCGCCAGCCTGTAAAATACACAACAAGAGCATTATCGCAAACGTCCTCAAGCGCCAAGGTTCATTTTTGCCATGCCACAGTCACTGCTGGAAACCAGTTGGTGGGTGCCCTGTTATGGGTTGGTGGGTGCAGCCCTGACATTGCCTTGGGCCACCGGCTTTGTGCGGCGCACCGGTCCTCGCCCTGCGGCCTACTTTAACCTATTCATGACTTTTGCTGCCTTTATTCATGGCTTCTTCTTATTGCAACAAACGCGCAGTGGCGCCACCACAACAATTGTTTGGCATTGGCTGCAAGCGCCGGGTTTAGACCTGTCCTTTTCCATTCTGGTGAATAGCGTCACCACTGGCGCCATGGAATTGGTGACGGGTCTGAGTATCTTGGCACAGATTTTTGCCCTAGGTTACCTTGAAAAGGATTGGGGCATGGCGCGTTTTTTTGCCTTGATGGGCTTTTTTGAAGCGGCTCTCAGTGGCATTGCCATCAGTAACTCGCTCCTGCTCAGCTATGGCCTCTTGGAGATGCTGACGCTCTCGACGTATTTGCTCGTGGGCTTTTGGTATGCTCAGCCGCTGGTAGTCAAAGCGGCGCGGGATGCGTTTCTTACAAAGCGAGTGGGGGATATTCTGCTGCTGATGGGGGTGGTGGCGGTCGGCAGCTTGGCGGGGAGTTACGACTTTCCCGATCTCTATGAGTGGGCAGAGCAGGTCAACCTTCCGCAGGGTTGGGGCTTTTTGCTGGGCTTGGCCTTAATTGCCGGGCCGACGGGGAAATGTGCTCAAGTGCCTTTGCACCTCTGGCTCGATGAAGCGATGGAAGGGCCAAACCCTGCCTCCATCATGCGCAACTCGGTGGTGGTGGCAGCGGGAGCCTATATCCTGATTAAGCTGCAACCGATTTTGGTGGCTTGTCCGGGGGCGAATGTAGTGTTGATCCTCATTGGGGCAGTGACAGCTATCAGTGAATCCCTTGTCTCTATTGCCCAAATTGACATTAAGCGAGCACTGTCTCACTCGACCAGTGCGTATCTGGGACTGGTGTTTATTGGTGTGGGTACGAATTGGACGGATTTTGCCCTGTTTGTATTGCTGACCCACGCGATCGCCAAGGCACTGCTGTTTATGAGTATTGGGAATGTGATTATGACCACCAACTGTCAAGATTTGACGGAATTGGGTGGACTAGGAGGACGGATGCCGGCCACGAGCTTGGCCTTTGTTATCGGGGGCTTATCCTTGATCGGCTGCTTCCCCTTGGGTGCCTTTTGGTCGTTCTATCGCGGCATTGACTACTACTGGCAGACGATGCCTTGGCTGGTGGGTTTGATTTTGGTGGTCAATGTGCTGACCGCTGTCAACCTGACCCGTGTCTTTCGCTTGGTCTTCCTAGGCCCTCCTCAACCCAAAACCCGCCGTGCTCCTGAGGTGCCTTGGCCTCTGGCAGTGCCGATGGTGACCTTGACTATTTTGAATGTGCTGGTGCCCTTTATCTTGCAGCGGGTGCGGTTGCTGCCGACAACGATTGACTGGGGGATGGTAGCGCTCTTGGTGGTGTCTGGGGGTGCAGGGATTCTTTTAGGTGGCTTTGTGACCCTCAAGCGCAGCTGGACGCGCTCTATCAAGGTGCCTCTGCGCTTTGTCCAAGATCTGCTGGCGTATGATTTATACATCGAGGAGCTGTACCGTTACACCGTCGTTTGGTCGGTGCGATCGCTCTCGCAGTTGAGCGCTTGGGTGGATCGCCACATTGTGGATCGAATGGTGAATGCCACGGGTGTAGCTTCCCTTGTCGGCGGTGAGTTGCTGAAGTACAGTGCCAGCGGTCAATCCCAAGCCTATTTGCTGCTGGTGTTTATCGGTGTGGCGATTCTCGGGGGGGCGATCGCGTGGCTGGTTCTGTAATGCCGCTGTTGAGTTTTCTCCTCTGGGTGCCCTTACTGGGTGCCGTTGGCTTGAGCCTGTTGCCCGCCGCGAGTTTGGGTCGCACCTACCGCAGTTTAGCCGCCGTGGTGATGGCGATCGCCCTTGTGGTCAGTCTTGCGATCGCCCGCCTGTTTGATCCGAGTAATGCAGCGCCGCAATTGACAGAGGTGATTCCGTGGCTAGAGCCATTGGGCTTGAGCTATCGCCTGAGTGTGGATGGCCTCTCGCTGCCGCTGTTGGTCTTGAATAATTTCCTGACCCTGATGGCGTTGTTGGCCACTTCTGATCCTCTGCCCCGCCCTCGCTTGTATTACCCACTGGTTTTGCTGTTAAATGCGGGCGTGAGTGGCGCCTTTTTGGCCGACAATTTGCTGCTCTTTTTCCTCTTTTACGAATTGGAGTTGATTCCCCTTTACCTCTTAATTGCTATTTGGGGTGGGGCACGGCGCAGTTATGCAGCCACCAAGTTTTTGATTTACACGGCACTTTCTGGGGTGCTGCTCCTAGCCGGCTTCCTCGGACTGGTATGGTTAGCCCATGCCCCTTCCTTTGACTTTGACCCCCGGTTATCAACCCTGCTGCCCTTGGGTTCCCAAGTGATCCTCTTGGGGCTGATTTTGGTAGGGTTTGGCATCAAGATTCCCCTAGTGCCCTTTCATACTTGGCTACCGGATGCCCACGTTGAGGCCTCGACGCCGATTTCCGTTCTTTTGGCGGGGGTACTCCTGAAACTGGGAACCTATGGGCTGGTGCGTTTTGGGGTGCAGTTATTCCCGCAGGCATGGCAGGTTTTGGCGCCTCTGTTGGCCACGTGGGCAGTGGTGAGTGTTCTCTACGGTTCGCTGATGGCGATCGCCCAAACCGATATGAAAAAAATGGTGGCCTACAGTTCCATTGGGCACATGGGGTTTGTGCTCTTGGCTACGGCCACCGCTACGCCGTTGAGTATTCTGGCAGCCATTGCCCAAATGATCAGCCATGGGTTAATTTCCGCCCTTCTCTTTTTGCTGGTGGGGGTGGTCTATGAAAAAACCGGCAGTCGCAATATTGAAGTACTGCGGGGATTGCTCAACCCTGAGCGGGGCTTGCCCCTGATTGGCAGCTTGATGATTGTCGGTGTCATGGCCAGCGGTGGCATCCCCGGTATGGTGGGCTTTGTGGCCGAGTTCCTAATTTTTCGCAGTAGTTTTCTTACCTATCCCGTCCAAACCCTCCTGTGTATGGTGGGCACAGGCCTAACGTCGGTGTATTTTCTCTTGCTGGTCAACCGCGTCTTTTTTGGCCAGCTGCCCCCCGAATTGAGTCAGTTGCCCCCTGTTGCTTGGGGCGATCGCCTGCCGAGCCTCCTATTAGCCACGCTAATCTTGATCTTAGGGATTATTCCCAACTGGCTGATTCACTGGAGCCAAACCACTGTCAGCCTTCTCACGACTGCCGTTGCTACGCTGCCCGCACCATGACCCTGATTACTGCTGCTCCAACCTCCTTACATCAAGACCTGCGTACCGCTATCCTAGAGCGTTTGCTCCACGGTCAAGCCCTGTTACCGGATACGCCAACCCATGTCATGGAAGTGGTAGGTATCCTCAAAAGCTATGGGGTAGTGCTCAAGGCCTATGCCGAAAATCTCTGCGACATTAGTGAGCGGCAGTTTCTTGTTCTCTTTCCCTTTTTCAAATACTTCAACGGCGAGATTACCCTTCCCAAGCTACTGCGCCACTGGTGGCACGACCGCATCAACTACGAATACGCTGAATACTGTATGCGTGCCATGATGTGGCATGGGGGTGGCGGTCTCGATGCTTTCTTGGACTCGGCAGAATTTCGCCAATTGGCGGGCAAGGCGATCGCCGCTAAACTGCGGGGCAATCCCCTCATGCAACTGGTGAACCGGCTTTTTCCAGAGTTTTTGCTGGAAATGGTGCGGATGCTTTGCTACTACAGTGGCCTAGGGCAGTTTTGGACGGTGATGTATCCCATCTTTCTCACTTTGAGCGATCGCTACGATGCAGGCGAGATCCACAGCATTCCCGATGTGGTGGATCACATTCGCGCCGGTCTGATTAGGGATGCCCATCGCCCCATTACTTACAGCGTCAAGATTCGCGGCCAAACCTACGAGATTCTCCCTGCGAGCGCCGGCCTGACCTTTTTACCCGACACCGCCATTCCCTACGTCGAAGCGGTGTTTGTGCGGGGCACGCCCTTCTTTGGCCTCATTTCCTTCAATGCCCAGGCCCAACAAATTTCCCGCGATCAAGCGGCGTTTGGCTATGGTGCTCTCTTTGCCGATCCAATTCCCACGGGTGCGGCCGGCATTCCCCCCACCCTGCTAATGCAGGATATGCGCCACTATCTTCCTCCCTATCTACTGGAGTTCTACCGCCGCCAAGGCCGAGGCGAAGACGATCTGCGGGTCAAAATCTGCCAAACCTTCCAAAAATCAATGTTTTGCGTCACTACGGCTGCAATCACTGCCCTTGCTCCCTATCCTTGGACCACCACCGACCCCCAAGAGCAAGCCGCCAATCGAGCCTTCTACGAAACATGGTTGGATCGCCTCGAAACCTCACGCCTCTGGAACGTGCAACTGAGCTAGGGCGATCGCGTACTAGAATCGTTTGGAAGGAATCCGAGGGACGGTGTACCCTAAGAAAAGACTAAAAATATGCTTCTTCTCCCCATTAGCAGTGTGCATAGGTATGGACATCCGCGACTTTTTCGCCCAAAGCGCTGGCCGCTGGTTTTCGCAACGTACCAGTCATCATTTGGCCTTTAAGCAAACTGAGTCAGGCAAGTCTCAGTTGACCATTGAATTACTGTCCGTGGACGATCCTGCAGTCATTGCCCTATGTCAGCAATACGACATGGATCCCGCTTGGGCAGTGTGTGGTGCACGGGTCAGTTGGGATGGCACGATGGAATGGGATAGCGAAAAGCACGAAGGCTCAACCGTACTAGTGCCGATCATGGATCAGGGATCGCGGATGGAAGGCAAACTGCTGCGGGAAATGGGGTATGCCGAAAAAGCACCGGTAGCGGGTCGCTTTAGCATGGGCAGCGATGGTGCCCTGACATTAATTACCGAATACGAAACCATGTATTCCGAAGAGCGGCTCTGGTTTGCCAGCCCTAACCTACGCCTGCGCACCAGTATTCTCAAGCGTTTTGGTGGCTTTAGCATGGCCTCCTTTTGCTCAGAAATTCGCCTAGGGGTCACTCAGCCCCCTAATTCTTGATGGTCTTTCTGCACGTTGCCATTAACGTCACGGATTTGGAGCGAGCTGCTGCCTTCTATGAGGGGTTGTTGAGTCTTACCCCCGTTGATCGCCCCCTGAACTTTCCCGGCCGCTGGTATCAAATCGGTACGGTGCAAATTCATCTGATCCAAGCCGAGAAGGTGGTAGATACCCACCAAGATGAGCGGTGGGGGCATAACCCCCACTTTGCCCTTGGGGTAAGCGATTTGGCCAGCCTTGAGCAACGCCTAACTACAGCCCAAATTCCCTTTCAACGCAGTGCTTCAGGACGGGCAGCGATCTTTGTGGCCGATCCCGATGGCAATCTGATCGAACTTAGTCAGGTGTCCTAGAGGACTAACTGAGCTGTGCCTAAAAACTGAATCCCTGTCGGCTCAACGGCAAAGCGGTAGGGCAAAATTTCCACCCCTTGGTGGTAGGCAGTGCGTAAGAGTTGTCCATAGGTGGGATCAGCACTGTCCCCCGGCGCAAAGCGATCGCAATCGCCGCGATTAATGAAGTAGAGCATACACACACGAATATCTGGCCGGGTTTGCCGTAGCCATTGCAGTTCCCGTAGATGCTTTTGGCCTCGGGTGGTCACCGCATCAGGAAACAGGGCTAAGCCCCCTTGCGCCCAAGTGGTGTTTTTTACCTCGACATAGGCAGGGGGCTGTTGGGGATGATCTGTCAGGTAAAAATCAATACGACTGCGCTCTTGACCATAGGCGACCTCTCGCTGCTGAGTGCCGTAGCCAGCCAGTTCCGGTAAGATTCCTGCTGCCAATGCTGAAGCAATCACCCGATTGGGCAAACTCGTATTCACCCCTACCCAAGTGCCATCCACAAAAATCATCTCCCACGTATAGGCCAGCTTGCGCTTGGGGTCAGCATGGTAGGAGACCTGTACGGGCGCACCCACTTGGCAAATCCCTGTCATTGGCCCTGTATTGGGACAGTGGGCTGTAATGCGATCGCCAGAAGTTAACTCAATCTCCGCAAAAAATCGCTGATAGCGACGACAGAGAATTCCTTTCTGTAGGGGTGGATAGTGCCAACACAACGTGGGAGTCACAGGCGAGCAGTAGAAAACACAAGCCCCTATTTTACCCCCAATAGTAAAATGCCAGCCTCCCTTAGCTTATATGGAAGCCAGCATTCTACGGAATATTAAAGGAGATTTAAGGTTAAGGTCTATATGGGCTGACCTCAATTGAATACCTCTATCATGGCGTCACTTTGCTGGAAAGGGGGACTTTCCTAATCTTTTCTTTATATTTATGTTACAGCGGTCTGATCTTTCGTTACATGCCTTAGACTCTCGTAGTATTGTCCTGAAAACTCCCCTATCGTTGTCACAAGAAACGCCCCTAAATCCCGTAACATTAAGATGTATGTCGCAAATCTTAAAAATTTCTGAGGTATGACCACCGAAACCACCGATGTTGCCCCCTTGGATCGGTTTGAGTGCCGTGCCTGCGGCTACATTTATGAACCCGCCAAGGGAGACGAGAATCGCTCGATTCCGCCGGGGACAGCCTTTGCTGATCTGCCTGTGAACTGGCGGTGTCCAGTGTGCAGTGCCCCGAAAAAGCAATTTAGCAACATAGGGCCTGTGGGATCCCCCTCAGGCTTCAAGGAAAATCTGAACTATGGCTTCGGTGTGAATCGCCTTACCCCCAGCCAAAAGAATATCCTCATTTTTGGTGGTCTTGCTCTTGCCGTTCTTTTTCTACTGAGTTTCTATAATGTTCGCTAAACAAATTGACATTCATTGGCAAAAAATGAAAGGAATTAAGTTCCTACATTGGCTACTAGTGACCGTTGTCCTCTGGGTGAACCTCAGTGCCTCTGCCCTTGCCATTCCGGCCTTGGACTATAACCCTTGGGAAGCGATCCAACTGCCAACAACCTCAACGATTCTCGATATGAGTTTTATTGACCGCAATCATGGTTGGTTGGTGGGTGCTAATGCTACACTCATGGAAACGCGCGACGCTGGCCAAACTTGGGAGCCGCGTACCTTGGTTTTAGATAATCCGGACTATCGCTTCAACAGCATTAGCTTTCAAGGCAACGAAGGCTGGATTGTCGGTGACCCACCAATTATGCTCCACACGACTGACGGCGGCCAGTCTTGGAGTCAAATTCCTCTCAATCCCAAACTCCCTGGCTCACCCCGCTTCATTAAAGCGTTGGGCAACGGCGCTGCGGAAATGATGACCGATGTCGGTGCGATTTACCGTACCAAAGATAGTGGCAAAAACTGGCAAGCATTAGTCCAAGAAGCCATTGGTGTCATGCGCAACCTCAACCGTTCTGCCTCGGGTGAGTATGTGGCCGTCTCTTCGCGGGGGAGTTTTTATTCCACTTGGGAACCAGGACAAACGGCATGGGAACCTCACAATCGCACCACCTCCCGTCGTGTCCACAATATGGGCTTTACCCCCGATGGTCGCCTCTGGATGATTGTCAATGGCGGTAAAATTGCTTTCTCTGATCCAGACAATTCGCAGAACTGGGGAGAACTGCTCAGCCCTCTGCGTCGTAATAGTGTCGGCTTTCTTGATCTTGCCTATCGCACACCCAATGAAGTATGGCTGGCGGGGGGTGCCGGGGTACTGCTGTGCAGCCAAGATGGGGGTCAAACGTGGCAGCAGGATGTGGACGTGAAAAAAGTCCCCTCCAACTTTTATAAAATTCTCTTTTTTAGTCCCGATCAAGGGTTCATCATTGGTCAGAAGGGAATCTTGCTGCGGTATGTGTCAGACTTGAGGACAGCTGCAATGTAGGTTTAATAGGATGGGGGAAGCGCTAACTCAACTCCCCCGCCATGCTCCAACGCAGGTGTCTTTCGGAGGTCTTCGATGAGGTCTAGCAGCACCCCCTTCTCTCTCCATGAGGGCAGCAACTTCCTGCGCAACATCTGGTACTATGGCCTGCCCGCCGCTGATCTCAAGCCGGGTCAGTGTCAAGCCAAAGTACTCCTAGGGGAACCCATCCTATTTTGTCGTACCACTTCGGGTAAACCTTTTGCCCTGCGCAATCTTTGCCCGCACCGTGGCATTCCCCTGCACTATGGTCGCTTTGATGGGGAGGAAGTGGAGTGTCCCTATCATGGTTGGCGCTTTAATGCCCATGGCCACTGCACCTTAATTCCCTCCCTGACCAGTGACAGTGATGTGGATTTGAAACACTTTGGCGTCTTTAGCTATCCAGTGCGTGAGGTACAGGGGAATCTGTGGATATTTTTTCCTGCAAAGGAGCGTGACAGCAGTGAACCGAGTATAGAGGTGCCCTTGGTGCCCGGATTTAGTGCCGAGACTCAACCCCAAGCGGTGCAGAAATTCATCTTTCCGGGACATCTTGACCAAGTCTTTATCAACTTTATGGATCCCTCCCATGCGCCCTTTGTCCATGGGGCGTGGTGGTGGCGCAAGCGGGGTAAGCTCTTTGAGAAGGCAAAAACCTTTGATCCATCGCCCTATGGCTTTACAATGCGCCGCCATCCCCTGTTGCGCAAATCTTGGGCGCACCATATTTTGGGTGGTCATCCGGAGGTGGAAATTATCTATCGGCTGCCGGGGATTCGCATCGAGACTAATTATAGCGATCGCCACACCTTTTGTTTTCTGATTACCCTGACTCCCATCAATGACCACGAAACAGAACTCACGGCCACCTACTACTGGACATTTCCGTGGCTTGCCCCCCTCAAGCCATTGCTGGCTCCCTTGGCACGGGAATTTCTCAACCAAGACTTGCGGATTATTGCCAAGCAAAGTGAAGGGCTAAAGTACAAGCCCACCTTAACGCTCATTAAAGAAGCAGATTATCAGGCCAAGTGGTATTACCAAATCAAGCGGGAGTATGAAAAGGCTACCCAAGAGGGACGCGAATTTGTCAACCCCCTAAAAACGCAAGTCCTGCGCTGGCGCTAAAGGCAGCAGCCCCTCTGGTACGATCAGGGGGTTAGATTATTCACATTGTCTGCTCCTATGCTCCTAGACCTATCGGGAAAACGCGCCCTTGTGACGGGCATTGCCAATAATCGCTCCATTGCCTGGGGCATTGCCCAACAACTCCATGCAGCAGGTGCCGAGCTGGCAGTGACGTATCTTCCCGACGAGCGGGGAAAGATCAAGCAAAAGGTTGAGGAACTCACTGCTCCCCTTGACCCCAAGCTGTTTCTGCCTTTGGATGTCCAGCAACCCCAACAAATTGAGGAGGTCTTTGCGGCGATTCAATCCACTTGGGGTGGCTTGGATATTTTGATTCACTGTTTGGCTTTTGCCCAAAAAGAGGATCTCAGCGGTGACTTCTCAGCCGTCTCCCTTGAAGGCTTTAATTTGGCTCTTGACATTAGTGCCTACTCCCTCATTTCTCTCAGTCGTGCGGCCAAACCCCTGATGAACAATGGTGGTTCCATCATCACCCTCACTTACTTGGGGGGCGTGCGGGTTGTGCCAAACTACAATGTGATGGGCATTGCCAAAGCAGCCCTAGAAATGAATGTGCGCTACCTAGCGGCAGAACTGGGGCCACAGAATATCCGAGTCAATGGCATCTCCGCCGGCCCAATTCGCACCCTCGCCTCTTCGGCAGTAGGAGGCATTCTCGATATGATCCACCATGTAGAAGCTACGGCTCCGCTACGGCGCACGGTGACCCAAACAGAAGTGGGTAACACGGCAGCTTTTCTTGCCAGCGATCTTGCCAGTGGGATCACTGGTCAGATTCTTTACGTGGATTCGGGCTACTGCATTATGGGCATGTGAAACGCATGCGCTAGAGTAGAGTCAACGAGTTATTGACGAGGCAAAACATGGGTTTACTCGATCGCGTGGGCATGGTGATTCGCTCTAACCTTAATGCCCTTGTGAGTGCTGCTGAAGATCCAGAAAAAATTCTTGAGCAAACGATTATTGATATGAATGCCGACTTGGTCAAGTTACGCCAAGCGGTTGCTCAGGCCATTGCTGCCCAAAAACGACTCGAACAGCAGTACGCGCAAAATCTTAAAGATGCTCAGCAGTGGGAAGGGCGGGCGCGCCTTGCCCTCAGTAAAGGGGATGAAGCTCTCGCATTGGAGGCATTGAACCGCAAGAAAACCGCTGAAGATACCGCTGCTGCCCTCAAAGCCCAAGTGGATCAAATGACAGTGCAGGTGAAAACGCTCAAGGACAACCTGACGGCGCTGGAAAGCAAAATTTCTGAGGCGAAAACGAAGAAGGAGATGCTCAAGGCACGTGCCCGTGCCGCCAAGGCTTCCGAACAAATTCATCAGGCTGTCAGCAAGGTGGGTACTTCCAATGCGATGGCGGCGTTTGAACGCATGGAAGATAAGGTCTTGCAAATGGAAGCCCGCTCTCAAGCGATCGCTGAACTCAGTGGCGATACTCTCGAAAGTAAATTCCAAGCGCTCCAAAGCAGCGCTAGCCGGCAAGATGTGGAATTTGAACTGCTGGAAATGAAGCGGCAGATGGGTCTATTGCCCGATGCTCCCTCGGCTGGCACGTTGCCCCAAACCTCCGGTGGCAGCAGTCAGTTGAATATCAATATCAACGTCTCTACCCCCGAGGTGCAGGACGCTCCACGCACCAGCTCATCGTCTCAAGCCAAATCCATTGATGACGACATGGCAGAGTTGCGCCGCTTACTCGATAGTTAACCTAGATGGGTCGCCTGGGATTCGAACCCAAGACCAATCGGTTAAAAGCCGAGTGCTCTACCGCTGAGCTAGCGACCCGCGCTGTTTCGCAGCTTTTTCAGTATAGAGAAAACCCCTTTGAAAGACAAGGGGTTAGGGAGAAAGCCAGTGAGGAAATTGGCAAAATTCTTCTAGGCTGAGGAGATGGATACGCGGATGTGCCTCGGCTTGGGCGCGATCGCCGGCGGTGGTATAGCCCCAAGTGGCTAAAAAGAGTTCTGTTGCCTCTAACTCTGGGGTAGCTGCAACTTGTAAAAGCGCTCCGAGGCGATCCTCAACAAACCACAGGGGGGCACCATAGGTTGACTGGAGGGCTTTAAGGATGTTGGTCTTTGGCTGCTGTTGCTCTTTGCCATAGATGGCCTCTGGGGGAAAGAAAAGGTCTGCTTGCTCTAGCAAATAGGCAACAAAGCGTTGCTCTTTGGTGGTGACAATGGCAAGGGGTTGGCCTTGGGCTTGCCAGCGCTGCAAAGCCGCTACAACACCGTCATAAAAGTCATGGAGCGCCAGCCAGCTTTGCCAGTCTGTTTGAATCCAGCGATCGCGCGAACTATCTACCCGCTCTCCTAGGTCAGTGGCGCTGAGATGGTAGGCAACAAGCAGGCGATCGCGCACCTTTGGCCAGTCCTGGAGAATCTCTTGAGAAGGTGTGCCTTCAAGGATTGCCCGCAACAGAAGGGGCATCTCCCACCCCACCGTAATGACAGGCCGAAGTTGACCAAATTTCCACTCCATCTCCTCTAAGGAGAGGGTCAGAGACTGCTCAGGCCATATCTGCCGATACACCCGCCAACTGGTTTGAAAATACTCCCGCAGGCCATTACAGAGGACGCCATCAAAATCTAAGGCTAGCAGTGAAGGTGGAGAATGAGCCATTAATTTTCAGGATTGAACTGGGGCGGGAGGATTCGAACCCCCGAATGGCGGGACCAAAACCCGCTGCCTTACCGCTTGGCGACACCCCATTACGTCGCTTTGTTAGCATAGCAAGTTTGGCTTGGTTTGTTCAAGGGATGAACTGATTTTTTTTCGTGCTAAATGCTGTAGTAGAGGGGGAAGGACTTTGCCTCTCGGGGCTTAATAAACACCTGCTGCTGGGGTTCAAGGTGCAGCTCGTCAAATCGTTCCCGCGAGAGGTGAGCCATCAATTCCTGTCCGTCGTCTAGACGCAGCTCCACCTGAATTTCCCAGCCTAGGTGAATGATGCGGTGAATCCGGGCTGAGACAGTATTCTCATTGGGAGTGGTTTCAATAATGATGTCGCGCGGACGCAGAAAAATATCGCAGTGAGGGGGGGTGCCCTCGGTTTCTTGAAAGACACGGGAGCGCAGGACGTTCACAGGGCCAATAAAGCTCATCACAAAGGGACTGGCGGGGTGGTCGTAAATTTCAGCAGGCGTGCCCACCTGCTCCACTTGACCCTTGTTCATGACCACAATCTGATCCGCGACTTCCATGGCTTCCTCTTGGTCGTGGGTGACGAAGACGGTGGTGACATGGACATCATCGTGCAGATGCCGCAGCCATGCGCGCAGTTCCTTGCGTACCTTGGCATCGAGGGCACCAAAGGGTTCATCCAGCAACAGCACCTTGGGTTCGACCGCAAGGGCACGGGCAAGAGCCACCCGTTGGCGTTGTCCCCCGGAGAGCTGAGAAGGGTAGCGATCGCCCAAGCCGGATAGCTGCACTAACTCGAGTAATTCCTCCACGCGGGCTTTAATCTTGGCACGGGGTACCTTGCGCAGCTCTAAGCCAAAGGCGATATTTTGGCGCACCGTCATGTGCTTAAAAAGAGCATAGTGCTGAAAGACAAAACCGATATTACGCTCTTGAACACTTTGATAGGTAGCGTCCTTGCCTGTGAGCAGAATGCGGCCAGTGTCGGGCACCTCTAGACCGGCAATCAGTCGCAGTAAGGTTGATTTACCCGAACCCGAAGGCCCCAACAGTGCCACCAAAGAGCCACTGGCAATATCCAAATCCACCTGCTTGACCGCTTGAAACGAGCCAAAGGACTTAGAAACATTTTCAATGGTGATGCCCATAGCACTGCCAGTAATACTCTAGTTTCTCTATAAGATTACCGTAGTTTTGAAGCCCTGTCTCTCTGCCCATGCCTCAGTCAACAGCCCTCCATCAATCACGCGTTCAACAATTGATTTTCCGAGAGACTTGTCATAGCACCTAGACGATTGCTAAAATCATAAAGCACTTTCAAGCCGGGATAGCTCAGTTGGTAGAGCAGAGGACTGAAAATCCTCGTGTCGCCAGTTCGATTCTGGCTCCTGGCATTGCAGACTCAATTCGCCTTATTTTGCTCCTATCCAGTGAAACGGAAATTGTTGCATCTTCTTCTGCCGTTTCTGGTGGGGCGTAGCCATGAATGTGACTATCCGCCAGAAGTGAAGGCACTGCCCGTTTGTACACGAGCGCGCTTGGATGCAAAGCAGTCCAGTTTGGCAATTGAACGGGCGGTTCAAGACCTTTTGCGATCAGCCTTGGGGATTTATGATTTGGAACTGGCCACTCTCCAAAGCGCTCACTAATCTATGGTTTTTCAGCATCCCCGATACAGTCAGGTCTTCGATGATCACCCTGCCGTGGTTCTTGGCCAAGTAACTGGTGACCTTATGAAGGGCGTGAGAGATGGATAGTTTACTCACAACGATTATTATACATGATAAAGTAAAATATGTATAATTTTGAATAACTTATAGATTACTGCTGCAAACCCTTGAAATCCTCGTGGAAATTCTCCACCCACCTCAGGAACTCAAGTTTCAAGGCATTGGCTGGCAGCGATATGCCCTACCTGTGGCAGGATAGCGCCTCAAATGATAAATCTGAAGAAAAGATAAAAATTTAACGTTGCAGATTTAGCTATTTCGCCTAAGATGAGGGAAACTCAACTCATCTTATTGATCCCCTGCCGTTGTCCCGAATACATAAACAGGCAAACTTCCTATGGCAATTGGTTATTTAGCGCTGGTTTTGCATGCTCACCTCCCCTTTGTCCGCCATCCCGAGAGCGACTACGTTTTAGAAGAAGAGTGGCTCTTTGAGGCGATTACCGAAACCTATGTGCCCCTCATCTGGATGTTTGAGGGATTAAAACGTGACGGCGTGGACTTCAAAATCACAATGAGTATGACGCCGCCACTAATTTCAATGCTGCGGGATCCACTGTTGCAGGAACGCTACGATCAGCACTTGGCAAAACTAGAGGAACTGGCCGAGCTAGAGGTAGAGCGCAATACCTACAATGGCCACATCCGCTACCTTGCCGAGCATTATGCTCAAGAATTCAACCGCGTGCGGCAAACATGGGAAAACTACGATCGCGACCTTGTCAAGGCCTTTAAGCAGTTTCAAGACACCAATAACCTCGAAATCATTACCTGTGGCGCCACCCACGGCTACCTGCCCCTGATGAAAATGTATCCCCAAGCGGTGTGGGCACAACTCCAGGTGGCCTGTGAGCACTATGAGCAAACCTTTGGTCGTCCGCCCAAGGGCATCTGGCTACCGGAATGTGCCTATTACGAAGGCTTAGAGCGAATGCTTGCCGATGCTGGTTTGCGCTATTTCATTACCGATGGCCATGGTATTCTCTATGCCCGTCCCCGCCCTCGCTTTGGCACCTATGCGCCCATCTTTACTGAAACCGGGGTAGCTGCCTTTGGTCGCGATCACGAATCCTCCCAGCAGGTGTGGTCATCGGAGGTGGGCTATCCGGGGGCACCTGAATACCGTGAATTCTACAAGGACTTGGGTTGGGAAGCGGAGTACGAATACATCAAGCCCTACATCATGCCCAATGGCCAACGCAAGAATACTGGAATTAAATACCACAAAATTACCGGGCGGGGTCTTGGTTTAGGGGATAAGCAACTCTATGACCCCTATTGGGCACGGGAAAAAGCTGCCGAACACGCTGCCAATTTCATGTTTAACCGCGAAAACCAAATTCGCTATCTGCACCACCTGATGCAGCGTCCGCCCATTGTCGTCTCTCCCTACGATGCTGAACTCTATGGCCACTGGTGGTATGAAGGGCCTTGGTTCCTTGACTTTCTCTTCCGCAAAGTTTGGTTTGACCAAGACACTTTTGCCATGACCCACTTGGCGGACTATCTGCGTGCCCATCCCACCCAACAGGTGTGCCGTCCTTCCCAGTCCAGTTGGGGCTATAAGGGCTTCCATGAATACTGGCTCAACGACACCAATGCTTGGATTTACCCTCACCTCCATAAGGCTGCCGAACGGATGATTGAACTGGCCAAGGGAGAGCCGTGGGATGAACTGAGTTGGCGTGCCCTCAACCAAGCGGCACGGGAATTGCTCCTTGCTCAATCTTCGGACTGGGCCTTTATCATGCGCACAGGCACAATGGTGCCCTATGCCGTTCGCCGCACCCGTAGTCACCTGATGCGCTTCCACAAGCTCTACGAGGACATCAAGGCTCAAAAAATTGATGCCGGTTGGTTGGAAAAAGTGGAAGCCATTGACAATATCTTTCCCCACATCAACTATCGTGTGTATCGCCCTTTGTAAATGGGGGTTGAGAAACCGCCTTCTCTGCGAGGAACCAATGTCCTGCTAAGGGCGAAGCCCCGCTATCTGAAGTGAGGCCACTTGGGTTTGCAGAAAGCGAAACATATTGTAGAATCCATTGCTCCGTGAGGGGGTTAAGCTCACATCCAGCCCGGTGCGTTTAATGAAGTCAGGAGAAAGCTGCAAAATTTCTGCCGGTGTCAGCTCATTCAGACCGCTAATTAGCAGCCCCAACAGCCCCTTGGGAATTTGGGCATCAGAGCTACCCCGGAAGACAACCTTTCCCTCGGGGGTGAGCTGAGCCACAAGGTGCACTTCGGAAACACAGCCCGGCACACGATTTTCGGGTGTACACTCTTGAGGGGACAGAAGCGGTACTTTTTTGGCAAAAGAGAGCAAATATTCATAGCGGCGGCGGGCATCTTGGATTTGTTCAAAGCGCTGCACAATTTGCTCAAGGCTGGGGGGAAGACAGGAGGTTAAAATCATGGTTGTAAAGGGTAACAGTGCACTTTAGGTTTTTCATTTAAGTTAATACAAAAAATCGTCTGCTGCTTGCAAAAGTCCTTAACCAATCCATTGAGAAAGTTCGCTCAGCGAGAAAACCTTTCCCCTTAGAGCACGCCGAAACCCTTGCGTTTCTTTTGTTTTTTTGGCTTTTTGGGGGCCTGAGCACGTCCCCCTCGGCCTATTGGGTTCATGCCCGGCATGCCCATTCCCGGAAAGCCCCCTTGTCCCATCTGCTGCATCAGCGATCGCATGCGCTGGAAGTCACTAACCAATTTTGTAACATCAGCTACCGAATAACCCGAACCTTTGGCAACCCGTTCCCGGCGACTGGGGGAGCTAGCGAGTAGTTCAGGGTTGCGGCGTTCTTCGCGGGTCATGGAGTTAATCATGGCTTCCGCCCGCTTCAGTTGCACTTCCCCCTGCTGGAGTTGCTCCGTTGAAATTTTATTCATGCCGGGGATGAGCTTCATAATTCCCGCCAAGGAACCCATGTTTTTGAGTAGGCGCAGTTGCTTGAGGAAGTCATCAAAGTCAAACTGAGCTTCGAGAATTTTGCGGGACATTTTTTCGGCATCGGCCAAGTCCACTTCCTCTTGGGCTTTTTCCACAAGGGTGAGGACATCCCCCATCCCTAAGATGCGCGAGGCCAAGCGATCGGGATAGAAAGGCTGGAGCGCCTCGACTTTTTCCCCGACACCGATGAACTTAATCGGCTGCCCGGAGACTCGACGCACCGAAAGAGCCGCACCGCCGCGTGTATCGCCATCGAGCTTGGTGAGAATGGCGCCTGTAATCCCCACCTGCTCATGGAAAGCACGGGTGAGATTCGCGGCCTCTTGCCCAGTCATCGCATCCACCACCAAGAGGGTTTCGTGGGGTTGTACCGCTTCCTTAATGGCCGCCAGTTCCGCCATCATCTCGGCATCAATTTGTAGGCGCCCCGCCGTGTCAATAATTACCGTATCCACACCGAGTTCCTTGGCTTGAGCCACCCCTTGGCAAGCAATTTCTACGGGGCTAACCTCTGTACCCATCTCAAACACGGGCACGTCAATTTGTTTACCGAGGGTAATCAACTGGTCAATAGCAGCGGGACGATAGACATCGGTGGCCACCAAGAGGCTGCTGCGGCCTTCTTTGCGCAGGTGCAGGGCGAGCTTGGCGGTGGCGGTGGTCTTCCCAGTGCCCTGTAAACCCGCCATGAGAATAATCGTCGGTGGTGGCTCCACGTGAGCAAGGGGGCTGTAGGATTCCCCCATCACTTCGACAAGGGCATCGTAAACAATTTTGATAAATTGCTGATCGGGGCGAACCCCAGCAATCACCTCAGCGCCGATCGCCCGCTGACGCACATTTTCAATAAACTCTTTGGCCACTTGGAGGTTGACATCGGCCTCCAATAGGGCGCGGCGCACTTCCCTGAGAGCTTCTTGGATATTATTTTCGGTGATTTTGTCTTGACCCCGTAGGGTTTTCCAAGCAGATTCAAGGCGTTCGGCAAGGGCGTCAAACATGGATTACAGCTCAAGGGGCGACGAGAATTTCATTAGTCTTAGAGTATCTATCATAAATGCTGCAAGGGTACTGCCACTATAGCCTTGCTTAGGAGTACGGGGAATTGCAGTTCTGTCCTTGAGACTCAAGTCTATAATCGACAGCATGATTCTAACCTATGAGTACCACATCCAACTGAACAACCACCATGCAGCCCTACTGCTACAGTGGCTAGAGCTGCTACGGGGGCACTGGAACGACTGCTTGGAACAAAGACTGGATCGGTTACATCGGACTCGATGCTGGATTGATCGATGCTCTTTGGTCTCGCAGCCAAGTGGTGAGATTCCTGACTGTCCTACCCCCTATTCTCAAGCGGCACAACTGAAACAGACGCAAGAGTGATTTCCTGAGTACAAGCTGATTTATCACGAGGTGCAACAACAGAGCTTACTGCGGCTAGAAAACGCATGGAAGCGTTGGTTGTTTCCTAGTGCTGCTAGCAGGCGCGGCGGCAGACCCAAGTTTAAGAAATACGGGACAAACCATCAAGCTGAGCAAGATAGGCGAGATGCCAATCATTTTGCACCGTCTTTTACCAAACGGAGTGACGCCAAAAACCTGTAGTGTTGTTCAGACCGCGGATAGTTGGTCTGTGTGCCTCACCCTAGAAGACAAGACCGTGCCTGCGCCTGTTCCAAAGAATCAATCAAATATCAAAAGCGCCACTGGGATTGACTTGGGGTTGAACAGCTTCTTGGTGACCGCTCAAGGAGAAGAAGTCTCTCACCCGAAGTTTTATCGGTGATCGCAGAGCCTTTCTCGAGACCAAAACTCAGCGAGAGTGATCCTCAACCGCACCTTGATACGCCTTGGAACTCACGATGTCTCTAGGGGTTGCCCAGTCTGTAAAGCAGGAAACTCTGATAGCGATATTGGAAGCCTTCACTATACCTTTCCTTTAGGTTAGCGAGAGAGAACGTCACACAGTCTTTGCTTTCCATTTAAGTAGAGGGCTGCGAGTTGCAATTTGTAGCAAAGTTAGCAGTGGTAGTCAACCGTATCCGCTAAGCTTTCACGGTAAGATAAAAACATCAGGGTTAGAGTCTTTATTTTTATGAGGTTCTATAGAGACTACATATTAACTGCCTATTAAAGGCTCTGATCGGCGGGAGGTGTCCGATGCTTGTGATCCTCACCCAAAATCAGATTTTACCGTCACAGTCTGTGTGTCAATCTTGCTTGTTGGCCGATCGCCAAGGCCAACCTCGCTGGCAAGAGGGTCGGCTCCGTTGTGGGGCACCTCTGGGGAGTACCGCCGAGGCGGGATGTCAACACTTTCGCTGTCAAATGGGGTTTCATTTAGTGGCGGTGTCCAATTTGCCCACTCCTCTAGAGCAAGACCCCTGAACGATCGCTCCTAGCGGGAGAAGTAGCCCCAAAAACGGTACAACAGGCGAGGTTTAACATTCATTCATTGGCGCCCCGTTACGGTGGTGCCAGTACCCGTTCTTTTAAGACATAAAATTGTCGGCTGCTCAATGGACTTGCGCCCCTCTAGTTCTGGACGGCCTGTACGGCAGAGTTATGAGCATCTTGGTAGTGATGAAACGTGGCTCAGGGGTGGTGAATTCCTTTCAAAGGGGAAGGAGCAAGGATACTTGGGTACTCAATGAGTAGAGTTGTCTTTTGGGAATATGAGATGCTAGCGGTAAAGCACCACCTATGTTAAACAATTATTAGCTATGAGCCAACGCTGATCGGTGAACCTAGCTTACACTTGCTGAGGTAGTGAAGGAAATTAAGCGCATGAATGAATTTGAGACATCCCCAACCACAGAAACCACTCATACAGAAAAGCCTATTTTTGAACCAACCCCTGCGCCCGCACCTTTAGCGGAACGGGAAGAGTCCACAGCTCCGAAAGTGGGGGGTCTCACGGACGAGCAGTGGCAACAAGCACGGGAAAAACTCTATTGGCTCCTCACGGTCTTCCCCGATCAGGTTAGTACGTTTCTGGGTGAATACAAGCAGCCTTTGCGCACGCTCCTCATCATTCTCGCCACCGTTCCCTTTGTGGCACTGGCGGTTGCCATTCTGGAGGTGGTCAATGCCATTCCCCTCCTAAGTCCCACTTGCGAACTTGTGGGCTTTGGCTACACTTGCTGGTTTCTCTATCGCTACGTTCTCTTTGAGTCGGGTCGTCGGGAATTGGGTCAAAAGGTGAACGAGTATAAAGCTCGTATCCTTGGGAATGAAGGCGGCAGCTCTTCCTAAGGGAATTCATGTAGCTGCACTATCTCCAGCACGTGCCCTTTGAGACCCCTGCACACATTGCACGGTGGGCGGCCTGCGGTTTTGATTGGCAAGGCAGTCATCATGACAGGGCGTGTCCACCCAAACCCTGCGGCGGTAGGAGACCCCATCTGTTAAAGTTTATTAAGTACCCCAAGCTCTGGGGGAATTGAAGCCTGTGGAGAAGTAATCCCCCTTGAGAGCGTCGCTCTTGAGACTTCGATGAAGCAGGAAGTCAGCAGCAAATCTAAACTAAACAATGGAGTCTATTTGACTTGACTGGATAGATTTGTAACTGTATAGATTTGTATAAGTCTTACAGAGCAGATTTGCCTTGGTGCTCAGCTCTTAGCGCAGGTTTTAGGAGCAGAGGTGATCGCAGCACCCACGAAGGAAATTGGCTGGTTTCCCATTGAACTCACAGCAGCCGCCCAAGCGCATCCTTGGTTTCAAGATTGGCCATCCCAACTGACGGTGCTGCATTGGCATGGGGAGATGTTTAGCCTCCCCACCGACGTAATTCTCTTGGCCAAAAGTGCCGCCTGTCTGCAGCAGGGATTCCTGTGGGGCGATCGCGTTGTCGGTCTTCAGTTTCACCTAGAAGTGACCTCCGCAAGCTTTGGGGAGTTGATTCGGCACTGTCAGCACGAACTAGTACGCGGTTCCTTCATTCAATCGGCAACCGAAATTCAAGCCCAAGCGGCGCAAACGGCACTCTTGACCCCCCATCTGGAACATTTACTGGATCGCTGGATCAGTCCGTGATCATTACCAGTCGGCAAAATTCCCTTGTGCGTTCGATCCGCAAGCTGCACCAGCGCAAATATCGCCAAGGGCAATTACTGCTAGAGGGCACTCACCTGCTACAGGAAGCCCTAGCAGCCGGCTATCGCTTTGCAGTGGTTTGCTACACGGCGTCTTGGCAGGCTAAGCAATCGCCAGCCTTTTGGCAACAGATTCTGCACAGGAGCGATCGCGCCGTTGAAGTCAGTGAAGAGGTACTTGCTGCCCTGTGTACAACAACAACACCCGATGGTGTGGTGGCCGTTGCCGACTATACGCCCCTGCCTACATTGCCGTTGAAGCGTTTAGGCCTGTGTTTGGTCACACTTCAGGATCCCGGTAATCTGGGAACAATCATCCGCACCGCTGCCGCAGTGGGTGTTGAGGGACTATTGCTGACTCCTGATTGCGTAGACATAACCCATCCAAAAGTTTTGCGTGCCAGTGCTGGTCAGTGGTTTCGCCTCCCCATGCAAACCGTTACCGATGGTTTGGCAACCCTCAAGACCTATCAAGCCCAAGGATGGCAAATTGTGGTCACACTACCGACTGCACCACTTATCTATTGGCAAGCGGATTTTCGTCAACCTACCTTGCTCGTCATGGGAAATGAAGGCCAAGGGTTACCCCCGGCCTACCAAAATCTGACCTTTACTGCACTGCGGATTCCTCAGGAGCCAAACGTTGAATCCCTGAATGTGGCGATCGCCACAGCGGTGCTCTTGTACGAAGTCTATCGCCAACGCTGGTTGGACTAAACCACAAAGAAGTTGAGAACGCCCACCACCAGCACTAGGGCAATCCATAGCCCAGAGCCAAGGAAAATTAACTGCTTTGAGCGATCCCAATCTTGGGGAGAGGCGTAGGCCACCGGCACACCCACCACCATCACAAAGGACAGGATGACAAGGGCAGCAAGAGCCAGTTGAAAAAGAATCGTCATTGTTGCTAACTCCCAAATCTTATCAGCGGCAATGGTAGCGAAGTGGCTACCTCTGAAGTAGCATTATCTCCCATTTCTTGACCCTAAACTAGGCAGGGAAGCGAGTTCATTGCGCAACTACTGCCAGCCCTGAGTTAACCACGATCGCGGATCGACGCACTCACCATTCACGTAGAGTCCCCAGTG
Organism: Thermosynechococcus sp.; assembly: GCF_046299635.1. Lineage (GTDB taxonomy): Bacteria > Cyanobacteriota > Cyanobacteriia > Thermosynechococcales > Thermosynechococcaceae > Thermosynechococcus. The sequence goes on along the minus strand of NZ_JBKBHV010000011.1, from coordinate 51,393 downwards.
TAAATGCGGCCCTGTGGAGGCACCCGTATCCCCTACGGTGCCAATGACTTGCCCCGCTTCAACCATTTGCCCTTCTTGAACGTGGATTTGATCGAGGTGAAGGTAAATTGTCAGTACCCCTTGCCCATGGTTAATGCCGACCGTGTTGCCATGGATGAGAAACCCTTGGGATTCTCGCCCCACTAAGGCCACACGTCCCCGCTGAGCGGCCACCACGGGTGATCCTTTAGGGCCGGCATAGTCCAAACCGCGATGGAAGTAGTCCTTGGCAAAAACGCCGTTGTAATATCGCCGCACACCGTAGGGGGTGGTTACAGGGCCACTGTTGGGGCGGTGAAAGGCACCTTGCCAGAGTTTTGTGGGTGTGACCAAAGCCTTAAAAGCATCCACGCGATCGAATTCAAAATCGGTTCCTGAGGTGTCTTTGCCCGGTGGTAGCCAAATGCGTTGCACAGGAAATGAGCGATCGCCCACCCACAGGAGCATGTTGCGGGTTTCCTGTCCTGAGCGAACCACCAATGAGCGGCGGCCGGGGGTCTGGAGGGGTGTGGTGGCCATAAACGCCCGCCATTGCTGTGGACCGATGAGAAACACCGGCAGGACTTTACCTGCCACCTCGACGGTGGGTTGCTCGGAAGCGGTAACCACAATGGCCAGTGTATCCCCCAAAACGGCGCGCTCAGGACTGACGGTAACCGTCAGCGGAATCGTAACTTGACTACTGGCGGGCAGCACAGTGACAGTGACGATGGCAGGTACCAGCCAAGGGAGAAGGCGATCGCTCATAGCTTCCAGAAAAAACTAACTCAAGATTAGACTGTTGAAATGTGTAAGCGCTCCCAGAAATTCACGGAGTATAAAATATAAAAGAAAAAAGCCGCCAGTCAATTCACCGACGGCCACACCATTAGCACATTTTTCAGCCCGACTTAACGGCGGCGGGGCACTTTGGCCAAGTAGTCAATGTCAGCAGCACGCAACTGCTGGGCATAGCGCGTCTTGGGCGCGATCGCGGCTGCCAATTCGCGGTATTTGCGGGGGTCACCCTCCGGTAGCCGCCGCTCCTGGAACTTGCGATCATAGAATTTTTCCAAGGTAAACCGCCAATCCGTCTTGGTGGTGCCCACTTTATCGCGGTATTCAAAGCCATAGCGCGGCGTTACGAGGTTAAAGGGACGTCCCTCCATCCGCTTGCGCTGGTAAGGCACCGTAAAGTCCCCAAAGGCATTGGTGTATTCCTCACTGTCGAGGAGGGCATCCACAAATCCATGGAAGCCTAGGGTACCGATTTTAATTGACCAAGCAATTTTTTCCTCTTCGTTGTAGGCACTGCGCCCCAAGAACCGCCGTAGGCAAACATCCACCAAGCGGTAGTTGTCGTTCACCGCCACCACGGTATTGTAGAAGCGCTCCGATTTGGCCAGACCGCGAATAAAGTCGCGCACCGTAATCACCCGATTCACCAGTTGGGATTCTAGGGTGATTTGACGGTTGAAGGCCAAGGTGGCATGCTCGCTAAACACTTGCCGATAGCAGGCCCAGATCACCTCGCGAATTTCCGGATAGGAGGCCGCATCCTCAAGCCGATAGATATAGGGGGTATCTTCGTTTTGATCGGCAATGCCAAAGCTAGCGACGCGGTGGTTTTGAGTCGTAGGCTTATAAGCAAGCAGAGGTAAGTCCATGGATCTCTCCCAAGTCAAAGAGTGAAACAATAGCTAGCGCAGCGGAAAGGTCGCCGTCGGGTTGATCGACACCGGTACAATCGGGCGATCGCGCCGTGTGGTATCGGGGATTTGCACATTGGCTGTGGACACTGGCTTGAACTGCACAGGTGTCACCTTGACCGAGCGTGCCATCTCCAAGAAATTGCGAATGTCGCCCCACTTGTAGCGACTGTTCTCTAACTTATCGCGCCAGTAGTCACCATAGCGAGGGGTAACTAAGTTAAAGGGACGATCTTTATACCGACGCCGCTGGTAGGGCACGGTGTTATCACCGAAGTTTTGCGTATATTCGTCACTGTCCACAAGGGTGTCCACAAATTTCTGCCAACCATCGGTAGCAATGCGAATAGACCACGCCAGTTCTTCTTGTTTATTGTAGGGGGCACGCCCAAGGAGCCGCTTCAGGGCAATTTCCACCAAGCGATAGTTGGAGTTGGTCTCCACCACCAAACGGCGGAAGGTCTCCGATTTGGCCAAGCCACGAATAAAATCCCGTACTGAAATGGCACGATTGGCTAGTTGTGACTCCAAGTGGGGCTGGCGGGTACTCTTGAGGACGACGTGTTCGCTAAACACTTGGCGATAGGCTGCCCAAATCAGTTCATCAATATCCGACTGATCGGCTGCATCCTCAAGGGCATAGCGCCAAGGCGTGTCTTCATTGGGCACTTCATAGCCCGGTACCCGCTGATTTTGGGAACTGAGGGCATAGCTGAGCAAGGGGATCGTCATGGCTTACACCTTTGGTTGAGAGGGCAAATAACGATAGGGCAACGCAACGGGCACAGGTTTGACAGGAGTGGGCGGCAGATCTCGCTCTTGGGCTGTTTCAGGAACTGTCACCAAACTTGAGGTTGCCCGTGCTACATGGCGTTGAGTATCAAGGGTGGGCACCACAATGGAGCGTGCCATTGACAGGAAGTTGGCAGGAATCGCACCCCGAATAACTTGCTTATCGAGTGGTCCTGCGGTGTAGTAGCGCACCTGGTAGTAAGAACGGCCACTGAGGGAAATTTCCTTGTTGCGCCAGTAGTCGCTGTAGCGAGGATTAACGAGGTTAAAAGGACGCGCCCGGCGCCGCCGCCGCTGATAGGGGACAATATCGGCACCAAAGTTTTGCTGGTACTCGTCGCTGTCTACGAGGGCATCAATAAATCCCTCAAGTCCACGGGTGGCTAAAATAATCGACCACGCAATCTGCTCCTGCTGGCCATAGGTGGGGCGGCCAAGGAAGCGCTTGAAGGAGACATCCACGAGGCGGTAATTGGAGTTGACGGCTGCCACTTGCTCGCGATAGACCTCGGACTTACCCAAGCCACGGATAAAATCCTGAACAGAAATGGCACGATTGCGCAGTTGGGATTCTAGGAAGGGCTGACGGTAGGAGGCCAAAATCAGGTGTTCACTAAAAATCTGGCGATAGGCTGCCCAAATCAGGGCATCCACGTCTGCGGCATCGGTGGCATCAGTGAGGCGGTAGATGACGGGATCATCCTCGGCGGGGACTTCATAACTGACCACCCGCTGGTCAAGGGTTCTGGGCTTCACAGCCAGCAAGGGTAACGACATAACTTTCCAATCCTTTTAGGTGTGCATGGACAGAGAGTCCCTCTGGAGGGCAAGTTGACAACGGGAACGCACCACAATGTCAGGGTCGCGATCGCTCAAATGATTCAGGAGTGAACGCACAGCCTCCCGAAGGGCACGAGCAGCCGCCTGCTGATAGAGATGCTCGAGGGCAACGCCAACGGCATAGCGAACCGCCCAATCCGCTGCTTCACTGTTGCGCTGGAGGACTGTCAGTGCCTTCTGTAATTGAGTCACTCTTTCAGCTTCCTCAGGAATTAACTGCCAGCGCAGCGTTCCTAAGGCCTTTGTGGCGGCACGGCGGACACTGGGGGCAAAATCCGACTGGGCAGCAGCCAATAAGACCCGCAGGGCGGCTGGATGACCGATGCTCCCCAAGATGCGCACTTCATAAGCGCGGGCACTATAGTTGTATTCATCCAACTGAGCCAGCAGTGGCTCGACCACGGCATCCCCAAGGGCAATGAGACCTTCTACGGCAGCTTGGGCGGCGGCGGGGTTGTTATACCTCAAAACGGCAATGAGCGTGGGAATGGCAGCGGTGTCTTTTTGCTGGGCAAGCTGAGTCACAGCCTCTTGCAAGGCCACAGCGGAGGTGGCCGTCTCAACCGCATGGATATAGGCAAGGAGATCACTCACAGCAGTTGATCCAATCCTTGAAAGAGGGGGAGGATCTGCTTTGGTGGGGTGGCCTGCCGCAGTTGCTTGCCTAGGATGCCGTGGAGGGCAATGAGCTTGAAGCTGACCTCAACCCCTGCTTGCAAAATGGCCTCTGCTGCGGGTAAATACCCCATCGCTCCCAAATCTAGAAGCGCTGTCCGCCGCAGTTGGACATCCTCACTTTCCAGCGCTGCCAGCAGGCGATCGCCATATTCCGCCGCCCCCGTGAGCTGAAACAGTGCCCGCGCAGCGGCAAATTGGACTCGCGGCATTTCATGGGCTAGGAATGGCTCAATCAGGGGAATGGCTCTGGTGGCACCGAGGTGACCTAAGCTTTCAATCACGGCTTCCACCGGCTGCACCAGGTGGGGACGCCCGGGCACCCGCCGCGCCATCGCCACACCGCCTTCTAGAAGGGCTTGCAAAGGTGCGATCGCTTGGGGATCCCCCAATTGACCAAGGGCAATGGCCGCCGCTTCCCGCACATAAAAATCCTCGCAGCGTAAGCACTCAATTAACGCTGGTACGGCTTGGCGATCGCCCAACTTGCCTAGGGCACGGGCAGCATTGCGCCGCAGGGGGTAGCCCCCCAATTCTGTGCGATCGGTCTCATCGGCTAACGCCACAATCAAAGCCTCAACAATCGCCTGCCGCTCCGCTGTCGTTGCCGTTTCCAGACCGAACTTCCCCAACCACCAGGCCGCGTAGTAACGGAGACTGGTATCCGTCCCCTGAAGCTGCGCCAGCATTTGGGGCACTGTCAGTTGCACTGGTTCAGAGACCGCCGTCATTCCCTCTCCTAACATCAGCCACTTAAGAGGCGACCACTGGGGTAATGGAAACGATTTTGCCGCCCATGCGGGTAATGCGCTGCATCTCTTCATTCATGCGGTTGTAGGGCACCGTAATAAAGGTGCTACCGCTGCGCCGAATTGGAAACCCCATTTTGTCGGTTTCTTCGTTTTGACGCAGACCCACAACCTCGTAGCGGAAAACGCGAGCGCCGGAGGGGCTAAGGGCAGCACTTCCAGACGCAGTTTGACCAAACATGACACCTGACTCCCAATCTCAAAAGGACGTTAAACAAACATTCCTAGGCAGGATTGACACTGACAATGCGAGCACCTGTGCGCTGAAGCTGCTGCATTTTGCTCGACAGTTGCTCATAGGGTACCAAGAAGGCGGTACTGCTGCGGCGCACTCCTGGATAGCCCGGTTGGCGAATGCCCGCCACTTCAATGCGATAGACGCGACCACTTTCACCAAAGGAACCACCCAAGCAAGCCCGTGGGGGAACATCAGCACTGGGAGTGTAGTAGGCAAAGGCCGTATCGCTACTCGAAGGGGGCACCACTGTATTGGGACTGTTGGTGGCCAAATCCCGTGCTAAACGGGACATGCTGCCTTCCGCTTGGGCGCGATCGCTATTGGCGTAACCGCGATAAAGACGGAACATGCGGTTAAAGCCGACGGTTTTTTGTCCCGGCTGGCTGTTAAAGCCGCGGTAGTAGGGCACCACCCAATCCCCAAAACTATTGGTGTACTCGGGGGAATCAATGTAGGAGTCAATGTCGGCATCAAAGCCCTCATTTTCGTAGAGATCTAAGTGAAAAATCACTTCCGACTCATCGTAGGGTGCCCGCCCCAACAAATGCTTATAGTTCAGTTCAATGACACGGGTTTGAAAATTGCCATAGAGAAACTTCTCTTTGTAGAGTTCTGACTTGGCCACTGCGCGCACAAACTCCCGCACGGTAATTTTGCCATTGCGCAACAGTGACTCCGCACTCACCAAACGCTCCGATGCCATGACATAGTCGTTGCCCAAGACCTGACGGTAAACGGCACGGATGACAGTCTCTAGATCTTCCTCGCTCCAGTTGGCACGCAGCTCCACCCGAGGGGCATCACTGAAAGCGGAGGTACCCAAGCGCGAAGCAGCAGCAGTAATAGCCACGGTACAAACTCCTAAATATCGAGGGTACAAACAAGCCCGGTGTTGTAAACAAAGGGTCAGCCCAACGCCGACAACATCTGCTTACCTCACCGGGCAACGAAAGGAAACGCCTATTAGCTGAGAGCGTTAATGGCGTAGTCGATGTAGGCGTTGGCTTCCACCGCAGCTTGGCCGGTCAAGCCATGATTGGCTTTGATGTATTTCAGAGCTTCCACATACCAGCTTGGGGAAAGATCAAACGTGCTGTTGATTTCCGACAAGCCAGCGATGAGGTACTCATCCATCGGACCGGTGCCACCTGCAACGAGGCAGTAGGTCACCATCCGCAGGTAGTAGCCGATGTCACGGGCGCACTTGGCTTTGCCTTCAGGGGTCGAGGCATACTGAGAGCCTTGCATGGTGGTGGTGTAAGGGAATTTTTGGTACACCGCTTGAGCTGCGCCGTCAATCAGGCTCTGAGCATTGTTGGTCAGAGCGCGAGCAGCTTCCATGCTGGCCACAGCGCGCTTGAAGCGACCGTCAACCGCTTGCAGTTCGGTGTTGCTCAGGAAACGACCTTGGGTATCGGCGGCGGCAATGGCTTCAGTAATCGGCGTTTTCATGGATAAAATATCTCCCTAAAAAATGTGCGTGTTCAGAACGGTCAAAGTTAGAGTCATGTCAAAGGTGCCTTAGGCAACAGCGGCAGCGGCACGATCAAAGTAGCCAGCGATTTCGGACATCAGGGCGCTGCAATCGCCAGGGGTGATGCCGTTGGGATCATTGGCGATCGCGATCGCGGCATCTTTCATTTTTTGAATAGCCACAGCCACGGAGGAACCGGGAGTACCGAGGGCTTGGTAGGTTTCCCGCAGACCGTTCAAGCAGCGATCATCGAGCACGCTGGAGTCACCGGCCAAAATGGCGTAGGTCACATAGCGCAAGATGATTTCCATGTCGCGCAGGCAAGCAGCCATACGACGGTTGGTGTAAGCATTCCCACCGGGTTGGATCAGTTGGGGTTGCTCTGCAAAGAGGGCACGAGCAGCATTGGCAACGATCGTGGAGGCATTGCTGGTGATGCGGTTGACAGCATCCAGACGCTTGTTGCCTTCTTTCACCAAGTTGGACAGGGCATCGAACTGGGCGTTGGTGAGGAATTCACCGCGGGCATCGGCCTGAGCGACAACTTTGGCAAATGCATCTAGCATGGATCAATTCTCCTTAAAGGTTATTAAAGAAGTGAGACCTTCTTGACATTCCTGGTCATAAAGATAACGCAGGATTCTTAGAGAGCTGATCAGCAACTCCCCAAAGGCTGTGCCAAGCAACCTGAGAGCGACCAAGCTGATCCTTGGTGTGTTTTTAAGAAACGCACAACGCTCTTGGGCGTGCCGGAAAGGTCTAACGATCACTGATAGGTTGTTCCGCAAAGGGGTCTGGGAAACAACAACGGTGTAGTTAAACCCTTCAGGTATTTCTTATACAATGCGGTGGGAAACCTGTTTCGCCGTAGTTATTAATTTGTAAAATACTTTTTTGAGATAAATTAAAGTTCTAGCGATCGCCACAAAGGTGATGCAATTTATCCTAAGTTTTTCCTAAGTTTTGTGAATTTTCTTTAAGATTGTTCTCAGGAAGCTACGACCCCATGAGTGAGCCACTGCAATTTAGCTTATTTGATCCCCTCCCCGAGGCCGAACCTGCGCCAGCGCCGCCCCTTGATCCTGCCACCTATGATCAGATTCCACTGCGGGCTGAGGTGCCCATCCCCGCCGGTACCTACCGCGACTTAGAGGCTCTTGCAGTGCATTGTCAGCAGTGTCAACGCTGTGGTTTGGCGGCTACCCGTACCCATGTGGTGGTCAGCCGGGGGAATCCTGCTGCTAAGCTGATGATTATTGGTGAAGGACCGGGTCAAGCAGAGGATGAAACCGGCCGCCCCTTTGTGGGCAAGGCAGGGCAACTCCTCGATAAAATCCTTGCTTCCGTCAATCTCGACAGTGAGCGAGATGCCTATATCTGCAACATTGTTAAATGCCGCCCCCCCGGTAACCGCGTTCCAACACCGGTTGAAGCAGCGGCTTGTTTGCCCTACTTATTAGAGCAGATTCGCTTGGTCAACCCTCGCATTATTCTGCTGGCAGGGGCAACGGCTGTATCTGGACTACTGAAAGATAATCGCGGGATTACCAAAATTCGAGGCCAGTGGATTGAATGGCAGGGGCGCTGGTGTATGCCCATTTTTCATCCGGCGTATTTGTTGCGCAATAACTCACGGGAGCCGGGTAGTCCCAAGTGGTTAACGTGGCAAGATATTCAAGCCGTGCGCGATCGCTTGCGTCAACTCGAACCCTAAATCACTCCTGACGGTGGGGATGTTCCTGTAAATAGCGCAGCCAAAGCTCTGAAAGTTCTCGTGCCTGTTGCTCCTTTTCATTAACAATGTGGTACATCCGCCGAGGCCGGCCACGACCTTCCACCTTCTTCCAATAACCGTCAATAATCCCCTCATCCTCCAGGAATTTGAGGGCACTGTAAAGAACCGTATCGGAAAGGCGGTAAAGGGGATACTCATTTTCAATGGCTTGAATCAGCGCCGTACCATAGGAATCCCCTTTTTCAACCAAAGTGTAGAGCACATAGCACACGGCAACTTCCTTGCTCAGGTAAACCGGCGGCGGCTGGCGGAAAAAGGTGTAAATGTCTTCCAGTTTCATAACCTTATCCTCAGCAATGGGCTACTGTTCCCCACGATTCCCCGGATTATGGCAGGGTTTGGATTCAACGCTGCGATTCCAAAGAATAGGAAACACCGATATGCCCCCTCGCTCTTGAGACTTTACCTCTGATCCCCTAGCATGCTCTAAAGACACTGAGTATTTATCGCTACTAAGGCTAGAGTAGTCTTACTTTTGATTTTAGGAATTTTCAGAGAAAAGTATTTTCTGCATCATAATTTCTCTGTGAGCCAAAATCAAGTCACGGCCTTGTTGCCCCCCGCTTTGAGGAAGCATCCTAGGCAAGATTTCTTAACAAAAATTCACGATGAACCTGCCAGCGTCGGCCATTGTGCACCAGCAGGGTGAGGTGGGATACCCAACAGCGGGCGGCAAAGGATTGTTTCTGAAACTCTGCCCAAGCGTGGTGAAAGTTTTCCTTGGTTAAATCCCGAAAGGCGATTGTCATGTGGGGGGTAAAGGGGTGCCGTTGCGTGGGCGGAAGGTTCAGGGGTGTGGCTACCGCTTTAACCAGCTGCCTTTGGAGAGCCTGGAGCGCCGGCGTGGCTACCACATGAATATAGATGACCCGCGGCGGAAAGGCGGCAAAGCCATCGAGGATCAATTCAACAGGGGAGGCCTGCAGTGCAAAGGCTTCTAGGGCTTTTTCGAGTTCTTCTACCTCCTCATCTGACCACCAAAACGGGGGATAGAGGGTGACATGGGGCGGAGAGCGCAGAGCCGCTTGGCTTTGGTAGCGATCGCAACAGTACTGCTTGAGGCGGGTCACCTGATCCTGAATTTCAGCATTGGGCAACAGAGCAATGAAGTAATGTCGCCGCTTCATTAGCCCTGTGCCACTAGAGTCCAATGGCGATCGGAGGTGCGGGTTACTTGCCACTGCCGAGGCCGCTGCGGCAATGTCTTCAAAAGATCGTTAATTTCAATCAAGGTCAGTGCCGCATGGAGAGAGTCGGCAAAGAGTTGCCGCTGTTGGGGGGTGTCGTGGCCGGCATATTGGTCAACCAAGCCTTGCAGCTCTACCAAACTGTTGGGACGACAGAGATCGCGGATAAATAGGGTTCCTTGGGGACACAGCACCCGCAGCATCTCCCCTAGGGCCGGTTGAGGATCGGCCAAGTGATGGATGAGGCTATTGCTGATGACCACATCAAAGCTTGCCGCAGCAAAGGGCAAGGCTTTGGCATCCCCTTGAACAAAGTTTAACTGCGGGCTGTGGCGCCGGGCGATCGCCAGCATCGCCGGACTCAGATCAATGCCCGTCAGTTGCCAATGGGGATGGCGTTGATGCAGCATTTGGAGAATTCGCCCTGTCCCCGTGCCCACATCCAACACTCTTAAGGGTGGGGCCACGCTGGGCAAGACGGCAGCCAAATCGTCACAGAAGGCGGCATTCACGGCAGTAAATTCCATGGCGTCATAGGCGGCAGCCGCTTCTGGCGTCTCCATGACCTCCGGTTCAAGAATGCGGGGCAGCGACATAGGCTATAGCCCCGTGGCCGATCGCCCCTGCTTGGGCAAGCGCACAAACACAAAGTAGCTCAGATAGAGCATATAGATCCCAAGGGCCACCGCCGCAAAGAAGCCAAGGGTACCGGCGCGGGCTTGGGGGTGGAAAATCTCCTTGAACATCAGGGGTGGCTCCAGCCAGACTTGACAACTGGGAGTCTGAACGGCAGCGGCCACAAACGCACAAGGCAGATAAAAGGCCTGACCAATGGCGGCAAGGACACAGTAGAGCGTCACTGCCCAACGCCAGCTACTAAAAACTTGGCCGAGGAGGTCTTGGCGATCGCCAATTTCTTCGTTGAGATCAACCCAAAACCAGAGGCTAATGGGAATCAGCACCAAGGCCATGAACCCTGTGACGTAGGCCACCGGCCACTGGGGCATCATCAGGTACACCGTAATTGCCAAGAGACTAGAGACCCGCCAATAGATAATCAGCAGTTGGGTAATGGCCGGCACGTTTTTAACCGTTGACCACAGCAGCAGGATCAACGGAATGACCACCGTAAAGAGGACTGCAAGGCGGTAGTCCATCCACACAAGCGATCGCAACAGTTCCAAAGACATGGCAGGCCACCGAGCCAAGGGCAACGGTTCTATTATTAGGGATCGCCTTCCCAAGGCACAAGGCTAGAGCGATCGCACCCGCTCATACCAACGCATGAGAATAGCGGCTAACTTCCGTGAATCATGACGTACCGTCGGCGTGGATTCATCCATCACATCGGCAAGGATCAGGCGGCAGTTTTGGCGGGCCAGTTCGTCGCGATCAATGGCTACGGGTGTACTGCCCTGCTGGGCATAGCGTTCTAGGTGAGCGGCACTGGGGGGATATTTTTGCACCAGCACCGCATCAAATAGGCGATCGCCCGTCACTGCATCGAGAGCGCGCACATGATCACTCACAGCATAGCCATCGGTTTCCCCCGGCTGGGTCATAATGTTGCAGACGTAAACGCAGGGGCAGCGGCGCTCCGCAAGGGCTTGGGCAATCTCAGGCACCAAGAGATTGGGAATGATACTCGTATAGAGACTGCCGGGGCCTAGAATAATGTAATCGGCTTCACGGAGGGCTTGAATTGCCCGGGGCAGGGCTTTGGGGGCAGGGGGCGAGCAGCCGATTTCGACAATTTTGCCCCGTGCGGCCGTAATGTTGGACTCCCCGTGAATGAGGCGACCATCGGCAAGGCGTGCCCACAGGGTCATATCCGTCAGCGTTGCCGGTAGCACTTGACCACGAACGGCCAAAACCGCCGAACTGGTGGCGATCGCCCGCTCCAGATCCCCTGTGATATTCGTCATTGCCGTCAGAAATAAATTGCCAAAACTGTGCCCCACCAAGCCATCCCCCGCCTCAAAGCGGTACTGAAAGAGTTCTGTTACCAATTTTTCTTCATCCGCGAGAGCTGCCAAGCAGTTGCGAATATCCCCTGGGGGTAGCACCCCAATTTCTCGCCGCAACCGTCCGGAGGAGCCGCCATCATCGGCCATTGTCACAATTGCAGTAATGTTGGCGCTATAGAGTTTGAGTCCCCGCAAGAGCGTTGATAGCCCCGTACCGCCCCCAATGGCTACAATTTTCGGTCCTCGCCCCAAGCGGCGATAGGCCAAGAGGCGCTCCACCAGTGCTTTATCATCCTCCGGCAGCAGGACTTCCGTAATCGAACCCAGGGTACGGGCATACCCCCACGCAATGAGAGCCAAGCCCACAAGGAGCAGCAAAGGGCCACTGATGTAACTGGGGACAAAACGAGCCACACTCTGGAGAAACCGCTCCAGAAATTGTAAAAAATAGAAGATGGGAGTCAAGTTGATACTAATGGCAAAGCCTAGGCTGGCAAGCAACACCCCTAATGCACTTACCAGAAGCCAGCGCTTCACCAGTAGCCCAGGGAGAAGCCATTGGAACCACAGACGGATTTTCCGACGCGCCGGACGCAGCTTTGCGGAGAGGGGGTGAGCCTTATTCGCTCTCCTCATCCGGATCGATACCCAAGTAGGTTTTGCTGAGATAGCGAGCAAGGCGCCGCAGAGGATTGGCTATGCGTTTTTTGTGTTCGGCGTGAGCACTGTTGACGGGAACGCCGAGAATTCCGGAAAATTCGTCATCACTGATTTCCCCCGCCTGATGCCGGGCAAAGGAATCCACCACCTGCACCAGTTCCTCGGTGGAAAACTCAAAACCGTGCCGACTGGCAAAATCCACAACCTTGGGAGCCATTTCTCCCCGCAGCGCTGCCAGCTCCTCGGCATCCAGTTCGGCAGCCCCACTGATGTTGCCGTCACCCACCCCTAAAAGGTTTTCCAGTTCGTTCCGCAGTTGGGCATCCTCAGCAGTCTTTTGCATGAATGCTAACACCTGTGCCGTGGCCATAGGCTTCCTTCCTTCGGTCAGTCAATCTCTGCACGAGCCGATTGGATTATAACATTCTCTGATAAGAGCATTTTTAGGCAACACTTCTTAAGAATGGCACCTCCACCACTTGGACAGGGATACCCTCTGGAGTTTGCAGCGTTAATCCTGCACCGCCTACTTTGGTGCGCACATAGCCCAAACCAAAGGCACCCCCATTGAGGGAAGTGCAACTGGTTAGAAGACCCACTTTTTCATCCCCTAACAGGAGGGGGGTGGGGGGTGTCACCGGCACCCTTAATTCAAGTCCCCAAAGATGTTGTTTGACCCCTTGGTAGGTGTGCAGGCGGGCAATTGTCTCTTGGCCGATATAACAGCCCTTATTAAAAGAGATCGTATGCCCCAGCCGCGCTTCAAGGGGGTTGTAATCTTCGGTGAGTTCGGCATCGGCCGCCGGACGGCCTTGGCGGATGCGCAGGTGCTCCCAGTCGGCATCGCTGAGTTGGGGATAGGGACAGAGTAAATCGCCGAGGGGGCGATCGCTCCAAAGGGTTAAACCGGGGAGGGCAAGGCCACTGGTGGCCGCAAGGGTGAGGCAAGCGCCGTCGTGGGTAACAGTGACATGATCGTAGGGATGGGTAAATCCTTCTAGGCCAAACTGGGCAGTGATTTTTTCGGCAACACCCCCAAAAACTCGATAGCAGTAGCTCTCAGAGGTGCGATCGCTCACCTGAACCTCATCGCTGTAGAAAATGTACTTATCGAGCCATTGGAGGAGAAACTCGCGGCGCTGTGGGGATACCAGTAGATCCACCCACTCCCGATGGACAAGGAGGGTGGCAAGATCAAGGGTGCGAGCGGTCGAAGTCAGGAAAACCGTGTCTGCCCCTTGGCCGGGTTGCAGAACCAGGCAATTGTTGGAGCTTTGATTGTGTAAAAACTTCAGGCGATCGCGCCCGCTGAGGCGTAGGCGACCCCAATGGCTACAGTCATAAACCGCACCATCGGTTGCGATCCTCTCCAGTAGATCCCTTAGCGGCGTCATTTTTGCACTCCCAAAAGAAGCAAATTCCGCTCAAGGAGCGATCGCACCCCTGCCAAATTCAAATCCGGTTGCTCAGCTAACAACTCGGTCACGTTTTTTTGACCCGTTGCAGCCGCTAGGAATTGTTGTTCAGCCCGATTGAGCTGAATCACCTCATAGTGGCAGTTAAAGACACAGACGCCCGGCCAACCGTCCAAGCAGGGGTGTCGCCACGCCACAGCCGCCAGCAGATCGGCATCTTGAGACCAATCGTGACGGGGCAGGGGGGGTTTGGCCAAAAAGAATTCAAAGTGGGTCATTGCCTCCGGATCAAGGCATTCAATGAGCTGATATTGCTGAAGGGGGGGCAGTTGCCGTGCCCGCTGCAACAGTTCGGGTTGGCTGCCCAAGAGTCGCTCTAACCGCCAAACCTGAGGATTGGAAAAGCCGACAAACTCTAGACCAGAAGCGGCAATGAGATCAAAAAGGCCGGCGATCGTATAGTCAATTTCTTGGGGATGCACATACATATCGGCAAAGCATTCATCCCGCTGATTTTCAAGGCTCCAGCGCTCTTGCTCACGCTTTTTCAGGCGATTATTTTCCGGGAGGGCGGCAAAGAGTTGGCGGCCAATGGCCACTCCTTCGCGATAGTTGTGGCGATCGCCCCCTAAAAGCAGGGCAATGGCCTGCTGCATCAGCTTAATTTCCCAGCGACCGCGTTCTCCGTAAACAAAGAGGTGTAAAATGCCGCCGGGCGCAAGGACATCGGCGAGGGCTTGAATGCCCCGCTGCGGATCCGGCAGGTGGTGCAGCACCCCCACACAGTTAATCATCTGGAAGGTTTGCCTCAGTTGTGCCACCTCCTCCAAAGGCAGGTGATGGAATTCAACATTGCAGGCTCCCGATCGCCGGCAGCGTTCTCGGGCAATCTCTAAAGCCCTTTCGCTGACATCCAAGGCCGTGATCTGGGCCTGCGGATTCAAATGGGCAAGGTATTCCGTTCCCACACCGGTGCCACAGCCTGCATCGAGGATGGCAATGTCCAATTGAGGGGGATAGCAGCCGCTGCAAAAGCTATAGGCCGCCGGCCAAGACCAGCGCCAGTTGTACCCCGGTGGGGGTTCATCCAAGAGGGGTTCCGGCGGAAAGGGATAGGTATTGTACAGTTGCCGCACAGCTGCGGTAATCTCAGCCGCCGAAGTCATGATGCTTCCCCTTGAGATAAGCGCTGTAGGAATTCACGGGTGGTTGCCTCAGGATCGGCTGCCTCCATAATGGCGCGGACAACAGCCACCTGCGTCGCTCCGGCCTTGACCACCTGATCAATGTTACCCAGATCAATGCCGCCAATGGCAAACTGCGGCATCGGGGCGTGTTTGCGGGCGTATTGCAGATATTCAAACCCCACAGCTGCTTTACCGGGTTTGGTGGGGGTGGCAAAAATTGGCCCTACCCCGACATAATCGGCTCCCTCGGCAATGGCACGCTCCAGTTCTTGGGGGTTGGTGGTGGAGCGTCCCACAAGGCGATCGCCCCCCAAAATTTGCCGCGCCAGTTCCATGGGAATATCGGTTTGTCCGAGGTGCACCCCATCGGCATTGGCACCCACGGCAATATCCACGCGATCGTTGACTAAAAACAGGGCACCGTAGCGCCGGCAAAGCGCCTGCAACTGCCGAGCCGTGGTAAGACGGGTCTGATCGTCGCTGGTCTTGTCGCGGTACTGCACAAGGGGCAATCCCCCCTTTAACGCGGCCTCCACAATTTCCAGCAGGCGATCGCTAGCAGAGGTGACCAGATAGAGTTTGGCCTGTTGCAGTTGCCGCTGTCGTGCCTGGCGGGGGTTGATTAGGGCTTGCTCCAGCAGGTAAACGCGATAGCGCAGGGTCTTTGCCGTTTCACTCAACTCGGCATTGGTTAACTTGGCGTATTCCTCAATCACCCGCAGCGCTTCTTGGACGCGGGCAAAGTTGGCGGTAAGCACCTCGTCGAGGGTCTGGCGATCGCGCTCTTGGGGATGGCTCAGGGCAGTCCCCGGATCCTGATCCGTTTGTCGAGCCGCCCGCAGCTCTGGGGTATGGTAGCGGCCAAGGGTTTGACGCAGATCTTTACATTGGGCGCTCAGAGCCGCCTCTTCACGGCCAAAGCGGCACCATTCCTCAATTACCCGCAGCCCCTCGCGGGCACGGTCAAGGTTGGCATCGAGAATCCGCCGAATGCGTTGCCCCTCCGATGCGGGAGCTAAATTTTGCATAGCCCGTCCGATCCCCACAGAAAAGAATCAACACAGTTCTGTTCACCGTTCGTCGGCATTGTGGATAGAGCAATGAAATTTTTGATGAGCCGTTTCAGCATTCACTCCCAGCCGTGGTGGAGTTCCCTATGTTTGATCCTAATGGGTTGGGGGACGCCTGGATTAGCGGCAGAACCGATTCCCATCCCCGTACCACCGCCAGAGGTGAATACCGTCATTCCGATTCCTGTGCCTGCCCCAGAGGTGAGTACGGCGCCAATTCCTAGCCCAATGCCCCAGCCGCTTGACAACTCCCTTGAACGATTACCGGTTCCCAGTGCCCCTATTCCGCTGGGATTTGTTGGCAATG
The DNA here is from genome assembly GCF_046299635.1 of Thermosynechococcus sp. GTDB lineage: Bacteria > Cyanobacteriota > Cyanobacteriia > Thermosynechococcales > Thermosynechococcaceae > Thermosynechococcus. Next base: position 35,250 of record NZ_JBKBHV010000011.1, on the reverse strand, counting down.
ATCGCGCGATGAATCAATTGCCGCCTCCTCCAGACGTTGCCGATGCCGATTTGACCCCGCTCACTCCCGTCGCCCCCAGAACGCGGTTTCGGGTGATTGTTTTGAACCTGCGAGATGATGATGTGGCCAACCAAGAACGCCTGCGATCGCTCGTTCCCGAGGTGATATCCATTACCCTTGGTCAGCGCCGCGCCCTGCAAGTGGGCAGTTTCCAAAACGAGGCCAACGCCAATCAAATGCGCGCCTTTATGGAGGTCAACGGCTTCCGCGCCGAGATTCAACGTCTCCCCTAACGTACCGCCAGCGGCTGGAGAATGCTGCCAAGAGGGCTAGAGTTCCCGGGGTTCTTGGTCGGCAACGTAACCCCCCTGCCGAAGCAGTCAATTTTTCATACACTTAGAGAATTAGAAGTGAAGAGCCACGGGAGCCGAGTTGCTTAAAAATTCCAAGGATATAAAAGTACCTAGAGACAACGGCAACATCAACAAGCTAGATGAGCAAGACCGCGCTTTTCATGATTGGTATCGGTTTGTGCTGTCCTATCCGCCCCATCTTGTGCGGGATTACATAGAGGACTTTGGCTTGAATGAAAAGAGTGTCATTCTAGACCCCTTTTGTGGCACAGGGACAACGCTGGTTGAATCAAAGCTGCGGGGCATCCCCTCATTGGGTACAGAAGCCAATCCATTTGCCCATTTTGCAACGTCGGTAAAGACGGATTGGCAGGTTGATCCAGACTTACTCGACCGCCACTCCTGTGACGTGGCAGACCTTGCCCTTGAGATCCTGCGGCGGCAGGGAATAGAGGACTCAGTTCCTTTTCCGGGGAAGATTACCGACCTATCGCTGCGCCAACTCTCTCCAGAGCAAAATCAACTTATCTTGGCGGGGTCAATCAGTCCAATTCCCTTGCACAAGGTATTGATTCTCCTTGAGTGCTTGCAGAAATACAGAGTAGAAAAGATCTATCGGCATCAATTGCTGGCGATCGCCCACACGCTGGTGTTTGTGGCCAGTAATCTTCGGTTTGGTCCAGAGGTGGGGATGGGTTCACCCAAAGTGGATGCACCGGTCGTGAGCGCTTGGCTGGCCAAAGTGAGGCAAATGGCCGACGATTTACGGCAAAGACAGGATTGCAAGCATACCGTTGCCCAAGTTTATCTAGCGGATGCCAGAGGTCTTGATAGCGTCTTAGCCCCCCAGTCGGTAGATGCGGTGATCACCTCTCCCCCTTACCCCAACGAAAAGGATTACACCCGCACCACTCGCCTCGAATCGGTGATCTTGGGCTTCATCAACACCAAGGCCGATTTGCAAGCCCTCAAGAAGGGGCTGCTGCGTTCCAACAGTCGCAATGTGTATCAGACCGACACCGACGATCGCTGGATTCAGGATCACCCCAAGATCCAAGCCATTGCCGAGGAGATTGAACGTCGCCGCATCGAACTGGGCAAGACCTCTGGCTTTGAGAAACGCTACGCCCGGGTTACCAAGCTCTACTTTGGCGGCATGGCCCGTCACTTGGCAGCCCTGCGATCGCGCTTGCGCCCCCATGCCCAACTGGCCTATGTTGTCGGCGATCAAGCCTCCTATTTGCGGGTGAGGATTCCCACGGGGGAATTACTGGCCGAGATTGCCCAAGCGCTAGGCTATGAAGTGGTGCGCACCGATCTGTTTCGCACGCGGTTTGCCACTGCCACGAAGGAGCAACTGCGCGAAGAAGTGGTGATTTTGTACTGGAAAGGATCATTTTAGGCAGTTCCAGCGGACTGAGGGGCTGCACCGTGGGATTACGATACAATAAAGCATGATTTGCAGTACACCCAACCCTATGGTTAGCTCTTGGGCGACATGGTCATTGCTCCGATCTCAACGGCGATCAGCTCCCCTGCACCAACGGCGATTGCCCACGGGGCACGCTACGCGATCGCGACAACGACACTGGAAATCGTTTGTTCTTAATCTGCTGTCGGAGCGTTTCTTGCGGGTGATTGCCGGGCTAGGCGCCGGTCTCCTGTTATGGCACACCGATGGCTCGCTGCTGGCGGCAACCGTCAGTGGCGTAGGGACGATTTTTTACCTCAGTCGCCGCCAACGCCGGCTTTTAACGCTATGGCAAGACCTGCGCCAAGAGGTTCATCGCTGGTTACACCACCCTTTTGCATTGACGGTGGGGGCGGGGCTGCTGGCCTGCTTGGGCACCTATACCCTCCTGCATATCGGTCAACACACAGCGGATCCGTGGTTGGTGGTAGCCCTTGTCCTCCTTGGCCTGCTGCTGGTGGGGGTCATCCTGCTTCTGGGGACAATGATTGAACAACTGCACCAGCAACAGCAGAGCCAACAGCTCTCGCGGTGGTTTGCCGACCTCACCCATCCTCAACCCCTGCATCGGCTGGTGGCCATTCGCCAACTCGCTCGCGTCTCGCAGGGGGGCGATCGCCGCCAAGTGCAGGAAGCTCTATATCTCCTGCTGGCCCAGGAAACCGATGCCATGGTTCGCCGGGCTGCCCTTGAGGTGCTCGCTCATCTGGACAATGCCACCTGAGTCTTGGGGGTCATGGGGGGAGAGTCAGCGCAGGGTTATTTTGCCTTGGGGTCGAACAAAATTCTCTTGATAAAGCCTTTTTGGCGATTGACAATTCAAGATGAGTTCAAATAGCGTAAGGATGTCCCGCTGGAGCCGCAACGATGGGGGTTGGCATCGGCATTAATGGCTTTGGCCGCATTGGTCGCTTGGTGTTGCGGGCTGCATGGGGTTGGCCTGAACTGGATTTTCGCCACATCAACGAGATTAAGGGAGGCACACCTGCGGCTGCCCATTTGCTGGAGTTTGATTCAGTTCATGGCCGTTGGCCACAGGCTATCCAAGCCAAGGCGGGGGCGATCGCCATCAACGATCAGATCATCAGCTTTTCGGCAGCGAAAACCCCGGCGGAGGTACCTTGGCAAGAACGTGGCGTCGAGATTGTTTTGGAATGCTCTGGTCAATTCCGAACCGCCGAGCAACTGGCGGCCTATTTTACCGCCGGGGTGAAAAAAGTGATTGTTGCTGCCCCCGTCAAAGAACAGGCCCTCAACATCGTTATGGGCGTCAACGACCACCTCTACAATCCCCAAGCACACCACTTGCTCACCGCCGCCTCCTGCACAACAAACTGCCTTGCCCCCGTTGTTAAGGTGATTCACGAAACCTTTGGCATTCGCCATGGTTTGATTACAACGATCCACAATGTCACGAATACGCAAACCGTCGTTGATGCCCCCCACAAGGACTTGCGCCGTGCCCGCTCTAGTCTCCTGTCTCTTGTGCCGACAACGACCGGCTCGGCAACGGCGATTGGGCTGATTTATCCGGAACTCCAAGGCAAACTCAACGGCGTGGCGGTACGGGTGCCCCTGTTGAATGCCTCGCTCACCGACTGTGTTTTTGAAGTCAGCCGTCCCACGAGTGTGGCGGAAGTAAATGCAGCCCTCAAGGCCGCCGCAACCGGAGCACTCAAGGGCATTCTCGGCTATGAGGAGCGCCCCCTTGTGTCTATTGACTACTGCAACGACCCCCGTTCTGCCATTGTGGATGCCCCCTCCACCATGGTTGTGGATGAAACGCAGGTGAAAATTCTCGCGTGGTATGACAACGAATGGGGCTACAGTAACCGCCTAGCCGAATTAGCTCGCCGCGTCGCCATGACTTTGCCCTAGGGAGTCTGCTATGGCTGTGTCCACCGCTGTCCGCAGCTATATGATCGTTACCCTCGCCTACTGGGGGTTCACGATTACCGATGGCGCCCTGCGGATGCTCGTCCTGCTCTACTTCAACCAGATTGGCTACACACCGCTGCAAATTGCCTTCCTATTTCTCTTTTATGAAGTTTTTGGTATTATCACCAACTTCCTTGGCAGCTGGATTGGTGCTCGGGTGGGACTGAACGTCACCCTCTACGCGGGCATTGGTTTACAGGTAATCTCGCTGATCATGCTTACGCCCCTGACGCAGGACTGGCCCTTGTGGTTTGCGGTGCCCTATGTCATGACAGCACAGGCAATGTCGGGGGTGGCCAAGGATCTCACCAAAATGAGTTCTAAGAGCGCCATTCGCCTGGTGGTGCCCCAGGAGGCAGAGTCGCGGCTCTTTAAGTGGGTGGCCATTCTAACGGGGTCTAAAAATGCCCTTAAAGGGGCAGGCTTCTTTGTGGGAAGTGTGCTATTGACATTGGCAGGCTTTGTCGCGTCCCTGTGGATTATGGCGATCGCCCTTCTGCTGATCATGTTTACTGGTTTCTTGCTGCCACGGGGGATGGGGCAGATCAAAAAGAAAATCAAGTTTCGCCAACTCTTTTCCAAGAGCAAGGAGATCAATATCCTTTCTGCGGCCCGCTTTTTCCTCTTTGGGGCGCGGGATGTCTGGTTTGTGGTGGGCTTGCCCGTCTATCTGCAAAGTGTCCTCAACTGGTCTTTTTATGAAGTGGGGGGCTTTCTTGCCCTGTGGGTCATCGGCTACGGGGCGGTACAGTCCTCGGCACCGCTTCTGTTGAAATATCTCAATCGCGGTCGCCCTCCCCAAGCCGCCACTATCCAATTTTGGACGTTCACGCTGACGCTGGTGCCGGCGGTGATTGCCTTGGGATTGATGAGTGCTTGGAATCCCAACGCCGTCATCATTGGCGGTTTGCTCCTGTTTGGTTTGATTTTTGCCATGAATTCGGCAGTACACTCCTACTTGGTGCTAGCCTACACTGATGATGAAAAAGTGGCCTTAAATGTTGGCTTTTATTACATGGCCAATTCCGGCGGGCGACTGGCGGGAACGGTACTCTCTGGCCTTATCTATCAAATTTGGGGCATTGTCGGCTGTCTGTGGGTTTCAATGGTTTTCGTTCTCTGCGCGGGAATTATTTCCCTGAAGCTAGAGGATCCGAAACGGCAGCAGCCTTACCCCTCCTTTGCTGCGGGGGATGGTGAATAAGTGCAACATTTCCGCAGATCGGCTACCACCGGTTAAAATTAAGGTACAGCTCTTTTCATCAGGATAGTACGCCGTAAAGAGCTGTAGGAGAGGTTCCTCGAGGAAGTGCCATTATGATGCTCCCCCAAGAAATCATCGGCCAAAAAGTGTGGTTGGAAGTGGAACCCGAAGATGCCTACTATCCGGGTGAGAAAATTCGCGTACAGGCGGAAATTAGCCAGCCCACCGCTCCGCCGTGGTATTATGCTCGCTACATTAACCCGCCTCGCTGGTTCCGCACCCCAGGCCAGTGGCTCACCCACCATGAGGCTGAGATGGCAGTGCTCCTGAACCCGGTCTTGGAGGATGTGGAGCTAGAGGAACAGGACTACGACGGTGATGAGCTAACAAATGGCGATTTTAGCGATCGCTAGGGGCGTATTGGACGAGGTGGCGATCGTCCACTGTTAACTGCTATACTAAATGCTACGAACAGTGGTGTATTGGCAGCACCCATGAACGTTCTACTGTGAACGGTTCAGAATTCTCTTTCCCGTAGGGAAGGGGAGTTGTCATTTGTTGAGATTGTTTGGGTGTGGTGGGCAATGTCCCGCCTTTTTTATTTCCTATGCAGATACAGATGCTTTTGCCGGTGGTGCAAACCCTTGCTCAGCAGGTTGCCGACCAAGAACACCTTGATCTGGTGAGTGTGCAGTGGCTGACCCATCAATCGCCCCCGATTTTGCGAGTGGAGGTGCGTCATCCTGAGCATGACACCAGCTTAGAGGATTGTGAACGCTTGAGTCGGGCATTGGAGATGGCTTTGGATGGGCTGCCAGAGTTGGAGTTTGCCTACGTTCTGGAGGTATCGAGTCCGGGTCTGTCGGATTACTTGAGTAGCGATCGCGACTTTGATGCCTTTCGCGGGTTTCCGGTGCGGGTCATGACTACTGCACCCCATCGGGGCAAAACCCTTTGGGAGGGCAACCTGATTCGCCGTGACGAGGTGAATGTCTATCTCAATCAACGGGGGCGATCGCTGGCCATTCCCCGCTCCCTTATTGCCAGTGTTCAACTGTACACCCCCGGTGGTGAACCTTAGCCCAAATTAATTTCATCCAGTGAATTGAGGTTATAACGGACGATGACTCTCTATCGCTTACCCGGCCTCCGGGCCATGATTAACGAAATTAGCCAAGAGCGGAACTTGCCCAAGCACGCAGTGCATCAAGCCCTCAAAGAAGCACTACTCAAGGGATACGAACGCTATCGCCGTAGTCTGCGCCCGGATCATAGTCACTTTGAAGAGGATCACTTTGCCAATTTTGAAGTGGAACTAGACACCGAGCAGGAGGGCTTCCGCGTGTTGGCCACCAAAACAATTACGGAAACGGTGCAGAACCCGGATCGCGAGATTGCCCTTGCCGATGTGATTGAGGTGGTGCAGGATGCCCGTGTCGGCGATACGGTGCTCTTGGATGTCACGCCAGATCATCAGGAATTTGGCCGCATGGCCGCCATGCAAACCAAGCAAGTCCTAGCGCAAAAATTGCGAGATCAGCAGCGTCGCTTGGTTCAAGAGGAATTCAAAGATCTCGAGGGCACCGTACTCATGGGGCGGGTGCTCCGCTTTGAGCGGCGATCGGTGATTATGGCCGTGCGCAGTGACGCTAGCCAGCCGGAAGTGGAGGCCGAACTGCCAAAACGGGAACAACTCCCCAACGACAACTACCGCGCCAACTCCACATTCAAGGTGTATCTCAAGCGTGTTAAAGAAGGCCTGCAACGGGGGCCCCAATTGGAGGTTTCCCGCGCCGATGCCGGCTTGGTGGTCTATCTTTTTGCCAACGAAGTGCCCGAAATTGAGGATGAAGTGGTGCGGATTGTCGCCATTGCCCGCGAAGCCAATCCCCCAACCCATAAAGTCGGCCCGCGCACTAAAATTGCCGTGGATACCTTAGAGCGGGATGTCGATCCTGTGGGTGCCTGTATTGGGGCACGGGGATCCCGCATTCAGGCGGTGGTCAATGAACTGCGGGGGGAAAAAATTGATGTGATCCGCTGGTCGCCGGATCCTGCCACCTATATTGCCAATTCCCTCAGTCCGGCGCCGGTGGAGGAGGTGCGGCTCATTAACCCCGAAGCCCGTATTGCCCATGTCCTCGTGGCTCCCGATAAAGTTTCTCAAGCCATTGGCAAGGAAGGCCAAAATGTGCGCTTGGCCACCCGCCTTACCGGCTGGAAAATCGAGGTACGCGATAGCTCCCAATACAACTACGAAGAGGAGGATCGCTTGGCCATGGCCGCTCTCGAAGAACAGCTTGCCGGTTAGGAAAGATGGCCGTTCCCCAACGCCGCTGCGTAGCCTGTGGCCGCTTGGCCGATCGCTCCGAATTCTGGCGCGTTGTGCGCTGCTGGCCGGATCACAAGGTGCAGTTGGATCAGGGGATGGGGCGATCAGCCTATTTGTGTCGCACGGCCGAATGTCTCAAGGTGGCCAAACAAAAAAAACGACTGGCGCGATCGCTCCGCTGTTCAATTCCCGAGGAGATTTTCGCTACCCTTGCTGCTCGCCTAGAGGCCGATAGCCCCCATGACTAACTCCCCCATTTGGCAGCCCTTTACCCAAATGAAAACGGCGGATCCGCCCCTGAAGGTGGTGCGTGCCCAAGGGGCTTGCCTTGAACTCAGTGATGGCCGACAGATCATTGATGCCATTTCCAGTTGGTGGGTGACACTCCATGGGCATAGCCATCCTAGGCTGGCTCAGGCGCTCTACGAGCAGGCGCAAACCCTTGAGCACGTCATTTTTGCAGGGTTTACCCATGAACCGGCAGAGCAGCTGGCTCACCTCTTGTGCGCCCACACCCCGGCGGGGTTACAGCGGGTCTTTTTTTCCGACAATGGCTCCACAGCCGTGGAAGTGGCGCTGAAGATGGCCTACCAGTATTGGCAGCGGCGAGATCAACCCCGGCGATCGCGCTTCATCGGCTTTGCAGGGGGGTACCATGGCGATACCCTTGGGGCAATGGCGGTCGGCCAAAGTTCCCCTTGGTGGCAGCCTTTTCAACCGCTGCTTCCCCCCTTGACAATCCTGCCCTACCCGGCAACCTACCCGGGAGATCCAGAGGTGGAGACCAAGGAGGCACAGGCGATCGCGCAACTGGAAGACACCCTGAAGGCAGACCCTGAGGCCTATGCAGCCCTGTTTATTGAACCCCTGGTCCAAGGCGCAGGGGGAATGCGCATGTGTCGTCCTGCGTTTTTGCAAGCCATTGCCGAGATTGCCAAGGCCTATGGAGTGTTAGTGGTCTATGACGAGGTGATGACGGGGTTTGGCCGCACCGGTGCCCTCTTTGCCTGTGAGAAAGCCGGCACGCAGCCGGATCTGCTGTGTCTGTCGAAGGGTTTATCGGGCGGCTGCTTGCCCATTGCCGTGACCTTGGCAACCGAAGAAATTTACCAAGCCTTCTATGATGACGACCCAACGCGCGCCTTTTACCATAGTCACTCCTACACTGGGAATCCCTTGGCCTGTGCCGTCAGTGTGGCTTCGTTTCAATTGCTGCTTGCCCAGCCTGACTCCTACCAAGGTCTAGAGGCACGCCATTGGCAGTGTTACCACCAGTATCTGGCCGATGTCAGCAATCTCAAGCAGTTTCGTACCTGTGGCACGATCGCGGCCATGGAATTGGAAACTGAAGCTTCCTACTTTAGTGCCCTGGTGCCGCAACTGCGCCGCCGCTTTGTGGAATTGGGCGTTCTCCTGCGGCCGCTGGGGAATACGCTGTATATTTTGCCCCCCTACTGTATTACCGATGCGGAATTGGCCACGGTCTATCAAGCCATCCGCCAAGTGGCGATCGAGATGGCCGAAGGTTACTTTGCCCCGGCCTCGGCTTGAGTGGCCCTATAGCTGAGGAGCCAATTGACCGCAGTGGCACGGCGGGTACGGCGCGGTGTCAGTTCCTTGATTTCATAGCCGGGAAAGCCCAACTGTTCCTTGAGGAGTTGTTTGTGGGCCGGCGGAATGGAGCGGGTGAGCTTGACAATGGCGGGGCGGCTGCCCATAAAGTCCGGCGGTTCGGGATAGTCTTGGCGCCATTCTGGGGGCACGCGATCGCTCTGCCAAGTTTGCGTATGGGGATCGTAGCGATACCCCAGGCAGTGCCACAGGAGCTGATTGACCGTTGCATCCTCCAATTCATCGTTGAGAATTTGCCACAAGGTAGCTTCTGTGAGGGGGGGAAGTTGGGAAGCAGGAATGCTCATTGCCTTGCCCAATTACCACGCTTGCCGTTCATCGCCATAACTATTTAATCCTATTGGAATCTTGATTGGGCTATTGTACGACCTCATTTTTTGTTGGAATTGCTTGGAATAGCCGTCGGCTCAATGCCGGACTGTTGCTTGGGCAGGGGACGCGACCGCCTCCGCTCACGAATCAAAGGAGGTAAGACAAGAGTGCGCAGGAGCAGCCATAGAGTTTGCCATTCATTGGGAGCTTTTTGCCATTGCCAGCGGTTGGGTTGACAAAACAGTAAGGCGACCAATTGGCGGTATTGAGGGGTGCTCAGGGGATCGAAATAAATTTTTAGGGTCGTTGGATTGGGCATCGCCACAATTTGGCCGCTGAGGTCAATGCCTGCCTCCAAAAGCCGACAGGTGAGGGGCACCCCCATGGCCGAGGGGGGGAGGGGTTGATGCAGATGAATCACCGCACCGCCTTCAGACAGGCGCATCGTCGTGCCCCAGAGGGCAGTGGCTTGATCCCAAGCCAGATGGAGTTCAACGGTTTGCTGCACCCGGAGCCAGTCGTAGGGATCAGGGCGGGGGCGCTCAATGAGACTGTAGAGGGCAAGGGCAAGAATCACGAGATTGTAGAGGTTCCAGACCCAAGCCAGCAGGAGGCCTTTGGCCTGCAAGGCCTGCCAATTCAAGAGGGCAGCAGCCACCGAGAGTCCAAACAAAACAAGGAGCGGTGCCGCGAGGCGCCACTGCAAATGGTAGCGATCGCAACAACTCCCCTTCGGGGTGACCCAAAAAGGCCGACCAAAGGGACGCAACAGCGTGTCTATCACCGTCAGGGTCAACGGTACACATTGAATCACCGCATAGAGATCGGAGACCAAGGCAGAGCGACTTTGGCCGTTGAGCCAGCGGAACGTACTCAACAGCAGCCAGTAGTAGGGCACAAAGTAGTAGAGCCACTGCCGCAGGGTGGTTTCCAGGGGCACCACCCCCCAAAAGGCGGCCATCAGGGGCAACAGCAGCAACAGCAACCGCAGGGGACTGTGGAACCACTGCATGATCCCCTCGAGGTGGGCAAGGCGCTGCAGCCAAGTGAGATTCGGCACCCGCAGGGGATTGGCCGGAATGAAGAACCCTTGGAGGGTACCCCGTGCCCAGCGTTGACGCTGACGAATATGCGCCGCCATTTCCTCGGCACACAGGCCGGCACTGAGACTTTCGTTGAGGTAAATGAGCCGATAGCCCGCTGCGGCCAATTGAATGCCTGTATAGTAATCCTCACTGAGGGATGCGGTGACAAAGCCGCCAATGGCCTCCAGGGCCGATCGCCGCACGACAAAGGCACTGCCGTAGCAGAGAGCTGTTTCAATACTGTCCCGCAACACTTGGTAATGGCGGGAGAAAATCTCCACCTCTGGCGGCAAGTAATCCTCTAGGCCGAGGTTGCGGGCAATGGGATCGGGGTTGTAAAAGCTCTGGTAGGTTTGCACAAGGCCAATTTCAGGCCTTTGAAAAAAGCCCACCGTGCGGGTGAGAAAGTTGCGCGTAGGAACAAAATCGGCATCAAAGACGGCAATCAGCTCTCCCGTCGTATGGCCAAGGGCGTGGTTGAGGTTGCCCGCCTTCGCATGGCGATTGTCAGGACGGCTGAGGTACTCACAGCCTAATTCCAAGGCCAACTCTCGGAGGGCAGGGCGACGAGTATCGTCCAGAACATAAATCCGCTTGTGGGGATAGTCAAGGGCTTGGCAGCCGAAAATCGTGCGTCGCAAAATCGTCAGGGGTTCGTTGTAGGTGGGAATGAAAATATCTACCCAAGGCTGATAGTGGCCACTTTTGACCGCAAGGGCAGCGGCATCGGCTTCCGGACGACGGTTTTTGATGTACAAGAGCAGATAGAGTTGCAGGCCATACCCAGCCATCATCAACCCTTCAATGCCGAGTAGGAGGAGGCTAACGGCAGCCTCTAGGGGGGTGCGCAGATTGAGGGTGGCCAGCGATCGCCACAGCAGGTAATGCAGCATCAAGGCCATTAAACTGCCCACCACAATGACCCGCGCCCACAGCTGCTGCACCTTTCCCCAGCGCAACACAATACTGCTGAGAATCACCATCCAGCACAACGGCCAAAAGAGCCACGGTTTGTCTAGGTCTTCAACGGCGAGCCAAGAAGGGATAATGGGCATTGGTGAAGCCTCAACCAACTGAATAGTAATGTAACGAAATGTAAACCAACCGTTGGACAGAAGATCCGACCCTCAAGGTTCCCCGCCGTAGCGATCGCCCCCAGAGGTATGTCAGGATGAAAATCGCCAAATTTCGATGTGCTGATGTAATGCTATGACCGATGCCCAAGAGGGGACAACGCTGCCGCCCTTTATTTTTCACAACCAGTTTCAAGGCTGGATGGAAGTCTATGCGCCCGTGCAGCGCTACGAAACTTATCTCAACAATCACCAGGAATGGTTTCATCGCTGTGCCCATCCCATGAAAACAGAACCGGTGGGCAAGCACGGCTACATTCTCACCATTGGGCGCTATGGTTCCCATGGCTATGAGGTGGAACCGAAAATTGGACTCCATTTGCTTCCCCAAGAGCAAGGGGTTTATCGCATTGAGACGATGCCTGTGCCGGAACAGCCATTTTTGAACTATGAGGTGAACTTTCAAGCGGCCATGGCCTTGGTGCCGATGCAAGCCAATCCGGACACCGATAAGGAGCTATTGAACCTGAATGTGGTGGACTACACACGGGTGAATTGGGAACTGGATCTGCGGGTGACAATGTACTTTCCTCGTTTTATCTACCGCCTGCCCCATGGTCTGGTGCAGGGCACGGGCAATCGCGTCTTGGCTCAAATTGTGCGTCAAGTCTCCTACCGGCTGACGGCAAAAGTGCAAGACGATTTCCACAAAACCATTGGCCTAAATTTGGGCAAACGCTGGCGACGCAAGCGATTCCATGCCGAGCGGGTGCGCACCCTCACCCCTGCTCCTGATCCGCCTGACGAGCCTGAGCCACCTGCTGCTTGAGCATGGCCACATCCGTACCGAGTTGACTGCCCATGCCGATGGCGATCGCCCCCGCTTTCCGAAGGGGCACGACATCCTCCCAGCCAATCCCCCCACAGGGGATTAGGGGAATCTCAGCAAACAAGGGTCGCAATGCCCGCAGATAGCTCGCTCCCCCCACCGCCATAATCGGAAACACCTTGACCGCCACTGCCCCGGCTTGCCAAGCGTGGAAAATTTCCGTGGGGGTCAATGCGCCCAAAATGAGGGGACGGTTGGCCTCCTGGGCAAGGGGCACCACCTCTGTTGCCGTGTGGGGGGTCACTAAAAACTGCGCGCCGGCGGCGATCGCTTCCTCAACCATTGGCGGCGTTTTGAGACTGGCAGCTCCTATCGTGCAATGGGGATAGTCTTGACGGAGCTGCTGCAATACCGCCGCAGCCTTAGGCGTTGTCCAAGTCACCTCTAGGCAGGAAAACCCTGCTTCAACGTAAACCTGAGCGCGGGCGATCGCTGCGGCAGGATCAGCAGCCCGCACCACAGCAATCAGAGGTAGGGACTGCAAAAACTGCAACTGCTGTGGCCAAGGCTTGGACATGGCGTGACAACAACTCAGCAAGAGGGTGGAAGGGCAGTGATAAGATGAAAACTTCCCCTACCCCTAAACTACGGTATATTGGCAATACCCTTGCGAGTCTCCGATGGGTGAGAGCATCAAAGTCCTGAGTGAAAATCGCCAAGCGCGCTTTCAATACGAAATTTTGGAAACCTATGAGTGTGGCCTTGTGTTGCTCGGCACTGAAGTCAAGTCCATTCGCGCCGGCAAGGTGAATTTGCGGGATGGCTTTGCCCGCATCCGCAATGGCGAAGCATGGTTAATGAATGTGCACATCTCCCCCCACGAGGGCACCAACCAATCCTATAACCACGATCCCCTGCGCGATCGCAAGCTCCTCCTCCACAAGCAAGAAATCCGCAAGCTGGTGGGCAAAGTAGAACAAAAGGGCTTGACGCTGGTGCCCCTCAAGCTTTACCTGAAAAAGGGTCGCATTAAAGTTGCCTTGGCTCTAGCCCGCGGCAAAAAACTCCACGATAAACGCCAAGCCCTCAAGCAGCGACAGGACAAACGGGAAATGGAGCGGGCAATGAAGCAACGCTAGGCTTAACTTTGGGGTTTGGGCATCGGGTTGGCCTCTGTACTAGCGGGGGTGGTAGGGGCAGGCAAGTTGTTGGGCGCGCTTCCTGTGGCCGCTTCCCAAGAGTCGTTGGTGAAATAGACATGGCCGAGCACCCGCCCTTCATAGGTGCGCCGCGTTAGGCGCCAAGTGGGTTCCAGCTGAAACTTGAGAAATTGCCCTTCCTGCATACCGTGGGTGCGGCCAATGACCATCCGCGAGCCACCGCGATTGCTGCTGCCGACCAAGAGTAACTCCCCATTTCCCCGTTCAATGCGCAGATTGTACTGTAAACCCAAATCCTGTTGTGCCACCCGAATGGAGTAGCCATTGCTATCTGTAGCGCGACCACAAATGCCCGTAAAGTCAAACGTGGTCAGGAGCGGCTCAATCACTACAGGATTACTGCCCGACTCGCTCCAGCAGGGACGAGTATCCTTGAGTTGCTCCACCACCAGTAGGCGATACCCACCGCGTGCCAGGGGCACAGCCATCACCACGTAGCGGCTTTGATCCACTTCGGTTTGGGTAAACAGATTGGCTTGATTGGCTTGGGCAGGCCGAGGGGCAATGGTTCCCAAACAGGCCACGGTCAATAGGCTCAGGCTGACTCTTTTCCAATATTCCATAGGGAAACTCCTCAGCAAAAGGTGGAGGATTTGACGGGCAAAGGTATGCTTATGTTTCCCTACGATCCACGGCGATTAATTATCAAAGTTCTAGGCATGTTTTTTCAAGCATTAACGGTAAGCCGTTAGGTCTAGGCCGATCACTTGGGTCTGTTGTCCCCGGCCTTGGGTAACCCCAATGGTTCGCTGCGCGGCTTCAATCATCGGTCGCCGCAGACTGACGACAATAAACTGTGCTTCTTGGCTCTGCTGCTGAATCATTTTGGCAAGGCGCTCGACATTGGCACCATCGAGAAACATGTCCACCTCATCAAAGGCATAGAAGGGCGAGGGGCGATAGCGTTGCAGGGCAAAGATAAAACTGAGAGCAGTTAGGGATTTTTCACCGCCAGACATGGAAGCCAAACGCTGGACGGGTTTCCCCTTGGGATGCGCCACCAGATTCAGACCGCCGGCAAAGGGATCCTCAGGGGTTTCCAGTTGTAAATAGCCATCGCCATCGGAAAGGGTGGCAAAAATCGTTTGGAAGTTCGCATTGACGGCATCAAAGGCTTCACGAAAGGACTGGTGACGCCGTGTGGTGAAGTTTTCAATCCGCAGTAAAATCTCCGTGCGCTCGGCTTCCAGAACGGCCAGCTTTTCCTGTAGCTCATTGAGCCGCCTTTGCGTCTCTTCAAATTCCTGAATTGCCAGCATATTGACGGGTTCCATGGCGCGGAGCTGTTTTTCGAGGGCTTGGCACTGCTGTTGAAGGTCGCTGAGGGAAAGCTCAGCAGGTACCTCGGGCAAGGGCTGCGGCAAGGGGGGTGTCTCGGTGGTGCCCAATTCCTGAAGTTGGGCTTGCAGGCTGGCGAGGGTGTCGCTGCCTTTTTGGCATTGCCATTCCAGTTGTTGGTAGTCCTTTTGCTGCTGGCGCAGTTGGTCATCTTGGCGATCGCGATCGCTCCTGAGCTGTCCTAGGCGGGCATCCAATTCCCGCAGGGCAGTTTGCGTCTTTTGAATTTGCGTGGTCAAGTCCCCAAGGGTTTGATCGAGGGCTTGCTGCTGAGACGCTATCTCCTGTTGGGTGTGACGCAGTCGCTGTATCTCCTGTTCCCTCTGTTGCAAGTCTTGCCCAAGGCGCTCTAGTTGACGCCGGCGATCCCCCAAGGCTTGATCCATCGCTTGCAGGGCGGCCACATGGTCAGCATGGATTTTCTCCTGCGCCTGGATCTGTTCCTGAAGCTCCTGCCAATGCCGATGGCCGGGATTCGCTTCAAGGGCGTTGAGGGCAAGGCGTTCGGTGGCAAGTTCTGCTTCTAGTGCCGGAAGGCGAGTCTCGAGGTGCGCAAGTTCAGTCTCGACTGCGGCTAGCTCTTGGCTAAGCTGTTGCTGTTGACGCTCTAGATCGGCTTGCTGCCGGTTGAGCTGCTGCTGTTGCTGCTGAAGTTGCTCCCATTGCCGCCCGCGATCGCGATGGCTTTGGCGGGCTTCACCAAGGGCTTGGCTCAGATCGCTGACTCTCCCCTGCTGCCGGGTGCGCTCTTGCAGGAGGCGATCTAACAGGCGTTCCAATTCCCCAAGGCGATCGCGCAGCGGTTGGACTTCTGCCGACTCTTGGGGGGAAACACCCTGACCAAAATGGAGGGTGTTGGGGCGATGGGGGCTACCCCCGCTCATTGCCCCCGAAGGTTCCAATAAGTCTCCCTCTAGGGTGACCATCCGATATTGCCCTAGGTATTGTCGCGCTGCCTCAAGGCTTGCAAACACCAATGTATTGCCAAACACATAGGCAAAAATGGGGGCGTATTGCGGCTCAAAGGTGACAAGATTTAGGGCATAGTCAATACAGCCTAGCAAAGAAATGGGAGGGAGGGTTTTGGGACGTGCCATCTTGTTGAGGGGCAAAAAGGTGGCTCTGCCGGCTCGTTCCCGTTTGAGGAGGGCGATCGCAACCGCCGCCACCCGGTCATCCGCCACCACGATATTGCCCAAGCGTGCCCCGGCGGCAATTTCCAAGGCCAGTTGGTAGCGGGGTTCCACCTGTCCCAGTTGTGCCACCAGCCCCAGCACCCCCGGTATCTCAGCCCTTAAAATCAGCCGCGCCGCAACACTTCCTTGACTTTCTTGAACCGCCTGTTGCCGTGCTTCTAGTTGATCCAGTTCCCGCTGTTTTTGGCGCTGTTCCCGCTCAAGGCGGTGATAGGTTTCTTCGGTTAAGCGCAATTGTTGCTGCGCGGTGGCTAAGTCTTGGGCAAGGGTTTGCAGGTGCTGCTCCTGTTGATGGACTGCTGTCTTGGCTTGAACAAGGGCATTTTCCAATTCCAATTGTTGTGCCTTGAGGGTAGTGAGAGCCTGATTGAGTTCCTCTTGCCGCTGCCGCAGTTGTTGCGATCGCTCCTGAAGGCGCGAGAATTCACTGCGACTCGGTTCCAGTTCGTGGATCAGAGCATCAATGCGCTGCCGCCGCTGGCTGTGCTCCTGAAACCAAGCTTGGGCGGCTGTATTCAACTGCTGCGCCTGTTGCCGTAGGGCATTGAGGGTGGCTTGGCTGGTGGCCACAGCTTCGACTAAGGGGGGGCGATCGCCCTGTTGCTGCTCTAACTCTTCGGCAAGTTGCTGTTGTTGCAATCGCTGACTGTGGTACTGGGCTTGGTGCTGCCGCAGTTGTTGGTCTAACTGTTCCCGCTGCTGTTGGTAGGCGGTTTGCTGGCACTGACATTGGCGCTGTTGGGCATGGAGATCGGCTAGCTCTGCTTGCAGGCGGAGATAGGCTTCCTCGCCGAGGGCTTTCACCTGTTGATTCAGGTTCTCAAGGGTTCTTGTGGCCGCTTCAATCTCCCGTGCTTTTTGGTGCAGTTGTGCTTGACGTTGAACCTGTTCTTTTTGCAGGACTTGAATCTGGGCTTGCAGCCGCGCTTTTTCTTGTTCATGGGCTTGCCATTGGCGCACCAGCAGCCATTGCTCGCGCTCTTGCAGTTCTAACCTCAGGGCTTGGTATTTTTCTGCTTGCAGGCGTTCCCGTTGCAGGCGATCGCGCTGCTGGATTAGCTCCTGCTCAACAATGCGAAAGCGTTCTTCGCGCTCCTTGACCGTCTCTAGCTTTTCGCGAGCCTGGGCAATCTTACGGTCAAAATCCGCCACCCCCGCCAACTCGTCAATCATTTCCCGCCGCGCCTTGGCGTTCATGGAAATAATGCCGGTGACATCCCCCTGCAAAACCACGTTGTAACCTTGGGGATAGATACAAAATGCCTGCAACTGCTCGTGGAGTTCATTGAGCGTGCAGGGTTGATCATTGACCGCATAGGTGGAGGTATAGGTGCCCTGCTTGGTAACCCGCAGTCGCCGCGTCACCCGCCATTCGGTTTCGGCATCCAAAGCAAAGGTCACCGTGACTCGCGTTTCGACAACACTATGGCCGCGCCGCGCTTGACTATGGTTCACTAAATCCGGCAACCGTTCGGCCCGCATCCCCTTCGACCCCGCCAGGCCAAGGGCAAAGAGCAACGCATCCAACAGATTCGACTTCCCTGAGCCGTTGGGGCCTGAAATCACCGTAAACCCCGGCAGCAGCGGAATCACCGTTGTGCCGCCAAAGGACTTAAAATTTGTCAATTCTAACTGCTTGATGTACACAACCAAGGAAGCCGCTCAACGATATCCATCCTATCCGTAGGCCAGTCGAACGTGACATTCCCCCTCCCTAAGAGTATGGCGAAGGCTTCCAATATTGCTTGATCATTTGGATTCCTCGGGTTGTTCCAGAAGGCACACTTGGGAAGCCGCTTTCCATTCTTCAGGAATTTGGGAGACTTTCTCTCTCCCCGTTGGCTGATAGAGCGGTTTGCCCATCGGACGATAACGGAGCGTACCGCTGTAATATGCTTGAATGCGTTGACGGGCTATCTCCACATAGGTTGTTTCTTGCTCGCAACCCATAGCTCGCCGACCATGCATGAGAGCCGCAATCAATGCAGACCCTACCCCCATATAGGGGTCGAATACCCAATCACCTTCATGAGTAAGGGCAAGAACACAGCGCTCCACCAGTTCAATGGGAAATTGGCAGGGATGAATCGTCTTCTCAGGATGGTTGGACTTGACGTTAGGAATATCCCAGACCAACTCTTCCCAATCCCGCACCAGAATTTCCCACACATCCGAGGGATTCTTACCTAGAGGATTCCCCGATGGCTTTCCCTTATTAGGCCCCTTAAAGTGACGTTTGCCCGGATATTTTGCCGGCACACGAACGGCATCGAGGTTGAAGATGTAATTATCGGATTTCGTGAACCATAAAATAGTCTCGTAGCGCCCTGAAAAGCGCTTAGAGGCATGTAATCCATGGCCAAATTTCCAAACAATGCGATTTCGCAATTTCATGCCCAGCTTTTTGAAAATCGGATAGTAGAGCACATCAAGCGGATAGACTTCCCCCTCTATGACGAGATTGCCGACTTGCCAGCAAATGCTGCCATCTTCCCTTAAGATACGGTGCAGTTGAGTAATCAATTGAGCGTGAAGGTTCAGATATTCGTCAAGGGACAGCCGATGCTCATACGCTTTGCCGAGGTTGTAGGGCGGCGAAGTCACCACCAACGCAACCGAATTGTCGGGAATCTGCTTAACAAAATCATTGGCATCACCAGAAAAAACAGTAATATGAGCGTCGGGTTGGAAATGGCTCTCAATTGGTGCAATAGCGCGAGCATTAGATAACAATGGAATTTGGCTCAAATCACACTCCTGCACTTTAGGACTGGGAATTGATCTCAACTATAGTTCTCTGGTCATTTTCGGTACACCCATTATGCCCAAAGAGGCTCCCCTTGTTTGCCACGGAAAATCAGGTTAGAATCAAATAACTCATAGTCGTTTCGAGTTTATTTTAGCCATGACACCGCCACGGATTGAGAACGTTGTCATTATCGGGTCGGGGCCGGCGGGTTACACCGCCGCCATCTATGCCGCTCGCGCCAACCTCAAGCCCTTTATGTTTGAAGGCTATCAAATTGGCGGGTTGCCGGGGGGACAACTCATGACCACCACCGAAGTGGAAAACTTTCCCGGCTTTCCCGAAGGCATTCAAGGCCCTGAACTCATGGCCCGCATGAGGGCGCAAGCGGAGCGCTGGGGCACAGAGATGGTCACCGAAGATGTGATTCGAGTGGATTTTCATCAGCGCCCGTTTCTCATTTGCTCGGCGGAGCGACAAGTCTATGCCCATAGCGTGATCATTTGTACCGGGGCGACGGCCAAACGCCTCCATCTTCCCGGCGAAGAGCAGTATTGGACGAAGGGGGTGTCCGCCTGTGCCATTTGCGATGGGGCAGCGCCCATTTTTAAGGATGTCGAGCTGGCGGTGATTGGCGGTGGCGATAGCGCAGCAGAGGAAGCAGTGTATCTCACCAAATACGGCTCCCACGTCCATCTTTTGGTGCGCAGTGACAAAATGCGGGCCAGTAAGGCAATGCAGGATCGCGTGTTTGCCAATCCCAAAATTACGGTGCACTGGCAGACCGAAGCCCGCGAAATCCTTGGGGATGGCAATTTAATGACAGGTCTGCGGATTATCAATAAAGCCACAGGGAAAGAATCTATCCTGCCGGTGCGCGGCCTATTCTACGCCATCGGTCACACGCCCAATACTCAACTTTTCAAAGACTTTCTGGAATTAGATAGTGTCGGCTATATTGTCACCCACCACGGAACGCACACAAGTGTGGAGGGGGTCTTTGCCGCAGGGGATGTTCAAGATCATGAATACCGGCAAGCGGTTACCGCCGCAGGCAGTGGCTGTATGGCGGCGCTCGATGCCGAACGTTGGCTTTCGGCGCGGGGTCTGATTCAGGAGTTTCAGCAAACGGCAACCGAGACCAAACCCGCAGAGACGGCAAAACCTGCCACCTCACCGGCACAGGACTTTGATCCCAATGCCATCAAGCATCGGGGCAGCTATGCTTTGCGCAAACTCTTCCACGAGAGCGATCGCCTGCTGCTGGTGAAATATGTCTCTCCTACCTGTGGTCCGTGCCATACCCTCAAACCCATTTTGGATCGGCTGGTGGAGGAATTCGATGGCAAGGTGCAATTGATTGAAATTGACATCACCGAAGATAGCGCGATCGCCGAGCAAGCGGGGGTAACAAGCACACCCACGATTCAACTCTTCAAAAATAAAGAACTCCTAGAAGTCATGGTGGGGATGAAACCCAAGAGCCAGTACCGCGAAACCATCCAACGCCACCTTGCCTAGGGTCTGGCCGATCGGGGGCATGCTCGGCGAAATTGGACTGCTGACCCTTGCCGGTCTGGCGGCCGGCTTTGTCAATGCCGTTGCCAGTGGGGGAACCCTGATTAGTTTTTCGGCCTTGGTGGCGATCGGCTTGCCGCCGGTGGTTGCCAATCTCACCAGTACTGTGGCTTTGCTTCCCGCTTACTTGGGGGCGACGGTGGCACAACGAGAGGATCTCCAAGGTCAGCAACAGCGCCCTGGTTGGCTCTTTCTCAGTGCTGTGGCAGGGGGGATGACAGGGGCAATGTTATTGCTGCACGTGATTCTCCTAGCCGTGCTGAGCCTCGTTTTGGGAGAGAGTCTGACGCGCCTCAATGGCTGGAAGCAAATTTTAGCCCTTGGGATCAATGTCGCTGCCGCTGCCTTCTTTGTGGTGTCGGGGGAGGTGGTATGGCCTATTGCCCTGGGGATGGCGATCGCCAGCGTTGTTGGCGGGCTTTTGGGGGGCAAATTTGCCCGTGCGGTCAAGCCGCATGGTGGTGGCTTTAGCTGTCCTACCGGCCATCACTTGCTGGCGACGGTGGTGACCGACTAGACTGCCGTTAAGAGACTATCTCCGAAGGGTTATAACGCAAAGCCCGTGACGAGGATTGAACTCGTGGCCTCACCCTTACCAAGGGTGTGCTCTACCACTGAGCTACACGGGCAAAAATCCTTAGGGCTTCATTCTAACCTATAGGGGGAACAATTGCACGGGGCGACTGCCTATTTTCTTAAAAGTTACGCCGAGAGAAAATCCAAGTGGCGATCGCCAGCAGTGCCACCGTATAAATCACGCCATAGAACGCATTGGCCACTAGTTCCGGCAAGGAGGGCAAGATGCCGTACACTGCCGTATTCTTAAAGTCCAAGCGGGATAAATCGGGAAAAATCAGGTAGAGAAACTGCATCAGTTGACGCACGGCATCACTCTCCATCTTTTGGCTGAGGATGACCAAGTTTTGACTAAAGTGCCCCATAAAGTACAGTGCCACCGTGAGCAGCGTGGCAATCAAGGAACTGGTGAAGCTGCCAAAGAGCAAAGCGGCTGCGGTTAGGAGTGACAGCTGTAGGGCAATGTAAAAAGAGGTCACAATCAGAGGGCCTGCGGCATAGGCAAACTGATTCAGGCTCATGAAAATAAAGAGGATCAGTGTCATCAGAGCCACCAGCACCAGCAGAACCGCCGACAGACCCAAATGCTTGCCGATAATAAACTCCGCACGGCTAATGGGTTTTGCCAACATGACCAAAATCGTACGCTTTTCTATCTCCTTATTGAGCAAACCACCGCCGACAAAGGCAGCAATCAGCAAGCCAAAGAGAGAAATGCCTGCCATCCCGGCATCAAGGCTAATTTTGTCTTGGGTTCCTGCCGACACCTGCCCCAAGATTACAATGGCTAAGGCAAGGCCAATGGCAAAAACAGCGGTGACATACAGAACCCGCTCCCGCAGTGTTTCATTAAAGACATTGCGGCTAATTGTCCAGAGGCGACTCAGCGTTAGCGGCAGCATGCTTGGTACCCCTTGAATTTACTCTCCTCTCAAAGAATACCCAATTTTGCTTTTTCAATAGCCTCTTTCCCCCCCCTCAACAGGGAGAGCCGCTCGCTGTTTCACGGGGCAGTGATATCTACGGCGGGGGGAGAGAGGTCAACGTCTTCATAAAACTGTTCGATGGTTGAGGTCAATGCTCCTCAACTGGACGCGATCGCCCCCACGGTAGCAGCGCAGCAGCCAATCCCCCGCCTCATTTTTTTGCTAAATGTCGATCGCCATCTCCTCTGAGCTAGCAAGCACATAATCCACAAGGTTGGGGTTACACCCGTAGAGATCGAACTTTTTGCCCCGATCGTAGGCTGCCGTGGCGGGGGAGAGCACTTCGACAATGAAGCAGGGATAGGTGATGAAAAAAGGACTCTGGCGATCGCGATCGTCACAGATGACACTCAGATCAGAATAAGTAACATTAGCGGTGCGAAGGATATTCACCCTTAGGCCAGAGTTAAGACCCCGTAGATGGGGTTTAATCAGAGTGCCAAAGTTCAGTTTAATAATGCTGGGGTTCTTACTACCACCCGCTATTGCAACCCTCAATCAACTCATGCTTCTCTAACGGTTGCTCTCCGCCGGTGCGAAATCGCGATCGTCCGTGTCCTTGGCAGTTACCATTGTTTACATTTCTCGTGAAAGCCTCACTCTTGAGGATAGCCTGCCCTTTCCCTGCCATCCCAAAGCCAGCGTGCCACAATAGGCGGTGGGGCGCAGTTAGGCAATTGAATGGAGTTCTTTTTGGAGGGGGTGTGACGTGTCCCTAAGTTCAAGTCTTGATTCCCAAACCCCTGAGGTGGCGATCCTGCGGGTGAGCGGTTTGCGCTGTGCGGGCTGTGTGCGATCGCTGGAAAATCAGTTGAAAGCGCAGCCGGGCGTAGAGGCTGCCGCAGTAAATCTGGTAACAGGAACCGCCGTAGTTACCTATTCCCCCACCGAGACTGCCCCCATTGCTATTGTCGAGCGCCTCAACCAAGGGCGGTTTCAGGCCACCCTCGCAGAAGCCAATGCTCCCTTAGAATTGCCGGCTCCTTGCGAGGAAGCTTCTTTGCCAAGGCTGGCGATCGCCCTTGTGCTTCTGGTTCTCTCCAGTGTCGGCCACGGGATCGATCTGCTGCCGGGGCACTGGCCGATGTTAGAAGCCATGATCTGGCATTGGGGATTAGCCACGATTGCCCTAGTCCTACCGGGGTGGGAGATCCTGCAAGAAGGGATAAGAGGCCTGATCCAAGGTCGCCCGAATATGCATACCCTCGTGGCTCTGGGTGCGCTGGGGGCTTACCTCACCAGTACAGTGGCGTGGTTGTGGCCATCCTTGGGGTGGGAGTGTTTCTTTGATGAGCCGGTGATGATTCTCGGCTTTATTTTGCTGGGACGCAGCCTAGAGCAGCGGGTACGTCAACAGGCGCAACGGGACTTGCGATCGCTCCTTGCCCTTCAACCAAAGCAGGCGCTGTGGCAACCCAGTTTGACCACGACCGATCGCTGGCCGATTCCCGTCAATCGTATCCAAGTGGGAGACTGGCTGTGGGTGGATGCCGGCGAACCCTTTCCCGCCGATGGCACGATTGTAACGGGAGAAACCTTGGTGGATGAATCTCTGCTTACAGGGGAATCTCTACCGGTGGCCAAGGGGGTGGGGTCAGCCGTTCTGGCGGGCAGTCGCAATGTGGGAGCGGCGGTCACCCTCAGAGTGGAACGCTGTGGCCGTGCCTCCTTTTTAGGACAGATTTTAGAGTTGGTGGTGCAGGCACAAAACCGCAAGGCGCCGGTGCAGCAGATGGCGGATGGGGTAGCGGGCTATTTTGGCTATGGGGTGCTGGCCTTAGCGGGAGCCACCTTTGTGTTTTGGCGGGCGATCGCCCCCCATTTTTTTCCGGAATTGACCCATAGCATGCCCCTGTTGCCCTTAAAGTTGGCCTTAAACGTTCTAGTGATTGCCTGTCCCTGTGCCCTTGGCCTTGCCACGCCGATCGCCCTGCTTGTGAGCACCAGTCAGGCTGCTACTCAAGGCATCATTATTCGCGGCGGCGATGTTCTGGAGCGCAGTCAGCAGTTAGACACGATTGTTTTTGATAAGACGGGAACCCTCACCAGCGGTGAACTGGAAGTTGCCCAGGTTAGCTGCTATGGCAATCACTCCCCAGAGGAGGTGCTCTATCTCCTTGCCAGCCTAGAGCAAAAAAGCCACCATCCCCTCGCAGGGGCAATACAGAAAGCATGGGCTGCCACCGGCCAAAACCGAGCACTCGCAACCGTGACAGAGGTTGAAACTGCCCTCGGACTGGGGATAAGCGGCCGGATTGAAAGACAGGTCTATCGGGCGGGGCGCCTGAGTTGGCTGCGGGATCAGGGGGTTGACTGCCCAGCCCTAGAGCTAGAAACCCATGTCGCCTTGGCCTGCGATCGCCGGCTCATTGCGGTTGTCACCTTTCGCGATCGCCTGCGCCCTGAGGCAGTCGGCACCGTTCAAGCCCTGCAAGCCCAAGGTTACGAGATCCACGTGCTGACGGGAGACACCGCCAAAGCAGCGCAGCACCTTCTAGACCCCCTCGGCCTACCGCCAACGCATCTGCACACCGATCTGCAGCCCCAGCAAAAACTTGCCCTCATTGAAGGTTGGCAAGCCCAAGGGAAAGGAGTGGCCATGGTGGGGGATGGCATGAATGATGCGCCTGCCTTAACCGCCGCTCAGGTGGGGATTAGCCTTGGCACGGGCACCGACGTGGCCATTGAAGCGGCGGATGTTATCCTCACCCGCAATCGTGTGGAGGATGTGCTCACCGTGCTGAGCCTCAGCCGTGCCACTTTCCGTAAAATTCAGCAGAATCTTCTGTGGGCAGTGGCCTACAATATCGTCGGTTTACCCCTTGCCGCCGGTGTCGGATTACCCCTGTGGGGACTCGGTCTCACGCCGGGAATTGCTGCCGCTTGTATGGCCGTGAGTTCGATTGCCGTTGTCCTCAATTCCCTAAGTCTTAGTCGAGCAAACTAGCTCGCGAATCTGTTGGGCATTGGCGCGGGTGAGTGGTTTCTTATGGGGCAGGACAACCACTGCTGGCCCCCGCTTGCATTCCCCCATACAGCCAGTCGCCTTCAAGGTAATCGGGAGCTGCTGTGCCTCTAATTCTTGCCACAATTCCTTGGCTCCCCGCCGACAGCAGGCGGATTTTTGACAAATGAGCACCTTATAGGGTTGAGAACTCTTTGCGACTGAGGGTTGAGCCGTTGGTAAAAATTCTAAATGGCTTGCCTTGTATTGTTTGACCCAGCCATCATACTTATTGCTGATGGTTCCTTCTAGCCGCAGGCGATCGCCCACCTTGGGAGGTTGTGTTAACTCACACCGCAATGACTTTTCCAGCCTAATCCAGACCGTCCCCATCGCGGTTTTCAAAATTACGACCTTGGGTAGCCCCTTCTTGTAGAAGACCTCTTCGACAGTGCCCTCAAGGCTAAATGTTGGTAAATCAATGACACCCAGACCCATGACAGTAAGATTTTGTTAAAAGTTTTTCTCAATAAATTGAGTCTAGCATAGAAGGTACGGTCTTGGGCTTATCCGAGGTCGTTGTCAAACTTGTCTAAAGAGAAAAATAATGTCAGCCAGAGAGAATCCGCTCCCACTCGGCCAGTAAGTTATCAATACTAGCGTCCGTGGCACCAGTGACGTTGTCGCTAACCACGGTTTCCGCAGCAGTGCTATCAAAATGGCTGCCCACCTCCTCGACACTATTGGGAAAGAGTTCTTCGAGAGTAGGCTGAGTAGCAGAGGGTTCCCCTGAATCGAGGTCGGGTATTAAGTAAATTTGGCGAATGTCTGGCGGCAGAGAGTCCACCAGGCGCGCTAGCCCCTCTTCTAACTGTTGGTTGAGTTCCCCAAGGCTGTAGCTTTCCCCTTGGACTTCTAGGTAGGCGCGCAGCCGCTCAAGGCTCCAGTGGAAGGTCTGGGTGGTCACCAGCACCAAGCGAGTTAGGGGACTCAGATAAGCAAGGGCGGCTTCCAAATAGCACCAAAGGGGCGGGGGGGCATCCTGCAGGACATAGGTAATGTGTTCGATGCCGGGGAGTTCCTCTTGGATCAGGGTAGCAGTGCGATTGACCATCCAATTGCGCAGGGAGCGGGCGTCCTCCTCCCCCACTTTTACTCCCTCAGGGGTAAACTCCACAAGGTCAAGGCTGAAAAAGATCCCATGCCACACCTTGGCAAAAAGATAGTCCACCTGCACCGGCGATCGCCCGTGGTGTTGCAGGACGCTCCAGACAAGAGGCGCATAACGACAATACAGGGCAACAAAGTAGCAGCCGCGATCGCGCTCCTCCTGAAAGTGGTGAACCAATTCCTCATCGGACCAAGTGAGTAGCGGCTGAATCAGGGGATGTTGCCGCTCCGCCATCATGGGAAAGGAGAGAACCTTGACCATACTCACTGCCACTCGATTAGACAAACGCTCTTACGCCGAGGGCAAGGGGTCTATGCAGAATTCGTCGGCAGTTCAGCCCTTGGTGCGATCGCGAAACAGGGGCAGATAATCGCGGCTTTCCGTCCCCAACCAGCGATCCCAAAAGGTGAAATAGAGGCCATAGTTACAGCGAAATTGACTGTGGTGCAAACTGTGGTGGGTAGCACCGATCAACCACTGCCCCAACCAATGCTCGGCAAAACCACGGGGATAAATCTCTAAATTCAAATGGTTAATCACACTGGAGACCGTCATCAGGCTGAGCTGAATCACAATCGCGTAGGGGTGCAGCGGCACCAAGACCAGAACCAGCGGCAGGAAAATTGCCTGTAGGAAAGCCTCCCAAGGGTGAAATGAAAATGCCGTCCAAGGGGAAGGGACAATACTATGGTGATGCACCCGATGGATCCGACGATAAATTTTCGGTTGGTGCATCCAGCGATGGAGCCAATAGTAATAGGTTTCGTGGAGCAGCAGCACAAGGCCAATGCTCAAGGGAAAGTAGAGATAGTCCCAAAGGGAATTTAACTCCAGATAAACCGCCGTCCAGCCCCGCTGCCACATCACGGCAGCGATCGCCCCCACGAGGGCAAAAATAGCCGCTGTTAGCAACGACCAGCCAAACTCCTGCCAAAACTGTCCCCGTTGGTAGGGGCGCAAATTTACCCGCCGTTTCTTGAGGGGCGTCCAGCGAGCCACCACATATACCAGCGAAAAAAAACCGGCCACCAGCACGAGGCGGCTAACCACCATCAAAAACATGACCCCAACCATAATGCCAAAAAGGCGGGGGTCACTGAGGTTGTAGGGAATCATGCTGGAAAGTGCTAAACACCCCTTCTAAAGCCAGCCCAACCAGTGGAGCAAGCCTTCACCAGTCCAATATTCCCATAACAAAAGAGCCACCAGGCCGACCATGGCCGCACGGCCATTGATCCGCTCCGCAAAGGTATTAAAGCCGTACTTGGGGGTTTCCAGTTTTGGGGTGCGGCTCGGCTCTGTGGGGGTGGCCATGGATTACTCCTGCTCGTCTTCTTTCTCTTCTTCCGCTTCCGGGAAATAGAAGCCTTGGGCGCGTTCGGTCAAAATAGACTTGCCAATCGAGAGGGCACGTTGAGCTTGCAGAGCAGCTTGGCGCTTCCAGACCGCACGGCGCATACTGCGCTTGGACTTCGAGGTTTTCTTCTTGGGGCAGGCCATGATGATCCCTAGGATTAACTGTCGCAGTCTACTAGTGTATCCCAAAACTCTCTCCTAGAGCAACCGCTGTCTCTCCCCCTAGACGACAACATTGCTCTTTTTGCACAAAACCTATCACAGAGGGACATGACCCTTGTAATATCAGTAAGGGAATACTGAACCACCCCACCAGGGAATGTCCACTTCTACGAGCAAAGGGAATCGTCAGCTATGAGCAGTAAGCCAGACCGTGTGGTTCTCATCGGCGTTGCCGGAGACTCCGGCTGTGGTAAGTCAACGTTTTTGCGCCGACTGGCCGATCTGTTTGGCGAAGAGTTTATGACTGTGATTTGTTTGGATGACTATCACAGTCTAGATCGCAAGCAGCGGAAAGAAACGGGGATTACGGCGCTTGATCCTCGCGCCAATAACTTTGATCTGATGTATGAGCAGATCAAGGCGCTCAAAAATGGTGAATCAATCATGAAACCCATTTACAACCACGAAACGGGGACGATTGATCCACCAGAGAGGGTTGATCCCAACCACGTAATTGTAATTGAAGGGCTACATCCCCTCTACGATGAACGGGTGCGATCGCTGATTGACTTCAGTGTGTATCTCGACATCAGCGACGATGTAAAAATTGCTTGGAAAATCAAGCGCGACATGGCGGAGCGGGGTCACAGCTACGAAGACGTGATTGCCTCGATCAATGCTCGTCGCCCCGACTTCATGGCCTACATCGATCCCCAAAAGCAATACGCTGACATTGTGTTGCAAATTCTGCCGACCCAGTTGGTCAAAGAGGAAAAGGTCGGCAATATCCTGCGGGTACGGATGCTGCAACGGGAAGGCATCCCCGGTTTCGAGCCAGTTTATCTGTTTGATGAAGGGTCAACAATTACTTGGATTCCCTGCGGTCGTAAGCTCACTTGCTCTTATCCGGGCATCCGCCTCAGCTACGGCCCCGATGAATATTATGGTCACCCCGTTTCGGTACTAGAAGTGGACGGTCGCTTTGAAAAACTTGATGAACTGATCTACATCGAAAGCCACCTCAGTAATACCTCCACCAAGCACTATGGCGAAATGACGGAGCTGCTGCTGAAGCACCGTGATTACCCCGGTTCCGATAACGGTTCGGGGCTGTTCCAAGTGCTGACGGGGCTGAAAATGCGTGCCACTTATGAGCGCTTGACCTCGCGGGATGTGGCCACGATCACCAACCGTTAATTTGGCCTGCCACATTGAGGGCACCGATGCAACTGCACCGTCGCTTGCTATGGTCATCGTTTTTGGCTTTCATTCTCTGCTGGTTGGTTTTAACGTGTGGCCAGCCTGCCTTTGCTGCCGATAGCGATGACCTGATCTTTGTCCCCCGCCAAGCCCAAAGTGTCCTCAAACTTTATCAACGCCCCAGTAGCGATCCCCTACGTTTTGTTTGGGAGCGTTTTTGGGCATCCCAACTCACTAATTGGGGCTGGTCATGGTCTGAGATCAATCCGTGGCTAGGAGAGGGCGTCACTGTTGCCCAGTTTCCCTGCCCTGAAGCATGTCCATCCCCCCGGCAGTTGTGGATTTTGCCCCTAAAGCGTCCAGAAGGGGCGACGGCTTTCCTGGAGACGTACTGGCAGAGCCATCCTTTTGAGTCGCAAGTCTATCAGAATATTCCCCTGCAAGTGGGTAAGGACTTGGTAACGGCACGGCTGGGCGATCGCCTACTCCTCACCTCAGATGTGGAGACCATGACCGCTAGCCTAGGGTCGGCTGTGACGGCGGATGGCAATCTGGCAGGTTTGACCTTTTACCAAGCAGCACGCCCTCAATTAAACGCTCAACCAACCGCCCTCTACTATGCCAACCTGCAATCTCTGAGTAATGATAATCGTGAACTGTCGCCCACCTACGATCGCCTGCTGTTGGCTGTGACGGCACAAAATACCGAGCTGCACCTAGAAACGGTTCTCCACCGTACCAGCGATCCGACCTTCACCGCCGATCCCCTTGATCTTCAGCTCCTCCGTGCCCAAGAACCGGTTCCCACCTTGGTCGTTGCGGGTTCCCAGTTGCCAGAGAGCTATAGCCAACTTACGGAGGCGTTGACGGATTACCGCTTTGGCAAAACTCCCCAAGGGGGGGATATTGCCAGCCAACTGCTGCAGGATTTAATGGCAGATGTACCGGTGGACTTGACTAGACAGATTTTTCCCTTGGCCAGCGATCGCTTTAGCCTTGCCCTTTGGCGACAAGCTGACGAACACTGGCAATGGTGGTGGCAGACGCGCAATACTCCGGAAACACCAACCCTGTTGCAACAACTGGATGATCTCGCCCGTGCCAATGGCTATGAGGTCAATCGCTTGGTTCTGAACCAAGAACCCGTAACCGCTTGGGTGAAATTGATTCTTGACCCGCAGACGAGTGAGGGATTAGTCTCTGATGTGGCAGCAGCCTATGAACAACGGGGCGATCGCCTGACGTTGGCCTCCTCTCTATCGATCCTGTCTGTCTCGCAGGGACGTAAGGTGTCTTGGCTGCCAGAGAGCCTCCTGAAACAGCGGCAGGGGATTTATGGAGTGGTCTATGCTCGTTGGTCGGAGCTATTTGCTCCCTTGAGCCAACGCTGGCCGCTGCTTCAATACCTCAATGGCATCACCGCCGGCTGGTTGGAGCGGTTGCAAAGTATTACACTAGTAAATTACGGCATGCGCGATCGCCTGCAACACCTCGAACTGATTCTTGTCAACAAAAAAGATTAAAAGTGTTAACAAAGCCTTAACAGGCCTGTTATCAATGGTTGTACCTTGCTGCATCAGGATTGGGTAAAGTAGGGAGTATTATATTTGCACACTGGGGTAAATATGACATCAGTCCTCGATGTGACCCATCGCGATCGCCTCATTGAAAGTGAAAGTTTGGCAGCCCGCACTCTACAGGAACGGTTGCGACTGGTGGAAGAGGTCTTGGTGGATGTCTTGGCGGCAGAATCTGGTCAAGAATTGGTTGATTTATTGCGGCGCTTGGGTGCCCTTTCTTCGCCCGAAGGTCATGCCCTCCATCCCCCAGAAGGCGATCTGCTGAAGGTCATTGAATCTCTTGAACTGAATCAAGCCATCAGAGCAGCCCGCGCCTTTAACCTCTACTTTCAAATCATCAACATTGTCGAGCAGCACTACGAACAACAATACAATCGCGAACGTGCAGCTCAAGAGGGATTGCAGCGCCGCAGTCTCATGGGTGAACCGATTTCCAGTGTCAGTGGTGAAGGCTTTCCCTTGCCCCATACTGCTGCCAATGCAACGGATGTGCGTAGCGGCTCCAGTGAACGCCTAGAGCATAGTCTCTACGAAGCCATTCCCGCCACCCAGCAATATGGTTCCTTTGCTTGGCTCTTTCCTCGGCTACATACGCTGAATGTACCGCCGCGCCATATTCAAAAGCTGCTAGATCAACTGGACATTAAGCTGGTTTTCACCGCTCACCCGACGGAGATTGTGCGGCAAACGATTCGTGATAAGCAGCGGCGGGTGGCTCGATTATTAGAGCAACTGGATGTGCTGGAGGGGGCTTCTCCGCACCTGACGGACTGGAATGCCCAAACCCTGCGGGGTCAACTGATGGAGGAAATTCGGCTCTGGTGGCGCACCGATGAACTGCACCAATTTAAGCCAGAGGTTCTCGATGAGGTGGAATACACGCTCCACTACTTCAAAGAGGTGATTTTTGCTGTCATTCCCAAGCTCTATCGGCGACTTGAGGAATCGCTCCATGAAACATTTCCCTACTTAAATCCCCCTCGGCACAATTTTTGTCGCTTTGGCTCGTGGGTGGGGGGCGATCGCGATGGCAATCCCTACGTGAAGCCGGAAGTAACATGGCAAACGGCTTGCTATCAGCGCAACTTGGTTCTGGAGGAGTACATTAAGTCCGTCGAGCGCTTGATCAATTTGCTGAGCCTTTCCCTGCACTGGTGTGATGTTCTGCCGGAGTTGCTGGATTCCCTTGAGCAAGATCAGCGCCAACTCCCCAGTGTCTATGACCAGTATGCCGTGCGCTATCGGCAGGAACCCTACCGTCTCAAACTCACCTATGTGCTCAAACGGCTGCACAATACCCGCGATCGCAACCGAACATTGCAAACCTATTGCATTCGCCGCCCTGAGGCAGAGGAGCTAAATAGCGGTCAATTTTATCGCCATGGCCAAGATTTTTTGGCAGAACTCCTCCTGATTCAGCGTAACCTGAAAGAAACAGGACTCACCTGCCGTGAGTTGGAGGATTTGATTTGCCAAGTGGAGGTTTTTGGCTTTAATTTGGCTGCCTTGGATATTCGGCAGGAAAGCACCTGTCACGCTGAGGCTCTCAATGAAATTACTGCCTATTTGGGCATTCTGCCCTGCCCCTACACAGAACTGTCGGAAACGGAGCGCACGCGCTGGCTCCTCAGTGAACTCTCCACCCGTCGCCCCTTAATTCCGGGGGAACTGCCCTTTAGCGATCGCACCAATGAAATCATTGAAACCTTCCGCATGGTGCGGCAACTTCAGCAGGAATTCGGCACCGACCTATGCAATACCTACATTATCAGCATGAGCCATGAGGTCAGCGATCTTTTGGAGGTGCTGCTCTTTGCCAAAGAAGCCGGACTTTTTGATCCGGTTACAGGCGCCAGTACGCTGCAAGCGATTCCCCTGTTTGAGACCGTTGAGGATCTCAAGCATGCGCCGAAGGTGCTGGCGGAATTCTTTTCGCTCCCCTTTTGCCGCAACTATTTAGCAAGCCAAAGCACTCCTTTTTTACAGGAGGTGATGTTGGGGTACTCCGACAGCAATAAGGATTCGGGTTTCCTCAGTAGCAACTGGGAGATTTACAAGGCACAGCAGCAGTTGCAAAAAATTGCCGAGCGTTTTGGTTTTCAACTGCGGATTTTCCACGGTCGGGGGGGGTCGGTGGGACGCGGCGGTGGCCCTGCCTATGCAGCGATTTTGGCGCAGCCAGAGCAAACAATTAAGGGACGGATCAAGATCACCGAGCAAGGGGAGGTGCTGGCCTCTAAGTACTCCCTGCCGGAGTTGGCGCTTTTTAACTTGGAGACGGTGGCTACAGCGGTCATTCAAGCCAGTTTGCTGCGCAGTAGCATTGATGAGATTGCGCCTTGGCACGAGATTATGGAAGAGTTGGCAGCGCGATCGCGCCAGTGCTATCGCCATCTCATCTATGAGCAACCAGAGTTTATTGAATTCTTTAATGAAGTCACGCCGATTCAAGAGATTAGCCAACTGCAAATTAGCTCGCGACCCACACGGCGGGGGGGCAAGAAAACCTTTGAAAGTCTGCGCGCCATTCCTTGGGTTTTTAGTTGGACGCAAACCCGCTTTCTGTTACCGGCTTGGTATGGCGTGGGAACCGCCCTCAAAGAATTCCTAGAGGAAAAACCGGCGGAGCATCTCTCCTTGCTGCGCTACTTCTACTACAAGTGGCCTTTCTTTCGCATGGTGATCTCTAAGGTGGAGATGACCCTTGCCAAGGTAGATTTGGAAATTGCCCGCTACTATGTCCAAGAACTCAGCCAACCCCAAAATCGTGAAGCCTTCTTTCGCCTGTATGATCAGATTGCTCAGGAGTATCGCCTCACCACCGAATTGGTACTGACCATTACCGGCCATCAGCGGCTGCTGGATGGGGATCCGGCACTCCAGCGATCGGTGCAACTGCGTAACCGCACCATTGTTCCCCTCGGCTTCTTGCAAGTGTCTCTCCTAAAACGGCTGCGCCAGCACAATAGCCAAACCACGTCGGGGGCAATTTTGCGCTGCCGCTATGGTCGCGGCGAGTTGCTGCGGGGAGCACTGTTAACCATCAATGGCGTGGCAGCGGGCATGCGCAATACGGGCTAGGGATTCCTATTGCCCATTACGGAACAACTGCTTCTCTTTGAGTCGTAATTTTCCCCTAGAGTTCCGCAAAAACCATTAATTGTCGCTGTTTGGGCAAATCCCCCTGCTATAATCGCAACGGATCTCTGGTTGACGACGCTATGAGCCATTGGCAACAAATTGCGGGCGGGGTGACTGCCGCCAAAGGGTACCGGGCTGCGGGGATTGCGGCAGGACTCAAAGCTTCAGGAGCACCGGATTTGGCCTTGATTGTTTCCGATGTGCCGGCGATCGCTGCCGGGGTCTTTACCACCAACCACCTGTGTGCTGCTCCGGTCACCTACTGTCGTCAACGCTTGCAAACCAAGGGAACAGCGCAGGCAATTGTGTGTAATTCCGGTCAGGCCAATGCGGCAACCGGAGAACAGGGGCGGCAGGCGGTTTTAGCCCAAGCCGAGATGGTGGCCACGGCGCTAGGCCTGAGTCCAGAAATGGTACTGGTGGCCTCCACGGGCGTGATTGGTCAGCCCATTCCCCTCGAAAAGATGCGCCAAGCCCTGCCCACCCTGACGACGCAGTTGAGTTCTGGCGGTGGCGAGGCCGCTGCGCGGGCAATTATGACAACGGATTTGGTACCCAAGCAAATTGCCTTTGAAACCCTCTGGGAGGGGCAACCGATTCGCATTGGCGGCATGGCCAAAGGGTCGGGGATGATTCATCCGCATATGGCAACCATGTTGGCCTTTATTACCTGCGATGCGGCGGTGTCGCCCCACCTGTGGCAGGAGATGCTGCAACGGGCTTGCGATCGCTCCTTCAATCAAATTACCGTTGATGGCGACACCAGCACCAATGACAGTGTGCTTGCGTTGGCCAACGGCCAATCCCGTACGCCGGCCATTACAGAGCCGGGAGCGGCAGCCACCCGCCTTGAGGAAATGTTGACGGCCGTCTGTGTCCATTTGGCGAAGGCGATCGCCCGCGATGGCGAAGGCGCAACCTGCCTCATCGAAGTTCAGGTGAGTGGTGCCAGTGATGATGCCGCTGCTCGGCAGGTTGCCAAAACCATTGCCGGTTCAATGCTGGTCAAGTCCGCCATCTACGGGCGAGACCCCAACTGGGGACGCATTGCAGCTGCCGCCGGCCGTGCCGGGGTGCCCTTTGATGCCGGGAATCTGGCCATTTCCCTTGGCGGAATACCGATGATGCGCCACGGTCAACCCCTCGCCTTTGATCGCACTGCCGCCCACACCTACTTGGTGAACCAAGCAGCCGCCAACACCGATCCTACCGGTGGGCAATCTATTGACCATCCTATTGTCATTGAAGTGAGCATTGGCAATGGTCAAGGTCGAGGTGTGGCTTGGGGCTGCGATCTTAGCTACGATTATGTGAAAATCAACGCTGAGTACACGACTTAACTTTTTGTTAGTATTTATGGTCTTTACTGTTGCTGCTTTTGGATCGGCGGATTTTCACAGTATTTCTGAAGCACTGGCTGCGGTTCCCGCCCATAGTACCCTCGCGATCAAACCAGGGCATTACGCCGAATCCCTAGAAATCAATAAACCGATTGAGATTGTGGGAGAAGGCGAGCTTGGGGAGGTCGTCATTTTCAGCCCCGATGCAAGCTGCTTGGTGATGGCAGCACCAGTCGCGAGGATAGTGAATGTGCTCTTTGACTACAAGGGAGCGGGAACAGCGATCAAGGTTCCCCAAGGGAGGCTCATCCTAGAGAACTGTCGGATTGAGCTGTTGCCAAACGCCAATCAAGGCATCGGCATCGAAATTGCGGGTTCAACCACTTCTCCCGTGGTGCAGGATTGCCATATTCAAGGGGGCAGAAGAGGCATTGTTATCCGTGAGGGAGCCAAGGCCAACATTGAAGAGTGCACGGTCACAGAGAGT